>NZ_JBWKRC010000017.1:0-161185 GCF_059419085.1 Mesorhizobium sp. GW821-FHT07A06
GGACAGGACGGGCATGGCGATAACTCCTTGGATTCGTTATCGCATAATCGATTGGGTTTGTCAAACCGATAATCGCCTTGCCGAAAACCTCTTCCTCGTCGCGGTGTGAGCCGACGACCGCCTTTGTCGGCCGTCCGCTTTTGTCATCCTTCTCGTCTTCGTCCTGCGTCGGCATCATGCGGCTCCCTCGAGCCGATCGTCGTCCGGCCGCAGTTGCAGATCGTAGAGCGCGCGATAGCGACCGCCGAGCGCCAGCAATTCCTCATGCGTGCCGCGTTCGACGATGCGGCCGCCTTCGACGAACAGGATCTGGTCGGCATGCATCAGCGAGCTCAGCCGGTGCGAGATGATCAGCGTCACACGATCCCTGGCGAAGCGCTTCATCGCTGCGCGGATGCGCTGCTCGGTGCCTGCATCGATGGCCGCGGTGGAATCGTCGAAAACCAGGACCGATGGCCGCAGCATCAGGCTGCGCGCGATGGTCAGGCGCTGGCGCTGGCCGCCGGAAAGCGACGCGCCGCGCTCGCCGACGACCGTGGTGTAGCCGGCCGGAAGCCCGATAATGTAGTTGTGCAGCTGGGCATACTCGGCGGCCTGACCGATACGGGTCTCGCGCGCCCAGGGATTGCCGTAGGCGATGTTGTTCTCGATCGAGGTGGTGAACAGGAACGCATCCTGCTGCACGACGCCGACCACCTTGCGCAGCGATTGCAGCGTGACCTTACGAATGTCCTGGCCGTCGATGGTGATCGCGCCCGAGGTCACGTCGTAGAAGCGCGGGATCAGATGCGCGATGGTCGACTTGCCGCTGCCGGGCGGACCGACAATGCCGACCGTCTCGCCGGACTTGGCCTCGAAAGAGATGCCGGACAGGGTCGGGCGGCCGCCCGCGCCCTCATACCGGAAGCCGACATTGTCGAAACGCAGCACGCCCTCGGTGATGTCCAGTTCCCTGGCGTCAGGCGCGTCCTTGATGTCGAGCTCGGTGTCGAGCAGTTCGAACAGCCGCGTGCCGCAGGTCGAGGCGCGCGCGAACGAATTGACCATCAGGCCGAGCTGGCGCACCGGCATCTGCAGGATGGTCATGAAGGTGAGGAACTGGGCCAGCGTGCCGACGCTGATCTGGCCCGCGATCACCTTCTGGCCGCCGAACCACAGCACCAGCCCCATGGCGGCGAGGAAGGAGAAATTCATGGCGCTGGTGTTGGAGACGCGGATGTCGACGCGTTCATTGGCCAGCTCGAGAGCATCCTGCTTGGCGCGGTCGAACTTCGCCAGCTCATGGCGCTGCGCCGCGAAGGCGCGCACGACGCGGATGCCGCCGAGATTTTCGTCCATCACCCGGCTCAGCACCGACAGCCGTTCCTGCAGGGTCAGCCAGGTGCTGCGCAGCTTGAGCTGAGTGACCGAGGAGCGCCAGGCAACGAACGGCACGAAGCTGAGGCTCAACAGTCCGAGCACGAGATCGGTGCTGATCAGGAGGTAGGCGCCAACGCCGATCAGCACGCCGAGCAGCACCACGCGCAGGATGCCGGTGGAAAAGAACATGCGCACGCCGTCGAGATCGAGCAGCCCGAGCGTGATGAGATCGCCGGTATGGACCCGGTCGTGGAAGGAGAAGCTCAGGCGCTGGATCTTCTCGTAGAAGGCGAGCCGCAGTTCATAACCGGTCTGGTGGCCGACCGCCTCGCCATAATAGTTCTGCGCCATGGTGAAGAGGCCACGCAGGATGCTGACGACGAGCAGCGTCAGCGCCGTGTTCCACAGCGCCTGCTCGGCCGCGGTTCCGGCACCCGCGGCCATCACGCCCTGAGCCTGGTCGATGGCGCGTCCGAGCAAGCGCGGAATGAAAAGCTGCAGCGTCGCGGCGATGAAGGTCGAGGCGAGGGTGATGGCGACTTGCCAGGGGTGGCGCAGCGTCATGCGCACGATCCGCAGCAAGGTGCTGAGGCCCTTGCCCCAAGAGGCTTCCGCCACATGGGCAAACGATTTGCCGCGCTTCGCCACGCCGCTGGCTGCATCCGTGCTCAAAGGAAAATATCCAGTCCAATCCGGACATTAGCCCGGATGAATAAAGCAGACTCAGTTCTGATGGCGCGATGTTACGCGTGTCGGACTTGACCCTTCAAGGGGCCAATGGCGGCATCGCACTGTGCCTGAAAAGGCGATCGTGTCGCAACTTGCCGCCGGTTTGCCGCCAGCGATCGATCCGGAACCTTTCCGGGCCGATAGGTTCTGGCTATTCAGGATACCCTGCTGCCGGTAGCAGGGCTTGCCGCATTTGCATGGGGGAACGACGTGACCACAAACACCAGCACACAGGTCGCGGATCTGATCGATCCGCAAGCCGTCTACACCGTGCTGATCTGCGATCTGGTCGGCTTGCGCCTCGGACCCGACGGCAAGCCTGATCCGAGCGAGGCGCGCGCCCATATCGAGGCCAAGGGCGGCCGCTTCCACCTGTCCGCGCTTGGCGACAAAGCCGATCTCGAGCAGGGCCGGGTGCATTTCTTCTACCGGCCGGACCTCAGCACCCGGGAGGAACTGATCGAAGCCGCGGGCGACGGACGCTATGACGGCGTCATCGCGGCGGCGACCTTTCTGCCCGCCGAGACCGTTTTTCCGTTGGCCGGCGTGCGCATCGGCGCCGGCACCGGCAATATGGGCTCTCGCTCCTGGGGCGGCGGCAGCGGCGAGGGCGGCACCGCGGTGCTGATGAACACGCCCGGCATCAACAGCCGCGCCACCGCGCAGATGGTGATGAAGGCGATCCTGAAAGTGCTGCCGGATCTCCCGGTCGCCTTGCTGCACGACCGGGTGGCGCGCGGCGCCTTCGATACCGGCAGGGAACTGCGCGATTTTCCGACCGAGAAGCTCGAAGGCAAGACGATCGCGATCATCGGCTATGGCAATATCGGCCGCGAGGTGGCCAAGCTCGCCCGCGCCTTCGGCATGCGCGTGGTGATTCATGCACGGCCACGGCACCGCGACTGGATCGAGGCCGAGGGTTTCGCCTATGCGGCGGACCTTGTCGATGCGGCGGAAGGCGCCGATGTGCTGAGTGTCCATGTCGGCCTGGGCAAGCAGGACGCGCGGACTGGCCGCTACGCCAATGCCGGGCTCATCGGTTCGGATGTCCTGTCACGCATGAACAGGGGCGCGGTGCTGGTCAATTACGACCGCGGTGAACTCGTCGACGTTGCGGCGCTTGGCGACGCGCTGGATGCAGGGCAGGTGCGCCACGCCGCCATCGATGCCGATCTCTTCAGCGATATGTCGACCGGGCGTCTCTCCGGCCCGATGCTGCCCTATCTCGGCCTTGTCGAAAGGCATGGGGCCAGGCTTGAACTTCTGCCGCACGCCGCGGCCGATACGGACCATCCCTCGCGCGTGGCCGGCGCCAAGCAGGCCGTCGACCAGATTTTCGATGTCATCCGCCGCAAATCGGTGACCAATGCGAAAGGCACCGTGCCGGAAGGGTATCTTTCCCTTGGCGCGACGACGCCGCCCGGCATCGGACCGGTGACGGCGGATCATCTCCTGAAACTGGCCGCCAGCGAATGCTCCGAACTGGCTGACGTCTGTGACCGGCAAAGCCGCTTGTGGAAGGCTCTATCGGAGGCGCCGCCCGCCGAGCGCGGCGCGATTGTCGGCGAACAAGGCGAGGAACTTGTCCGGCTGATCGACCGCTTCTGCCTCCTGGCCGAGAAGCTCAATCTCAGGGGCCCTTACCAATAGGATCAGGCCGGCCGGGTTTAAAAATGGCGACAAGCTGGCTCAGTATCTTGGTCCCGCCACCATCCGTGCCACCCGCGTCATGTCGGCGCTCATCTCGCGGTCGTCGTCGAGTGGGCTGACGAGCGCGCGGACAGCGGCGAAGGTGCGCTGCGGCCCTTCGCCCATTCTGTCGACGACGCCGCGCAACTCCACGCCTGTCGCCGCGAAGATCAGTTCCATGGCAACGAGATAGCGCATGCGCTCGATAATCTCGGCCGTCTTGGCCACCACGCGCGGCGCCATCGACGACTGGTCCTCGATGCCGTCCGAAACCGCCAGCGGGCTGAGCGACATCGGGTTGGCCAGATGCCGGATTTCGGCTTCGAGCGCTGACAATGGTTTCTGCAGCTCCGCATAGCCCTGACGGCTGCCGCCTCTCGCCGACAGGAAGCGCGGCAGGTCCGCTATGGTTGGCGACATCAGCTTCATGCAGCGGTTGGCGGTGCCGACGGCGCAATGCGCGAGCGCCTGGCCGAGCTGTTCCCAGGCGAGCGTCATCGCCGTGAGGTCGAAATTGCCGTTGGAAACCACCCGCTCGTCCTGCGGCAGGATGACGGGGTTGTCACCCGAATGGGTCAGTTCGATCTCCGTTGCCAGCCTTGCCTGTTCGAACGCATTGAGCAGGCCGCCCCAGACCTGGGGCACGCAGCGATAGCTGAGCGGATCCTGCAGGCGCCGCGCCGCCTTGTCCTGCCACAGGCCGCTGCCCACGAGCTCCTTACGCAGCCGCGCGCCGATCTCGCGCTGGCCGAACGCCGGCCGCGCGGCAAGGGCATCCGCGTCGATCGCGGTGAGGGAGGAGCGAAACGCCTCATAGTTGAGCGCCACGGCAGCCAGCGCCCAGTCAATGAGATGGGCGATGTCTTCGAGGCACAGGCACGCCGTTCCGGTCGACAGGCTGTTGGCAACGATGATGGCGTGGCCGTCTTTTTCGCGCAGGTCGAGCGGTTCCAGTCCGGCGAGAGCCAGCGCCTCGGCGGAGGGCATGATCCTGCCCTGGAACTCCGCCTCGCCATCGCCGCGCAGCGACCTTGCCATATGGCCGAGATGGGCAAGGTCGGCCGCGCCGATCGATCCCCATGTGGGGATCACCGGATGGACGCCGGCGTTGAGCGCGGCGACAAGACCCAGGACCACGCGTTCGGAGGTGCCGGTGCCGCCGGCCGCCATGCCCGAAATGCGTGCGGTCATCAACGCCCGCACCGCTTCGGTCGGCAGGGCAGGCCCGATACCCATGCTGTGGCTGAGCGGCACGCTGTGCTGGAAGGCGATCAGGTCGGCCTGCGCGAGCGGCGTGTCGACACAGGCGCCGAGGCCAGTCGTGACGCCGTACATCGGCTTGCCAAGCCCGGTGAGATGCTCGATGAGGGCGCGGCTCGCCCGGATGCGGCGCATCGCCTCTTCGCCCAGCATCAGGCGGGCTCTGCGTCGGGCAATCTCAGCCACATCCGCGACGCCGAGCGGATTGGCGTCGAGCACTATCATTCGGGCTGTCATGTCTCGCTGTTTCCTGTGACCAGACGCCCGGACCAAACGGCATGGGCATCGCCGTTTGTGGCGGCTTGCTGGCTGGACTGCAAGTCATTCCCATTGTGGCAGCGGCGAGAAGGCAGGCAAGGGAGGGGCGAGATTTTTGGAACTACACCGGCTGCTCCGCGACAGCATCGGGTACCACCACCAGCTTGCCGACAAAATCCTTGGCAACGAAATCCGCCTGCGCGTGGTGGAAATCGGAGAGCCTGTAGACGCCGCCGACCAGCGGCCGGATTTTTCCCGCCTCGATATATCCGACGATCCGGCGGAAATCGGCGCGCGTGCCCTGGCTGGAGCCATGCAACTGCAGCTGCTTGAGATACATGGTCCTGAGATCGAGCTGCACGACCGGGCCGGCGATCGCACCGGCGGTGGTGTAACGGCCTTCGGGCCTGAGAATACGCAGGAGATCGTTGAAGATCGCGCCGCCGACGAGATCGGCCACCACGTCGATGGGCTGGCCGCCGGTCGCCTCGGTCACGGCTCGCGGCAGGTCGGCGACGCCACGGGTGATGACCGCCTCGGCGCCGATATCGAGCACCGCCTGCTCCTTGCCCTTGCCGACGACGGCATAGGGAATGGCGCCGCGCGCCCGTGCCAGTTGCACGATGCCCGAGCCGACGCCGCCGGAGGCGCCGGTGACCAGCACCCGCTCGCCGGCCTTCAGGCCCGCGCGTTCCAGCATCTGTTCGCCGGTCAGATAGGCGCAGCAGAAGGTGGCGAGTTCGACATCGGTCATGTCCGTGTCGACGACATGCGCGTTCTCGGCCGGCACGGTTTGATACTCGGCATAACCGCCGTCGCGGCCGTGGCCCATATAATCTATGTCGGCCAGCGAATCGTCGTCGCGATTGTAGATCGAGAAATCAACCATAACCCGCTCGCCGATACGGTCCGGCGAAACGCCATCGCCTACCGCAACGATGGTGCCAACCGTGTCGGTGCCCTGGATGCGCGGGAAAACAAGCGTGTTGCCCTGCCGCCGCCAGGTCGACACGGCGGAAGCGTCGTCTTCCGTGCCATAGGCGCCCTGGCGCACCCAGACGTCGGTGTTGTTCATGCCGCAAGCTGTGACCTTGACCAGCGCTTCGCCAGGCGCGGGTGCCGGCACTTTCACATCGGTGCGGTAGAGGAGCTTTTCCGGTCCGCCGTGCCCGGTGAGCAGCACGGCGGCCATGGTGGCGGGGAGATTTTTTGTCATGGCATTCATGGGTCGATCTTAGAGATTGGCAAACACGCTTTTCACCGCATCGGCGGTCCTGGCCACCACGATGTCGGCTTCTTCGCGCGTCAGGCAGAGCGGCGGCGCGAAGCCGAGTATGTCGCCCTGCGGCATGGCGCGGCCGATGACGCCGCTGGCGGCAAGCGCCGTCGCCACTTGCGGACCGATCTTTTGCGAAGCATCGAAGAACACCCGGTCGTCCTTGTCGGCGACGAACTCGACCGCCGCCAGCATGCCGTCGCCGCGCACGTCGCCGACATTCATGTGGCTACCGACGGCCTTTGCCAGTTCGGCTCGGAAATAGGCACCGGTCTCGCGGGCATTTGTCACCAGATCCATCTCGTCGATCAGTTCCAGATTGGCCACGCCCGCGGCAACACAGATCGGATGCGCCGAATAGGTCCAGCCATGGCCGAGCGAGCCGAGCTTGTCGGAACCTTCGACCAGCACCTTCCACACCTTGTCGGCGACAATGACGCCCGAAAGCGGTGCATAGGCCGAGGTCAGCCCCTTGGCGATGGTGATCAGATCCGGCTTGATGCGGTAGTGATCGGAGCCGAACATGGTGCCCAGCCGGCCGAAACCCGTCACCACCTCGTCGGCGACCAGCAGCACGTCATACTTCTTCAGCACGGCCTGGATCTTCTCCCAGTAGCCGGCCGGCGGCGGCACGATGCCGCCCGTGCCGAGGATCGGCTCGCCGATGAAGGCGGCGAAGGTTTCAGGACCCTCGGCCAGGATCATCTCCTCGAGCTTGTCGGCACAGTGCTGCGAGAATTGCTCCTCGCTCATCGAGCGGTCGGCGCGGCGGAAATAGTACGGCGCTTCGGTGTGGAGCACCGGCGCGCGCGGCAAGTCGAAGGCGTTGTGGAACAGGTCGAGCCCGGTCAGCGATCCGGTCATCACGCCCGAGCCGTGATACCCGCGCCAGCGCGAGATGATCTTCTTCTTCTCCGGCCGGCCCAGCACATTGTTGTAGTACCAGATCAGCTTGATGTTGGTTTCGTTGGCGTCCGAGCCGGAGAGGCCGAAATAGACCCTCGACATGCCCTTCGGCGCGCGGTCGATGATCATCTTGGCAAGCGTGATCGAGGCCTCGGTGCCGTGGCCGACATACGCATGATAGTAGGCAAGGTTCTTAGCCTGGGTTGCGATCGCATCGGCGATCTTCTGGCGGCCGTAGCCGACATTGACGCAATAGAGGCCGGCAAAGGCATCGATGCTCTTCTTGCCATTGTTGTCCCACACGGTGACGCCTTCACCGCCGGCCATGATGCGGGTCGGGCTCTCACCCCGCGCATGCGTGCCCATATGCGTCGAGGGATGGAAGAAGTGGTCGCGATCCCAGGCGGCGAGTTCGTTGGACTGGTCGAGCATTTTTCTGACTCCTTGAGGAAAGCGAACGCGACTTAAGATGTGTTGAGATTCAGGTCAGGCCGAGCCGAAAATGTCAGGTTTCGAGAACCGGAGCGGAGCGTACTCAAGTACGTGAGCACCGGAAGCGCAGAAGCCTGGCATTTGCAGGCCGGCATCACCTGAATATCGACACATCTTAAGCTACGTCCAGACAGAGATATTTCAGATCGGTGAAAGCCTCCAGCCCATGGCGCGAACCTTCGCGGCCGATGCCGGATTGCTTGACGCCGCCAAACGGGATCGGCGCGCCGGTGATCTTGACGCGGTTGACGGCGACCATGCCGTAGTCGAGCGCGCGGCCCATGCGCTGCTGGCGCGCGCCGTTCTCTGTCACGACATAGGCGACCAGGCCGTATTCGGTGGCGTTGGCGCATCCGATGACCTCGTCCTCGCTGTCGAAGGGCGCGACCGCCGCGACCGGCCCGAAGGTCTCTTCGTGCATGATCGACGCCTCATCGGTGACGTCGGCCAGCAGTGTCGGCTGGTAGAACAATGGCCCGGCCTGATGGCGCTTGCCGCCGGTGAGACAGCGCGCGCCATGGGCAAGCGCATCGGCGACCTGCTCCTCGACCTTAGTGACCGCGCGCTCATGCATCAGCGGTCCGATGTCGGTTTTCTCGGCGAGGCCATTACCGGTCCGCAGCGCCTCGATGCGTCTCGCAAAGGCGGCGCAGAAGCGATCGTAGAGCGGACGCTGGACGTAGATGCGGTTGGCGGCAAGGCAATCCTGGCCCGATGTGGCGAATTTGGCATCGATGGCGATGCTCACGGCCTTGTCCAGATCGGCATCGGCAAAGACGATCAGCGGCGCGTGGCCGCCAAGCTCCATCACCAGCCGCTTCATCGTCGGCGCACTCTGTGCCGCGATCAGCCTGCCGATCTCGGTCGAGCCGGTAAAGCTCATGGCACGGATTCGCGGATCCTCGCACATCCGCCCGACGATCGTCGCGGCCTTGCCGGTGACGATGTTGAAGACCCCGGCCGGCAGGCCGGCGCGCTCGCCAAGTTCGGCCAGCGCCAGCGCCGACAGCGGCGTTTCCGAGGATGGATGCGCGACGATGGTGCAGCCGGCTGCAAGGGCGGCGGCCGCCTTGCGGGCCAACATGGCCGACGGAAAATTCCACGGCGTGACGACGCCGACGACACCGAGCGGTTCGCGTCGCACCATCATTTCCGCGTTCGGCAGATGGCTGGTGACGCTCTCGGCGTTGAGGCGCTTGGCTTCCTCGGCGTACCATTCGACGAAGGAGGCGGCGTAGTCGATTTCGCCCAGCGATTCCTGCAGCGGCTTGCCTTGTTCCAAGGTCATCAGCAAAGCCAGATCATCTTTCGCTGCGATGATCAGCTCGAACCATTTTCGCAGGATTCTTGACCGCTCCTGCGGCAGCAGCGACCGCCAGGCAGGAAAGGCTCGTGCGGCGGCATCGATCGCTTTTGTCGTTTGCCGTGCATCCAGCGCGGCAACGAAGGCAACGGTGGTGCCGGTCGCCGGATCGGTGACCTCGAAACTTTCGGCGGCCTCGCTCGCCGTCCAGTGGCCGTCGACATAGGCGAGCTCGCGCAGCAGCCGGCGGTCGGCTAGGCGGTCGAGCGCTTCGTGGCGATGCGAGCGGGCGAAATGCGCGGACATGGTCGAGGCCTCCCGGTTCGGACTGATGCGGGAAGACTATCCGCCATGCGTAGACAGAGAGGCTGTTTGGGCACCCGGAAGGAGAGAGATTCTCTCTATTGCACCGTCCCGGCAGACGATCTCTCCGGTACTACGGTGACGCCGGCAGCAACTCGGCGATGGGAAGCGCGATCTCTTCCTTCACCGTCTTGGTCACGATGTAGGTGAAGTAGCGATCGATTCCGATCTCGCGCTCGAGCAGCCCGTCGACCAGCCGCTGGTAGGCGTCGATGTCGCGCGCCATCACTTTCAGCAGATAGTCGACGCCGCCACCCACCGACCAGCAGGAGACGATCTCGGGGATGTCGCGGATGACGCGCTCGAAGCGGTCGAAATCGGCCTGGCGGTGGCTGGCCAGCGTCACCTCCATCAGCACGGTGGCCACCGGCGCCACGACGCGCATGGCGATCCGGGCGTGATAGCCCGCAACGATACCGGCCTTTTCCAGCTTGCGCAGCCGCATCCAGCACGGCGTCGGCGACAGCCCTACCTGCTCGGCCAGTGCCAGCTTGGTGATGCGCCCGTCGCGCTGGATGGCGTCGAGGATTTTGAGGTCGATAGCGTCGAGTTTCGCTGCGGTCATCAGAGCCCACTTTTTCGTCCACGGTACCATGAGGGCGCATTATTTCGATTGTCAATTGCACTGATTTCGATCTCTAATAAGTCATGACATTGTGGCAACCAGATCCCGCGCTCATCCGGCGGCCAGCCTATCAATCGCTGGCCGATCAGTTCGCGCGCGCCATCCATGACGGGCGTCTCGCTAATGGCGCCCGTCTGCCCACGCATCGCCGGCTGGCCGATGACCTCAAACTGTCGGTGCAAACGGTCAGCCGCGCCTATGAGGAGCTGATCCGGCGCGGCCTGATTTCGGGCGAGATCGGCCGTGGCAGCTTCGTCCAGACGCAGCGCCGCGAACCGGAGCCACCCTACCTGCCGGAGCGTCTTGGCGAGGTCATCGACCTGTCCATCCTGAAGCCGGTCTGCGAGCCGATGCATCTGGAGCGGCTGAAGCAGGCATTGGGGTGGCTCGCCGAAAACCTGCCGTCGAGTTCGGCGCTATCCTTCCGGCCCAACATGGTGTTTCCGCGCCACCGTGCGGTGGCGGTCGAATGGCTGAAACTTTGCGGGCTGGATGCCTCCGCGCAGAATATCAGCCTGACCAACGGCGCCACCGCCGGCATGACAGTGGCGCTGATGAGTGTGGCGCCGCCGGGATCGACCGTCGCCACCGAGGCGATCGGCCATCATACGCTGGTGCCGCTGGCGCGCTATCTCGGCTTCAACCTCGAAGGCCTGCCGATCGACGATAATGGCCTGATCCCGGAAGCGCTGGACGAGGCCTGCAGGCTTTCCGACATCCGCGCCGTGTTTGTGCAGCCTTCGGTGATCAATCCTACGGCAACGCTGATGGATGCTGGGCGCCGCGCCGAGATCGCCGCGGTCGCGCGCAAGCACGACATCGCCATCATCGAGAACGATGTGCTGGGGCCGCTGGTCGAGGACCGGCCGCCGCCGGTCGCCGCCTTTGCCCCGGAGCGCACGCTCTACGTCACCTCCTTCACCAAGATCACCGTGCCCGGCCTGCGCATCGGCTATCTCGCCGCGCCCGACCGCTATGTCGCCGCCGTCGCCAACCGGCACCTGGTCTCCAACTGGATGGCAACGCCGCTGGTGGCCGAGATCGCCACCAAATGGGTGACCGACGGCACCGCGATGGAACTCGTCCGCTGGCAGCGCACGGCCCTGCGGCGGCGGCAGGATATCGCGGCCGAGGTGCTTGCCGGGATCGACTATCGCGCCCGGCGCGACGGGCTGCACGTCTGGTTGCAACTGCCCGACGACCGCGCCGAGGAGGGCTTTGTCGCCCAGGCCCGGCTCCAGGGCGTGGCGATCGCGCCTGGCACGTCCTTCCGCATTTCGGATGCGCCGTGGCATCCGGCTGTCCGTATCTCGCTGGGCTCGACCACCGAAGGGGAACTGCGCGCCGGCCTCGGCGTTGTCACCAAGCTCTTGCTTGGCGATCCGGAGCATCTGCTGCTGGCGATTTAGGCCGCCCATGCTTCGAAATTGTGCGGAATCAGAATAATTGTCATGATATTATTTTCCCAATTGACATGATTTGGCGCGTTCCGCATCGTTAAGGGCACAGGCTTCTCCAGCACGGGGAAATTCATTTGTCCGCACCCATCATCAAGGTCGATGCCATTTCGAAGAGCTTCGGCGCCTTCAAGGTGCTGGACGGCCTGTCGATGCAGGTCATGCCGCGCGAGAAGCTGGCGCTGATCGGCCCCTCCGGCTCGGGCAAGACGACGATCCTGCGCATCCTGATGACGCTGGAGCGCATCGACGGCGGTCACATCCAGATCGAGGGCGAGCATCTCTACCACATGGAGCGCAACGGCCAGTTGCTGCCGGCCGACGAGCGGCATCTGGCAAGGATGCGCCAGAAGATCGGCATGGTCTTCCAGCTGTTCAACCTGTTTCCGCACAAGAGCGTCATCGACAATGTGACCCTGGCGCCGATGCTGACCAAGGGCACGCCACGCGCCGCCGCCGAGAAGCGGGCGATGGAACTCCTCGACATGGTCGGCATGGCCGACAAGGCCAAGGCGATGCCGGCGCAGCTGTCGGGCGGCCAGAAACAGCGCGTGGCGATCGCCAGGGCGCTCGCACTGCAGCCCAGGATCATGCTGTTCGACGAGGTGACATCGGCGCTCGATCCGGAGCTGGTCGAGGAGGTGTTGAACGTCTTGTGGCGGCTCTGCGCCGAGACCGACATGACCATGCTACTGGTTACTCATGAGATGGGCTTTGCCCACGACTTCGCTGACCGGGTGCTGTTCTTCGATCGCGGCAAGATCGTCGAGGAAGGCAAGCCCGACGAGATTTTCCGCCATCCCAAGCAGGAGCGCACGCAAGGCTTCCTGAAGAAGATCATCGCGGCCGGACATCGCGTCTGACCGCCATGCCTGCGGGAAGGCGTAGCCGTCCCGCAATCAAAACCAAATGACAAAACCAAGAAACAAGGAGTTGGGAACAATGAAGAAACTTGGCATTCTGGCCGGCGTCGCCGGCCTTGCACTGACGGCGGTGCTGGCCGCCTCGATTCCGGGCTCGGCCGACGACAGCAAGCTCGAGCAGCTCAAGTCGCAGGGCTTCGCCCGCCTCGCCATCGCCAATGAACCGCCCTATACGGCGGTCGCCGCCGACGGCAAGGTTTCGGGAGCCGCGCCCGACGTGGCGCGCGAGATATTCAAGCGGCTGGGTGTCGCCGATGTCGTTGCCTCGATTTCCGAATATGGCGCCATGATCCCCGGCCTGCAGGCCGGTCGCTTCGACGTCGTCACCGCCGGCCTGTTCATGAAGCCGGAGCGTTGCGCCGCGGTTGCCTATTCCGAACCCGTGCTGTGCGATGCCGAGGCGATGCTGGTGAAAAAGGGCAATCCAAAGGGCTTCAAGAGCTACGAGGACGTCGCCAAGGACACGTCCGCCACCATTGGCGCGCCCGGCGGCGGCACCGAGGAGAAACTGGCGCTCAACGCCGGCGTGCCGCGCGAACGTGTCATCGTCGTGCCGGACGGCCAGAGCGGCCTGAAGATGGTACAGGACGGCCGCATCGACGCGTATTCGCTGCCGGTCCTGTCGATCAACGATCTGATGAAAAAGGCCAATGATCCGAACCTGGAGGTCATCGCGCCGGTGCAGGGCGCGCCGGTGTATTGCGACGGCGCCGCCTTCAAGAAAGGCGACGAGGCGCTGCGCGATGCCTTCGACGTCGAACTCGCCAAGATGAAGAAGTCGGGCGAGTTCGCCAAGATCATCGAGCCTTACGGCTTCTCGGCCGCCGCCGCGATGTCGACGACGCGCGACAAGCTTTGCGCGGCGAAATGATTTTTGCCTTCTCCCCGTTCACGGGGACAAGGTGCCCCGAAGGGGCGGATGAGGGGCAGCGCCAAGTTTGGAGAAGCCAACGCCGCCCCTCAACTGCCTGCCGGCATCTCTCCCCGTGAACGGGGAGAAGGGACCAAGATCAAACGTTGGAACCTACATGACCCAGTGGTCCGGCTATTTCGGCCTGATATTGCAGGGAGCACTTGTCACCATCGAGTTGACGCTGATGGGATCGTTGCTTGCGCTGATCATGGCCTTTCTTGCCGGCATGGGACGGCTGTCGCGCTTCCTCGTGCTGCGCGCGCTCGCCACCGCCTACATCGAGTTCTTCCGCGGCACGTCGATCTTCGTGCAGCTGTTCTTCGCCTATTTCGTGTTGCCCTTGGTGGGTTTCGAACTGACCCCGCTGCAAGCCGGCGTGCTGGCACTCGGCTTGAATGTCGGCGCCTATGCCGCCGAAGTGGTGCGCGGTGCCGTGCAATCGATCGGCCGCGAACAGCATGAAGCCTGCATCGCGCTCAATCTCGGCCGTTGGCAAGGCCTGCGCCACGTCATCCTGCCGCAGGCGTTTCTTGTGATGCTGCCGACCTTCGGCAACAACGCCATCGAATTGCTCAAGGCGACTTCGGTGGTCTCGCTGATCTCGCTCGCGGATCTCACCTTCCAGGCGCAGGTGGTGCGTGCACAGACCGGCAATACCATGGTGCCGTTCGCCACCATCCTGGTCATCTATTTCATCCTGGCGCTGCTCATCTCATGGGGCGTGCGCTCGCTGGAGCGCCGCATGGCGCGCGGCCTCGACGGAGTGCGTGTCTGATGGTCGTGGCGCGCTGATGGCAAAGGTTCGCTGATGGATTGGGATTGGGATTTTGTCCGGCAGATCCTGCCGACGCTGATCCAGGGGGTGAAGATCACCATACTGGCGACGCTGCTCGGCTCGGTGCTGGCGGCGATCGTGGGGCTGGGCATTGCGCTGGCGCGCCGGTCGCCCAACAAGGTGCTGTCGCGTAGCGTCGGCTGGGCGGCCGAATTCATCCGCGGCACACCGCTCCTGGTGCAGCTCTATTTCATCTTCTACGTGCTGCCCGACATCGGCATTCTTCTGCCGCCGCTCGTTGCCGGCGTCATCGGGCTTGGGCTGCATTACGGCACGTACACGGCGGAGGTCTACCGCGCCGGCATCGACAATGTGCCGCGCGGCCAGTGGGAGGCCGCCAAGGCCTGCAACCTCAACGCCCGGCAGACCTGGACGCACATCATCATCCCGCAGGCCATCCCACCGATGATCCCGGCGCTGGCCAACTATTTCATCGCCATGTTCAAGGAGACGCCGCTGCTTTCGGCGATCACCGTATTGGAATTGATGAACCAGGCGAAAAGCGTCGCCAACACCTACTATCGTTATCTGGAGCCGATCACGCTGGTCGGCGCCTTCTTCCTCGCCATCAGTCTTTGTTCGGTCGTGCTGCTGCGCTGGCTGGAGCGTCGTTACGGCAAGATCGAGAGGTAACCGATGAAACCCTTGCCCGAAATCACAGTCCATCCGAAGCGGCCATCGCTCGACGATCGTCCGCTCGACAAGCGTATCGGCCTGATCATCCTGGCCACGGATCACACCAGCGAACCGGACTTTCGCCGCATGATGGCAAGCGATCGGATCGGCGTCTATGTCGCGCGCATCCCCTATGCCAATCCGACGACGCCGGAAAACCTGCGCAAGATGCAGCCGGCGCTGACGGCAGGCGCGGCATTGATCCTGCCCGGCGAGAAGCTCGACGCCATCTGCTATTCCTGCACCTCGGCCTCGGTGGTGATCGGCGATGCCGAGATCGAGGCGGCGATTCAGTCCGCCAAGTCAGGCATTCCCGTGGTTACGCCGCCGATGGCAGGCGTGCGCGGGCTGAACGCCTTCGGCGTGCGTCGCATCAGCATCCTGACGCCCTACACGGTCGAAACCTCCAGGCCGATGGCGACGTATTTCGCTGCGCGTGGCTTCGAGATCGCCAGCTTCACCTGTCTCGGCTTCGAGGACGATCGCGAGATGGCGCGGATTCCGCCGGCGGCGCTTGTCGATCTTACGCGGCAAGTGACTCACCCACAGGCCGACGCCCTGTTCGTATCCTGCACGGCCCTGCGCGGCGCGCTTGCGGTCACAGGGATGGAAAAGGCGATCGGTCGCCCGGTAGTCACCAGCAACCAGGCCAGTGCCTGGAATTGTTTGCGGCTGTGTGGCGACGACACAGCCCACCCTGAATTCGGCCGTCTGATGACACTGCCTTTGCCGCGCGGCTGACGACTATGGCGACAGTGACCCTCAGCGATATCCATGCCGCGCGCGAGCGAATTCACAACAAGGTCGAGCGGACGCCAACTGCGACGTCCCCAAGCCTTTCGCAACGCTTTGGCGTGCCGGTTTACCTCAAGCTCGAGCACCGGCAGACCACCGGCAGCTTCAAGCTGCGCGGCGCCTCGAATGCCGTCGCTTCGCTCAGCGCGGAAGAGAAGACGCGCGGTGTCGTTGCCGCCTCGACCGGTAATCACGGCCGGGCACTGGCGCATGCGGCGAAACTCGAAGGCATGCGCGCCGTGATCTGCATGTCGCGTCTGGTGCCCCGGAACAAGCTCGACGAAATCCGCCGGCTCGACGCCGAGGTCCGCATCGTCGGCAACAGCCAGGACGACGCGCAGCAGGAGGTCGAGCGGCTGGTGGCGGGGGAGGGACTGGTGATGCTGCCGCCCTTCGATCATCCCGCCATCATCGCCGGGCAAGGCACGCTCGGGCTGGAGATGATCGAGCAGGTTCCTGATGCCGGTCTCGTACTGGTGCAACTTTCCGGCGGCGGATTGGCTTCCGGTGTTGCTGCCGCCGTCAAGGGTGTCAGCCCCGGAACAAAAATCATCGGCGTGTCGATGGCGCGGGGTGCCGCGATGAAAGCGAGCCTTGATGCCGGCCGGCCTGTCCTGGTGGAGGAATTGCCGACGCTGGCGGATTCGCTCGGCGGCGGCATCGGCCTCGACAACAGGCTGACTTTCACCATGTGCCGCGACCTGCTCGACGACGTCATCCTGCTTAGCGAGGACGAGATCGCCGCCGGCATACGCCACGCCTATGCGCGGGAGCGCGAGATCGTCGAGGGCGCCGGCGTGGTCGGCATCGCCGCGCTGCTCGCCGGCAAGGTCAAGACGGAAGGACCGGTGGTGGTGCTGCTCTCCGGCCGCAACATCGACATGAACGCGCACCGCAAGATCATCTGCGGTGAGGCGATCGCGGAGCGTGCCGCATGAGCCGGATGACAATCCTAACTGAAGCTGAATTGCGCAAGATCGTGACGCTCGATCTCGACGCCGTCGCTTGTGTCGAGAACGCTTTTCGCGCGCTCGCCACCTTGCCGGTGGCGATGCCGCCGATACTGCGGCTCGACATCCCCGAGCATCGCGGCGAAGTCGACGTGAAGTCCGCTTACGTACCCGGTATCGACGGCTTTGCCGTCAAGATCAGCTCCGGCTTCTTCGACAATCCAAAACTCGGCCTGCCGAGCGGCGGCGGCATGATGGTGCTGCTGTCGGCAAAGACCGGTGTGGTCGAGGCGCTGCTGCTCGACAACGGCTACCTGACCGATGTCCGCACCGCCGCCGCCGGTGCGGTCGCGGCCAAACATCTGTCGCGCGAGGACTCCACCGTGGCGGCGATCTTCGGCGCCGGTTTGCAGGCAGGTCTGCAATTGGAAGCATTGCGCCTTGTCAGGCCGATCAAGGAGGCCCGCATCTGGGCGCGCGACGCCGCCAAGGCCGAAGCCGCCGCTGCCCGCTTGCACGAAAGACTGGGCATTGTCGTGCGCGCCGAGCCCGACGCGGCAAGCGCCGTTGCCGGCGCCGACATCATCGTTACCACCACGCCGTCGACCAAGCCGCTGATCAAGCCCGGCTTCGTGTCCGCCGGCCAGCACATCACCGCCATGGGTTCGGATGCCGAGCACAAGAACGAGATCGCGCCGGCGATCCTGCGCATGGCCGATCTCTATGTCGCTGATAGCGCCCGCCAGACACGGCGGCTGGGCGAACTCCACCATGCGATCGCGGCGGGAGTGATGCCGGCTGATGCTGAAGTCATTGAACTCGGCCAGGTCATCGCCGGCGTCAAACATGGCCGGCGCTCGGCCAGCGACATCACCATCGCCGACCTGACCGGCACTGGCGTCCAGGACACCGCGATCGCCACGCTCGCCCGCGACCGCGCGCGGGCGACCAACTCCGGAACCATTTTTGAAAGCTGACGCTGGTCGCAGGAGCACGATCCGGAAAAGTGGAAACCCGTTTTCCGAAAGGATCGTGCTCAAGCTCCCACAAACGAGGACCAAGAACAATGCAACCAAACCTGAAATTCTCGCGCGGCGAATTTGCCGATCGCCTCGCGAAAACGCGGAAAGCCATGGAGGTCAAGGGCGTCGATCTCCTTGTTATCAGCGACCCCTCCAACATGGCCTGGCTGACCGGCTATGACGGCTGGTCGTTCTATGTACATCAGGCGGTCATCGTGCCGCCTTCGGGCGAGCCGGTGTGGTATGGCCGAGGTCAGGACGCCAATGGCGCCAAACGCACCGCCTATCTCGCGCATGACAACATCATCGGCTACGCCGATCACTACGTGCAGTCGACGGAGCGCCACCCGATGGACTTCCTGTCAAGCGTGGTGATCGATCGCGGTTGGGGCAAGCTCACCATCGGCGTCGAGATGGACAATTACTGGTTCTCGGCCGCTGCGTTCGCGTCGCTGCAGAAGCATCTGCCCAATGCCCGCTTCGTCGATGCCACCGCCCTGGTCAACTGGCAGCGCGCGGTGAAGAGCCCGACCGAGATCGACTATATGCGCAAGGCCGCCCGCATCGTCGAAGCCATGCATCAGCGCATTGTCGACAAGATTGAAGTCGGCATGCGCAAATGCGATCTCGTCGCCGAAATCTATGACGCCGGCACGCGCGGCGTTGACGGTATCGGTGGCGACTATCCGGCGATCGTCCCGCTACTGCCGTCGGGCGTGGACGCTTCGGCGCCGCACCTGACCTGGGACGACCAGCCGATGAAGCGGGGGGAGGGTACCTTCTTCGAGATCGCCGGCTGCTACAACCGCTACCATTGCCCGCTGTCGCGCACCGTGTTCCTCGGCAAGCCGACCCGGGAATTTCTCGATGCCGAGAAGGCGACCCTGGAAGGCATGGAGGCGGGGCTTGCGGCCGCAAAGCCCGGCAATGCCTGCGAGGACATTGCCAACGCCTTCTTCGCCGTCCTGAAAAAATACGGCATCGTCAAGGACAACCGCACCGGCTACTCGATCGGCCTGTCCTATCCGCCGGATTGGGGCGAGCGCACAATGAGCCTGCGCCCCGGCGATCGCACCGAACTCAAGCCCGGCATGACCTTCCACTTCATGACCGGCTTGTGGCTGGAGACGATGGGGCTTGAAATCACCGAATCCATCTTGATCACCGAAACCGGGGTAGAGTGCTTGGCCAATGTGCCGCGCAAACTGGTGGTGAAGAATTGAGCCCGCTGTCCAGCCTTCGCCCGTCGCCGATCGCACCGACCGTCGATTTCGACCGCGATGGTGTCCAGCATGGTTTCCTGCGCCTGCCCTATAGCCGAGACGACTCTGCCTGGGGTTCGGTGATGATCCCGATCTGCGTCATCCGCAACGGCAAGGGACCGGCGGCGTTGCTTTCCGGCGGCAACCATGGCGACGAGTATGAAGGGCCGCTGGCGCTCTACGATCTCGCCCGTACGCTCGATCCCGCGCAAGTCAGCGGCACGGTGATCATCGTGCCGGCAATGAACTATCCGGCTTTCAGAGCCGGCACGCGGACATCGCCGATCGACAAGGGCAACATGAACCGCAGCTTTCCCGGCCGGCCGGATGGTACGGTGACCGAGAAGATCGCCGACTATTTCCAGCGCGAGTTGCTGCCGCGCGCCGACATCGTGTTCGATTTTCACTCTGGTGGAAAGACGCTGGACTTCGTCCCGTTCTGCGCCGCGCACACTTTGTCCGACAAGGCACTCGAGCAGAAAGCCTTCGATGCGGTGGCGGCATTCTCTGCTCCGTTCTCGATGCGCATGATCGAGATCGATTCCGTCGGCATGTACGACACGGCGGCGGAGGAAATGGGCAAGGTCTTCGTCAGCACCGAGCTTGGCGGCGGCGGCACCTCACGCGCGCAAACGGTGCGGATCGCGCGGCGCGGCATTCTCAATGTGCTGCGCCATGCCGGCATTGTTGCTGGTGCGGCCGAGAGGGACAGAACTCAGTGGCTGGACATGCCGTCCGGCGATTGCTTCTCCTTCGCCGAGGACGACGGCATGATCGAGACCATGGTCGATCTCGGCGAGTCCGTCCAGGAAGGCTCGATGCTGGCGCGCATCCATTCCGTTGGCCGCACCGGCGTCGCCCCGCAGGAAATCCGGGCAAAAATGTCGGGCATGCTGGCGGCGCGGCATTTTCCAGGCCTGGTCAAGGCCGGCGACTGCGTGGCGGTGGTTGCCGTGCGGGTCGATTGATCAAAGCGGTTCCCGGCCAAGCCCAATCCTGTACACGAGGATACTTATATCCTCGATGCTTTTCCACTAGGCTGATGCCATCCGAGGTGGGAGCATCGATTGCGCGGATTTTCCGAAGGCCTGATTGAGAGGCCGCAGACCGTGGCGGAGCAGGTTGCCAATGTCCTGCGCGAGGCCATAGCCAGCGGGACGCTGAAGGCGGGAACCGCGCTGCGCCAGGACGACTTGGCCGAGCAGTTCGGCTTCAGCCGCATGCCGATTCGAGACGCCCTTCGCCAATTGGAGGCGGAGGGTATTGTTTCCATTCACCCGACCAAGGGCGCGCATGTCGCCCGGATGGACGGCGCCGAAATAAGCGAGATCTACGCCGTGCGCGAATTGCTGGAGTGCGAAGCGCTGCGGCTGTCCGTGCCGGCTTTGTCGGACAGCAAGCTCGATGAGGCCGAACAGGCGCTCGACCAGATCGATGCGGAGCGCAATGTCGGCCGCTGGGGCGCGTTGAACCGCACCTTTCATCTGTCGCTCTACAATGCCTGCGGCAACCAGCGCCTGCTTGGCCTGATCGAGGCGCATCACAACGCCGCCGATCGCTATGTCCGCATCCTCTTGTCGAACCTCGACTATCGTACGCGCTCGCAGAGCGAGCATCGCGACCTGTTGGCCGCCTGCCGCCGGCATGACGGCAAGGTGGCCGTAAGCATTCTGCGGCGACATCTGCGCGAAGGAAGCGAGACACTCGTCAAAGCGATAGAGGGCGGCGGTCTGTCGCGAAAAATACGAGCCTCGGCAGGCAGTACCGAGGGCTGATCAAAACCGGTACGCCAAGTGCAGTTGCGTCAATATCCGTTCACTGCCACATACTGCAACATCAATGCCCTCCGCGAGGATCGCCATGTCTCCCGTCAGTCACTTGCCGGCGCGCGCCCTTGCCCCGCGCCGCCACGACGAGATCCTCAGGCGGCTGGGCGCCCAGGGTTCCGTCAGCGTCGCCGAACTGGCCGAGTTCTTCGATGTCTCGCGCGAAACCATCCGCCGTGACCTGAAGCTGCTTGCGGACCAGGGCAGGCTCGGCATCGTGCATGGCGGTGCCGCCCGCTTCGAGCCGAGTGAACCGGCGATGAGCCTGCGCAGCCAGGAAAATACCCCAGGCAAGGCGGCGATCGGCAAGGCGGCCGCCGGCCTGATCAAGGACGGAATGGTTGTCTTCCTCGATTCCGGCACCACCACTTTTGCTGTCGCGCAGGCCATGGCTGGCTTGCGCGACCTCACAATTTGCACCGCCAGCCTGAAGATCGCGCTGCATCTGTGCCATGTCCCCGGCATGCGCGTCCACATGCTGGGTGGCGAGATCGATCCGGGCGAGGAAGCGGCTTCCGGCATCGACACGCTCGATGCCATGGCGCGCTTTCGCGTCGACATCGCCTTTCTGGGCGGCGGTGCCCTGTCGCCGGACGGAGAGGTCACCGACTTCACTCGCGCCGGGGCCGAGCAGCGTGGCCGTATGATCGCGCTCGCCGGCAGGGCCTATTTCGTGCTCGACAGCAGCAAGTTCGGCAAGCTGACGCCGCTCAGGATTCCAAACTTCGACCGCGCTGCCGGAGTGATCGTCGACGCCAGTCCCGAACCTGCGCTTGTCGAAGCGCTTTCGCAAAAGGGGCTCGGACTCATCGTGGCGATGTTGATGTGATATTTTGTGACTTTTTGAGTTGATATTTGACTTTCCTGTGCTAATGTGCCGGCCATCCCTCACATGGCGGAACGCTCATGGCACATGAATTTCCAACCCAGGCACGTGTCGTCATTGTCGGCGGCGGCATCATCGGCTGTTCGGTCGCCTATCATCTGACCAAGCTTGGTTGGACCGATGTCGTCCTGCTCGAGCAGGGCCAACTCAGCGGCGGCACCACCTGGCATGCCGCCGGCCTGGTCGGGCAGTTGCGCAGCCACTCCAACATGACCAGCCTGATCCGCTATTCCACGCTGCTCTACAGCGAACTGGAGGCCGAGACCGGTCTTGCCACAGGCTGGAAGAATTGTGGCTCGCTGTCGGTTGCGCGTACCGCCGACCGGATGACAGTGCTGAAGCGCACGGCCGCTTCGGCCCGTGCTCAAGGGGTGGAGATCGATGTCATCTCGCCCAGGGAAGCCGGAGATCTATGGCCGGTGATGGCGACGGACGATCTGGTCGGCGCCGTCTGGTTGCCGGGCGACGGCAAGGCCAATCCAACGGATCTGACGCAATCGCTGGCCAAGGGCGCGCGCAACCGCGGCGCCAGAATATTCGAGCGGGTCAAGGTCACCGGCATCAGCGTGAAGAACGGCGTTGCCTGCGGCGTCGAAACGGATCGCGGCGACATCGCCGCCGAGATCGTCGTCAACTGCGCCGGCCAATGGGCCCGCAAGGTCGGGTTGATGTGCGGTGTCTCGGTGCCGCTGCACTCGGCCGAGCACATGTACATCGTCACCGGCAGGATCGAGGGTGTGCATCCGGACCTGCCAGTCATGCGCGATCCCGACGGCTTCATCTACTTCAAGGAGGAGGTCGGTGGCCTTGTCATGGGCGGCTTTGAGCCGCATGCCAAGCCGTGGGGCATGAACGGCATTCCCGAAAACTTCGAGTTCGCGCTGCTGCCCGACGATTGGGACCAGTTCGAGATCCTGATGGAAAATGCGCTCGTCCGCGTACCGCAACTGGCTGAGGCCGAGGTCAAGAAATTCTACAACGGCCCCGAGAGCTTCACGCCGGACAACAATTTCATCCTGGGCGAGGCGCCGGAACTGAAGAATTTCTATGTCGGCGCCGGCTTCAATTCGATGGGCATCGCCAGCGCTGGCGGCGCGGGCAGGGCGCTGGCCGAATGGATCGTCAACAGCGCGCCGACCATGGATTTGTGGCCGGTCGATATCAGGCGCTTCGCCTCCTTCAACAACAATCCGCGTTGGCTGCATGACCGGGTCAAGGAGACGCTCGGCCTGCACTACGCCATGCCGTGGCCGAACCGCGAACTGGATACCGCACGGCCGTTCCGCCGCTCACCACTCTACGACCGGCTCGCCGTCAAGGGTGCCTGCTTCGGCTCCAAGATGGGATGGGAGCGTGCCAACTGGTTCGCCGCCCCGGGAGAGAAGGCCGAGAACGACTACGCCTTTGGCCGCCAGAACTGGCACGAGGCAGTCAAGCGCGAGATGAAGGCGACGCGTGAAGCGGTCGCCATCTTCGACCAGACCTCCTTTGCCAAGCTGCTCGTCCAGGGCCGCGATGCCTGTGCGGTGTTGAACCGGATCTGCGCCGCAGATGTCGATGTGCCGGTGGGAACCTCCGTCTACACGGCCGTGCTCAACGCGCGCGGCGGCTATGAAAGCGATCTTACCGTGATGCGGCTTGCCACGGAGAAATTCCTCATCGTCACCGGCTCGGCGCAGGCGGTCCACGACGCCGACTGGATCGTCAAGAATATCCCATCCGATGCCCATGCGATCCTGACCGACGTCACCTCGTCCTATGCGGTGCTGGCTGTGATGGGGCCGCGTTCACGCAATCTGCTTGGCAAATTGTCGTCAGCGGACTTTTCCAACGCCGGCTTCCCCTTCGCAACCATCCGCGAGATCGATATCGGCTACGCCACCGCCTATGCCAATCGCATGACCTATGTCGGAGAACTCGGCTGGGAACTGATCGTGCCGACCGAATTCGCCGTCGGCGTCTACGAGGCGCTGCATGAAGCGGGGCGTGAATTCGGCCTCCTGGATGCCGGCTACTACGCGCTCGACGCCTTGCGCATCGAAAAGGGGTTTCGCGCCTGGGGCAGGGAATTGACCCCTGATATCAATCCCTGGCAGGCCGGGCTTGGCTTCGCTGTCGCCATGAACAAGCCGGGCGGCTTCATAGGCCACGAGGCGTTGGTCAAGGCAAAGCCGTCGGCGGCACCGGCCAGGCGCATCGTGCTGTTCACGCTCGACGATGCCGAGCCGATGTTGTGGGGCGGCGAACTGATCCTGCGCGACGGCAAGCCGGTCGGCGAGGTTCGCTCAGCCGCCTACGGCCACACGCTCGGCCGCTCGGTGGCGCTCGGGCTGATCGAGAATGAAGCCGGCGTCGATGCCGCGTTCCTCACCGACGGCCGTTTCGAAATCGACCTTGCCGGTGTGCGCCATGCCGCCATGGCTCATCTGCGCAGCCCCTACGATCCGAAGTCGGAGCGGGTGAAGGCGGATGCGCTGGAGATCAGGGCCGCCGCTTAGTCCGCCGACATCGAGCGCGCCATGTCGAGAAAGGCACGCACGAGCTTGCCGCCGCTACGCTCGCGCAGGCAGATCAGCGCTTCGTCCATCAGGGTTTCGGGCGCGTCGATGGCGATCGCCACCAGACGCGAATCCTGGCCGAACTCGGCCGCCGAGACAAAGCCGATGCCGGCACCCGAGGCGACGATCTCGCGGACGGCTTCGCGGCCCTCCGCCTCGATCACAGGCCTGAGTTCGACCTTCGACGCCGCGGCCAGGTCCTCGAGCTTCTGGCGCGTCTTCGAACCGCGCTCGCGCATGACAAGTGGTTCCTGCGCGAGTTGTTTCAGCGTCAGCGACTTCTTGTCCGACAGCGGATGGTCGATGGAGGTGAAGGCGATGATCGGTGTCGAATTCAGTTTCAGCACCTCGAAATCGCGCCCGGTCGGCACCTCGCCCAGGACACCAATATCGGCATCGTAGCTGTAGAGGCTGCTGATCACCGTTTCGGTGTTGCCGGCGCGCACCGAAACCTGGACGCCGGGATAGCGAGCCCGGAAGCTGCCGAGGATGTGCAGCAAATGGTGTGCTGCATCGGCGACGATGCGCAGCGTGCCGGAACGCAGCGCGCGCGACTCCGTCAGCAATTCGAGCGCCTGCTGCTCGGTATCGAACATGCGGTGGGTTATCTCGAGCAACTTCTGGCCCGAATGGGTCAGCGTGACCTGCTTCTTGTTTCGGTTGAAGAGCAGAACGTCATACTCTTCCTCCAGTTTGCGCACCTGATCCGATATGGCGGGCTGGGTCAGGAACAGCGCTTCGGCGGCGCGCGAAAAACCACCTGAGATGGCCACCTGGTGAAAGGCCCGCAGCTGAACGTAGCGCATCTTCTGTGCCTCCGAGACCCTGGGATCGCTGACAGCTTAGCATAAGGCACACTAACTGAAAGATAGAAACGAACGATTTGACTTATGTTCAGCCCGCCATCAGCCTGAGTGTGGGTCGACGTCCTGCCGGCCGTTGGCATCGGAGGCACGGCCATGCAATTCTCCATCATCCTGCTGCATCTGGCGGGTGCCGTCATGCTGCTGCTCTGGGCGGTGCGCATGGTGCGTACCGGAGTGGAGCGAGCCTGCGGCCCCGTACTGCGCGATGCGTTGAGACAAACCCGGGGCGCCCGGATCAGGTCGGCGGGTGTCGGCACGCTGCTTGCGGTACTGCTGCAAAGCTCCACCGCCGTCGCCATCTTGACGACCGGCTTTGCCGCCAGCGGCATGGTGTCGGTGTCATCAGGGCTGCCCATCCTGCTTGGCGCCGACCTCGGTTCGGCGCTGGTCGTACAGGTGCTGTCGTTCGACCTTAGCTGGCTGGTGCCGGCGTTGATCCTGGTCGGCGGAGCGATGTTCCTGAAGTTCGAGGCGCGCGGCATCAGGCAAGGCGGGCGCATCCTGATGGGGGTGGCCTTCGTTCTGCTGTCGCTGCATATGATCGGCGAGGCGACCGCGCCAATGCGGCAGAGCACATTGCTGCCGCTGGTGATTTCCTATTTGCGCGCCGACTACTTCACCGCCTTTGCCGCGGCGACCCTGTTCACATGGCTGATCCATTCCAGTGTGGCGGCGGTCCTGCTGTTCGTCACACTCGCCGCGCAAGGCGTTTTGCCCGTCGAGATCGGTCTGTTCTTCATCCTCGGCGCCAATTGCGGCGGTGCGCTCATCGCGGTGTGGCTGACGCGCGGCGAGGCCGTCGCGGCGCGTCGTGTCCCGCTCGGCAATCTGATCTTTCGTGGCACGGCGGCGCTCGCCGCCTTGTTTGCGCTTCAGGCCGTAGCGTTTCCGACGGATATGTTCGGCGCAACCGAAGGCCGGCAACTGGTCAATCTGCATCTCGCTTTCAATCTCGCACTGGTCGTCTGCTGCCTGCCCTTCACCGGCATGATGGAGCGGCTGGTCACCTTGCTGATCGCCGACAAGCCGCCGGCAAAGGCAGGCGAGGACACGGACCTCATGTCGCGTCGTGCCAGCGCGCTCGACCGCAGCGTCATGCGCACACCGGGCCTTGCTTTGGCCAGTGCGACGCGCGAGTTGCTGCGCATGGGCGAGGTCGTGGAGGTGATGCTGCGTCCGGTGATGGATTTCTTCGATGCCGGCGCTGCCGAGCAGATCCGACAGGTGCAGAAGCTCGATGACGAGGTCAACCGCGCCCACACCGAGATCAAGCTCTACATTGCCGAGGTCAATCGCGGCAGCATGACCGCGGCCGAGGCCCAGCGCGGCATCGAACTCACCGACTTCGCTATCAATCTCGAACGCGCCGGCGACATCGTCGCCAAGAACCTGCTCGTGCTCACCCAGGAATTGCGTGACAAGAACCTGCGCTTTTCGCGCGATGGCTGGAGCGAACTGGCCGGGCTTCATAACCGTGTCATGGCCAACATGCAGCTTGCGCTCAACGTGCTGGTATCGAGCGATCTCGATTCGGCGCGGCAACTCGTCGTCGAGAAGGAGAGGATGCGCAAGCTGGAACGCATGAGCCATGACCGTCATCTCAAGCGCCTGCAGTCGGGAATGCCGCAAAGCATCGACACCAGCGACATCCATCTGGAGGCGGTCAGGGCACTGAAGGAAATCAACTCGCTGATGGCTTCGGTCGCCTACCCCCTGTTGACGCAGAGCGGCGATCTGCTCGAGAGCCGGCTGGCAAGGGGCAGTGAGGCGACAGGCGAGATGGCGTCCGCCGTGGCGTGGCAAGGCTGAATTGCTCCATGAAATCGGCAAAGAAGCTCATCGCCTAAATCGATACTTCGATACAAAATAACGATTTTACAAATATGTCGTTCGGGCCAAGAATGAGGCCACATCAAAAAGCAGCGATCTGTCGGAGGACACCATGCTCGCCGAGACGAAATTTGCCGCGGAGCCGCTGGCCAGGCCGGCGCTGGGCGAGCCGTATCTGTTGACCCCGGGGCCGCTCACCACGGCCTATTCGGTCAAGCAGGCCATGCTGCGCGACTGGGGATCCTGGGACGGCGACTTCCGTGCCATGACATCAGACTTGCGCCGCCGCCTGCTGGCACTGACCGGTGACGCGAACGACGAGTTCGATTGCGTGCCGATGCAGGGCAGCGGCTCCTTCTGCGTGGAGGCGATGCTCGGCTCGTTCGTGCCCAGGGACGGCAAGGTTCTGGTCCTGGCCAATGGTGCCTACGGCCTACGCGCCGCGCAGACCATGCAATATCTCGGCCGCGCCTATACGCTGATCGACAAGGGCGACTACCTGCCGCCACGCGGCGACGAGGTGGCGGCCGCTCTCGATGCGGACCCCGCCATCACCCATGTCATTGCCATCCATTGCGAGACCAGCTCGGGCATCCTCAACCCGGTCGCCGAGATTGCCGAGGCGGTCCATGCAAAGGGCCGCAAGTTGCTGGTCGATTCCATGAGCGCCTTCGGCGCCGTTGCGCTCGACGTCAACGAGATCCGCTACGAGGCGATGGTTTCCTCCGCCAACAAGTGCATCGAAGGTGTGCCGGGCTTCGGCTTCATCATCGCCCGCAAGAGCGAACTTGAAGCAGCCAAGGGCCGCAGCCATTCGCTGTCGCTCGATGTCCATGCGCAGTGGGCGCATATGAACAAGACAGGCCAATGGCGCTACACCCCGCCGACCCATGTCGTGGCCGCTTTCCTCGAAGCGCTGCGCCAGCACGAGGCCGAAGGCGGCGTCGCCGGCCGTGGCGCCCGCTACACCAGGAACCGTGATGTCATGGTCGCCGGCATGCGCGAACTTGGCTTCGAGACTCTGCTGAAAGACCGTTGGCTGTCGCCGATCATCGTCACCTTCTTCAATCCGGCCCACGCCAACTTCGCCTTCGATCGTTTCTACGAACTGATGAAGGACAAGGGCTTCATCATCTATCCGGGCAAGCTGACGGTCGTGGATTCCTTCCGCGTCGGCTGCATCGGCCAGATGGACGAACATGTGATGCGCCGCGTCGTCGAGGCGGCGGCACAGTCTCTGAAGGAAATGGGCGTCGACACCGCCGCCCCACCCGCCGCGGCAATCGCCGAGCGCGCCAAACTCGCCGCCTGACGCGGCCGATTTCGAGGATTTTCGATGAACCAGATGTCTCCCATCAACGTCGCCGTCAACGGTCGCACCTACGCCTGGCCACGTGTGCCGGCGATCGCCATCTGTCTTGACGGCTGCGAGCCGGCCTATCTCGACGAGGCGATCAAGGCCGGGCTGATGCCGGCTTTGGTCAGGATCAAGCAGAAGGGCACGGTGCGCTTCGCGCACTCGGTCATTCCAAGCTTCACCAACCCCAACAATCTGTCGATCGCCACAGGTCGCCCGCCGTCGGTGCATGGCATTTGCGGCAACTATCTCTACGAGCGCGAGACCGGCAAGGAAGTGATGATGAACGACCCGCGCTTCCTGCGCGCGCCGACCATTTTCCAGGCTTTCTACGATGCCGGGGCCAGGGTTGCCGTGGTCACCGCCAAGGACAAGCTGCGCGCGTTGCTGGGCAAGGGACTGGCTTTCGATGAGGGCCGCGCACTGTGCTTCTCGGCGGAAAAGTCCGACACCACCACCAAGGCCGAGCACGGCATCGACAATGCCTCCAAGCACTTCGGACTGCCGGTGCCTGAAGTCTATTCGGCTGAACTGTCGGAATTCGTCTTTGCCGCCGGCGTCCAGCTGCTCAGGGAATTCCGTCCTGATATCATGTACCTGACCACCACCGACTATGTGCAGCACAAATATGCGCCCGGCGTGCCCCAGGCCAACGCCTTCTACGAGATGTTCGACAAGTACCTGGCCGAGCTCGATACGCTGGGCGCGGCGATCGTCGTCACCGCCGACCATGGCATGAAGCCCAAGCACAAGGCGGACGGTTCGCCCGATGTGGTCTATGTCCAGGACCTGCTCGACGAGTGGCTTGGCAAGGACGCTGCCCGTGTCATCCTGCCGATCACCGACCCCTATGTCGTCCACCACGGCGCGCTCGGTTCCTTCGCCACCGCCTATCTGCCCGATGGCGCCGACCAGGCCGGCATCATGGCGCGGCTCGCCAAGACAGACGGCATCATGCTGGTCGTCGACAGCCCGACCGCCTGCGAGCGCTTCGAGCTTCCTGCCGATAGGATCGGCGACATCGTGCTGATCTCGACCGAGAACAAGACGATTGGCACGTCGGAGCATCGCCACGATCTGGCGGCCCTCAACGAGCCGCTTCGCTCGCATGGCGGGCTGACCGAGCAGGAGGTGCCGTTCATCGTCAACCGCGTACTGCCCGACCTGCCGAACGAGCCGACGCTGCGCAATTTCGACGCTTTCTACTACGCGACGATGGCGGCGGCGCTGGCGTGAGGGTTGAGTTGGGTGGCCAGTAGGTGATTGCGCTAGTCGACCCCCACTCCGACCCTTCGGGCCACCTCTCCCCCGATCGACGGGGAGAGGAAAGGCGCTGAGCTTGCCAGCCTTGGCTCCCTTCCTCTCCTCCGGAGGGTGGTGGCGCCGCGAAGCGGCGACGGAGTGGGGGAAGCTATTGATGAGACGCGATGGCCTAGCCGACAAAAATCAATGTTGCTCACTGAGCACCGGGAAGACTCACATGACCAAGCTTGACCCTGCCATCAAAGTTCGCCACGAGCCGATGCGTATCGCCGGCAAGAAGGTCGATGCCGATGATATCGTCGAGGTGCGTTACCCCTGGAATGACACCGTCATTGGCACCGTGCCGGCCGGCCGCGCCGAGCATGCGCGACGGGCATTCGAAATCGCCGCCGGCTACAAGTCGAAACTGACACGCTACGAGCGCCAGCAGATCCTGTTTCGCACCGCTGAAGCGCTGGCGTCGCGCCGCGAAGAGATCTCCGATCTCATCACGCTCGAACTCGGCATCTCCAAGTCCGACTCGCTCTATGAGGTTGGCCGCGCCTATGACGTGTTCACGCTGTCGGCGCAGATGTGCATCCAGGATGACGGCCAGATCTTTTCCTGCGATCTCACCCCGCATGGCAAGGCGCGCAAGATCTTCACCACCCGCGAGCCGCTGAAGGCGATCTCGGCGATTACGCCGTTCAACCATCCGCTCAACATGGTCTCGCACAAGGTGGCGCCGGCGATCGCCACCAACAATTGCGTGGTGGTGAAGCCGACCGAACTGACGCCGATGACGGCGCTGCTTCTGGCCGACATTCTCTATGAGGCCGGCTTGCCGCCGGAAATGCTGTCGGTGGTGACCGGCTGGCCGGCCGATATCGGCAGCGAGATGATCACCAACGAGAACATCGACCTGATCACCTTCACCGGCGGCGTGCCGGTCGGCAAGATGATCGCCCGCACCGCCGGCTACAAGCGCCAGGTGCTGGAACTCGGCGGCAACGATCCGCTGATCATCCTCAACGATTTGTCGGACGATGATCTGGCGAAGGCGGCGGACCTGGCGGTGGCCGGAGCGACGAAAAACTCCGGCCAGCGCTGCACTGCGGTCAAGCGCATCCTTGTCCAGGAAAGCGTCGCCGACCGTTTCGCCCCGCTGGTGCTGGAGCGGGCGAAAAAAATCCGCTTCGGCGACCCGATGGATCGCTCGACCGATCTCGGCACCGTCGTGCACGAGAAGGCCGCGGCACTGTTCGAAACCCGCGTCCACATGGCCGCGGAGCAAGGCGCCGAAATACTCTACAATCCCGGCCGGCAGGGTGCGCTGCTGCCGCCGATCGTCGTCGATCGCGTGCCGCACACATCAGAACTGGTGATGGAAGAGACATTCGGGCCGATCATCCCGATCGTGCGCGCGCCGGACGATGACGAGGCGCTGATCGCACTCTCCAATTCGACCGCCTTCGGCCTGTCGTCGGGTGTCTGCACCAACTCCTTTCCGCGCATGCAGAAATACATTGCGGGCCTGCAGGTCGGCACGGTCAACATCTGGGAAGTGCCAGGCTATCGCATCGAGATGTCGCCCTTCGGCGGCATCAAGGATTCGGGCAATGGCTATAAGGAAGGCGTCATCGAAGCGATGAAGAGCTACACCAATGTGAAGACATTCTCGCTGCCTTGGTCGTGACCGGACAGCGTCGACTGGCAGATTAGTCGAGGGGGCGTTCCACGCTCCCTCATTCGCGTTTCGGAGACGATGATGGCCGCAATATCAGAGCTTGTGCATACCGAGGGCGATTCCAACACGACGGCGGCACGCGGCCGCTGGGACGCCGGCCAGGATGATCCCCGCATCCGCGGTCTGCTCGATCGCGACGCGGCCGCCTTCATGCATCAGAGCCTCTCCAGCCCCTGTCTGTCGACGATCGCCAAGGCGGAAGGCATCTGGATCGAGGACACCGCCGGCCGTCGTTTCATGGATTTCCACGGCAACAGCGTGCATCACCTCGGTTACGCCCATCCCAGGCTGGTGGCAGCGATCAAGAAGCAGCTCGATGAACTCTGTTTCGCGCCGCGCCGCTTCACCTGCGAGCCCGCTGTCGAACTTGCCGAGAAACTGGCGGCGCTGGCGCCCGGCGATCTCGGCAAGGTGCTGTTCACGACAGGCGGCTCGGATGCCATCGAAGTGGCGCTGAAGATCGCACGCGCCGCGACCGGCCGCTTCAAGACCGTGTCGTTCTGGGATGCGTTCCACGGCGCCGGTTTTGGTGCGGCGAGCGTCGGCGGTGAAGCGACCTTCCGCTCCCACATTTCAGGCCCGATGATGACCGGCACCGAGCATGTCGCGCCCTGGGACGGCTATCGCTGCCCCTATGGCCACGATTCCCTTGAAGCGTCCGGGCTCGCCTGCGCCAACATGATCGCCTATGTGCTTGGCCGCGAGCAGGATGTGGCCGCGGTCGTCGCCGAACCGATGCGCGCGACACCCAACCCGCCGCCGCCGGGCTTCTGGAAGCGCGTGCGCGAGGCCTGCGACCGGCACGGAACGCTGCTGATCTTCGACGAGATCCCGACTGGTCTCGGCAAGACAGGTAGGTTTTTCGCCCACGAGCATGACGGCGTGACACCCGACATCGTCGTTCTCGGCAAGTCGCTGGGCGGCGGTATCCTGCCGATTGCCGCCGTCATCGCGCGCCGCGACCTCGACGTCACCGGCGGCTTCGCCATCGGTCACTACACCCACGAAAAGAACCCGGTGACGGCGCGCGCCGCGCTGACCACCATCGACATCATCCTCGAAGAGGGGCTGGTCGAACGCGCGGCCGAGCTCGGCCGGCATATGCTTGGACGCATGCAGGACTTGATGGCGCGTTCGCCTGAAGTCGGCGATGTCAGGGGCAGGGGGTTGATGGTCGGCGTTGAACTGGTCGAGGATCGCGCCACGCGCCAGCCGGCGCGTGATCTCGCCGAACGCGTCTTCTACGCCTGCCTCGAGCAGGGCCTGAGCTTCAAGATCAGCCATGGCAATGTGCTGACGCTGTCGCCGCCGCTGGTCATCTCGAAAGCCGATCTCGACCGCGGGCTCGACATCGTCGAGCGCGCCGTGCTCGCGGCCTGATCATGAAGGCCGTGCGCACCGACCGGGAACTCGAATGCCCAGGCATCGATGCCGGCTTGCGGGCAAGCGGCGTCGACCTGATGACGCTGCCGGACGGCATTGCCGAGGCGGACTTGATGCACGCCGTTGCCGACGCCGATCTCCTTCTCATGTGCTACACGCCCATCACCGCGCCGGTGATCCACGCAGCGCCGAAATTGAAGGGCATCGTCAAATACGGCGTCGGCATCGATGCGATCGACATCCCTGCCGCGATGCGGCGCGGCATTCCCGTCGTCAACGTGCCGGAGTATGCCGAGGAGACCGTCGCCGAGGGTGCGTTCGCCCTGATGATCGCGCTGGCCAAGCGATTGCCGGCGATCACAGCGGCGGTATCGCGTGACGGCTGGATCTGGCCCGAGCAGCGCTGGCTCGGCCGAGACATGTCCGGCGCCACGCTGGGGCTCGTCGGCTGCGGCAAGATCGGCCGCAGCATGGCGCGCATGGCAGGCCAAGGGTTTCGTGCTCGCGTGCTTGGCTTCGATCCTGGTGTCGATGCCGCAACCCTGCAGGCCGCCGGCATCGAAAAGGTCGATGATCTCCATGCCATGCTGCGCGCCTGCGACTTCGTTTCCCTTCATTGCGTGCTCAACGACAAGACGCGCGGCCTGATCGGCAAGGCGGAACTCGCTTGCCTGAAGGCCTCCGCAATCATCATCAACGTCTCGCGCGGCGCACTGATCGACGAGGCGGCGCTTGTCGATGCGATCGTTGCCGGCAGTATCGGTGGCGCCGCGCTTGACGTCTATTCGGTCGAGCCATTGGCGAGGTCAGGCCATCCGATGAGCGCCCTGTTCGATCGCGACAATGTGATCCTGTTTCCGCATCTTACCTTCTTCACGCATGAGGCGATGCGGCGGCTTGAAGACGACACGCTCGCGCGCTGCTTCGAGATCCTCGAAGGTCGACCGGTGACCATCCGCTCGCATGATCCGCGTTTGCGGGTGCAGGTCTCGGGCGTCTCGTTCGCCTGATAGACTATATTTTTCAAATAGATAGAAACTTCCCGCGCAGCCAGGATCGTGCCTGAGACAGGGATGCGACAGTTCCATGACAAATATCAGTAGAAGCTTGCCTGTCATAAAATAAATAGATTTTACTTATCGATCCCCAATCCTCAAAGTTGTCACAACGACGACATCCAGCCGGCTCAACGTCCGCCAGAGATCCGAAGCCGATTGGTCCTAGTGCATCGAAGAATGTGCCAACAATCACAGGGGAACTGATCCATGAAATCGCGCAATGCAACCATAGCCATGGCTTTCGCCGCGTCGCTCCTGGCGTCGTCGGCTCTCGTCGGACCGGCATTCGCCGACGGCGTCGTCACCATCTATTCCGCCGACGGCCTGCATGACGGCAATGGCAGCTGGTACGAGACCGAATTCGCTGCCTTCACCAAGGCGACCGGCATCACCGTGCAGTATATCGAGGCCGGCTCCGGCGGTGTCGTCGAGCGCGTCGCCAAGGAAAAGTCGAATCCGCAGGCCGACGTGCTGGTGACCTTGCCGCCCTTCGTCCAGCGCGCCGCCGCCGACGGTCTGCTGCAGGATTACAAGCCGGCAGGCGCCGACCAGATCGACGGCGGCGCCGACAAGTACCGGCCGCTGGTCAACAACTACATGAACTTCATCTACAACAGCGCCGTGCTGTCGGAAGCGCCCAAGAGCTACAACGATCTGCTCGACCCTAAATTCAAGGGCAAGATCCAGTATTCGACCCCCGGCCAGGCCGGTGACGGCACAGCCGTCATGCTGCAGATCATCCACGCCTTCGGCGGCGAGGACGCCGGCTTCGAGTTCATGAAGAAGCTGCAGGACAACAATGTCGGTCCGTCCGCCTCCACCGGCAAGCTGACCGCACTGGTCAACAAGGGCGAACTGCATGTCGCCAATGGCGATCTGCAGATGAACATGTCGCAGATGGCCGACAATCCCAACATCAGGGTTTTCTGGCCCGCCGGGCCGGATGGCACCCGCTCCACCTTTGCGCTGCCCTATGAAATCGGTCTGGTCACCGGCGCACCCAATGCCGACAACGGCAAGAAGCTGATCGACTTCCTGCTTTCCAAGGAGGCCCAGTCGACGGTGAGCTCGGTTGCGCTCGGCCTGCCGGCCCGCAAGGACGTGAAGCCTGATGACGCCAACTTCGCAAAGGCGCAGGAGGCGATGAAGGGCGTCACCATCTGGTCGCCGAATTGGGACGAGGCACTGAGCAAGCTTCCAGACTACGTCAAGAAGTGGAACGAGGCGACCGGAAGCTGACACCCGAGGGCAAAGATCCGGAGGACCAAGCCATGTCGGCCGCCGCCTTTACTGGTACCAATGTCATGGACATCGACGCCGCGAAAATTCGCGGCGCCGGCTCCAATGTCCACTTCGACAAGGTCAGCGTCGCCTATGGCGCGCATGTCGTCCTGCATCCGCTGACCCTGGACATCGCGCCGGGTGAAATCCTGGCGATGATCGGCCCGTCCGGTTCTGGCAAGACCACCGCCTTGCGGGCCGTCGCTGGTTTCGTGCGGCCGGCAAGTGGCCGCATCCGCATCGGCGCCACCGATGTGACAGACCTGCCGCCCTACGAGCGAGGGCTCGGCATGGTGGTGCAGAACTATGCGCTGTTTCCGCATATGCGGGTGGAAGACAACGTTGCTTTTGGCCTGCGGGCGCAAGGCGCCGACAAGGCGCTGATCGCCGAGCGGGTCAGGGATGCGCTCGGCACCGTCGGCATGGCGACCTTTGCCCGGCGTTATCCGCGCGAGCTTTCGGGCGGCCAACAGCAGCGCGTCGCGATTGCCCGCGCTTTGGCTGTTCGGCCGCGTGTGCTGCTCCTCGACGAGCCTCTGTCGGCGCTCGACGCGCAGATCCGCCGCAACATGGTCGAGGAGATTGCTCGCCTGCACCGTAGCCTGCCGGGCCTGACCATCCTCTACGTCACTCACGACCAGACCGAGGCGCTGACGCTCGCCGACAAGATCGCCATCATGCGTGACGGCAGGGTCTGTTCGCACGGACCGACAACCGAACTCTACCGCCGCCCGCCGAACCGGTTCACCGCCGAGTTCCTCGGCCGCGCCAACCTCCTGCCGGTGACGGTCGCCGAGGGCGTCGGGTCGAAGGGCTTTGCCACGGCAAGGCATGGCGATGCGGTGCTCGCTGGTGCCGGTCGTGACGAGAAGGCCGGCGACAAGAGCTTGCTCTGCATCAGGCCGCAGCATCTCAGCCTGACGGCCGACAGCGAGCACACCAACCGCATCGTCGGCACGTTGAGGGAGGTGCACTGGCAGGGCGAGCTCACCCATCTCGTGCTCGATGTCGAGGGCACGCCGGTTCGCGTCTCGGCGACGAAGCTGCCGATCGCCTTGCCCGAACCCGGCGCCCGGGTGCCGCTGTTCTTCGCCCCTGCCGACACTTCGCTCCTGCCGGAAGACGCCGGTGTCTGAGGCGGTCGCCCTTGACGTGCCGGCGATCAGGCGGGAACCCGGCAAATTCTGGATCGTGCCACCGGCTGCTCTGCTGGCGCTGCTGTTCTTCTATCCACTGGCGCTCATTGCCCGGCAGGCTTTCCTTGACGACAGCGGCGTCGCCAATGCCGCCGAGATTTTCCGCGTGCTGCATTCGCGCTTCTTTCTCAACGCGCTGATCAACACAGTGACGATCTCGGTCACGGCGACGGCCGGATGCTTGATCGTCGGCCTCGTGCTGGCGCTGATCCTGGCCTTCGTGCCGTTCGCTGGCAGTGGTTTCATCGCCCGGCTGATCGACACCTTCATCGCGCTGCCGACCTTCCTGGTGACACTTGCCTTCACCTTCCTCTACGGCTCCGCCGGCATGCTCAACACCGGGCTGATGGAGGCCTTCTCACTGCCGCTGCCACCCGTCGATTTCCTCTATTCGACATGGGGCGTGGTGCTGGCCGAAGTCACGGTCTACACGCCCTTTATCCTGCGGCCGCTGCTCGCTGCATTTTCGCTCGTCGACCGGGGCCAGATCGAAGCGGCAAGCGTGCTCGGCGCCAGGCCGTTCCGCATCGTGCGCCAGGTGATCCTGCCGGCGGCGGTGCCCGCGCTCATAGCCGGTGGGAGTCTCTGCCTGCTGTTGACCGTCAACGAGTTCGGCATCGTGCTGTTCATCGGCGCCAAGGGCGTCATCACGCTGCCGCTGCTGATTTACGGCAAGGCAATCCAGGAATCGGCCTATCAGGTGGCCTGCATCATCGCAGTGGTCAACATCGCGTTGTCGCTCGGCCTGTTCGGCCTCTACCGTTTCGCCGCCGGCCGGTTGGGGGTCTAGCCATGCTGGTCTGGTCACGTCCTGGTCGCATCGTGCTGTGGTTGCTTTTCGCGCTGATCTTCGGTGTGCTGTTCCTGGCGCCGCTGGCTGTCATCCTTCTGTCCAGCCTTGCCGACCAGTGGAACGGCGTGCTGCCCAATGGCCTGACGACGGAACATTACACCGATGTGGTCAGGGGGTCGGCCTGGAACTCGGTCAAGGCCAGCCTGATTACCGGCTTCCTGGCCAGTGCGCTTGCATTGGTCAGCGGCACCTGGGCGGCCCTTTCGCTTCGCCTTCAAGGGCACGCCTTGAAGCGCCTGCTGGGCCTGCTGTTCTTCATCCCCAGTGCGGTGCCTTCTGTGTCGGTCGGCCTTGGCCTGCTGGTCGCCTTCAGCCATCCGCCGCTGCTGCTCAACGGCACGGTGGCGATCGTCATGATCGCGCATTTCGTGCTGATCTCGGCCTTCACCTTCGGCAATGTCTCGGCCGGCCTGGCACGGCTTTCGCCCGACTTCGAACAGGTGGCATCAAGCCTCGGCGCGCGTCCGGCCTACCGGCTCTGGCACGTCACGCTGCCACTGCTCGCCCCCTATCTCGTCGCCGCCTTCGGCTTGAGCTTCGCGCTGTCCATGGGCGAACTCGGCGCCACCGTCATGGTCTATCCGCCGGGCTGGGTGACGCTGCCGGTATCGATCTTCAGCCTTACCGATCGCGGCGACATCTTTGCCGGCGCGGCCCTGACCATGATCCTGGTAGCGGCCACGCTGGTCCTGCTGCTTGGGCTCGAGCGTATCACCGCACGCGCCACCGGTTCTTGAGATTGAGTGAGCTTCAGCCCTGCGCCGGCTTGCGTTCGACGATGTAGATGTGGTCGGCCGCCAGCACCACTTCGCCACGCTGGTTGACCACCTCGCAGCGTTCGATCACGCGTCCGGAACCCGGTCGCTTGGGATCGTCTTCCCTGGACGTGATGGTGGTGCGCGTGCGGATCGTGTCGCCGATGAACACCGGCTTGATGAAGCGCAGCCGGTCATAGCCATAGGAGAAGGCGACCGGGTTGACGATGCTTGCCGTCAAGCCGATGCCGACCGAGAACACCAGCGTGCCATGCGCGATGCGCTGGCCGAACGGCGTCGTCTTCATATATTCGGCGTCCATGTGGTGGGGGAAGAAATCGCCGGTGTGGCCGGCATGGACGATGAAATCCGTTTCGGTGATGGTGCGGCCGCTGGTCAGGCGCGACGAGCCGATCTCGTAATCCTCGAAATACTGGATCTGTTCCATCAAGGTCTTTCCGCGATCGGCGTCGCCGGCGCCGCGCTCGATTTATAGGCGGCTTCCACCAGTGCCATGGTATTCCAGGCGTCCTCGACCGAGCTGACCAGTTCGTGGTCTTCTCCGGCCGCAAAGCGCTGCACATTGGCCATGCGTCCAACGAAGGCGTCGGGGAACCATTCACCGGCAAGCGGCACGGTGACCCAGTCCGTTCCACCCTTTGGATGGATTTCCAGGATATCCGGCTCGCCAGTGGGATAATCGAGATTGAGGCCAAGCTTGAGGTAGGCCGCCCCTTCGGTGCCGCAAATGCGGAATTCGCAGGCCTGGTGACGGCGACCGAACTTATGGTCGTGATTGATCGACAGCGCGCAGCGCACCGTGTCGCCATAGTCGAGAATGGCGCTGGTGCGCGTCTGCGCCACCTTGTGGTTGGGATGGCCGAGTGTCTTGGCGTGCACGCCCTTGGGGTCGCCAAGCAATTGCCTGACGAGATCGAGATAATGGATCGAGTGCATGGCGATCTCGACGCGGGGCGCCTTAAGCAGGAACTCCCACAATTGCCACGGCGTCGCCAGCGCCAGCCATGCGTCGAAATCGACGACCTCGCCGAGCCAGCCCTTGGCGATGGCATCCTTGAGCGCCAGCATCATCGGCGCGAAGCGCAGCTGGAAGTTCACGGCCGCCTTGAGGTTCTTGGCGCGGCAGATTTCGAGGATTTCGGTAGCCTCGCCGAGATAATTGCCCATCGGCTTCTGGATCAACGCGACCGCGCCGTCCGGGAGAGCTTTCAGGATCTCGGCGTGCCGTCCCGGCGGCGTTGCCAGATCGAAGATCGCATCCTTGACGGTGGCCGCTTCTTCCACCGAGCGGAATGCGGTGACGCCCCATTTCTCGGCCAGGGTCCGCGCCTTTGTCTGGTCCGGATCATAAAGTCCGGCAACCGGAAAACCTGCTTTTCTGTAGGCCGGGAAATGCGCATCTCCGACGATCGAACCTGCGCCGAAAGTGACGATCGGCCGGGGCTTCGAGGGTTTGGGCCAGGACTGGATGAGCGAGGCAGGGTCGAAACCGCCCTCAGTCATGATGGAAGACCTCGTCCATCGAAGCCCACCATTCGCCCTCCTTGCGGGTCGCCAGCGGCTCCTGGCACGGCATGCAGACCGCCCACCATTCCTGCGTCTTCGGGTCGGCTGCCATCTTGGCCATGTCGGCCGCGTAGTCGGTGCCGTGATATTCGAAATAGGAAAACAGGAGGTTCTCGGGCCGCTTCAGGTAGATCGAGTAATTCTTGATGTTGCAGGCCGAGATCATGGTCAGCACGTCGGGCCAGACGGCGGCGTGGAGGCGGACATACTCCTCCACCTTTTCCGGTTTCAACCCCAGCACCATCCCCATCCGCTGCATATCCGTCTCCTATTTGGTGATCGCCGTGGTGAATTCGGCGATGCTCATGGCCTTGACCGCGTCCCAGTCCCAATCGATGCCGATGCCGGGCTCGTCGGGCGCCAGTGCGTGCCCATCCTCGATGCGCATATGCTTGCCGGTCAACTGGTCGAGCTGCGGAATGTACTCGACATACCGGCCGTTCTGAACAGCGCAGGTCAGGCTGACATGCAATTCCATCAGGAAATGCGGGCAGACCGGAATGTCGAAGGCCTCCGCCGTGTGGGCGATCTTGAGCCAGGGCGTGATGCCGCCGATGCGGCCGACATCGACCTGGACGATCGAGCAGGCGCCTTTCTGCATGTATTCGCGGAAATGGCGCATCGAATAGAGCGACTCGCCGATCGCAATCGGCGTCGGCGTCGAGTTTGACAAACGCAGGTGCCCGTCGATGTCGTCGGCCGGCAGCGGCTCCTCGATCCAGGCAAGGTCGAGTTCGCGCAGCCTCGCCGCACGCCGGATCGCCTCGTCGACGGAAAAACCCTGGTTGGCATCGGTCATGATCTCGTAGCCGTCGCCGACAGCCTTGCGCACGGCCGACAGGCGCGCGAGGTCCTCCGAACCGTGCGGCTTGCCGATCTTCACCTTCGAGCCGCGAAAGCCCTTGGCCTTGGCGGCCAGCGCGTCATCGACAAGGGCGGCCGTCTCGATGTGCAGCCAGCCGCCCTCGGTGGTGTAGAGCGGGCAGCGGTCCTTGGCGCCGCCGGCGAGTTTCCACAGCGGCAGGTTCTGTTTCTTCGCCCTGAGATCCCAAAGCGCCGTATCGATCGCCGCGATGGCGATCGCCGTGATCGCGCCGATGGTGGTGGCGTGCGTGGCGAATTCGAGATCGTGCCAGATCGCCTCGATCATGTCGGGATCACGGCCGATCAGGCGCGGCGCCAGGTGATCGGACAAGAGCCGCATTACCGATGAACCGCCAGTGCCGATCGTGTAGCTGTAGCCCGTACCGACCGCGCCGTCGGAATCGGTGATCGTGATGATCGGCGTTTCCTGGCTGACGAAGCTCTGGATCGCGTCGGTGCGCTTGACCTTGGGCACAAGGTCCACCATCCGCAGTTCGATTTTCTCGATTCTAGCCATCGATCAGCTCCGCAATGTCTTTCCGGTCTGAGTGGCAAACAGATGCGCCTGCGACAGGTCGAGGCTCATCGCCACCCGCTCACCCGACCGGAGCGGCCTCGGATTCAGCATGCGCGACACCCAGTCCGTGCCGTTGAATTCGACGAACACCAGCGTCTCGTTGCCGAGCGGTTCGGTGACGGTAACCGGCAGCTCGATCTCATGGACGTCAGCCGCTCCGCCGGAACTGATGCCGTGGCCAGCCGGATAGATATCGTCCGGCCGCAGCCCGAACACGACCTTGTCGCCGATGGCGACATTGGCCTTGAACTGGCCGGGCAAAGGCAGTCTCTCGCCGCTGGCGAACACCATCTGGCCGTCATCGATCGTCGCCTCGTGCAAATTCATCGGCGGCGAGCCGATGAAGCCGGCGACGAAGCGTGTCGCCGGTCGCCGGAACACCTCGTCGGGCGTGCCGACTTGCTCGATATGGCCGTCGCGCATAATGACGATGCGGTCGGCCAGCGTCATCGCCTCGACCTGATCGTGGGTGACGTAGATCACCGTCGACTGTACCTTGGCGTGCAGCTTCTTGATCTCGGTGCGCATCTGCGTCCTGAGCTTGGCGTCGAGATTGGACAGTGGCTCATCGAACAGGAAGACGTCGGGGTCGCGCACGATGGCGCGGCCCATGGCGACACGCTGGCGCTGGCCGCCGGACAGTTGCGACGGTCGGCGGTCGAGCAGCGTGTCGAGGCCGAGAATGGCCGAGGCCTCGGCGACGCGGCGGTCCATCTCTTCCTTGGCAGCACCGGCGATCTTCAGGGAGAAGCCGAGATTCTCGCGCACCGTCATGTGCGGATAGAGCGCGTAGGACTGGAATACCATCGAGATGTTACGCGAGCGCGGCGGCAGGTCGTTGACGACGCGCCCGCCGATCTCGATCGAGCCGCCGCTGATCTCCTCCAGCCCGGCGATCATGCGCAGCGTCGTCGACTTGCCGCAGCCGGACGGACCGACCAGCGCGATGAATTCGCGGTCGGTGATATCGAGATCGATGCCGTGCACGATCCCGGTATTGCCGTAGCGCTTGGTCAGCTTTTTGAGAGAAACCGTTGCCATGGGATCAGCCTTTCACCGCGCCGGAGGTCAGGCCGCCGACAAGGTGTTTCTGGACGATGTAGGTGAGGGTGAGCGCCGGGATGATCATCACCACCGCGAGCGCGCACATGCCGCGCCAGTCGATGGTGAACTCGGCCGTGTAGTCGAGCAGGCCGACCGGCAGCGTCTTGGCGCTGACCGAGCGGGTCAGCTGCGAAGCCAGCGCGAATTCGTTCCAGCAGGTCAGGAACGCAAAGATGGCGGCCGACGCGATGCCAGGACCGGCGAGTGGAAACTCGACCTGCCAGAAGGCCTGCCAGCGCGTGCAGCCGTCGATCTGCGCCGCCTCCGCCAAATCCTTGGGCACTTGGCGGAAAAAGCCGTCGATCAGCCAGATCGTGAACGGCACATTGAGCGCGACATAGGCAAGGATCAGCCCGAAATGCGTGTCGATGATGCCGAGCCGCACATAGAGGAAGAACAGCGGCAGCGACAGCGCGATGCCGGGCACCGTGCGCGTCAGCATCAGGCCGAGGAAGACGCTGGACTTTCCGCGAAAACGATAGCGCGCGAAGGCATAGCCGCCGGCCATGCCGATGGCGACCGCGATCACCGTCGAGGTCACCGAGATGATCAGCGAGTTGCGGAAATATTCGATGACTGGGATGCCGCCCTTGCCGATGCCTGAGAACATGGAGACATAGGCATCGAACGAGACCTCTTGCGGGATCCACACCGGCGGCTTGGCCATGATCTCGACGGTCGGCCGCAGCGACGAGATGACGATCCACAGGCCCGGCAGGCAGATGATCAGCATCGCCAGGAACAGGCCGATGCGATAGACGATGCCGAGCAGCCGGCGCTTCAGGCGGGCGGAAGAATTCTCGTCCATCACCACTCCGCACCGATCTGCGTGCGCGCCGCGGCGAGCTTGTTGAAGAAATAGACGGTGAAGGCGATGGACAGCAGGATCGAGAAATAGGCCATGGCGTTGGCCATGCCCATGCGTCCATCGCTGTAGGCGGTGCGCGCAACCAGCGTCCACAGCAGCTCGGTGCGGCCCGCCGGTCCGCCATCCGTCATGATCTTGACGATGTCATAGGCGCGCGCAACGTCGAGCGAGCGGATGGTCATGGCGATATAGGCAAAGGGCATGACGAACGGCCAGGTCACATAACGGAATGTCTGCCATGGCGTGCAGCCGTCGACGCGCGCCGCCTCGATCGGCTCCTTGGGCATGGCGAGCAGGCCGGCCAGGATCAGGATTGCGAAGATGGCGGTCGACGACCAGATCTCGGCGATCGAGATGGCGATGAAAGCGAGATGGCCCTCGATCAGCCATGGTATGGCGTCCTGTGTGATGCCAAGCGACTGCAGGGCGTTGTTCACCAGGCCGATATTGTCGTTGAACATGAACTTGAACTGGAAGCCGACGAGGATCGGCGAGAACATCATCGGAAACATCATCAGCGTGCGCAGGATGCGCTGGCCGCGTGTCGCCTTCTCGACCAGCATGGCAAGGCCGAGGCCAAGCAGCATTTCGAGATTGAGCGCGATGGTCAGCAGCAGCACCGTACGGCCGAAGGCCCACCAGAACTCGGTATTGGCCAGGATCGAGAGATAATTCCGGACGCCGATGAAGACATAGAATGTCTCGGGCTTGGTCAGGCGGAAGGGTGTGAAGCTGGAATAGAGCGACAAGAGCAGCGGCACGACGACGACCGCCGCCAGCACGATGAAGGCCGGGAGCAGCAGCAGGAACGGCGCCGATGGCTTGAAGCCCTTCATCAGAATCCTTTGGGGTTTTGCTTTGCGTGGGTGGGGCGCCGAAAGGCGATTTGCACCGCGGAGCCTCCGACAAGATGCGATCGCCTCCCCCATCACCATGGGGGAGGCAGCCTTGGGAGACGGTTCTAGAGCTTGCCGGCGTCCTGCAGGATCTGGGTCGCCTTGGCGGCCGCTTCGTCCAGCGCCTGCTTGGAGGTCTTGTCGCCAAGGATCGCCGCCTGCAACTCGGGATAGACGGCATTCGAGATCTCGATCCATTCAGGTGTCTGCGGCACGGCGAAGGCATGCTTGGCTTCTTCCTGGAAGGCGGAGAGAACCTCCTTCTTGTAGGGATCGTTTTCAGCCTGCTTCAGGTCCCAGTCCCAGACCGCCGTGCGGGTCGGAAGCGGACCAGCGGCGGCCTCGAGCTTCTGGCTGTCCTCATTGGTCAGCCACCAGACCAGGGAAGCCGCGGCTTCCTTGTTCGGGCAGTTTTCGGTCACCGAGAAGCCATGGAAACCCGACCAGCCGGTGCGCTTGCCGGAAGACCCTTTCGGCGCGACCTTCACGCCGACATTGCCGGCGACCTTCGACGACTTCGGATCGTTGAAGAACCCGGCCCAGCCCGGCCAGTCGAGGTTGATGGCGACGGTGCCCGAGGCAAAGCCCTGGCCGAGATCGTCCCAGAGGTAGTTGGTGGTGCCGGCCGGCACGGCCTTGGCCTTGTAGAGGTTGACGAACCAGTCGAGCGCCCGGACACCGGCCTCGGAGTTGAAGACAGGCTTGCCGTCCTTGTCGAGATATTCGCCCCCTTCGGCGACGACCATCTCGTAGAAACGGCCGTTGATCGCCTCTTCCTTGCCGGCGAACTGCGTGCCGTAGAAATTGGGCGGGTTGGCGAAGAACTCAGCCTGGTCGGTGACCTCCTTCCAGGTATCCGGCGGCACCAGGTCGTAGCCGTATTTCGCCTTGAACTTGGTCTTGTTATCGGCGTTTTCGTAGAGGCTCTTCTGGTAGTAGAGCGCCGAGACGTCGAACTGCGCGCGCGGCAGCATTTCCAGCTTGCCGTCGATGGTCGCGGCCTTGATCGTCGACGGCACGAAGGCGTCGATCTCCGCCTTGGGCAGCAATTTGCTGAGGTCGGTGTAGAGGCCGGTGTACTGCGGCGCGAACGACGAGTGGTTCCAGCCGACACACCAGTTGGTGCTGCCCGAGGCGATATCGGACTTGAGCTCCTTGTCGATGTCGAAGCCATTCTTCTTGGTCAGGATGTTGACCTTGGCGCCGGTCGCCTTCTCCCATTCGGGAATGCGCTCATAGAGCTTTTCATATTGCTGGCCGCCGATCAGCTTCACGTCGACGGTCACGCCTTCGAACTTGCCGGGCAGGTCGCCGGCAAGGGCCATGCCTGCACCAAATGCAAGCACCAATGCGCCGGCGGAGACGCCGGAAAGCAGTCTGTTCATTGGTTTCCTCCCTGGGTGCGCCTTGGCGCGACCGCAACTTGTCCGCGTGACAAGAAGTGCTACATTCATATACAAACAAAACATTCATACGCACGTCAAGGCGAAATTTGTTTCCGCCGGTCACGTTCCTGCGTATATGAAGGGAAGAATTCACTGGAGAAGTGCCCATGGATGACAGCGAAGACGAGCGCTATCGCGCGCCGGCGCTCGACAAGGGGCTCGACATCTTGGAACTGTTGGCCGGCGTCGATGGCGGCCTGACGCAGGCGGAAATCGCCAAGAAACTCGACCGCAGTCCCAATGAATTCTACCGCATGCTGGACCGGCTGGTGCGGCGCGGCTACGTGACAAGGCTGGACGGCGACCGCTACTCGCTGACGCTCAAACTGTTCGGCCTGGCGCAATTGCATGCCCCTGTGCGGCGGCTGGTTTCCTACGCCACGCCGCTGATGCGCGAACTGGCCGAGACGTCGCAGCAGGCAAACCAACTCGTTGTTTTTGATCGTGGTTCCGCCGTCGTGATCGCCCAGCAAGAGGCGCCGAACTACTGGGGCATCTCGATCCGGGTCGGCTCCCACATCAGCCTGTTCGATACCGGTTCAGGCCATGTGCTGCTCGCCTTCCGCTCGCAGGAAGAGCGGCAGATGATGATCTCCGAGCACGTCCGCAGCACCGACAAGACGGCGCAATCGGCCGAGTTCTTCACCCGGCTCGACCAGATCCGCGACCGTGGCTACGAAATGATGGCCTCGATGCAGACCGCCGGCGTCTTCAACCTGTCGGCACCGGTGCGCAGTTCCGACGGCAAGGCGATCGCCGCCCTGTCGATCCCCTACATCACCGTCATCAACACGCCTGCCGCGCCTGACATTACACGGACCATCGAACTCCTGCTGGCAACATGCGAGAAGCTGTCGCATCTGGCAGGTTCGACCGTTGGCTCATCGGTATGAATTCTTATTTGAATGAAGAATTCCTCCGTGAGATGATTTGAAACGCTGGGGGAGGAGCCTCGCCATGATCATCGACACTCATCTGCATCTCATCGAGCGCTCGGCCTTGCGCTATCCCTGGCTTGCCGGCGTGCCAGCGCTCAACCGCGATTTCTCCTATGAGGACTATGCCACGGAAGCGCGGCGCGTCGGCGTCGAGCGCGTGCTGCATATGGAGGTCGATGTCGATCCGGCCGATATCGAGGCAGAGACCGCCCGCGTCCAGGGCCTGTCGCGGCAGGCGGGCAGCATGCTGGCAGGCGTGATCGCATCGTGCCGGCCGGAAGAGGCTGGCTTTGCCGCCTATCTCGAGCGCCAGCAGGCAAATCCCTTCGTCAAGGGCTTCCGCCGCGTGCTCCACGTTGTGCCCGACGACCTCTCGGAAGGCGACCTGTTCCGTGGCAACATCAAGCGGCTTGGCGGCACCGGCCTGACCTTCGATCTCGTCGTGCTGCCGCACCAGATTCCCAAGGCGGTCGCGCTGGCCGACCTGGCGCCCGATGTCCAGTTCGTCCTCGACCATTGCGGCGTTCCCGACATCAAGGGCAATGGCAAGCACCCATGGCGCGAGCACATGAGCGAGATCGCGCGACGCCCGAATGTCATGGCCAAGATCTCCGGCGTCGTCGCCTATGCCGATCCTGGCAACTGGACGGTCGAGACGCTGCGGCCCTATGTCGAGCACACCATCGCAGCGTTCGGCTGGGACCGTGTCGTCTGGGGCAGCGACTGGCCGGTCTGCACGCTTGGTGGCGGGCTCTCGACCTGGGTTGCCGCTACCCATGCGCTGCTTTCCGGCTGCAGCGTCGCGGAGCGCGAGGGATTGTTGTCTGGTAATGCCCGCAGGCTGTGGCGGCTTGAATAAGCTGGGTCGCCTCGGCTTCTCGCTGGGTCGTAGCCCGCAAACGTCGGCCCTCCGTTCGGTTTCGTTCAGGCTCCTCCACCGGCAGCGCCGGACACCTGTGCGGGGGAACTCTCCCGGAACAGGCGATTGAGATCGGCAACGACGTGGGCGGCCTTGTGCCCGGAAGTCATGCCGGAAAGGATGCGGTCGGACGCTGCCTGCTGGAACGCCATGTAGCCGTCATGGCGCGGCCGCACCCATGCGCCCTCGAGCGTTGCGCGTGTACCGCGATAGAAATTGTCGGTCGCGGCGTTGACGGTCTGATCCTCCCAGCCCGCGGCATGACCCGGCTGTCCGCCGGCGGCGGCATACGGGCCGCGCTGGACATTGCCGCTGGCGACCCAGTAGGCGAAATCGATCGCGGCATCTCTTGCCTTGGAAAGGGCCGATACCGCTATGCCGGTGCCACCAAGCGCCGAGCCGATTGGGCCGCTGGAGCCAACGGCCGGGATGTCTGCAAAGGCCAGCCTGTGTGCGCGAAACCCTGATATCGCATAAGAGACATAGCCATAGATCAGCGGCGCGCAGACGATCTTGGAATTGGCCTCGGCCATACGTTCGGAAACCACGATCGGGTCCATCTCGAAACAGGCCGGCTCGACCAGCGCGGCGATCGCGCGCATGGCCTCGAAAACTTGGCTGCCGGTTTCGATATCGATGAGATCACCGGAAGGATCGGTGGCGCAAGCGTGTCCGAGATTGCCGGCCAGCGTGTAGAAAACCATCAGCACATGCGGCGGCCGCAACGGCAATAACACGCGGCCTTGCCGGGCGAGATCGAGCACCTCGCTCCAGCGAGCCGGCGGCGTATCGAGCGCATCCGGCCGCCAGCCCTGGACCTGGCTGGCGGCATCGATCGGGAAGGCCCATTGCCGCCCTTGCCAGCTATAGCTCGGATAGGATTGGCCGACGCTGCCCGAAGCGAGCGCGGTGCGCTCCGCTTCGCGGCCGGCGACATCCAGCGGCGTCAGGCAGCTTTCCGCCGTGATCTGGCCGACATGCGGATGGTCGATGACGATCAGGTCGTAGGCGCGGGCCAGCTCCTCGACCGGGAAGGATTCGAAGTCCTGCAGCGAGCGCTTGTCCCACTCGATAGCGACGCCGGTTTTCCGCTGCCAGAGAGACGAGCAGGCAACCATCGGATCATAGCCGCGCGGATGGCTCCAGGTCATGCCCTTGAGCGTGGTCACAGGCCGAACTCCGCGCGGATCGCCGCGCTGTGTTCGCCGATGCGCGGTGCGGCGCGATCGACCTTGGCCCTGATGCCGTCGACCCTGAGTGGCGAACTGGTGGTGAGGATAGAGACATCGTCCTCGCGTGTCACCGTCTGCAGCATGTCGAGCGACTGAAATCCCTCGCTTGCCAGCATCTCCGGCCAGGTCAGTACCTTGGCGCACCAGATGTCGGCTGGCTCGAGAATGGCAAGCCACTCGTCGATGGTCTTGGTGGCGATCCGTTGCGCGATGATCGCCTTGATGTCGTCGCGCGCGGTGAACCACGAGGCCGGTTTGTCGCGATAGGGCGCCAGCTCATCGAGCGACAGCAGATCGGCGAGTTTCGGGATCGGCGTCATGGCGATGGCGAGATAGCCATCCTTGGCCGGGTAGACGCCATAAGGTGCCGAGAGATAGGCATGCGCGCTACGGAAGCTCGAGCGTCGCGGCAGGCGGCGGCCGTCATTGAGATGCGTCGTCAGCACCTCGAACTGGAAGTCGACCAGCGCCTCGAGCAGGCTGGTTTCGATATGGCTGCCCTGGCCGGTGATGCCGCGCCGCACCAGGGCGGCCAGGATGCCCTGAGCGCAGGCAGCACCCGCCAGCATGTCGCCGATCGCAAGCCCGAACGGCACCGGTCCCTGGTCCTCGTCGCCATTCAGCCACATCACGCCGGAGCGCGACTGCGCCAGCAGATCCTGGCCGGGCCGCTTTACCCATGGACCCTCTTCGCCATAGCCGCTGATCGAGGCGTAGACGAGCCTTGGATTGATCTTGCGGACCGCCTCATAGTCGAAGCCGAGCCGCTCGATGACGCCTGGCCGGAAATTCTGGATCAGCACGTCGGCCTTGGCCAGAAGCCCGCGCAACGCCTTGAGATCGGCCTCGTTCTTGAGGTCGATGGCGAGACTTTCCTTGGCCCGGTTGATGGCGTGGAAGATGGTGGAGTCGCCACCGATCTCGGTGTCGCTGAGATAGAGCCGGCGCGACAGGTCGCCACCGTCCGGGCGTTCGATCTTGATGACGCGGGCGCCGAGATCGAGCAGCCGGAGCGAGCAATAGGGCCCGGACAGGAACTGGCTCATGTCGACGACGACGAGACCGGCAAGCGGCAATTCGGCTGCTGCCGGCATCATTATTTCTCCGTCTTGCCGACGAAATCGGCGGGGTTGCGGTACTTCACCGTCTGCAGGTGCTCGCAATACAGAACGAGCTCGCCTTCGCCCTTGAACACTTCGTAGCTGGCGCGGATCAGCCCCATCTCCTTGTAGCGGGGCTTCTTGTCGAGGTTGGAACGGATCGAATAGATCGTGTCGCCAATGAAGACAGGCTTTATGAAACGGAGCTTGTCATAGCCGTAGGAAAAGGCGTTGACGCAGTTGGTGGCGACCAGCCCGAGGCCCGCCGAAAAGACGAAGGCGCCGGCGATCAGCCGCTTGCCGAAAATGCCTTCGCTCTCGGCGAACATCTGGTCTTGCACGTAGGGGTGGATGTCGAGCACCAGCGTGTTGAACAGATGGCTGTCGCCCTCGGCCATCGTGCGCCGCAAGGAGCGGATTTTCTGGCCGACCGGCCAGTCTTCGTAGAACCAGTTCTCGGCATTCCACACCGGCAAGGCGGCGTGCTCCTCGGGCATGTTCCTCGGGTGCGTCGAGGCGACCCCCACGGTCGGGGCGAAGTCGGTCATGGCTGGCTCCGGCGGTCTCGCAGGAGGCTCCGGGCAACCGCTTGAATACCGCTGAAAGCGCTTGGCTGCACGACGTCTCCTCCCGTCAATCTTCTTTTGTAAATACTATTTTCACATATGGGGTTGTGTTGCAAGCGAGGACAGGCGAAATTTTGACCGGCCCCGCACGCCCAGGCGCAGGCGGGCAGGGAGGAATCATGAGCACGGACTGTCTGGTCTTCGTCGGCAGCCTGAACCGCGAGGCGCCCTATTTCCAGGGCGCGCGGGGCGTCGGGCTCGGCGTCTACAGCTTCGATGAAGCAACGCTGGAAATACGAAAGCTGGCGGAGACCGACGACGTCGACAATCCGACCTTTCTGTCGGTGACGCCGGATGGTTCGCGCATCTACGCCAATTCGGAAGTATTCGCCTGGCGCGAGGGAACGGTTTCCGCCTACCGCTTCGATCGTGGTTCAGGCACGCTCACCTATCTGAACAAGCAGCCGTCGCTTGGCAGCATCACCGCTCACAACACCATCACCCGCGATGGCGCCAAACTGCTGGTCGCCAATTACGGCATGGGGGAGGGCGGTCCGGATCGTGCGGTGGTGGTCTACGGCTTTGAGAAGGACGGCGCGTTGACGCCGCCGCTGGCCAGTGTCTCGCACAAGGGCAGCGGCCCGAATGCGGCGCGGCAGGAACGCTCGCACGCCCACAGCGTCACCGAAACCATTGCCGGCGGAACGGCCATCGTCGCCGATCTCGGTATCGACCGGCTGGTATCCTACCGGATCAGGCATGATGGAAAGCTGACGAAGGTCACCGAGTCCGCCCTGACGCCGGGCGCGGGACCTCGCCATCTCGCACTGCACCCGAACGGACGCTTCGTCTTCGTCATGAACGAGCTGGATTCGACCGTCGTGTCGATGGTGCTGGACGAGGCATCAGGCAAGCTCTCCATCATCGACGTCAAACCGGCGGTCCCCGCCGCGGCGCGCGATGGCAATCACTGCGCGGATATCCAGATCTCGCCGGATGGCCGCTTTGTCTACGGCTCCAACCGTGGTCACGACAGCGTCGTCATCATGGCTGTCGACCAGCAGACCGGCGTGCTGAGCCTCGTCGGCTATGTCCCTTGCGGGGGTGCCACGCCACGCAACCTGGCCCTGACGCCGTCCGGCAGCCATCTGTTCTGCGCCAACCAGGATGCCGACCTCATCTCGCTCTTCGCGCGTGACGCGGCGAGCGGCATGCTGACCGACACCGGACGCGCCATCGAGATCGGCACGCCGATGTGCGTCAGGATCGTGCGCTGAGGGGCTTGCAGCGCCCCTCCGGATGAACTGGCCGGGCTCAGGCCTGCTGTATGGCCGAGAGTTTCCAGCTCGAGCCGTTCTGACGCGTGAATGTCCATAGCTCGGTCGTTTCGGTCGGATGGCCCTCGTCGCCCTCGACGACCTTGCCGCTGGCCCGTTCGCGCATCACGTCGCGAGACTCGTAGCGCAGCGCGGCCGTGGCGTAGTCGCGGTCATCCTCGCGCCAGCTTTCGGCGATGTCGGCCTGCAGCAGAGTGATGTCAGAGACCTCGTTCCTGAGACCTTTCTGGGCATTGTCGGCCAGTTCTTCCGAGAGATAGGACACCATTTCGGGCGTCGTTGCCTGGCGCAGGGCGGCATGGTCTTCGCGCCCGAAAGCTTCCTGGACGTCGGTCAGCAACTGCTGAAACGCATCGAGGTCGCTCTGAGCCAGTGTGATCTCCTCGGAGACAGCAGTGGCCGGAGAGCCTCCGCCCGAACCAAAGCCGGGGATTGAGAACGAGCCTGCCGCCTGCTGCTGTCCCGTTGCGCGGTTCTCAAATCGCGACGCCTGGACATTGCCGGCACCGGCGAGCGCCGGCGCGGGGCCACGCGCGGATTGCGAGCGGAAGAAGCGGATGGCCAGCATGATGGCGCCACCGATGAGCAGGGCCTGAAGCAGGAAGCCGAACATGCCGGCCAGGCCGCCGAAGCCTTGACCCAGGAGCAGTCCGATCAGGCCACCGATCAGCAGTCCGCGCATCATCGTTCCGCCGAAGCCGCTCATGAAGCCCGGCCTCTGCGGGCCGGCCTGAGGCTGCCGGGCGGCAGGGTTCACACCGGTGTTGGGCGTCATCGAACGCTCGACCGGAGCGGTCGGCGCCGGTGCGGTCCTTGTCGGCGGCGCCGACTGGAACGTGCGCGTGCCGCGACTGCCGAAACTGCCGCCGCGCCGCGCTTCGGCATGATCGATCGCGACCATGGAGAATGCGAGGAACAGTCCGGCAAACAGGGTTGCAAATCGGCTGGTGCGAGACATCATAGGAAATGAACCTTTATCGATGTGGTTTTGGAAATTTTCAGCAAACGTCGGCCCGGGCTCCGGAGCCCGGTCAATCGAACAATTCTTCGAAGAATGATTTCTTCCGCTTGGGATAACGGTGACCCTGCGAGCGCGAATAATCGTCATCGCGGCCATGGCCTTGCTGCGGCTGCGAGAAGGCTGCCGGCTGCTGCTGCGGCGCGGGCGACGCCTCCCTGCCGGAACGCTCGATGATCTTGTCGAGTTCGCCTCGATCAAGCCAGACGCCGCGGCACTGCGGACAGTAGTCGATTTCGATACCCTGGCGTTCGCTCATCACAAGCGCGACGCGGCAGGAGGGGCAAACCAGGCCAAGGAGGGAAGATGTCATACGGGGCTCCAAACCGAAAGGATTGAGCCCGCTTGACCTAAAAGGATGGAAACGGGCCCGTTAAAGCGGTCCGACATCACGGTCGCCATTGGCGACAGTCAGAGGGGCCCGGCCCGCACCAGTCAGTTAGGAACGCGGAGCCGCGCCTTCAAGGGCGATAGTGCCGGCCCGGGTGATTTGTTTGCCGTTGCTCAGACCGTCACCACGATCTCAGATCGTCACTACGATCTTGCCGAACTGGTCGTTCGATTCGAGATGGCGATGCGCTTCGACGATCTGGTCGAAGGCAAAGGTCCTGTCGATGATTGGCCTCAGCGTGGCTGTCTCCAGGCCCTCGAGGATGAACGTCTTCGCTGCCTCCAATTTCCTCGGGTCGCCGGTGATCTCGTGGACGAGGTAGCCACGCAGCGTCAGCGTCTTGCCCAGCACGGCAGCCAGGGGAAACGGCGTCGGCTCGCTGCTGAGGCCGCCATACTCGATCAGGATGCCGCCCTTTGACATCGCTGCCGTCAGCGGCCCGAAGATCGGGCCGCCGACCGCATCCAGCACGACGCGCACGCCTTTCGGTCCCACGATTGTGTTCAGCCGTGCGGTGAGATCCTCCTCGGCTAGGGTCACAACTTCAGCCGCTCCGGCATCGAGCAAGGCCTGTTTCTTCGTCGATGTCCGAGTCACCGCGATGACTGCCGCGCCAACCTTGTTGGCGATCTGGATCGCGGCAAGCCCCACGCTGCTTGAGGCCGCGGTGATGACGACGGCATCCCCATCGCCAAGTTTGGCAATGTCGATCAGCGCGCCATAGGCGGTGAGGTATTGCATCCAGACAGCCGCCGCCGTTTTCCAGTCGAGCGACGGTGGGTGCTTGACGAGCAGCGCGGCGGGATAGGTGACCAACTCGCCATAAGCCGGCCAGCGCACCATCGATTGCGGCGGGATGACGCTGACAGCGTCGCCCGGCGCGAAACCCTTCACGCCTTCGCCCACTGTTTCGACAACCCCCGCCGCCTCGAGGCCAAGCCCGGAGGGCAGGGCGGGTGTCTCGATATAGGTGCCGGCGCGCAGCAGCGCTTCGGCGCGATTGATGCCGAGTGCCTTGATACGGATTTGAACCTCGCCCGGAGCCGGTGGGGAGAGGTCGACATCCTCGATGCGCAGAACCTCGGGACCGCCATGCTGGTGGAAGCGGACAACACGTGCCATTCGGGTTACTCCAAATTATCTGAACCGAATGAGCTATGCAGATAAAGGTTTCATGGATAAATGGGCGTAGTGATAAAGCAGTAGAAACCAAGGGTTTCGAATATGGATCGACTCGAGAGCATGGCCGTGTTCGTCAAGGCGGCCGATCTTGGCTCGTTCGCGGCTGCTGCGGTCGCGCTCGACCTGTCCGGACCTATGGTGGGCAAGCACGTCCGCTTTCTCGAGGAACGGCTGGGGGTGCGCCTCATCAACCGCACCACGCGCCGTCAGAGCCTGACCGATTTCGGCCGTGCCTATTACGAACGCTGCCGGGTCGTGCTGGCCGAGGCGGAGGCCGCCGACGCGCTGGCCGCCGACCAACTCTCCGAACCGCGCGGAAAACTGCGCGTCACCATGCCGGCGCATTTCGGCCGCCACTGCGTCACCCCCGTGCTGCTGCAACTGGCACGGCAATATCCGATGCTGGAACTAGACCTGTCGCTCAGCGACCGCTTCGCAGATCTTGCCGAGGACGGCTACGATCTCGCCATCCGGACCGGCGATCTGGACGACAAGGCTGGCGTGATCGCGCGCCGTGTCGCGCGCCAGGGCATGATCGTTTGCGCGGCGCCCTCCTATCTGCAACGCCATGGCGAACCGCGGCGGATCGAGGATCTCGCCGACCATCAGGCAATCGTCTATCGCCGCCTCGGCCAGGTCGTTCAGCCCTGGCTGTTTGCGCGTGAAGGGCAAACTGCGCGGGAGATCGTGCCCAGCGGCCGGCTGCGGCTCGACGATCTCGATGCCATCGCCGATGCTGCGGTCGAAGGCATGGGGCTGGCGTGGCTGCCCTGGTGGCTGGTGCGCGAGCGCATTCGAAGCGGTGCGCTGGTGGCGCTGTTGCCGGACCAGCCGCGCTATCCCTACGACTGCCACGCCCTTTGGCTGCGGACGCCGCATCTGCCGCTCAAGGTGCGGCTCGCCGTCGACGCGCTGGCGGCCGCCTTGCCGAAATTGATGGCGTGATCGCGAGCCGTGCCGGGCCTCTCAGTTGAGGTCGCGCGGATACTCCTTGACCTCGCTCCGGTCGACGACCACCTCGTTGCGATCATGCGCGGTGATGTGGGTCTCGATCCGCCAGACATCGCGCAGCGCGCGCACCGTCGCCTTGACCGAAACACGCGCTTGCCAGTCGCCTCTGCCGTAGGATTTCTCCCATGTGCAGGTGCCGACCGCCGTGTTCGGATCGTCGGGGTGGATGGTGAAGCGGTCGACATGCCTTGCCGAAAGGGTCATTCCCGTATGCGGGTGCCGCACCGTGCCGCCGTCATTGATCACCTGGTAGACGGTTTCGCCGGTGACCTGGTCGGTCGACACCGAGCGCTGGAAGCCGTCGCCCTTGGCCAGCACCTCCTGCTCCATCGGGCTGGCGCTCTCCGGGCCGAGAAATGCTCCCAGCGTGTCATCCAGCTTCTGCGGCGCGCGCACCGGCAGGATCAGCCGGCTGCTGCCGCAATGGATCGACAGCGTCGCCTGTTCGGCCGTGGGGAAGACGATCGGCCAGTGCGACGTCGCAAGCGCCAGCCGGATGCGCTCGCCGGCCTCGAAACGCTGTCCGCAGCAGCGCAGCTTGATGCGAACTGTCTCCGCTTGCCCTGGCACCAGCGGCTCGATCTCCAGGTCGCCGTTGCGATGGCTGAGGTTGAGGATGCCGTAGCTGACGCGCGAGGCCGCACCGTCCGCGAACACCTGCGACAGGGTGGCGGAGAGGAGCGCGACCGGTTTGTCGGAGGCGAGCTTGACCTCGAATTCGGGGAAGCCGAGGATCTCGACGGCTTCGGTCAACGGCGCCGTCTCGAAGATCAGGGCGTTGCCTTCCTCGCTCCGCTGGTCGACCGGCAAGGTCGGCATGACGCCGTAGCCACACCAGGCGCCTGAAGACAGTCCGGCCGTCTGTGGCGATGAAATCTCCAGGATCGCGTTATCGCCCTTGGCCTCGCTCAACACATGGGGAGCAAGGTTCAGCACCTTTTGCCCGACGCCCGGCCCTGGCCAGGAAGGCTCGGCCACCCAGCGGCCGGGCCGCTCATCATAGATCGCGGCCGGCCGCGCCGGATCCTGGATCCACGCGCGCAGCATCGGCTCGTCGGCAATGCCGGTATCGATCCCCTTCAGATACTGGTCCCACCAGCGCAGACATTCCTGCAGGAAGCCCATGCGTGGGCCGGGCATGGCGAAGTGGGGATATTTGTGCCCCCAGGGGCCGATCAGGCCCTTGCGGGGACCGGGCAGGTTTTCCAGCATGCGGAAGATCGGATTGGGGTAGCCATCGGCCCAGCCGCCGACGGCATAGACCGGAATTTCGACATCGGCATAGTCCTCGCAGATCGAGCCATGCTTGTAGAAATCGTCGCGGCGCTGGTGTTCGAACCAGTCCTGCATCCATATGCCGTTGCCGTTCAGCCGCTGCTCCCACAGGTCACGCCAGCGGTCGCCGACGATCAGCGGATCAGGAGGCGTCATGGCGATCGCCCAGGCCGTCGTTCCCCACATTAGATTGTCGCACATCATGGCGCCGCCGAGGTAATGCACATCGTCATTGTAGCGGTCGTCGGTCGAGCACAGCGAGATGACAGCTTTCAGCGCCGGCGGGCGCCGGGCGGCGACCTGTAGTCCGTTGAAACCACCCCAGCTGATGCCGATCATGCCCACGCTGCCCGAGCACCAGGGTTGCCGGGCCAACCATTCGATCACCGCCAGGCAGTCGTCCTGTTCCTGCTTCAGATACTCGCCCTTGCACAGCCCTTCGCTGTCGCCCGAGCCGCGCATGTCGACACGCACGCCGGCATAGCCGTGCCCGGCGAAATAGGGGTGCGTCAGCGCATCGCGTTCCACCGTTCCGTCGCGCTTGCGATAGGGCAGGTATTCAAGGATCGCCGGCACCGGATCGGCGTCGGCGTCTTCCGGCAGCCAGACGCGCGCCGCCAGCTTGATGCCGTCGGGCATCGGAATCCAGAGGTTCTCGATCTCTCGCACCTTGCGCGGAAAATCGGTGATGACGCGGATATCTTGCATGCGGCTCCTCTCGACGCCCCGGCCAATAGTTGTGCCGAGGGCTGTCCTTATGTGTTCAGCGGGAAATGGCAGGTCAGACGGCTGTCGCCCACAGCGGCCGGGATAGGGGCATCGACCGCGCAACGGTCCCGTGCTTGCGGGCAGCGTGTATGGAATTCACAGCCCTTCGGCCGCGCCAGCAGCGACGGCACGTCCGCCGGCAGGGTGATGCGCTGGTGCATCCTGTCGGGATCGGGCTCCGGATTGGCCGATAGAAGTGCCGCCGTATAGGGATGGTGCGGCGCGCGGAAGATCGCTTCGGTCTCGCCCTGTTCGACGAAACGGCCCAGATACATCACCGCCATGCGGTCGGCGATCTGGCGCACGACATGCAGATTGTGGGTGATGATCAGCATCGACAGGCCCATGCGGTCGCGCAGATCGTTGAGCAGGTTCAGCACCTCGCCCTGTACGGAGACATCGAGGCCGGCCGTCGGTTCGTCGGCTACCACCAGCACGGGATCGAGCGCGATCGCCCGCGCGACGCCGACGCGGCGTGCCTGGCCGCCGGACAGCTGGTGCGGATAGCGGTCGGCGAACTCGCGCGGCAGCCCGACCAGCGTCAGAAGCCGCGTGACCTCGGCGTCGAGATCACGGTTGGAGAGCCCATGGATGACGAAGGGCTCCGACAGCAGCGACCGCACGCTGAGCCGTGGCGACAGCGACCCGATCGGATCCTGGAACATCATCGGCATGCGCCGCCGCACCGGCTTCATCGCGGCGTTGGAGAGACCCTGCAACTCCTGTCCTTCGAACAGGATCGTGCCCGATTTGACGGGCTGAAGACCATTGATCGTACGTGCGAGAGTGGTCTTGCCGGAGCCGGATTCGCCGACCAGCGCGAAAGTGGTGCCGCGCTGCAGGTTGAAGCTGACACCGGAGACCGCCTCGATCTCCGTGGCGCGCCCAGCCAGCCTGGCGGTCAGCCCGCCAACCCGGAACGAGACGCGTAGATCGCTGATGCGGAGCAGGTCGTCGGAGCTCATGCGCTCATCACCACCAGGGGAACGTCCGCGTGCCAGCATCGGGCGATGTGGGATCCGCCAAGTGGAGCGTTGGGAGGTGTCGTCAGGCATTGCGCGTCGGCGCGGTCGCAACGCGGCTGGAAGACGCAGCCGCTCGGCCGCCGGCGCAGGTCCGGCAAGGTTCCGGCGATGGTCGGCAGGCGGGCGACCCGTTGCGACAGCCGCGCCGGATCGCAGGCGAGCAGCTTTTGGGTATAGGGATGACGCGCATCATGAAAGATCTCGCGGGTCGTGCCGCTCTCCACCACTTCGCCGGCATACATGACGATCATCTCGTCGCAGAGTTCGGCGATAACCCCCAGGTGATGCGAGATGAAAAGCACCGAGCAGCCGATCTCGCGCTGCAGGTCCTTGAGCAGCTCGATAGTGGCCACCTCCAGCGTCGCGTCGAGCGCGGTGGTCGGCTCGTCGGCAATCAGCAGCGCCGGTTCCATCATCAGCGCCATGGCGATGGCGATGCGCTGCTTCATGCCGCCGGAGAATTCGTGCGGAAACTGCGCCAGCCGGCTTTCCGGATCGGGAATGCGGACCTTGCGCAGCATGGCGACCGAGCGCGCGTCCTTGTCCCGCTTCGATAGGCCTGAGCGATACTGGATGTCACGCATCTGCCGTCCCACCGAAAGCACGGGATTGAGCGCGCCCATCGGATCCTGGAACACGGTGGCGATCCTGCGGCCACGCAGCCCGCGCATCGCGGTCGGGTCAAGTCGGGTGAGGTCCTTGTCGCCTTCGAAGACGATCTCGCCCGACGATATCTCGCCATTGTCGGCGAGCAGGCCGAGTATGGCGTTGATCAGCGTCGACTTCCCGCAGCCGGATTCGCCGACCACGCCGACGCTGCGGTTGGAGGGTACGGAAAAGCTGACGTCTTTCAGCGCCTCCAGCCGGCCGCTCTCGGTGTGGAAGGCAACGCTGAGATTCTTCACCGCGAGAACCGTCATGACCGCCCCTTCAGCCGGGGATCGAAGAGATCGCGTAAGGTCTCGCCGAAGAAGGTGAAGCCGAGCGTGGTCAGCACGATCGGCAGGCCGCCGGCGATTACGATCCAGTAGGAATCACGGATGTTGGCGAAGCCGTCATTGAGGATTGCGCCCCAGCTCGGCGTCGGCGGCCGCACGCCAAGCCCGAGGAAGCTCATGCCGGCCTCGATCGCCACCACCACGGGGATGTCCATCGACACCAGGATCAGGATCGGGCCGATGATGTTGGGCAAGATATGGACGCGCAGGATGCGGCCGGCGCTTGCGCCCATCGAGCGCGCCGCCATGACATGTTCGGCGGATTTGAGCACCAGCGTCTGGGTGCGGATGATGCGCGCATAGCCGGGCACGTTGACCAGCATCACCACCAGCACCACCGCATAGAGCGAGGGCCCGAACAGGGTGACCAGCGTCAGCGCCAGCATGACGGTCGGGAAACTCTTCACCGCGTCGAAGATGAGCAGCAGCACATTGTCGAGCCATCGCGGGCCATAGCCGGCGATCAGGCCCAGCACCACCCCGACAATCAGCGACACCAGGGTTGACCCCAGCGCGATCATCAGCGCGACGCGTCCGCCGTAGAGAACCCGGGTAAAAAGATCGCGGCCTAGATGGTCGGTGCCGAGCAGGTGCAGAAGGCTGGGCGAGGCGAAGCGCTCGGCTGGCGAAATCTTGCTCGGCGTATAGCTGGTCAGGACACTGGCGAATACAGCCGAAAGCACCACCACCGCAACCAGCGTCAGGCCGATGGCGCCGAGCGGCTCGCGCATGATGCGGCGCACGGTGCGCCACACGCCGCCGAGGCGGCTGCCGCGAAAGGACAGCTCAGTTGAAACTTGATCTGACACGGGGATCCAATAGGCCGACCAGTATGTCTGCCGCTACGTTGACGAGGACGAAGAAGACGGTGGTGACCAGCACGGCTCCGGAGACGATGGGGTAGTTGCGCACCGAAATCGCTTCATAGACCAGCTTGCCTATGCCGGGGCGGGCAAAGACGATTTCGGCGAAGACCGAAGACGACAGCATGTGGCCGATGCCGACGCCGAGCAGGGTGATGGTCGGCAGCACGGCGATGCGCAGCGCGTAGGTGTAGATGATGCGGTGTTCGGGCAGGCCGAAGGCGCGCGCCGTGCGGATATGGCTGGCCTCCAGCGTCTCCAGCATCGAGGCGCGCACCATGCGCGAGATATAGCCGATCCAGCCAAGGCCGACCGCCAATGACGGCAGGATGAGATGTTGAAGCTGGCTGGCGAGGTTTCCGGGGTCGCCGGCACCGATTGCCGGCAGCCATTGCAGGGCAACGGCAAAGACCAGTAGCGAATAGATGGCGACGACGAAGGACGGCACCGCGATCATCGCCACCGACAATACGCCGATCACCTGGTCGACGAAGCCGCCGCGCCGCACCGCCGCGATGCAGCCAAGCGGAATGCCGAGCGCCACCGACCAGGTGATGCCGCCGATGATGAGCGCCAGCGTGAACGGGAGTTGCTCCATCACCACGTTCAGCACCGGGCGGTCGGACAAGACTTCCGTGCCGAGGTCGCCATGCAAGGCTGATCCATAGAAGTTCACGAATTGCCGCCAGACGGGCTGATCCAGGCCCATGCGCTCGCGCAACGCCTCCTTCATCTCCGGCGTCGCGCGTGGTCCCAGCGCGACGGACGCCGGATCGCCGGGGATGAGGTAAACCATGGCGAACATCATCATCAGCGCGAAGCTGATGATGATGGCGCCCAGCCACAGACGCTTGAGAGCGTAGCGGATCATGTCATTACCCGTCGGAACGTCTCCGGCGGGGGCAGGCCCCCGCGGGTCGATGTCATGCCGGTTTGAAATCGGTGAACACCGGTTCACCGTTCGGCTTCAGGCCGGCCGCGACCGAGTCGCGATACATGACGCCGGTGACTTCGTGGGTGAGGAAGACGTAGTTGCCGTTCTCTTCCATCAGGTCCTGCAGCTTCTTGTAGATGACGTCGCGCTTGGCCGGGTCGAGTTCGACCATGCCCTCGGCATTGAGCTTGTCGAATTCCTCGCTGGAGAAACGCTCCCAGTTCCAGACGCCGATCTGGTCGCGTGTGAACCACGCGGTGGCCCAGCTTGGGTCCGGCTGCATGGAAAAGCGGCTGATGATCATCTGCAGCTTCTTCCAGTAGTCGCCTTCCTTGGCGCCGAGCGTCCAGAAGGTGCCGCTGTCGTTCTGCTTGATCTCGACGTTGAGGCCGACATCCTGCAGGTTCGACTGCACGACCTGAGCGGCGGTCAGGCGCTCGGTCTTGTTGAGGATGTCGAGCGTGATCGTTGTGCCGGCAAGCCCCTCCTTGGCGATCATGTCGCGAGCGCGGTCCGGATCGTAGTCGAAAAGGTTCTTCTCGCGGTGGCCGGGCAGGCCGGGCGCGATGATGCCGGTTGCGGTGGCGGCCGCGCCGAAATAGGCCGCATCGACGACGGCCTTGCGGTCCACCGCATATTGCACCGCGCGGCGCATGTTCGGATTGTTGAACGGCGCGACATCCTGGTTCATGCCCAGCCAGACAAAGGCCAGCGACGGCTTCTCGACGACCTTGGTCTTCGGCGGCGGCGTCTGTTTCAGCCGCGAGATCGAGGAGACCGCGGTCCAGGTGTAATCGAGATCGCCGGCCTCGTAGCCGAGTTCGCCTGTCTTCTCGTCCTCGATCGGATGGATGTGGATTTCGGCAAAGCCGCCCGGCTCGTACTTCCAGTCAGGGTTGCGCACCAGCACCGTGCGCTGCTTGGGCAGCCATTCCTTCAGTATGTAGGGGCCCGACTGCGCAACCGGCTTGACGCCCAACTTGCCGCCGAGTTCGGTGATGGCTTTCTTCGATAGGATGGTCCCGGACGGCGTCGGCAAGGTGGATGTCCACAGCGGCGCGAAGGCCTGCTTGAGATGGATGATGCCCGAGAGCTTGTCCTTGACCTCGACCTCCTTGAGCGTCGCCCAGTCGCCGGCATAGGGGCTCTTGTTGGCCGGGTCGGCGATGCGCTCGATCGAGAATTTGACGTCTTCCGCCGTCATCTGACCATAGCCGTCGGTGAAGCCGATATTGTCGCGCAGTTTGAAGGCGACCGTCAGGGGGTCGAGTTGCGTGATCGTCTCCGCCGCCATCGGCCGCCAGCCCCAACTCTCGCCAGGCGTGGTGACGACGAGGCCGGCGAAAATGACGCTGGTGATGTCGCCTTCGGGCGCGGCCAGCCGGAAGCAGGGGTCGAGCGTCTGGATGTCGGCGTATGAGCGCACCTTCAGGATCGGGCCATCGGCCGACCAGGAGATTTTTGGATTGACCATCGAGGCAAGACCAAAGGCTCCGGCTCCAGCCAGCAGGCCGCGTCGCGAAACCCTGGTGTCGGTCAAAATGGACATGCTCTACCCTCTGCTGTTTTAATTGTCGTGCTTGATCTGCTGGCTTTTTCGAACCGCGCCGAATTTATTGGTCAGCTAAAACTGCTAGGGATAGACATGTATGTCTAGCGAAAATTTTGCTGGCATGTTCGAATCTTGGATATGGCGCGTCTTGCGCAAAATTCCGATATCCGATCCGCCCCTGCCGACACTCGGGCGGGGGGGCGAGATGCGATCGGCCCCCCTGGCAAGCTGGCCCGCCGGTCGGCGGAAGCAAGAGCTGAAGCGCAGCCCGTGTTCTCGACTACTTCCAGATCTCGCTCGCGAGCCGCATGAAATTGCCGCCCATGATGTCGCGCACCGCATGCTCCGATTGGCCACGGCGCAGCAGCACCTCGGCCAGTTCGCGCATCTGGCCAGGGGCCGAGTAGGTCGTGGCACCTTCGGGATATTCGTTCTTGGGCCAGAATTGCGGGTTGTCGGAGATGATGCGGTCGATACCCTTGACGTCGACCGGGAAGGCGTAGTCCAGCCCTATGCCGACATGGCGCGGGCCGATCAGATCGACGAGATATTCGATGTGGTCGGCCAGCCTCTCCGAATCCGTCCGGCCTTCGCCGAGGAAACGATTGAGCCCGACGATCGCGACAATGCCGCCGGTGCGTGCGCAGGCCTTGATCTGATCGTCGGTGATGTTGCGGCCGTGACCGCAAAGCGCCTTGGGGTTGGAGTGCGAGAAGATGACCGGCCGGTTGGAATACTCCATGACCTCCATTGAAGTGCGGTAGCCGGTATGGGTGACGTCGACAAACATGCCGAGACGGTTCATCTCGTCGATGACCTCGCGGCCGAACGCTGTCAGGCCGGTCTCGACGTCGTGGCAGCCGCCGCCGGCAAGATTGTTCCTGTTGTACGCAAACAGGATCTGGCGCACGCCGAGCTGGTGGTAGAACTCCACCATCTCGATGCGGCCGTCGAGCGCGTTCATGCCCTCTATGTCGAACGTGATCGCGAGTTTGCCCTCGGCCTTGGCCTTGCGGATTTCCGCGACCGAGGAGACGAGGGTGTAATGCTGGGAATTGGAAAGGATCCAGTGGCGGAAATTCGCCAGCGTCCTGACGGTCTGCTCCCAGGGCAACAGATCGAAGCCGACGTCGATCGACAGATAGTCGATGCCGGCATCGCGCCAGATCTGCAGATTGTTCAGGTCCGCCGCCGGATCCGGCATGAAGCCGGAATGCGCGTCCCAAATGATTTCACTGTCAAAAATTGCCCGGGCGGCATTCGAAACGGTCACTTTTTCCTCGCTCTCTCGGCAGTACCAACATCTCGGAATGCCGGATCAATCAGCGTTCCGGTCGCATGATCCAGATGCAGCGCCTATCAACTATCAGGCCACAGACACATGTGTCTAGACAGCTCCGATTGAGCCTGTATGGTCGCCGTCGTTGCCATCAGGACAGTGCGGCGCGGCTCCGCGCGGTGGTGTCCGCAGCGCATGATTATGAGGGTATCCGATGCAACGGGATTTTCGCTCCTCGGCGGAATTCGAAGCCGTCCATGGCTTCTACAGCGATCTTCTTGGCGCCCCCGGCCACGTCTTCGGCGGCCGCTCGCTGTGCGGCCATCATGGCGCGGGACAACTCCATTTCATCGGCCAGAGTTTCGAAGGAACGATCGAGGATGGACCCGCGAGCAGGCTCTACCAGGTCGCACGCGGTGGCGGTCCGCTCAAACGTCTGAGCGAAAGGGAAGCGCGGCAGATCCGTTTGTCGCCTGACGGGGCGCGGCTGGCATTCGCCTGCCAGGGTGACGGTCCCGCGACGGACCTGATCGAGATATGGTCCGACAGTGTCGTTGTCGCGAGCGCCGCCTTGCAAGGGCGCATCGAACAGCTCGACTGGTCGCCGGACGGCAAGAAACTTCTTCTGGTGGTTGCCGGAACCGCGGCCGACCTTGCCGGTATCCACGGCGGCTATGCCCAGAAACAACAGGCGGAAGCCGTTGCCTGGCTGCCCGAGGTTCGGCTGGGCGAGGGCGAGGACCTTTGGCGCCGCATATGGATCTGGGATATCAAGGGTGCCGCCCGCCCGCTCACCGCCCCGCCGCTGAACGTCTGGGAAGCGAGCTGGTCCGGCAACGGCAGTATTGTTGCCCTGGTCAGCGACGATCACAGCGAGGGCAGCTGGTACAGGGCGCATCTGGCGCTGGTCGATGCCGGCTCGGGCTCCGCGCGGACGATCCACACGCCAAAGGACCAGATCGGCTGCGTCAGGGGCGGTCCGGGCGGCGACAAGGTCGCCTTCGTCCAGGCATTCTGCAGCGATCGCGGGCTGGTCGCGGGCCTGCTTTCCATTCTCGATTTGAAAACCGGTGCGGATGTAATTGCCGACACGCCGGGCATCGATGTGACATCGGTCGAATGGCGTTCGGCAACGGTCATCCATTTTGCCGGTGCTGGTGGCCCAGAAACCGTGAGCGGCGATTTCTCGCTCGACCGTGCGGTCGCGACGCAACATTGGGCGTCGCGCGAACTCACCCATGGCGAGTGGGTGCCCGCGTCTCACCCGATCGGAGACAGGGGCTCGCTGTTCATCGCCGAATCCTGGTCGCGCGCGCCGTTCCTGGCCGAAGAGACGGATGGCTCCATTGTTGAACTGGCCTCGCTGGCCGCGCCCGGTGCCGCCAAGGCGATGGCCGCCTGCGGTATGGTCGAGCCCTTCGAATGGCCGGTGCCGGACGGGCTGACGATCCAGGGCTGGCTGGTGCGGCCGTCTGGCGCGACGGCCCCGACGCCGCTCCTGGTGGACGTTCATGGCGGGCCGGTTTCGGCGCACCGCAACCGCTGGCTTGGCCGTTCGCGCGCCGGCGCCATTCTTGCCAGCCGCGGCTGGACGGTCCTGTTCCCGAACCCGCGTGGCAGCACCGGGCGCGGCGACGACTTTGCCCGTGCCGTCAAGGGCGACATGGGCGGCGCCGACGCGCAGGACATCATCGGCGGGGTCGACGCGCTGGTCGCGCGCGGGCTGGTCGATGCCGCGCGCGTCGCCGTCACCGGCACCAGCTATGGCGGCTTCATGTCAGCCTGGCTGCCCTCGCAGAGCGACCGCTTCGCCGCGGCGGTGCCGATCTCTCCGGTTGGCGACTGGTATAGCCAGCACCGCACGTCGCAAATCCCTGAATTTGACGAGATCATGCTGACGACGTCGCCGTGGCAACCCGGCGGCGAGTATTTTGCGCGCAGCCCCGCGTTCCACAAGCAGAAGAAGATCGTGCCGTCGCTGATCATGGCCGGCGCCATCGACAAGAGCACACCGCCGGGACAGGCCGAGGAATGCCATTTCGCGGCCCTGAGGTCCGGCGCGCCGAGCGCTCTCGTCATCTATCCGAAGGCTGGGCACAGCCTGCGCGGTTACCCCGAATACATCGACAGCGCCGCGCGCATCCTGTGGTGGCTGGAAAGACATATCGGCCCCGCCGGGGCGGGACCGGGCCATCAGTGAAGGGAGAACAAAAGAGATGAGCACAAACGGCAACCACACCGGAGGCGGCAACCGGCATATCGCCGTGATCGGCGGTGGCATCATCGGCTGCAGCGCGGCCGTGCATCTGCTGCGGTCCGGCGTGCGCCGGGTGACCATCATCGATGCGGGTCAGCCGGGCGCGGCGACCACCGGCGCCGGTGCGGGTTTCGTCTCCCACTGGTCCGCGGGCATGATCCCGCTCGGCGAGGAAGGTTTTCAGCTGCAGCAGTATGGGCTCGATTTCTATCGTCGGCTGCACGAGGTCGGCGTCGAGATCGGCTACCGGCCGAACGGCACCTTGATCATGGCGCTGACCGAGGATGGACGCGAGCGCTTCGTGCGTCCGGTGCTGGACTCTCCCTACGCGCCGCCGGAAATGCAGGATCTGAACGCCGCGCAGATCGGCCAGAAGATGCAAGGCCTGATCGATCCGGCGCGCGTGCACTCGGCGGCTTACAACCCGCACGGCATCCAGCTGGATACCAGCCTGGCGATGAAGGTGCTCACCGGCCAGATCGGCGAGCTTGGCGGTGTCTTCCGCAACGGGACGCGCGTCACCGCCATCCAGGATGCGGGTGACCGGGTGACGATCGAAACCGACCAGGGCAGCATTGAGGCCGATGGCGCGATCGTTGCCGCCGGCGCCTGGAACAACCAGGTGATCGCGGGCCTTGGCTGGCAGCTGCCGCTGCTGCGGGTCGTCGCGACGCGCATCGTCACCGACAACAGGGGGTTGCCGTCAACGATCCCGACAGTCCAGTGCCGCGAGTTGCGGCTGTGGCTGCGCGAAACATTCGGCGCTGTCATGTGGGGCACCGGGCGGCACTATCAACCTCTCTACAAAACGGCCGACAGCGACATCGAACCCGGTCAGCCGCACAATCTGGAACTGATGCAGGCGACATCCGAGCAAGAGCTTGCGGAATTGCAGACGATTTTCCCGCCGCTGCGCGGTTCGAAGATCGCGAGTTGGGCGCAAGGCGTGCCGTGCTACACACCTGACAACAGCCTCGTGGTCGGTAAGGTCCCGGGCAGCGACAACGTCGTGATCGCCGGCGGCGACAATGAGAGCGGTGTCACCCATGGCCCGGGCCTTGGCCGGCTCGCCTGCGAACTCGCCCTCGGTCAGGCCCCGTTCGTCTCGCCCGGACGCTTCCGTGTCGACCGTTACGCTTCCGATGCCTTCAAGTCCGAAGCCGAGGTCGAGGCCGCCATGCCGGCCTGGGGCGCGCGCCACGACGCCTCAAGGTTTGGCCGCGAAGCCTGATCCCTCAGCTGGTGCCGACGCTGCCAAGCAGCGCATGCGCCACCGACCTGACCAGCGGACCGGCATTCTTCCGCGTCACGATGTGGAAGGAGCCGGCGTGGCGACGCGAGGCCTTGGTCAAACGAATGAGCTGGCCGCGGCGAAGCTGTTCATCGGCGAAGCCGGCCCAGGCCAGCGCCGCGCCGCGCCCGGCGATGGTCTCGTGTATCATCGACATATAGCTCGTGAACCTGGGCCCCTCGAGCTTGCGGTCGGTTCCGATCCACGATTGCCAGCTGTCGATCGCCCTGGGCGGCGTCGCCTGATGCAGCAGCGGCACGTCAAGGAAAGTCTGCGGCTCTTCCGTCGCAAGCGCCGGATGCCGGGCCAGGAAAGCTGGCGCGCAGACGGGATACCATTCTCCGTCGAACAGCTTTTCGGTAACAAGATCAGGCCATTGTTCGGGCTCGCCAAAGCGGATCGACAGTGCCACTTCAGGCTGGTCGAAATCCCTGTAGTCGTTGGATGTCTGCAGCAGCACCCGGCCTTCGGCGACAAGCGAAGTGATCAGGCCGAAGCGGGGCATCAGCCACGCTTGCGCCAGGTCATGGCTGCAGCCGACGACGAATGTGTCGCTGTCGTGCTCGGTCAGCTCCTCCACCGCTCGCCTGATGGTCGTTAGCCCTTCGTGGATCGCTTCGGCCAGCGCCCTGCCGGCTCCGGTGACGGCGACGCGGTTGCCCTGACGCGTGAACAGTTCAACCGAAAGCTGCCTCTCGAGATTGGCGACGTGGCGGCTGACCGCGGATTGCGCGATGTTGAGTTCCTGCGCGGCGGGTGTCAGGCCGCCATGCCGCGCGGCCGCCTCGAAGGCGACCATGGCGTTCAGAAGCGGAAGTGACGTCTTGAGGGTCTTCACGATTCGGGTCCGGTTCTGTCTTCATGCCTTTTCGATATGAAGGTCTACCATTTCTGTATTTGCCGCAAGCTTTTCGGCGTCGCAAACTCTATCGAAACATCATCCTAACGCCAGCGTGCAGAAAGGTGTTCGCCGTGCAGGCCAACACACCGAACAGCCAGCCCATCGATCGAAACGAGATTGTCCGCCTGATTGACCGGCAGCGTCAGGACTGGTCGCTGGAACAGGCTTTCTATACAGATCCGGCCATCTTCGCGCTGGAGCGGGATCTGTGGTTCCCGCGCCAATGGGTGCTTGTCGCCCATGCCAGCGAAGTGCCCGAGAAAGGGCGCTACATCGTGCGTCAGCTGTTCGACGAGGAGATCATCGTTGTGCGCTTCGGTGACGGCGAGGAGGACATCGCGGCCTACTACAACGTCTGCACCCATCGCGGCTCGCGGCTCTGCACCAAGGATGGCCGCGGCAAGCTTCTGGTCTGTCCCTATCACGCCTGGTCGTTCAGGCTGACCGGCGAACTGCAGTCGCGGCAGGATCTTCCGCCAAGCGTGGACCCGGAAGCGCTCGGACTGCATCGCGTGCCCTCGAAATCTTTCGGCGGCCTGGTGTTCTGTGGCCTGGACGCCAATTCCTTGCCCGATATCGAGCCTGTCGCGGCGGGGCTGACGGATGGGTTGCGCGAAAACGGCCTCGACCAGGCGCGCATTGTTGCCCGCAAGAACTACCTGACCAAGGCGAACTGGAAGCTGGTGCTCGAGAACTTCCTCGAATGCTACCATTGCCGGCCGGCGCATCCCGAATATTACCGCGTCAACGGCCATGTCAAAGTCACCGCGACCCGCGATGCCGACAAGGCGGTCGAATGGCAGAATGAAATCGAGGCGTGGCACAGCGTCATCGGCGATGCCGAATTCCACAAGGGCGCATGGCAGCCGGGCGACCTCGACACCATGCCGTTCGCCATGCACCGCAAGCCGATCGGCTCGGGCCGCAACACCTTGTCCAACACGGGCGAGGGGGTCTCGTGCCTGATGGGCGGCCGCAGCGCCTATGATGGCGGCGAAAGCGGCTTCCGCCTCGGGCGGCTGTCCTTCGCCAGCGCTGCCAACGACTATGTCACCCTGTTCCAGATGATACCGCGCAATGCCATGGAGACCGACGTCATCCTGACTTGGCTCGTCGACAAGGACGCCGATCAGGACGTCGATGCCGACGCCATCAGCTGGATGTGGGACGTGACCACGGTACAGGACAAGAAGATCACCGAGGACAATGCCGACGGCATCCTGTCGCGCGCCTATAGGCCTGGCCCTTATACGCCGCTGGAAAGCCAGACCTCCTTCTTCGTGCAGACCTATCTGTCGGAACTGCGCTCGCTGATCACCGGCACGCGCGGCGCACCAGCCAGCCAATGGTCCGCGCCGGCGCAGCTCTTTGCATCGCCCAAGGCGGCCTGCTCGACGCGCCTTTGACCCGCGAGACGTGGATTCGGGTCTCTTCTGCAAAATGAGTGCGCGCTTCAGGTCTTTGAGGCGGCGTTCCGGTGCCATATGAAGGTGGCTGACGGAATGTGCGCACTGCAGGAGACGGTTGATGACCAAGGGTTCGGATCTGTTCGTGGCGGCCCTCGAAAACGAAGGAGTCGAGCGGATTTTCGGCATTCCCGGCGAGGAGAACCTGGATATCGTCGAATCCATTCGTCGCTCTTCGATCCAGCTGATCCTGACCCGCCACGAGCAGGCGGCGGCCTTCATGGCTGCTACCTACGGCAGGCTCACCGGCAAGCCGGGTGTGTGCATCACCACGTTGGGCCCCGGCGCGCTCAACCTGACGACCGGCGCGGCCTATGCGCTGCTCGGCGCGATGCCGATGATCATGATCACCGGCCAGAAGGGCATCCTGTCATCGCGGCAGGCGCGCTTCCAGATCGTCGATATCGTCGCGGCGATGAAGCCGCTGACCAAGCTGTCGCGCCAGATCGTCTCGCCCAAGATGATCCCTTCGCTGGTGCGTGAGGCCTTCCGCGTCGCGCAGGAGGAGCGCCCGGGTCCGGTGCATCTGGAATTGCCGGAAGACATAGCGGCGGCCCAGTGCGATCCGGTCGCGCTGGTGCCGACGCATCCGGTCGACCTGCCCATCGCCGGCGCGGACGCGCTGGATCGGGCTGCCCGGATGATCATGGAGGCGAAGCGCCCGCTGTTGATGTTCGGCGCGGCGGCGTCGCGCCCGCGCGTGACCCCGGATATCGCTCAGTTCGTGCTGCGCACACAGATACCCTATTTCACCACACAGATGGGCAAGGGCACCGTGCCTGGCGGCACCGAACTCTACATGGGGACGGCGGCGCTCTCGGAGCGCGACTATGTGCACGAGGCCATAGAACAGGCCGATCTGATCATCACCATCGGCCACGATACGGTCGAGAAACCGCCCTTCATCATGGGCACCAACGGGCCGAAGGTGATCCATGTCGGCTATCACTCAGCCGATGTCGAGCAGGTGTATTTCCCACAGGCCGAGATCGTCGGCGACCTTGGCCCCTCGCTGGCGCTGCTGGCCGACCGCGTCGAAGGCAGGATCCCCAATGCGCAGGCCTTGCTGCCGCTGCGTGAAGGCATCTTGAGCCGCATAGCCGCGCGCGCCACCGAAGACCGCTTCACGCCGCAGCGCATCGTGCATGACGTGCGCGCCGTGATGCCGGCGGACGGGATCCTCGCCCTCGACAACGGCATGTACAAGATCTGGTTCGCGCGCAATTACCGCACGCGCATGGCAAACACGCTGCTGCTCGACAATGCGCTGGCCACCATGGGCGCCGGCTTGCCGTCGGCGATGATGGCGGCACTGCTCTATCCCCAACGCCGCGTCATGGCCATTTGCGGCGACGGCGGCTTCATGATGAACAGCCAGGAACTGGAGACCGCCGTCCGGCTCAAGCTGAACCTTGTCGTCCTGCTGCTCGAAGACCATGCCTATGGCATGATCCGATGGAAGCAGGCGGTCGACGAGTTCCCGGATTTCGGCATGACCTTCGGCAACCCCGATTTCGTTAAATACGCCGAGGCCTATGGCGCCAGGGGAACCAGGGTCGGCGAGATCGCCCAATTGCGGCCGGCGCTGGAACAGGCCTTCGCGGGCGGCGGCGTGCATCTCGTCGTCGTGCCCATCGACTATTCCGAAAATACCAGGGTGCTTGTCGACGAACTGCGCGAGCGGCTGCCGGCGCCACAGAAGCCCTGACGGCGGCGGCAACGCCGCCATCAGGATTGGTCGGGCGAGGGCCTACACCTTGCAGTAGGGCGTGACCGGCGCGATGGTGCCGAAATCCTTGACGATCTCGTAGCTGATGCCGTCGGCCGCAGCCTTGCCGACATAGGAATGGCAGAGCGTGTGGTTGTTGGAGGCATCGACGCGGATCTTGCCTTGCGGTGCGTCGAACTCGATGGTCGGCAGCGCCTTGAGCACATCGTCGTCCTTCAGCGATCCGGCCTTCTCGGCGGCCAGCGCATAGAGATGCAGGCCATTGTAGCCGGCCTCGCCGATGCCGTTGACCATCTTTTCCTGGCCGAATTTTTCGCGGAAGCTCGAGATGAATTTCTTGTTCACCGGATTGTCGAGCGCCATCCAGTAAGGCTGCGGCGCATAGGTGCCGGCGGCGACGCCGGGCGGCAGCGCGTCCTTGTTGAAGACCTCGTCGAGCGGCGCGATCAGCGGCTGCTTGATGTCGAAGCTGCGATACTGCTTGAGCTGGGTGACAGCGTCGTTGCCGACCACCATCGACCAGACGACATCGGGCTTCAGAGACTTGATCTTCTGGAAGGCCGGGCCGAAATCCGTGGTGCCGAACGGATAGTAATCGGCGCCGATGATCTTGCCGCCGGCCTTCTCGTAGGCAGCCGTGATCGCCTCGGTCATCTTCTGCGGCCAGGCATAGTCCGAGGCCATGATGTAGATCGTCTTGCCGAGGTTCTCGGCCACCCACGGCATCATCGGGTCGACCTGCTGCATCGGGATCGGGCCGGTGGCGACAAAATAGCGGTTGCATTCGCCGCCCTCGAAATTGGTCGGGTAGAAGAACAGCTTCTTGGCCTTCGATGTCACCGACAGCGTCGCACTGCGTTCGGGCGAGATGATCGTGCCCATGATCACGTCGACCTTGTCCTCATTGAGGAGCTTGCGTGCCTTGTCGATGGCGCCCTTGGTGGTGGTCTGGTTGTCCTCGATGAACAGCTCGACCTGGCGGCCGCCAATGCCGTTGGCGGCGTTGAGTTCGGCGGCGGCGAGCTTGTAGCAATTCAGCAGCGTCTCGCCGAGGATCGCCTGCAGCCCGGTGATCGGGATCGACAGGCCGACCTTGACGGTGTCGGCGGCGCGCAGGATCGACGGCGCGCCGACCATGGCGAAGGCGGCGGCAGCGCCGCCGGATTTCAGGACAGTTCTTCTGCTTATCATTTTTGTGTTCCCTTCCAGTCCAGGCGCGCCCCATGCACGCCTTACAAAGCCAACAGGTCCCTGGCGCGCTTCAGCCGCGCCTCACAGGGCCAACAAATCCTTCAGCAGGCTCTCGTCGGCGAACGCCTCCGGCGTGCCCTCATGCACGATCCTGCCCTTCTCCATCACCAGGCAGCGGTCCGCCGCCTTGAGAACGAGATCGAGATTCTGCTCGACCAGAACGATCGCGATGCCGCGCTCGCGGGCGATCCGCGGCACCAGTTCGGCGATCGACTGCACGATGTTGGGCTGGATGCCTTCCGAGGGCTCGTCGAGCAGCAGCACCGACGGCAGGCCGCACAGCGCGCGGCCGATCGCCAGCATCTGCTGTTGGCCGCCCGAGAGCGTGCCCGCGATCTGTGCCTCGCGTTCGCGCAGGATCGGAAAATAGCCGAAGATGTCGGCCGCAATGCCGCCGTCGCCGCGATCGCGGGCGGCCCGTGTGCCGACTTCCAGGTTCTGCCGCACGGTGAGTTGGTTGAAGATGCCCCGGCCTTGCGGCACATGCGCGATGCCCGCCCGGGCGCGGCGGAAGGCCGCTGCATTGGTGAGATCCTGGTCGCCGAGAACCACGGCGCCGCCGCTGGCCCTCAAAGCGCCGGCGATGACGCGCAACAGCGTCGTCTTGCCGGCGCCGTTGCGGCCGAGCAGGCCGACGACTTCGCCCGGCGCCACGCTGAGGTCGATGCCGTTCAGCACCGGGAGCGGGCCGTAGCCGGCCGAGACGGCAAATGTCCGCAACATGGTCAGCGCCTCCCCAGATAGACGTCGCGGACCATTTCGTCGGCCTCGATGTCGTGGAAAGGACCGCTGCGCAGCCGGCGCCCCTGGTGCAGCACCAGCGTCTCGCAGTTCAGCGCCCGCACGAAGCGTATGTCGTGCTCGACGGCGACAATCGAGAACTCGCCCTTGAGCCGCAGCAGCATCTGCGCGGTCGCCATCGTTTCCTGCGGCGTCATTCCGGCCGTCGGCTCGTCGAGCAGCAGCAGCCGTGGTTCGATCGCCAGCGCCATGCCGATCTCCAGCCATTGCTTCTGGCCGTGCGCCAGCTCACCGGCCAGCGTGGCGGCTCGATTGGTGAGCGCCACCAGCTCCAGCAATTCGCCGACCGGGCGAACCGGCGAGGGCGCCCCCCACCGTGCCACCTTCAGATTGTCTTCGACCGAGAGGTTCGGAAAGACCGACGGGATCTGGAATTTTCGCGCGATCCCGAGCCGGGCGATGCGGTGCAGCGGCAGGCCGGCAATGTCGTGGCCGAGGAAGCGCACGCTGCCGCTGGTCGGGCGAAGCGTTCCGGTCAGCACGTTGAGGAAAGTGCTCTTGCCGGCGCCGTTCGGCCCGATGATGCAGCAGAGTTCCTTGTCGCGCACCGTCAGGTTCAACCCTTCCAGCGCCTGGAGGCCGCCGAAGCGGATGCCGACATTCTCGGCTTGAAGCAGCACGTCGCTCATTGCGCCTGCCTCCTGCCTTTGAACAGGCTCTTCAGCCGTGCGTAGATCGACAGGATGCCGTCCGGCAGCACGAAGACGATGATGACGAAGACGCAGCCGAGCAGCAGCGGCCACAGGCTAGGATTGAAGCTGCTGATTGTCTGCTGCGCGCGCTGGATGGCGATGGCGCCCAGCACCGGGCCGAGCAGCGTACCGCGCCCGCCGACCGCCACCCAGACGATGACTTCGGTCGACAGAAGCAGGCCGGACAGGTCGGGGGCCACCAGCCCGGCCATGCAGACATAAAGCGCGCCGGCAAGCCCGGCCATCGCGGCCGACAGGACGAAGGTGAGGAGCAACCGTAGGGGCGCGTTGTGTCCGAGCGCGGCAGCCCGGACCTCATTGTCCTGGATGGCGGTCAGCACCGTGCCCCAGCGGCCACGGCTGATCGACCACAGCGCCAGCACGACCACCGCGACGATGCATGCAACAAAGATGTAGCTGGGCAAGTCCTGGCTGAGATCGACATGCATCCCGCCAAGATCGAATTCGATCGGCGGGATGCCGATCAAGCCGCTGTCGCCGCCGGTGACCGAGCTCCAGGAGATCGCGGCCTGCTGACAGATGACGCCCATGGCGAGCGTGACGATGGTGAAATAGCTGCCGCGGATGCCGCCGAAGAACAGGAAGTAGCCGATGACGGCGGCCACGAAGGCGGCACCGGCCACCGCGCTCATGATGCCGAGCAGGCTGCCGAAGGGGATGGCGTCATTGAGCGTGATGAGCGCCATGATGTAGCCGCCGATGCCGAAGAAGGCGGCGTGACCGAAGCACAGGATGCCCGTGCGGCCCCAGAAGAAGTCGAGGCTGGCGGCAAACAGGCCGAAGATCAGCGCATCGCGGATCACCGTCAGCTGATAGCCGTCGGCGAAGAAGGGATAGACGATGGCGAGTACGGCGCAGACGGCGAAGATCAGCAGCCAGTTACGGTCCCGGGCGATCATCGTGATGCCCCGTTGAACAGGCCGTTCGGCCGTAGACGGACAGCTACGATGGCCGCCAGCAGCACGATCGCCTGCGCCAGCGACGGCGAGATCTGGTAGTTGAGCACGCTGGTCAGGCCGCCGACGAAGACGCTGCCGGCGACGAGGCCGCCGATCGAGCCGACGCCGCCGACAATGACGACGAAGAAGGCATTGGCGAGATAGTTGACGCCCATCTGCGGCAGCACGATCGCCAGCGGCGCGACCAGCCCACCGGCGAGCCCGGCGATGGCCGCGCCGAAGGTGAAGGCGATGGCGTAGGTGCGCCGCGTGTTGATGCCGACGCCCTCGGCCATTTCGCGGTTCTGGATGACGGTGCGGATGTCGAGGCCGAACGATGTCCGGCTGATCAGCAGCACGACGCCGAGCAGGGTCAGCATGGCGATGGCGATCAGGATCACCCGGTAGGCGGGATAGACGGTGAAGAAGAGGTCGAACGTGCCCTCGATCGGCGGCGTCACCGGCTTGGCGCCGAGACCGAAGGTCAGTTCCAGCCCTTGCTGCAGGATCAGGCTGACGCCCCAGGTGGCAAGCACGGTCGAGACCGGCCGCGAATAGAGATGGCGGATGATGGCGAATTCCAGGAGGCAGCCGACCACCGCGCCGGCGATGGGGGCGGCGGCCAGCCCCAGCCAGAAGGAGCCGCCGATGCTCTGGACGAAATAGACCGCGAAGGCGCCGACCGTGACGAACTCGCCATGCGCCAGATTGGTCACGTTCATCAGGCCGAAGCTGATCGCCAGCCCGAGCCCGACCAGCATCAGGATACTGATCAGCGTCAGCGCGTTGAGGAGCGTGGTAACCAGAAAATCCATCGCGTCAGGCAGCACTTGCGAGGCGTTGGCGCAAGCCGGCGAGCAGGCCCTCGGCGGCATCGATCACCGCGGCCTGATGCGGCTGCAAGTCCTGCCCGGCCCACTCGTCGATATGATCCGACAGGGGATCGGCCACTTCGGTGCGGTGGTTTGCCAGTGTCTCGATGACGGCATGGCCGCAGAACGGCACATAGCCTTCGGAATAGCCGCCTTCATGGGTCATGACCAGGCGTCCCTGTGACGTCTCGGCCGCGAGCGCCACCATGCGCGCGGCAAGGCGCCGGAAGCACTCGCTGTTGAGCATCATGCGGCCGAGCGGATCGAAGCCCGACGCATCGAAACCGGAAGCCACGATAACGAGGTCCGGCTTGAAGGCACGCAACGCCGGGGCAACGATGCGGTCGAAGGTCGCTTCATATGCGCCGGTGCCGCTGCCGGCCGGCAGAGGGATGTTGATGTTGTAGCCTTCACCTTCATCCTTGCCATTATCGGCCAGCGCGCCGCGTCCGGTCGGGTAGAGATTGTCCTGATGCAGCGAAATCGTCAGCACCGACGGGTCGGAATAAAACACCGTCTCGGTGCCGTTGCCGTGATGCACGTCCCAGTCGACGATCGCCGCGCGGCCGAGCAGGCCCTCGTGCTGCAGCCGGCGCACGGAGACGCCGATGTTGGAGAACAGGCAGTTGCCCATCGCCTGGTCGGGCTCTGCATGGTGACCCGGCGGGCGTGCCAGCGCATAGGCGTTGTCGACACGGCCAGTGAGCACGGCGCGCATTGCCGCATAGGTGGTGCCGGCGGACAAGAGGGCGATGTCGAAACTGTTGAGGCCGATCGGCGCCTGCGGCCCAGCGAAGCCCGAACCGCGCTCGCTCAGTGTCCTGATATCGTCGACATGGCGCTGCGTGTGCACGCGCAGCAGGTCGTCGACCGTCACCGGCTCGGGGATGATCGGCACCAGATGGCGCCCCAGGCCGCTGACCTGGATCAGGTTGTTGAGCCGGCGCTTCGACCCGGGCGATTCCAGATGCCGTCCGGGTTCCACGAAACGGCCGGGAGGCATCATGTCGGCGCTGGAGCCGGTGTCATGCCACATCAGCTGTTCGTGAAAAACGTAACCTGTCGCCATACGCAGCGTCCTCTGCAATCCCGGATGACGCTAGCAGGCTAACGATGCCATGGCCCGACCCGAAAGAGGGGGTTGGGCCAGATGTCTATGCCCCTCCTTTCGAAGGGGGCCGAAGGTTGGCGGCCGCCTGCGCGGCGCGCACGGCCTGGACTCGGTTCGATACGGAGAGCTTGCCGAAAATGTTCTTCAAATGCCATTTCACCGTTGTTTCGCCCACCGACAGCGCGACCGCGATATCGCGGTTGGACATGCCTTCCGACAGGTAGCGCAGCAATTCGGACTCGCGCTGGGTGAGCTGTTCCTTTTCGGGCGCGGATGCGGCCGGCTTGCGCGTTGGCACAGGCATGGTCTGCGCGGCATGGATGATGCGCGTTGCATAGGCCGACAGGGACGGCTCGGTCTTCGCTTGCGCCGCGCGCAGCCGCATCAACCCTTCCATGACAGGCCTGCCCTCGTCGACGAAGGAGCGGATGAAGCCGGAAGGCTGGGCAAGGCGCAACGCTTCGAGAAGATAGCGATCAGCTTCGCGCTGGTCGTGGCCGGCGCTCCTGGCGCGCAGGATCAGCGCCAGTATGTGGCGGCGCATGCGTCCGCTGCTTTTCGTTCGCTCCAGCAACGTGTCAAAAATGGCCGCCGCCGCTGCGTAGGATTTCTCCGCCGTCAGCAGCCTGCCTTCGGCGAAGAACTCGAATTCATTGGCGACGGTAGGGGCGGTTTCAGCGCTTTCGCGGCGATGCTCGCTCAGCAGAGAGCGCGCCTCGGCGACGCGGCTCTGGTCGATGAGCAGCCGGATGCGGTCATGCACCAGCACCGAAGCGAGGCGGCGATAAACGGAACCGCGCACACGCTGGTAGACGCGCTCCAGCATGTCGAGGGCCGCGTCGCCACGACCGGTCAGCTGCAGCACACGAGCATAGGTCGGCACGCTGGCCAGCGGATAGACGATGACGGCGGCGCCCTCGATCAGCGGCCCGAGATTCTCGACCAATGTCAGCGCCTCGCCGGATGCGTTGGTCTCATAGGCGAGTTCGGCAAGCAGCGTTCCGGCAAGCGCCTCGGCATATGAGTTCGCGCCGATCCGCGTCCTGGCCTCGATGATCGTGTTGCGCAGCAGCCGTTCGGCGGCGGGCAGGCGGCCGGCCGAACGCTCGATGACGGCCATGTAGCAATTGGCGATGGTGACGCCGAGCAGGCTGCCGCTTCGCTCATGCGCCTTGCGCGCGGCGTCGGCCGCAGCCCGAGCCCCTTCGAGATCGCCCAGCGCATAGAGATTGTAGCCGATGACGTTGGCCGTCGCACCCTCCATGAACCAGGCGTCCGGCGCGATGATGCGCAGGGCGGACAGCGCGGTATCACGCGCGGCCTCGAACTGCTCCAGCGTGCTGTGCACAGCGGCATCGAGGACCGCGATCTCGGCCTCGATGGTGGTGCCGGTCAGCGTGCCGGGATCCTTGCCGTCGGCCGGCCCGGTTTCGACGAGCTTGCGCGCATTGGCGAGCGTCTGCTGGGCAATTTCAGGCTGGCTTGAGTGCACCGCCAGCCACAGCACGATGAGTTGCAGCCGGATGCGCTGGTCGACCAGCTTCCGCGGCAGCAGTGCCAGCAACTGCCGCACATAAAGCAGCTGGCACTGGGCGATGAGTTCGAGCGCATTGTTTTCGACGAACACCGCTGCGCGCGCCTGGTCGCCGGCAGCGAGCGCGTGTCCGATGGCTTCGGTCAGCATCTTGCGTTCGCCGAACCATTCGGCGGCGGCCAGGTGCAGGGGAGCGATCATCTCCGGTTCGCGCCGTTCCATTTCGCGGCTGAGGAAGTCATGGAACAGATGATGGTAGCGGAACCAGCGCCGCTCCTCGTCGAGCGGCACCAGGAACAGGTTGCGGGTCTCGATCTCTGTGATGTCGGCCTCGGCGTCGGCCGCGCGCAATACTGCCCGGCAGGCCTCGGCGCTGAAGCGCTCGAAGATCGAACTGTGGAGCAGGAACTTCGCCAGGGCCGGCGGCAGCTCCAGGAACACTTCCCCCATCAGGAAGTCGGCGACGTTGCGGTTGGCGCCGGTGAAATTGCCGATGACGGTTTCTGGCGTATGCGCGGCGCTCAGCGACAGCGAGGCGAGCTGCAGGCCGGCGGCCCAGCCTTCGGTCCGTGAACACAAGGTTTCCACCGTGCCGCTGCTGACGCTCAGGCCCAGCTTGTCGTTGAAGAAGGCCTCGGCCTCGGACGAGGCGAAGCGCAGATCGTCCGGGCCGATTTCGAAAACGTCGCCAAGCACCCTGAGCTTGCCAAGTTGCAGGTCTGGCAGGTTGCGCGAACCGATGACGAAGGCGGCGTTGGCCGGTGCCTGCCTCGTCAGGCGCTCCATGAACCGCTTCACCACCGGCGCCTCAATGGCGTGGTAGTCGTCAAAGAACAGGGTGATGTCGGCGTCGCGCGCGGCAAGACCCGCTACAAGGGCCGATAGCACGACGTCGAGCTGCGGGATCGGGCTCGACTGGAAGGCGAGGTCGAGTTCGGCGGGATTCTGGACGAGATGGCGCAACGCGCCCACCAGATGCGACAGGAAGGCGCCTTCGTCATTGTCCGTCGCCTCGCAGGAGAACCATGCGGTTAGTCGGCCCAGACGCGCGACTTCCGCGGCCCACTGCGCCATCGTCGTCGACTTGCCGAAACCGGCGGGCGCGGCGAACAGAACGATGCGCGTGTCGATGTGCCGCTCCAGCCTCGACAGGATGCTTTCGCGCCGCACCCACCGGCGATGGTGAGACGACGAAAGGCTGGCAGGTTGCGAAGACGGTCTCATCTGGCGCCGGGCACCCATTCCGTTTCGATCAACGGGATTTGCGGGGCCACATCGCGCGGCAGGGTTCCCTTGATCCGGGGATCGTCGGTGATTTCGAACCCCGCCGCAAAGGGTTCGAACCCGCAAGCTCGGTAGAACCCGATGACGCTGTGATGGTCTATGCTGCTGGTGTGCAGCCAGATACGCTCCGGGCCGAGGCGCCATGCCTGGTCGAGCGCTCCCGCCATCAGCCGCTTGCCGAGACCCCGGCCGGTCAAGGCGGGGAACAGGCCAAAATAGGTGATCTCGATCTCGTTGCCGTCCGCCACGCGGAATTCGGCCATGCCGACATGGCCGCCACTTTCATCATGGCCGTAATAGAGATGCTGGCGCGGGTCGGCGAAATGCGCGGCGACTTCGGCATCCGACATTTCGGCGGCGCGATCCCAGAGCCAGGGAGCGCCGATCTCGAGGAAGATCGTGCGGTAGGCGGCACTGTCGGGCTTGGTGATCCGGGTCATTGCCAGGGGTTGGGCGAGACCCGGCACCGGTGCGCGCGCTTCCATCCATGTCACGGCATTGACGATCTTGCCGGCCGGCACGCGCCGGTAGCCGGACGAGAGATCGGTGATTTCATCCGGCAATGGGCCTTCGGTGACCAGCATCTGTCCTCGATCTTCGCCATGCGGTTTCGCCAGCATACAGGAAGCTGATGCCAACTCTGAGCCCGCCTGCCAAGAGGTTCCCGGGTTGGGCCATGGTTTTGGCCCGACCTGTCTCCTTGCCTTTCCAGGAAATGGCATATGAGATATGATACACCATTCACGAGAAAGCGGAATATCATGCCTGAGCGAATTGCCGACGAAGCCATTTTGCGTGCGGTCGACGACGGCTTCGCACGACAAGTCGCATTCCTGGCGGACCTCGTGCGCTTTCCCTCTCAACGCGGCGAGGAACACGCGGCGCAATCCTTCATGGCGGCGGCCTATGAGGCCGATGGTTATGCAGTCGATATGTGGCGTGTCGATGTCGATGCGATTCGCGACCTGCCGGGGTTTTCTCCCGTTGCGGTGTCCTACGATGACGCCTTCAATGTCGTTGCCACCCACACGCCGAGAAACGCCACCGGCCGCTCGCTGATCCTCAACGGCCATATCGACGTGGTACCCACGGGGCCGCTCGACCGTTGGGTGCGCGATCCCTACGATCCGGCCATCGAGGATGGCTGGATGCATGGTCGCGGCGCCGGCGACATGAAGGCAGGCCTGTCGGCTTGTCTCTACGCGCTGGCCGCCTTGCGCGGCCTCGGCTATCAGCCGGCCGCCAACGTGTTCCTGCAGTCGGTGGTCGAGGAAGAGTGCACCGGCAATGGCGCGCTTGCCTGCCTGCAGCGCGGCTACCGCGCCGATGCCGCCTTCATTCCCGAACCGCTGGAACCGCGATTGATGCGCGCGCAGGTCGGACCGATCTGGTTCAGGGTCGAGGTCGACGGCGATCCGCAGCATGCCTCGGGGGCTTTCTCGGCCGGCGCCAATGCCATCGAAAAGGCCTTCGTCATCATCCAGGCACTGAAGCAGCTCGAAATCGTCTGGAATGCGCGCAAGGTCGATGATCCGCATTTCTGCAATCACCCGCATCCAATCCGCTTCAATCTCGGCAAGATCGAAGGTGGCGAATGGACATCGAGCGTTCCGGCGCGTTGTGTCTTCGAGATGCGGGTCGCGACCTATCCCGGGCAGAAGCTCGAAGATGCCAGGGCCGAGCTCGAAGCCTGCATCGCCGATGCGGCCCGTGCCGATCCATTCCTGGCCAATCGCCCGCCCAAGATGACCTATAACGGCTTCATGGCCGAGGGCTATGTACTGGAGGGCGCCGACGAGATGGAAGCCGTGCTGCGCCGCAGCCATGTCGCCGTGTGGGGCGAGCCGCTGACGGAACACGTCACCTCGGCGACGACGGATGCACGCTTCTTCGGCCTCTATGCCGATACGCCGGCGATCGTCTATGGCCCGATCTGCCGCATGCCGCATGGTTACGACGAGGCCGTCGATCTCGATTCGGTGCGCAAGGTCACCCAGACCATTGCACTGTTCATCGCCGACTGGTGTGGCCTCGAGCCCATCGATCCGGAGGTGAGCGCATGAATGCAGCCGTGCCCGACGGTTTCGGTGAAACGCTCGCCGAGGACGCGCCTGACGTTTCGATCGCCGACGCGCTAGCAATCTTGCGCCGGCACTACGGCCTCACCGGCAGCGCGCGCCCGCTGCCGGGCGAACGCGACCACAATTTCCACGTCCAAACGGAAGGCGATGGCGAGTTCGTCCTGAAGGTTTCCCACCCGGCAGAGGAGGCTGGCTTCACGGACTTCCAGAACAGGGCGCTCGACCACATCCTTGCCGTCGACCCGACCTTGCCGGTTCCTTCGGTGCGCAAGAGCCTGGAGGGCGAAGCGCAGTTCACGGTCGGCGTCGGCGGATCGGCGCCCCGCATCATCCGGCTGGTCACCTATCTGCCCGGCCAGTTGCTGTCGCGCTCGCCGACGTCGGCGGCGCAGGATCGCAATCTCGGCATCTTCCTCGCCCGCCTTGGCCGGGCACTGCGCGGCTTCTTCCATCCGGCCGCCGGCAGCGACCTGCTCTGGGACATCAGAAAGGTCGCCAAGACAAGGCCGATGATGGCGCATATCGCCGATGCCGGCCATCGGGCCATGGTCGAGCGTGTGATGGATGCCTTCGAGGCGCATGCGGCGCCGGTCATCCCGAGCCTGCGCGCCCAGATCGTCCACAACGACATGAATTCCTACAATGTGGTGATGGACGCTTCGCGGCCGGAGGTGGTGACCGGCATCCTCGATTTCGGCGACATGATCCATTCGCCGCTGATCTGTGACCTTGCCATCGGCGCCGTCTACCGCTGGCCGGCGCAGGGACATCCGCTCGCGCCCGCCGCGCGCTTCGTTGCCGGCTACCAGTCGGTGCAGCCGCTCGAGGCCGAAGAAATCGGCATCCTTTTCGACCTGATCCGTGCCCGCCTTGCGCTCATCGCCAACATCGCCAGCTGGCAGGCCGAACGGTTCCCGGCCAAGCGCGACTATGTGCTGCGCCTCATCACCGAGGTCTGGGCCTCGCTCGAACGGCTCGACGGGCTGTCGTCCGCGGATGCCCGCCGCTTTTTTCTAGATCATTCCAATCCGGAGTAGATGCTCGTGTCCCAGTCCTCGCCATATCCTGCAAATGCCGTACCGACGGCATCCGAGCAAGCCCTGCTCGAGCGCCGCGCCAGGTTGCTTGGGCCGACCTACCGCGCCTTCTACCGCAACCCGATCCATCTGGTGCGCGGCAGCGGGGTCTGGCTTTACGATGCGCAGGGGCGCAAATTCCTCGACGCCTACAACAATGTCGCCTCGGTCGGGCACTGCCATCCGCGCGTCGTCGAGGCGCTGTCGGGCCAGGCCGCCACGCTCAACACGCACACGCGCTATCTCAGCGAGATCATCCTCGACTACGCGGAAAAACTGCTCGGCACCGTTCCGGCCCATCTTGGCCACGCCATGTTCACCTGCACCGGAAGCGAGGCCAATGATCTCGCCATCCGCATCGCCCAGCATTCCACTGGCAACAGCGGCGTCATCATCACCGACTTCGCCTATCACGGCGCGACGATCGCCACCGCGCAGCTGTCGCCTGCGGCGGTCGGGGCGAAGGGCGTGCCCGCGCACCACCGGACCGTGGCCGCGCCGGACACGTTCCGCGACCATGGCCGCGTCGCGCATGATTTCGCCAGGAATGTCGCCGCCGCCATCGAGGACATGCGCGCGCAGAATATCCGTCCGGCGGCGCTGCTGCTCGACTCGGCCTTTTCCAGCGACGGCATTTTCTTCCCCGATGCGGCGGTCATGCGCGAGGCGGCGGATCACGTCAGGAAAGCCGGCGGCATCGTCATTGCCGACGAGGTCCAGTCCGGCTTCGGCCGGCTTGGCCAGGGCATGTGGGGTTTTGTCAATTATGGCCTCGAACCCGACATCGTCACCATGGGCAAACCGATCGGCGACGGCCATCCGATGGGCGCGGTGCTCGTGCGGCCGCGGCTTGTTTCATCCTTCGGCTCCAACACCGGCTACTTCAACACCTTCGGGGGCAATCCCGTCGCGGCCGCTGTCGGCATTGCCGTGCTCGAGGTGATCGAGGGCGAGGGTCTGATCGAGAATGCGCGCAATGTCGGTGCCTATACCGGCGACCTGCTGCGCGCGCTGCAGGGCCGGCACGGCATGGTTGGCGATGTCAGGCACAACGGCCTCTATTTCGGCGTCGAACTGACCGCCGACGGCGACGAGGCGCTGGCCGCCAGCAAGACATCGGCGGTCGTCGAAGCCATGCGCGAGGATGGCGTGCTGATCTCGTCCTGCGGTCCGCGCGGCAATGTGCTGAAGATCAGGCCGCCGCTGCCGTTCGCCAGGGACAATGCCGAGCAACTGGCCGAGACGCTCGATCGCGCTTTGTCGAATTGGTGATCGGAACGCGGCGCGCATGCTGAAGCTCGAACATCAAACCCTCAACGACCGCGCCTATGGCGCGCTCAAGCAGGAATTGATTTCGGGCGGCTTCAGCCCAGGCCAGACGCTGGTCATCCGCAAGCTCGCCGAGACCTTCGGCATTTCGACGACGCCGATCCGAGAGGCGCTGCAAAGGCTGGTCGCCGAGCGACTGCTCGAGATGCAGAACAACCGTTCGGTCATCGTGCCCTTGCTATCCGTGCCTGCCTTCGAGGAGCTGACGCGCATCCGCATCGCCGTCGAGGGGCTGGCGGGCGAGATGGCGGGGTCGCGGATCGCCGAAAGCGGGCTGGCCGACATACAGGCCACGCTCGCCGGCATGCAGGGCGCCATCGAGGCTGGTGACGCCAGGGCCTATCTCGCGCTGAACGAGGCGTTTCACTTCGCCATCTACCAGCATGCCGGTGCGCCAATCCTGTTGAACATGATCCGCGATCTCTGGGGCAGGGTCGGGCCGTATCTCAAGCTGCTGATGCAGGCCGATCGCTATATTCCGCAATCGAACGACGCGCATCGCAGGATTGTCGCCGCATTGGAGCAGCGCAATGGCCCTGACGTTCGAGCATTCCTCGAAGAGGACATCGCCGTGGCGGCCGCGATTCTCGCCGAAAATCTTCGCACGACCGATCGATCGTCCGCAGACCGGACATGATCGCCTTATCGGGTTTCGTCCAACCGGTCGCGCAACATGCTCCAGCCAAGCAGCATGTTGGGCGCGTGCCGCAGCAAAGCGTGGAACGGGATCGGTGCCGGCAGCCCAAAGGGCAGCGGCAGATCACGCGCCTCGGTCCCGGCGGCCCAGTCGGCCAGCACCTTGCCCATCGCCGTCGTCATGGCAATGCCACGTCCGTTGCAGGCGCGACCGGCGATCAGCCCTGGTCCAAGATCCAGAAGGTGCGGCAGGAAATCCGGTTCGACCGCTGCCATACCCGACCAGCCATAGGCAAGCGGCGGCAGGTCCGGCAAATCGAGATGTCGGGCGAGCCGCCGCCAGATCGCTCGTGGCACGCGCGTATCGGCGCCGGCGTTCAGAATATGCATGCCGCCGCTGATCAACCGGTTCTCGGCATCGAAGCGGAAGGTGAAGAGATTGCGCCTGGTGTCGCCGACGCCTTGCCCGCCGGAGAGCAGCCGTGTGCGCACCTCGCGCGGCAGGGGCATGGTCGCGATCTGGAAGACCTTCAGCGGAATATAGGTCCGTTGCAGCAACGGATTGAGCGACCCGCCATAGGCGTTGGTAGCGACCAGCACCTTGCCGGCACGCACCGAGCCCGATGGCGTTTTCAGCGACCAGCCATCGGCCACACGGTCGATCGACGCAACGCGCGTCCGTTCGAAGATCCTCGCGCCAGCCTTCTCCGCCGCATCGGCGAGCCCGCACGCATAGGCAACCGGATTGAGCACGCCGCCCGAACGATCCATCCAGCCGCCGACATAGCCGCGCGCGCCCGTCAGCGCCCCGACGTCCCGCCGATCCAGGGTAACGGCTGGCCGGCCGCGCCGTGCCCATTGCCCGGCGCGCGATTTGACCTTCTCGAAAGCTGCCGCTGAATGCGCCGGCTGGATCCAGCCGTTCTGCACGGCGTCGCAGTCGATGCCGTGCCGCCGGATCAGGTCGAAGACAAGGTCGGCGCTGCCGGCGGCAAAGTCGATCAGGCGTTCACCGCGCTCGAGGCCGAGATGTGCAAGGATGTTGTCCGGGTCCATCTTGGCGAAGTTCGGCACGATGAAGCCGGCATTCCGGCCTGTCGCCCCCCAGGCGATGATTTCGGCTTCCAGGACCGCGACGGAAAGCCCTTTCCCCGCGGCATGCAGTGCTGTCGAGAGGCCGGAAAAACCGCCGCCGACAATGGCAAGGTCCACATCGATCTCGCCCTGTATTGGCGACCGCTGGCGGCGGTCGCGGCTGACAGCGTGCCAGAGCGAAACGCCCCGTGCCTCGTGCCGGGTCACGGCATTCATGAGCCGGAACTGCCCTTGGTCGCGGCCGCCTTTGCTCGCTTGTCCAGCCGTGGCCGCCGTGGCCTGTCGCCAAACAGTCCGTTCGGCCGGATCAGCAGGATGACGCAGAGCATGACGCCGATGGCGACGATCTGCAGCGAGGCCGCGCGCGCCTGCTGCTCGGGCGCAAACAGCACGCTGGTCAGCGTACCCGATCCGGCCCATATCCCCCACACCAGGACGCTGCCGATCACGGCGCCGAGATTGCTGCCCGAGCCGCCGACGATCAGCATCACCCACACCTGGAAGGTCAGGATCGGCAGATAGTTGTCCGGCGCGATGAAGCCGGTGAAATGCGCCTGCAACGCGCCTGCGAGCGCCATGATTGCGCCACCGACGGCAAAGGCCTGGACCCGGTAGAAGCGCGCGCTCTTGCCCAGCGAGATCGCCGCTCGCTCGTCCTCGCGCAGCGCCTTCAGCACGCGTCCCCACGGGCTGCGCGACAGATGCTCCAGTGAGAGATAGGCGATCAGCGTCACGACGCAGATAACGGCAAGGTTCGACAGGTTGAACAGCAGCGGCGTCTCGGCAAGGCCGCCGAAGGGACGAGGGATGAAGCCGATGCCGAACGGCCCGCCGGTGAGCTTCTGCGCATTGAGCGCGACCAGTTGCACAACGACGGCGACGCCGAATGTGGTGATCGCCAGATAGTCGGACCTGAGCCGCAATGTCGCCATGCCGGTGAGCGCAGCGGCGATACCGCCGACGACCATGGCGCCCAGCCAGCCGACAAGGATCGGCAGGCCGAAACCGCCAAGCCGTGCCGCATCATCCGGTGTGGTCAGCAAGGCCGAGGTGTAGGCGCCGATGGCGACGAAGCCGGCAAGGCCGACATTGAATAGCCCGGTCAGCCCCCACTGCAGATTGAGCCCCAGTGTGACCAGGGAAAAGATCAGCGCGGTGGTCAGGAAGAAGGCGCCGTAACCGATGAGATCGATCATCTTTCCCGAACTCCGAAAAGGCCGATCGGCCGCACGAACAGCACCGCCATCAGGATGATGAAGGAGACGGCGGCGCGCCATTCGGCGCCGATCAATTGCACCGCCCCGGCTTCGGCGAGCCCGATGATCAGGCCGCCGAGCACGGCGCCCGGGATGCTGCCGATGCCGCCGAGGATGGCCGCGGCGAACATCGGCAGCAGCATGTCGAAGCCCATGAACGGGCGGATCTGCACCAGGATGCCGATCATCACGCCGGCGACGCAGGCCAGCGCCCCGCCAATGACCCAGGTGACGCGCACCACGCTGGCGACGTCGATGCCGACGATGCGGGCCAATGCCGGGTTCTGACTCAATGCCTGCATGGAGCGGCCGGTCTGCGTGCGCGTCATCAACAGATGCACGCCGAGCACGAGTATGGCGGTCAGCAGCAAGAGCGCGATCTGGTCGGGGGTGATGCGGATGCCGAAGCCGACCGGCATGGCGATCTGGATCGCCCGGCTGAAATAAGTCGGCCGCGAGGTGAAGGTGAATTCGAGCAGGCTTCTGAGCGCCATCGAGGCGCCGAAGCTCGCCATCACAACGATGATGGCTTGTCCTTGCGAGCGCAGCCGCGAAAACAAGACCTTGTCGAGCAGCAGCGCCAGCAAGGCGGTGAAGGCCATGCCGACGACCAGCGCAACCAGGAGCGGCCAGCCGAAGGACAGCGGCGCGATGGGTGCTACCTTGCCGAAGGTCGCACCAATGGCGCTGACAACGGCCAGCGTCGCGTATGTGCCCCAGGCCATGAAGTCGCCATGGGCGAAATTCGAGAAGCGCAGGATCGAATAGGTCAGCGTCACGCCGATGGCGCCAAGGCCGATCATCGAACCGGTCAGCAGTCCGTCGACGACAAATTGCAGGCTCATGCCGCGCCTCCCTTGCCGACGTGAGAGGGGCGCTGGCCGAGATAGAGTTCGGCGACCACAGGATCGTTCCACAGTTCGGAGGCAACACCCTCGTGCCGGTCCTTGCCCTCGACCAGCACATAGGCGCGGTCGCCTATCGCAAGCGCCGCCTTGGCGTTCTGTTCGACAAGAAGGATGGTGACGCCGGACTTGCGGATGCCGGCCAGCATCTCGAACACCATCGACACGAATTTTGGCGACAGGCCGGCCGACGGCTCGTCCAGCACCAGCACCTTGGGATGGACGATCAGCGCCCGGGCGACTGCCAGCATCTGGCGCTGTCCGCCCGACAGATTGCCGGCGGCGGTGCGGCGCTGCCGGACGAGGTCGGGGAAGGCGGCGTACATCTCGTCGATGCGGCCGGGGATTTCGCGCCGTTCGAGGACGCCGCAGGCAACCCTGAGATTGTCCTCGACCGACATCAGCGGGAAGATGTTCTCGGTCTGCGGCACGAAGGCCAGGCCAAGCCTCACCATGGTGTGGGCGGGCGCGGCGGTGATGTCCTTGCCGTCCAGGAACACCGTGCCGCCTGTGATCGGGACAAGGCCGGCGATCGCCTTGATGAAGCTCGATTTGCCGGCGCCGTTGGGGCCGAGAACGACGACGATCTCGCCCTTGCGGACAGTGATCGAGGCGCCGCGCACGATCGGCACGCCGGGTTCGTAACCGGCCTCGAGATCACGGACATCGAGGACGGTCTCGCTCATGCGGTGCCCCCGAGATAGGCCTCGATGACACGCGGGTCGCGGGCGACTTCTTCCGCCGTGCCTTCGCTGAGCAACTGGCCGCTCGCCATGACCAGCACGCGGTGGCAAAGCCGCGTCACCATGTCGATGTTGTGTTCGATCAGCAGGAAGGTGATGCCGCGCGCGTTGATGTCGCGGATGCGGTCGATGATGACCTCCAGCAGCGTCGCGTTGACGCCGGCGGCGGGTTCGTCGAGCAGGATGATCGCCGGATCGGCCATCATGACGCGGGCGAGTTCCAGCAGCTTGCGCTGGCCGCCGGACAGCACACGCGCCGGCTCATGCGCGAGATGGGTGAGGGTGACGAGCTCCAACAGGTCCAGCGCCTTCGCCCTGGCCGCTTTTTCCTCCGCCGCCACCCGCCACGGCGTGACGAAGTTGGCGAGCAGCCTTTCGCCGGCCTGGCCCTGCGCGGCCAGCATGATGTTTTCGATCAGCGTCAGATTGGGCAGCGGGCGCGGGATCTGGAAGGTGCGGCCAAGGCCACGGCCGATGCGCAGATGCGCGGCTTCGCCGGAGACGCGCACGCCATTGATAAGGATGTCGCCGCTGGAAGGCAGGATACTGCCGGCAAGCAGGTCGAACATCGTTGTCTTGCCGGCGCCGTTCGGCCCGATCAGGCCAAGGATCTCTCCTGCTTTGACGTCGAACGAGACATCGTTGACGGCGACAAGGCCGCCGAACCGTCTGACAACCCTGCTTGCTGTCAGAACCGACGCACGGGCCTTCTGCCCCTGGCGCTCCGCTGCCTCGCTCATCAACCCTCTGGCCGGAGACGGTCGTTGCCGTCCCCTGGTTTTTGATTTGTGATCACACTTGCGTTGATCACGCTATTCGGCTTTAATTTCGTCCGCAAGCCGAAAACCGGCCAGGAACGGGGTTCCATGCAAAAGGCTGCCATCGAAAAGAACAACGAGGCGATCGCTGCCCAGCTTGCTCCGGTCGGCCGCGAAACCGTGCAGGACCGTGTCTATTCGGAATTGCGCCGCGCCCTGATCGGCGGCCTGTTCGAACCGAGCCAGGTGCTGACCATCCGTGGGCTTGCCGATGCGCTGGTCACGTCGACCATGCCGGTGCGCGAGGCGCTTGGCCGGCTGATCACGGAGAAGGCGCTTGAAGCGCTGCCCAACCGTTCGGTGCGTGTGCCGCCGATCACGCTGGAACGGCTCGACGATCTGCTTCGGGCCCGCATCCTGATCGAGGGTGAGGCGATCGCGCTGGCCGCCGCCCGCATGGGTTCGCGCCAGATCGCCACCATCGAGACCATTCTCGGCGAATGGGACGAGATGCGGGCGCTGAAACACAAAAAGGATGTCGATCGCGAAGTGACGCTTAACCAGAGCTTTCATTTCGAGATCTATCGCTGCTGCGGTTCGGCGGTGCTGATCCCGATGATCGAGAGCCTGTGGCTGCAATCGGGGCCATGCATCCGCGTGGCCATCTATGCGTTCTCGGAGGCCGGCGAGGTCGACACCGCCCATTACCACCGCCGCATCGTCACGGCGCTGGCAACGCAGGATGCACAGGCAGCGCGAGAGTCGCTGGTCGCCGACATCAGCCGGCCTTTCACCTTCCTGCGCAGCAAATTGCAAGCCGCCGCCGCGAAGGATCAGACATGACCGCTATCAGAATCACCGAGCCACGCTCGAAGCTTGCGGTTACGGCGCTGTTGCTGCCCGAAAAGGCGCCTGAAAACGCCGCCTTCCTCAAGGCATATCTCGACACGCCGCGTGTCGTTCCGGGCATCCACGCCATGTGGACGGGACCGGAAATTTCCTGCCCGGTTCCCGCCGCCGATATCGAGGGGCAAGCCTATGCCAGGCCATTGCCGGCTGAGAACGCGACGTTGACGCCGCAGCCCGGCGATATCGTGCTGTCCTATGTGCCGCCGCGCATGTGGGGCGGCAATCCCAATGCGATCTTCGACATCGGTCTGTTCTACGGGCAGGGCGCGCGCCTGCTGTTCCCGATCGGCTGGCTGGCCGGCAGCGTGGTGGCGCAGGTGCGAGCCGATCAGCGCGACCAGTTCGCCGTTGCCTGCGGGGTGATCCGCCGCAACGGCGCCTGCGACATCACCTTCAGCCTGGTGGAGGCCTGACATGGCCGACGACGGTTTCGAACTCTTCGACCTTCGCGTCGAGGCGGTCATCCCCGAGGGCAAGCCGATCTATTGCGGCGCCAAGGCCGGAGACTATTTCGAACTCAAGGGCGAGATGCTGTCGATGCCGGCGGGGCAGGGTTTCTCGATCTACTCGCTTGCCGCCGTGCTTCCGCTGCTGGCGGCAAAGCAACGGCCAACCCATCCAAATGACTGGATGACATCGGACGCCGAGATCGCGTGTCCCGATCCCAATTGCGCCAGCCGGCTGCGGATCGTCAGGACCGGCAAACGGCGGTTCAGCCATGCCGAGACCACGGCCGTACCGCTGCCGAAGGAGAATGAGCAGACATGACCGCCAAGACCTTCGAACTCGGCCCAGGCTACACGATCTCCCGCGTCATTCGCGGCGGCTGGCAACTGGCTGGTGGGCACGGGGCCATCGACCGCGGCCAGGCTGTGACCGACCTGATCGCCACCTTCGACGCCGGCATCTGGACCTATGACTGCGCCGACATCTACACCGGCGTCGAGGAACTGATCGGCGCCGCCCGCTTGCGGCTGGCCAGCGAACGCGGCCTCGATGTCGCGGCCAGGATGAAGGTACACACCAAGCTGGTGCCCGACCTCGAAAGGCTGACCGGCATCAGCCGGGATTACATCAGGGGCATCGTCGACCAGTCGCTGCGGCGGCTGAAGACCGAGCGTCTGGATCTCGTGCAGTTCCACTGGTGGGACTATGACCAGCCTCGTTATGTCGATGCGATGGGCTGGCTCGACGAGCTTCGCCGGGAGGGCAAGGTGCGCAATCTCGGCACCACCAATTTCGACACGCCACGGCTCGCCGAAATTCTCGCCGCCGGCATTCCGCTGGTCAGCCAGCAACTGCAATATTCCGTGCTTGACCAGCGACCTGCACACAGCCTCGCCGCGCTTGCGAAGATAAACGGCGTCAGCTTCCTTTGCTACGGCTCGGTGGCGGGTGGCTTTCTCAGTGACAAGTGGCTCGGCGCGGCTGAACCCGCCACGCCGCTCGAAAACCGCTCGCTGGTCAAATACAAGCTGATCATCGATGACTTCGGCGGCTGGGACCTGTTCCAGCAACTGCTCCAGGCGTTGAAGGCCGTCGGCGATCGCCACGGTGTCGACATCGCCACCGTCGCCAGCGCCTGGGTGCTGGAGCAGCCGCAAGTCGCCGCCGTCATCGTCGGCGCCCGCAACCAGGCGCATGCTTTGGCCAACGCGGGCATCATGGAGGTCACGCTCGATGCCGATGACCGGGCCAGGATCGCGGCCGTGATCGCGCAAAGCCGAGGTCCCCTGGGCGACGTCTACACGCTGGAGCGCGACCGCCACGGCCGCCACGGCTCGATCATGCACTACAATCTCAATGCAGGCCGCACATGAGCGCCACCAACGCGACGCTGTTTTCGCAGGCCAGCGCCGAGGTCACCGGCCTGCATCGCTTCTTCGTCGACTGGTTTGTCGCCGCGCGCGCGGACACCGTGGATTTCATGCGCTTCGAGCGTGCCATGGGCGACGGCTTCAGCATGGTCGCGCCGGACGGCAAAGTGCTCGATCGCGCTGCTGTCGTCGATCATGTCCGCTCCAGCCGCGCCACGTGCGATGACGGCTTCGCCATTTCGATCGAGGACATCCGGCCCGGTTGGCAGGATGCGAACACGATTGTCGTCTTGTACGTCGAGGCGCAATTGCGTGGCGGCAAGCACAGCCGCCGCCAGTCGAGCGCCGTCTTCACCACCAGTTCATCGGCGCCCAACGGCGTCGAATGGCGGCACCTGCATGAAACCTGGCTGCAGGTGCCGGAACGCTGAACACGCTCCAGAGATCAAATTATTGCCTGACAACCCAAGGGGAACAACAATGAGAAAGACGATACTCCAACTCACCACCGCGCTCGCTCTCGTCACGTTGGCGGGCGCCGCGCAGGCCGCCGATTGCAAGATCACCGTCGGCCTCGTCATGGAACTGACCGGCCCGGCCGGCGAATATGGCCAGGCCGGTGCCAAGTCGGTCGAAATGGCCTTCCGCGACATCAATGAAGCCGGCGGTGTCCGCGGCTGCGACCTCGCGACCGATACGCGTGACAGCCAGAGCCAGGGCAATATCGCGGTCGACGCCGCAACCCAGCTGGTTCAAGTCAAGAAAGTGCCGGTCATCATCGGCGGCATCATCTCCTCGGTGTCGATCCCGATCCTGACCTCGGTCACCGCACCGGCCAAGATCGTCCAGGTTTCGCCGGCATCCTCTTCGCCGACGCTGACCGCGCTCGGCCGCGACGGCAAGACCAACGGCATCTTCTTCCGCACCATCACCTCGGATGCGCTGCAGGGTGTCGCCGCCGCGAAATACGCCATCGACAAGGGTTTCAAGAAGCTGTCGATCATCCATGTCAACAACGACTTCGGCGTCAACATGGTGGCTGAGTTCTCGCGCGCCTACAAAGCGCTCGGCGGCACCATCGTCTCCGACACGCCCTACAACGAGAAACAGTCCAGCTATGCCTCGGAAGTGACGGCTGCGATGGCGGGCGAGCCGGACGGGCTCTATCTCGTCAGCACGCCGGTCGACGGCGCGACCGTCGCCCGCACCTGGATTTCGCAGGGCGGCGTGCAGAAATTCCTGCTCAATGACGGCATGAACAGCCCTGATTTCATCGAGTCGGTCGGCGCCGACTATCTGAAGGACGCCTATGGCACGTCATCGGGAACCAGCCCGACCGCATCGACCGAGTATTTCACCAAGAACTACAAGGCATTCTCCGGCATCGAGCCGTCCAACCCGGCGGCCGACCGTTCCTATGATGCCGGCGCCATCGTCGGGCTGGCCATCGCCATCGCCGGTTCCGAGGATCCGGCCAAGATCAAGGACGCGATGTACAAGGCCGTCGACCCGGCCGGCACGCCGATCTTTGCCGGCAAGGAGGAGTTCGCCAAGGCACTTGGCCTGATCAAGGACGGCAAGCCGATCCGCTACGAAGGCGTCATCGGCCCGGTTGCCTTCGACAAGTATGGCGACATCACCGGCCCGTTCCGGCTGTGGAAGATCGTCGACGGCAAGGTGACGACCGATGGCGAAATGACCACCGACGACGTCAACGCGCTGCAGGCCAAGCTTCAGTAAGCTGAAACGGCGCTTCCGGCATCGATCGCATCTTGTCGCGACTTGATGCCGGCATCGCCTGGGGCAGGCCGATATCGCTTGCAAGGCAAGCGATCAAGAATAGGATCGGCCAGCTGCAATTGAAGGATGGCGAGCGTGTCGGATCGAATACTCATCGGACCGTCCGATCAATGGATGCAGACGCTGCGCTTCGCCACGCAAGCGCCTGATCCCGATGTCGCCTGAAACGGAACGACTTCTCTCCGCGCTCGGCGATCGGCTGGGCGAGGGCGGCGTGCTTGCCGGCTCCGCTGTCGAACAACGCTATCGCGACGATCCCGACGGCAAGCTTGGCGTGCTGCCCGAAGTGGTGCTGCGCCCGCGCGATACCGTCGGTGTCGCGGCGGCACTCGCCGGGTGCAACGTTCTCGGCCAGCCGGTCGTCGTCCAGGGCGGACGCACCGGGCTGGCCGGCGGCACACGCGTCCAACCTGGAGAGATCGTGCTGTCGCTGGAACGCATGAGCGGCCTCGCCGCGCCGGACGCTCAAGCCGCCACCGTCATCGCCGAAGCCGGTGTGACGCTGCAGGCGGTGCAAGAGGTGGCGGATGGTGCCGGGCTCATGTTCGGCGTCGATATCGGCGCGCGCGGTTCGGCCACGGTCGGCGGCAACATCGCCACCAATGCCGGCGGCATCCGTGTGCTGCGCTACGGCATGTACCGGGCGCAGGTGCTGGGACTGGAAGCCGTGCTTGCCGACGGCAGCGTCCTGTCCTCGCTTAAGGGGCTGCCCAAGGACAATTCCGGCTACGACCTCGGTCAGCTCTTCATCGGCGCGGAAGGGACGCTCGGCGTCGTCACCCGCGCCGCGCTCAGGCTGCATCCGAAGCCGGCCTCCGAGGTGAACGCCTTCTGCGCGCTCGCTTCGCTCGATGCGGCGATCGCCCTGCTTGGGCTGCTGCGGCAAAAGCTCGGCCCTTTATTGTCCGCCTATGAGGTCAACTTCGCGCCGCTCTATGACATCATGGTTGGCAGTATGGCGATGTCGGCGCCGTTGCCGGCCGGCTCTCCGGTCTATGTGCTGGCCGAGATTCAGGGCAGCGAGCCCGAACGCGACAGCGAGCGCTTCGCGGAAGTCCTGATGCAGGCGGTCGAGGACGGCGTGGTCGATGATGTCGTCGTCTCTCAGTCGCCGCGCGAATTCCGGGCGCTTTGGGACGTGCGGGAGGACGCCAATCGCGTTCTGTTTTCGATCAAAGGCCTAATTGGCGTCGACATCAGCATCCCGCTGGCACGGATGGGGGCGTTCCTGCAAGAAGCCGAGACCGCGATCCGCGCCTTTGACCCCAATGCCGACATCTACGTCTTTGGCCATCTCGGCGATGGCAATCTGCACTACCAGGTGCGCACTGTCGATCCGGCGGCGGCCTACGGCATCGTCTATTGCGGCGTGGCGGTGGCGGGCGGCGCCGTTTCGGCCGAGCACGGCATCGGCCTCGACAAGAAGCAGTGGCTGCATCTGGTCCGCAGCGACACCGAGATCGCCACGATGCGGCGGCTGAAGACGGCGCTCGATCCGAAGAACATTCTCAATCGGGGGCGTGTCTTCGATCTCGATCCGACGGCCTTCGCACGATGATGCGCGTTCGATAGCTCAGGTCCGCTCCGTCGCCATCTGCCTGGGAATCAGGAAGCGGGCGGCGAGCACGCAGAGCAGCACGGTGAACATCAGGATCAGCGCCACCAGTGCATTGATGTCGGGTGAGAAGCCAAGCCGCATCATCGCCCACAGCCTGACCGGCAGCGTGCTTTGCGTGCCGGTGACCAGGATGGTGATCATTGTCTCGTCGAAGGATAGCGCGAAGGCCAGGATGGCGCCGCCGACCATCGCGCTCGACAGGTTCGGCAGGATGATGCGCCAGAAGGTCTGCCAACCGGTGGCGCCGAGGTCGTAGGACGCTTCGACCAGCGTGCGGCTCATCGACTGCAGGCGCATCAGCACGGTTCGGTAGACGATCGCCAGCACGAAGACAGTATGGCCGATGACGACCGTCAGCAGCGAGCGCTCGAGGCCGATCTCGCGGAAGAAGATCAGCAGCGCAAGGCCGCTGATGATCGGCGGCATCAGGAAGGGCAGGAAGATGATGAACTGCAGGATCGACCGTCCGGAACGGCGGCCGTGATAGTACAGCGCCAGCAGCGTTCCGCTGACCACTGAAAGGATGACGGTGCAGATACCGACGATAAGCGTGGTGCGCAGGGCAGCCAGGATGTCGTCGTTCCCGGCCAGCGCCCGATAGGTCGAGAGGGTGGGCGACGACCAGTCGACATCGCCATGCGAGATGGTGAAGAACGACGACACGATCGGCACGAACAGCGGGCTGTAGAGCAACACCGCGACCAACGTTGTGATCGCGGCCAGGAAGATGGTGGCGGGCCGGGGCAGGGCGCTCATATCGACGTCCCCCGGCTGCGTCCGAAGCGTTCGCCGATGAGGATCGCGCAGATCACCACGATTGCCAGCGCCACCGAGAGTGCCGCGCCGAACGGCCAGTTATAGGCCGTGCCGAATTGGCTGTAGAGGATGCGCCCGAATGTGAAGCCGCTGATCCCGCCGACCATTTGCGGCGTCAGGAAGTCGCCGATCGCCAGCACGAAGACGAAGCTCGCCGCCGAGGCGACGCCGGGCAGGCTGAGCGGCAAGGTGATGCGCAGGAATGTCTGCAGGCCGCTGGCGCCGAGATCATCGGAAGCGCGCAGCAAGGTCTGCGGAATGCGCTCCAGCGACAGGAAGATCGGCAGGATGGCGAAGGGGATCAAAAGCAGGCTCAGCGTCAACAGGATGGCGTTCATGTTGAAAACGAAAAGCGTCGACGGCTGCTGCAATATGCCAAGCGCCACCAGCGCCTTGTTGAGGAAGCCGTTGAGGCCGAGAATGCTGCGGATCGCGTAGATCTTGATGACGTAGCTCATCAGCAGCGGCACCAGCAGCAGCATCAGCAAGGCATAGCGCCACCGCCCTCTGAGGGTGGTCAGGAAATAGGCGGCGGGATAGGCGAGCAGGATGCAGATGACGGCCACCGACAAACACAGCACGATGGTGTTCCAGAATACGGGCAGAAAGATCGGGTCGGTGAAGAACCTGACATAGTTGCCGAGCGTCGGCGCGTAGACGATCGTGCCCTGGTCGACGCTGAAGAAACTGTAGACCAGGAAGATCGCCAGCGGCACGAGCACGAAGATCACAGGCAAGGCGAAGGCCAGCACCGTCACCAGCAGCGACAAACGCCTTTCTGGGGGCTGTATCGTTGCGGCCGCGCTCATGCCAGCACCAGATGGCCTTCATGCGGCGCAAAGCACAGCGAGACCGTTTCGCCGGATCTCAGCACGCTGCCGCCGATCCGGCTCGGCATGCGCAGCCGCAGGCGTTGCGCGGCATTGCCGGCATCCGAGGCGATCGTGGCGACGGTTGACGAGCCGGCAAAGGCCAGGTCCGCGATGGTGCCGGAAAAGCGGTTGCCGCTGTCCTTGGCGTCGGCAAGATGCAAGGCTTCGGGACGGAACGCCGCGAAGGCGGCGGCGCCATCCGGCGCGGCTTGCAAATGCGGCTGACCGCCGATCGAACAGACAAGGCGCCCAAGCGCGGTCTCGATCGATCGCAGGTCGCCCTGGACGGGACCGAGTTTCCCGGCCACCAGGTTGTTCTCGCCGAAGAAGCGCGCCACGAACTCGCAATTCGGCTTGTAATAGAGGTCGTGCGGCGTGCCGAGCTGGCGAATGTGCCCCGCCTGCATGACGCAGATCCGGTCGGCCATGCCGATCGCCTCCTCCTGGTCATGGGTGACGAACAGGAAGGTGGTCTTGATCTCGCGCTGGATGGATTTCAGGAACTCCTGCATCTGCCGGCGCAATTCGAGGTCGAGTGCCGCGAGCGGCTCGTCGAGCAGGATCAGGCGCGGCTGGCAGATCAGCGCGCGGGCGAGCGCGACGCGCTGGCGCTGGCCCCCGGAAAGCTGTGCCGGGAAGCGGTCGGCGAAACGACCGAGCTGCACCAGTTCCAGCGCCTCCGCGACACGGCGCGCGATCTCCTTGCGCTGGACATGGCGCACCGAAAGCCCGTATCCGACATTGCCGGAAACGGTCATGTGCGGGAACAGCGCATAGTCCTGGAACACGGTGTTGAAGGGCCGCTTGTTGATCGGCATGCGGCTGATGTCCTGACCGTCGAGGCGGATCTCGCCTGACGTCAGCGGCTCGAGCCCGCCGATCAGCCGCAGGACAGTCGTCTTGCCCGAACCCGAAGGCCCGAGAACGGTCAGGAACTCACCGTCCTTGATCGACAGGTCGATGTCGTGCAGCACGGGAACCGTGCCGTAGGATTTCGAGACGGACCGCAGCGTCAGCAGGTCGGTGTTCTGGTTCATGATATAGTCTCGCATACGCTGCGGCGGTCCGGTACGTCCGGACCGCCGGGTCCTTCGAAATCAGGTGCGGAAAGGATCAGGGCGTCGCCTTGACCTCGTTCCACATATCCGAGCGCTTGAGCGGGTCCTCGACATTGTTGAGCCAGACCAGCTTGTCGTTGCTGCCGGCGCTGCTCGACTCGACCACGGTGTTGCCGAAGCCGGTGCGCTCGGAAAGCTCGCCGCTGACCTTCTTCGTCAGCATGAAGTCGATCCACTTCTCAGCCGCCGCATTGTCGCGGACGCCCTTGGAGATCACCCAGTTGTCCAGCCAGGCCAGCGCTCCCTCGCTTGGATTGATGTAGGCGACGTGGGCACCGATCTTCTGCAGTGCCTTGACCTGCTGCTGGCCGTAATTGGCCCAGATCAGGGCAACGTCATTGTTCTGGTAGATCTGCTGCGCCTCGTCGGCGGTGGTGTAGAAGCTCAGCACATTGCGCTTGAGCTCGACCAGCTTGGCCTTGACCGCCGCCATCTGCTCCTCATTGAGGTTGAACGGATCCTTGTAGCCGAGCGTCAGTGCGGTGAACGAGAAATTGTGTTCGCCATTGTCATAGGCCAGGATCTTGCCCTTGTAGGCCGGATCCCAGAGCACCGACATCGAAGTCGGGGCCGGCTTGACCTTGTCGGTGTCGTAGATCAGCCCGATGGAATCGAAGCAGAAGGGAATGCCGTAGACCTTGCCGTCCTTGGTGTCGCCGCTGACCTGCGACAGGTCACGGAAGCGCGGCAGCACTTCCTTCTGGTTGGGCAGCTTGGTGATGTCGATCGGCGACACCAGATCGGCCTTGATGTAGCGCTGCAACTGGGCGGTGTTGACGGCGAAGACGTCGAAATCCTGCCCTTCGCTGCCCTTGATCTTGGCCCAGATCTCGTCGTCGCTGCCGATGAAGACGACATCGACGCCGATGCCGGTGGCGGCCGTGAAGTCCTTCACCCAATCCGGGTCGGCGTAGCCGTCCCAAGCCAGAACCCGCAGGTTCGCGGCCAATGCGGCCGATGTCATCAGGCCGATGCCGAGCCCGATTGTCGCCAGTCTTAGAAACACTTTCTTCAGTCCCATTTTTAATCTCCCATTGTCGTTCTGGTGGACCGTAATTGTCGGACTTTCGCCGTCACAGCTGGGTGACGGTGACCAGCCCCTCGTCCGGCACCGACACCATTCTGTTGCGGAGCGGCTTGCCGAATGTCTGTGCCTGGATTTCATACTCGTCGCCGGAAGCCGTCTTGACGCCGGAGGCGTAGCTCATCACCGCCGCCCCGAAGAAATAGGCGTGCAGGTCACCCGGCCTGCGGTGCATCGGGTAGCGGAAATGGAAATGCTCGAGGTTGGCGATCGAGTGCGACATGTGCGCCTCGCCCGACAGGAATTCCTGCTCCCAGATGACGGTGCCGTCGCGCAGGATGCGTGAATAGCCGCGCACTTCGTTCGGCAGCTCGCCGATCAGCAGTTCGGGGCCGATCGAGCAGGAGCGCAGCTTGGAATGCGCGAGGTAGAGATAGTTCTCGCCCTCCGTCACGTGGTCGGAGTATTCGTTTCCGAGCGCATAGCCGATGCGGTGGGGATGGCCGTCCGGACCATTCAGGTAAAGTCCGACGATCTCGGCTTCCTCTGCCCCGGCTTTCGCGAATGCCGGCATCGGCAGCGGCGCGCCAGGCGGCACAATGCAGGTGCCGACGCCCTTGAAGAACCACTCGGGCTGGATGCCGATCTTGCCGGCGCCGGGTTTACCGCCCTCCAACCCCATGCGGAAGATTTTCAAGGAATCGGATTCCTCGGCACCTTCGCCATGCGTCAGAACATGCATCTGGTTGCGTGCGGCGGCACTTCCGGTGTGGGTCAGGCCGGTGCCGGTGACCAGGAACCGCGCCGGCTCCGGGTGATCCAACGGGGCGAGCACGCGGCCATCGCGCAACAGCTCGTCATAGTCGACTGTCGCGGCGCCCGTCCGCTTCTCGACCAGCGAGGCGATTGATACACCCTCGGCGATCGCCGCTTCGGCGAGGTCCAGCACGCTGGCCGTCTTTTCGAGCGGATGCAGGCGGTTGCCGTCATCGGAAACACGGCCGACCCGCCTGCTGCCATCCGGCATTCTGAACTGAACAAGACGCATGAAATACCCTTCTTCCCTTGGAGCCGCGCGGGTTACACCCAGCCGGCATCGACGATGAACTGCTGGCTCGTGCACATGCGGCTGTCGTCGGCGGCGAGGAACAGCGCCATGCGCGCGATATCGGAGGGCTGCAGCCGGTCCGGCAGGCACTGCCTTTCGTCGATCTGGCGTTCGCCGGCCGGGTTCAGCCACAGCCGCATCTGGCGCTCGGTCATCACCCAGCCGGGCACCATGCAGTTGACTCGGATGCGCTCGGGGCCGAGTTCACGGGCCAGCGCCCGCGTCATGCCGTAGACAGCGGCTTTGGCGGTGACATAGGCCGGGCAATCGGGATCGCCGACCATCCAGGTGATGGAGCCGAAATTGATGATCGAGCCGCCGCCCTGCGCACTCATCTGCGGGCGCACCGCCTGCGCAGCGAAGAACTGGTGGCGCAGATTGACCGCCATGCGGTCATCCCAATAGGCGACCGTGACGTCCTTGGTCTGATGCCGGTCGTCATTGCCGGCATTGTTGCAAAGCGCCTGGATCGGACCATTGTGCCGTGCTGCCTGCGTTGTGGCTGCCTGCAGCTCTTCGACATTGCGCAGGTCGCAGGGAATGAACAGCGGTGCGCTATGTCCTTCGGCCGCGATCGCATCGACGAGCCGCCGAGACGGCTCCTCGGCCAGATCGACGAAAGCCACACGGCTGCCTTGCGCGCAGAAATGGCGCACCAGGCTTTCACCGATGCCGCTGCCGCCGCCGGTGATGAAGACGCTGCGGCCCTTGAGGCTTGGGTAGGTCGCGTAGCTGCCGATTGGATCCGTCATCGTGCGTCTCTAGTGGGAATGCCGGGGAATGCCGGCATCGCGCCGGCCGACGAGAAAGTCGAAATCGCAGCCCCTGTCGGCCTGCAGAACACGCTCGACATAGAGGCTCTGGTAGCCGCCTTCGGGCGGTGCCGGCGGCTTCCAGTCGAGACGGCGGATCGCCAGTTCCTCGTCCGATACCAGCAATTCCAGACGGCGGCCGGCAACGTCGAGCTCGATGAGATCGCCGTCGCGCACCAGCGCCAGCGCGCCGCCTGCCGCCGCTTCAGGCGCCACATGCAGCACGACGGTGCCGTAGGCCGTGCCGCTCATGCGTGCGTCCGAAATGCGCACCATGTCGGAGACGCCCTGCTTGAGCAGCTTGGCCGGCAGCGGCATGTTGCCGACCTCGGCCATGCCGGGATAGCCGCGCGGTCCGCAGTTCTTCAGCACCATCACCGAAGAGGCGTCGATATCCAGTTCCGGGTCGTCGATGCGGGCGTAGTAGTGCTCGATGTTCTCGAAGACGACAGCCTTGCCGCGATGCTGCATCAGCTCGGGCGTCGCCGCCGACGGCTTGATGACCGCCCCGTTGGGCGCCAGATTGCCGCGCAGGATCGAGATGCCGCCTTGCTCTGTCAGCGGTTCGCTCAGCGGACGGATGACCTCGCGGTTGTAATTGGGCGCGCCGTCGACCAATTCACCGATCGTCTTGTCGCTGACGGTCATGACGTCGCGATGAAGAAGCCCCACTTCATCAAGCGACGCCATGACCGCAGCTAGCCCCCCGGCATAGTAGAAGTCTTCCATCAGGAATCTGCCCGACGGCATCAGGTCGACAATCGTCGGAACGTCGCGGCCAAGACGGTCCCAGTCCTCGAGGCTGAGATCGACACCAACCCGGTTTGCGATGGCGATCAGGTGCAGCACCGCATTGGTCGAACCGCCAATCGCGCCATTGACGCGGATGGCATTCTCGAACGCTTGCCTGGTGAGGATCTGCGCTATCGTCACGTCGCGGCGGACGAGCTCGACGATCTGGCGTCCAGCCAGTTGGGCAAGCACGCCGCGGCGCGAATCCACCGCCGGAATCGCGGCATTGTCCGGCATGCCGATGCCGAGTGCTTCCACCATGCTGGCCATGGTCGAAGCCGTGCCCATCGTCATGCAGCTGCCGGCCGACCGGCTCTGGCCTTGCTCGGCGGCGAGGAAGTCGGCGACCGGCATGCGCCCCGCCTTCACCTCCTCGGCGAATTTCCACACATGCGTGCCCGAGCCTATGTCTTGTCCGCGAAACTTGCCGTTGAGCATCGGCCCGCCGGAGACGGTGATGGTCGGCAGGTTGCACGAGGCAGCCCCCATCAGCAGCGCCGGCGTGGTCTTGTCGCAGCCGACCAGCAGGATCACGCCGTCGATGGGATTGCCGCGGATGGATTCCTCGACATCCATGCTCACCAGATTGCGGAACAGCATGGCGGTCGGGCGCATGTTGCTCTCGCCCAGCGACATTACCGGAAACTCCAGCGGCAGGCCGCCGGCCTCATAGACGCCGCGCTTGACGTGGTCGGCCAAGGCGCGGAGATGGGCGTTGCACGGGGTCAATTCGGACCATGTGTTGCAGATGCCGATCACCGGGCGGCCGTCGAAAGCGTCTGCCGGGATGCCCTGGTTCTTCATCCAGCTGCGGTGCATGAAGGCGTTCTTGCCTTCACCGCCGAACCAGGCTTCGGACCGCAGTTTGCGTTTGGTGTCGGTCACGATTGCTGGCCCCGATCGTTGCGGCGTTTGTTGCGGTTCTCGACGCTGCGGCGCACGTCGTCCTCGGCATTGTCGATGAGCACCAGCAACGCTTTCTGCGCACCGAGCGCGTCGCCGGCGGCGATCTTCTCGGCGACCTCGCGATGCAGCGGCAAGGAGTGGCGCTGTCCATCCGGATTGTCGTTGGAGAGGCGAAAGCTCATCACCAACGCGGTTTCGACCAGTGCGGCCAGCGAGCCGATCAGCTCATTGCCGGTCATGCGCAGGATGGTCTGATGGAACACCAGATCGGGCTTGGCGAAGCGGTCGCCATCGTCGCTCACCGCTTCCATTTCGGCGAGTGCCGCCTGGATCTCGGCGATCTGCGCCGGGTTGGCGCGCTGGGCGGCGAGGGCTGCCGACATCGGCTCGATGGCGCGGCGCAATTCGAACAGCGCGCGCACATCGTCGGCGCTGATGCCGCCGGCGTAGCGCCATGACAGCACGTCGGGGTCGAGGAAATTCCAGTCGGAGCGGGGACGCACGCGTGTGCCGGTTTTCGGCCGCGATTCGACCAGCCCCTTGCCGGCCAGCACCTTGATCGCCTCGCGCAGCACCGTGCGACTGACGCCCAGCATCTCGCTGGAATCGTCCGCATTGGGCAGGGCTTCTCCTGGCAGGAAGTCGCCCTGGACGATGCGCAAGCCAATCTGCTCGACGACGGTCGCGTGCAGCGCGGTGGAGCCACTGGAGACCGCCACGGCAACCCGTGACGTACGCGCCGTGCTGAAAGATTTCTTATTCTTCATACTATTCATATGATATGTCTTATAGCCATGGCGATTGGAGTCAAGGGATGGGGGATGCCGATGACAAAGAATTCCGCTGCCGTTGCCGCGCAGCAGACCGAACTGGTCTCGATCAGCGACGGCATCGCGACTGTCGACATTGCTCCTGCAGCCGGCGGCGCCGTGGCATCGTATCGGTGGTGGCAAGATGGCTCTGTCGTGGATTGGCTGCGCCCAGCGGATCCGCTGGCGATCAGCCGTCGCGATGCAGGCGCCATGGCCTGCTTCCCGCTCATCCCCTATTCCAATCGCATAAGGGGCGGCCGCTTCGAATTCGCGGGTCGCACTGTCCAACTGCCCAGTCGGCCGGAGGATCCGCACCATGAGCACGGCCATGGCTGGCGCCATCCTTGGACGGTTGTGAGGCACGAAGCCGGCACGATCGTCCTGCGCTATCGCCACGCCGCCGATTCCTGGCCATGGAGCTATGAAGCCGAGCAGGAGATCACTCTGGCTGACGGTACGCTTTCCATAACCATTGCCGTGCGCAACCTGTCGGACGCGCCGATGCCGGCTGGCTTCGGCCTCCATCCCTATTTCCCGTCGACGCCGTGGACGCATGTCCAGGCGTCGGTGTCCGGCATGTGGGAAACCGACGCGGAGATACTGCCTGTCCGTCACGTTCCGCCGCCAGCAGGGGCCGATCCATCCATCGGCTTTGACGTGTCGGAGGTGGATTTCGACACGGTTTTCACCGGATGGACGCGCCGTGCCCGGATCTCCTGGCCGGAGCATGGGCGGCAACTGGACATGGAGGCCGAGGCACCGCTCGATTTCCTCGTCCTCTACACGCCGCCGGGTGAGCCGTTCTTTTGCGCCGAGCCGGTCAGCAACATCACCGATGCCTTCAACCGCGTGAACGACGAGGACACCAACACTGGCTGGATAATGCTGGCGCCCGGGCAGAGGCGATCCGCCTGCGTTCGCTTCACGCCGTCACGGGCCGTCTGACGTCGTTGCCGGTGACAAACTTGGCGGCCTCGCGGCGAGCCCGGCACGACATGGCCGCGCGGATCACCGTTGCGACGCGCGGGCCGCAAGCTTGGAAACGAACCGATCGGCTATCTTCTCATCGACGGTCGGCCGCCCGGTCGACATGCAGGTCCGGCCTTGATGCATGAACGCGCCGAAGGTCAGGCGCCCGGCCTTGCGGCTTCGCGAATGGTCTGCAGCAGGATCGTGAAGGCGGGCGAGGGCGCGGTGTCGGTGCGCATCGTCAGGCCGACCGGCCCTTTGGTTTGCTCGGTGTCGACCGGCAAGGCGACGAAGGCGCGGCTCGCGAGCTCGTTGGCGACCACGCCGGCCGAGATGATCCACACCGCATTGCTCTGCCGCATGAAGGAACGCCCGAAGGAATCCGAGACCGTCTCGATCTCGGTTGCCGGCGCGGTCATGCCATTGGTGATGAAGAGGCGATCGACAAAGGGACGGATGACGGATTCCCGGGTCGGCATCAGCACCGGGAATTCGTCGAGCCTGGCGAAGATGTCCGCTCCCGGTTCCAGCAGCGGATGCCCGGCGCGCACGACGAAGAGCACCTGTTCCGAGTAGAGGTGCTCGAAGAAGAAACCGGTCATGTTTTCGGGCGCCGCCAGCCGACCGACGACGAGATCGAGCGCGCCGCTGCGCAACTGCTCTAGCAGCACGGCGTTCTCCCCGGTGACGATCTTGATCGCAGCTCCGGTGTTCTCCTTGAGGAACAGGCTCATGGCTTGCGGCATCACCTTCGTCGACACTGTCGGCAGCGCGCCGATGCGGATCGGGTGGCGATGGATGGTACCGTCCTGGCGAACGGAATCGATGCCCCGCTTCAACGCCGATATTGCCGAGCCGGCATGGTCCAGGAAGATTTCGCCAAGCCTGGTGACCCGGATGCCGCGCCCGTCGCGCTCGACCACGGCGATGCCGAGCGCCTCTTCCAGTTCACGCAGGGTCTTGGTCACCGCCGGCGCGCTGACATGCAGGAAGTCGGCGGCGCGGGCCACGCTGCCCTGCCGGGCGACTTCCAGGAATGCCTGCAGGTGACGGAACCGGATGCGGCTGTCGGGCATGAATTTGATAACCCCCGAGTTAATGAAACGGCGCAAAATATCATTTTACCGAACCAAATGCGGCGTGCAATGTGGAGATGGAGGATCGAAATCGTGCCATTCGTCACCATTGGCGGCATCACGCTGCACCACCGATATGTCGAGGCGGACGGCAAGACGGCCCCGATCGTGTTCATCAATTCGCTCGGCACCGATCTGCGGATCTGGGATGAAGTCGTTGCGCTTTTGGCCGGCGAGATGCCGCTGCTCGTCTATGACAAGCGCGGCCACGGTCTCTCCGACATCGGCAGCGGCGTCCACTCGATTAACGACCATGTCGACGATCTGCACGCCCTCGTCGACCACTTCGGTTTCGACAAGGTCGTGCTGTTTGGCCTGTCGGTCGGCGGCATGGTGGCGCAGGGCCTGCATGTCCGCCGCCCTGAAAGCGTCCTGGGCCTGATCCTCAGCGACACCGCCCACAAGATCGGTACCGCCGAAAGCTGGAACAGCCGTATCGCGGTCGTGGAGCGCTACGGCATCGAGGCGATCGCCGATGGCGTGATGAAAGTGTGGTTCACGCCGGATTTCCATGCCGGGCGCCCCGCCGACCTTGCCGGTTGCCGCAACATGCTGACCCGGCAGGCGCTGCCGGGCTATATCGGGACATGCAAGGCTGTCCGCGACGCCGATTTCACCGAGAGCGCGCGCCGCATCGCTGTCCCGACACTCTGCGTCGTCGGTGACCAGGACGGCTCGACGCCTCCCGATCTTGTCCGCTCGCTGGCGGATCTGATCCCCGGCGCACGTTTCGAAATCATCCGCAACGCCGGGCACATTCCGTGCATCGAGCAGCCGGAGGCGCTGGTCGCGCTGATCCGCGGTTTTGTCGCATCGCTTGCCCCTGGAGAAACCCATGGATGAAGTCCCCGGCAATACGGCAAGATATCGGACAGGCCTTGCCGTGCGACGGTCGGTGCTCGGCGACCGCCACGTCGATCGGGCCAATGTCGCGGCGACCGGTTTCGACCAGCCGTTCCAGGAGCTGATCACCGAGGCCGCCTGGGGGACGGTGTGGGCGCGGCCGGGCTTCACCAGGCGCGAGCGTTCGATCGTCACGCTGGCGCTGCTGGCCGCGCTCGGCCATGATGAGGAAGTGGCCATGCATGTGCGCGCCACCGCCAACACCGGCGCCACGCGCGACGACATCCGCGAGGCGTTCCTGCATGTCGCCATCTATGCCGGCGTGCCGGCCGCCAACCGTGCCTTCAAGATCGCCAAGGACGTGTTTTCGGAGATGGACGGAGCCGACAATGCCCGCTGAGTCCGGCTCGAACCGGAGGCCCGAGACCGGCGCCTTCTTCCAGCGCGACCGGACATGGCACCCGCCGGCGCTGACGCCAGGCTACAAGAGTTCGGTGCTGCGCTCGCCGCGGAAGCCGCTTTTGTCCTTCGACAACACGCTGTCGGAAATAGCGGGACCTGTCTTCGGTCACGCCATGCTGGGCGAGTTCGACAACGACCTGATCCATAATTTCGCCAGGCCGGGCGAGAGCGCCATCGGCGAGCGCATCATCGTCCATGGGCGCGTGCTCGACGAACGCGGCATTGGGGTGCCCGGCGTGCTGCTCGAATTCTGGCAGGCCAATGCCGGTGGCCGCTACCGCCACAAGAGGGATGGCTATCTCGCGCCGCTCGATCCGAATTTCGGCGGCTGCGGCCGCACCATCACAAGCGAGGATGGCTTCTATGCCTTCCGAACCGTCAAGCCCGGGCCCTATCCATGGCCGAACGGCCCCAATGACTGGCGCCCCGCGCACATTCACTTCTCGGTGTTCGGCCATGGCTTTGCCCAGCGGCTGATCACCCAGATGTATTTCGAGGGCGATCCGCTCATCTGGAAATGCCCGATCGTTCGCGGCATCGCCGACAAGGCGGCCATCGAGGCGCTGACGGCCGTCCTCGACACGCAGGCGACGATCCCGATGGATGCGCTCGGCTACAAGTTCGATATCGTGCTGCGCGGGCGCCGCTCGTCGCTGTTCGAAAACCGGCTGGAGGGCAATTGATGGCCCAGTTGCCCGACAGGCTCAGGGAAAGCCCTTCGCAGACGGCGGGCCCTTACGTCCATATCGGGCTGACGCCCAATTTTTGCGGCATCGGTGGCGTCTATGCCAGTGACCTTGGCGCGACCATGGTCAACGAGAAGACAAAAGGCGAGCGCATCGGCCTGCGCATCCGGGTGCTTGACGGCACCGGGACGCCGCTCAAGGACGCTCTGATCGAGATCTGGCAGGCTAACGCGGACGGACTCTACAATTCGCCGGCTGAATTGCGCGGTGTCGCCGATCCGAACTTCTTCGGCTGGGGCCGTTGCCCGACCGACATGGACACTGGCGTCTGCGCCTTCGAGACGATCAAGCCCGGCCGCGTGCCGTTCCGCGATGGCCGCCCGATGGCACCGCACATCACGCTGTGGATCGTCGCGCGCGGCATCAATCTCGGCCTGCACACAAGGCTGTACTTCTCCGATGAGGAAGAAGCCAATGCCGGGGATCCGATCCTGGCGCGTATCGAGCAGCGCGTCCGCGTGCCGACGCTGATCGCCGAGCGCCAGGGCGACACCTACGTCTTCGATGTCCATCTCCAGGGGGAGAAGGAAACGGTCTTCTTCGACAGCTAGGAGATCCGCGATATGACCATATCGGCCTTCGACCATCCATTGCTTTCCGCCTTTCTCGGCGACGAGGAGGCGGCGAGGCATTTTTCCGTCGAGGCCGAGATAGAGGCAATGCTGGCGTTCGAGAGCGCGCTGGCGGAAGCGGAAGCCGAAAACGGGATCATCACCAGGGACGCGGCGGTGGCGATCGGGGTGGTGCTGGCCTCGTTCCGGCCGGACACGACCTTGCTGCGCGCCGCTGCCGCCAAGGACGGCGTCATCGTGCCGGAACTGGTACGCCAACTCAGAGTGGCGGTTGGCGAGCCGCATGGCGACAAGGTGCATTTCGGTGCCACAAGCCAGGATGTCATCGACACTGGCCTGGTGCTTCGACTGAAATCCGTCGTCGACCATCTCGGCCTGCTCCTGACCGAGACCGTTTTGCGCCTCACATCGCTTGAGGAGCGTTTTGGGGGCAGGGCGCTGACCGGCATGACCCGCATGCAGCCCGCGATCCCTATCCAAGTAGCTGATCGCGTGAACGCCTGGCGCGGGCCGCTGCGGCGGCATCGGGAAAGACTATCGGAACAGTCTGGGCGCCTGCTGGTCGTGCAGTTCGGCGGCGCCGCCGGGACGCTGGAAAAGCTTGGCGACAAGGGACCGGCGGTGCGCGCGGCGCTTGCCGCAGAACTCGGCCTTGGCGATGCGCCGCAATGGCACAGCCAGCGCGACGCGCTCGCCGATTTCGCCGGCTGGCTGTCGCTGCTGACCGGCAGCCTCGGCAAGTTTGGTCAGGACATCGCCCTGATGGCGCAGGGCGGCGCCGACATCACGCTTTCCGGCGGCGGCGGCTCGTCGGCCATGCCGCACAAGCAGAACCCGGTGAAAGCCGAAGCGCTGGTGGCGCTGGCCCGCTTCAACGCCACGCAGCTTTCCGGCATGCATCAGGCGCTGGTGCATGAGCAGGAACGTTCGGGCGCGGCATGGACGCTGGAATGGCTGCTGCTGCCGCAGATGGTGGTCGCGACCGCGGCATCGCTGCGCCTTGCCGCCGAACTCGCCGCGCAGATCGAAAGTCTCGGCCACTGATGCGAACGCAGGTCGTCATCGTCGGCTCGGGACCCTCCGGCCTGCTGCTTGGGCAACTTCTGGCCGGCATCGGTGTCGAGACGGTCATTCTGGAACGCTCAAGTCGGAACCATGTGCTTGGCCGCGTGCGGGCAGGGGTGCTCGAACAGGGCACGGTCGATCTGCTTGGGGAAGCCGGTGCTGCCGCAAGGTTGCATGCCGAAGGCTTGCCGCATTCCGGCATCTCGCTGGCCTTCGACGGGCGCCTGCACCGCATCGATCTCGCCGAATTCACCGGTGGCAGGCATGTCACGGTCTACGGCCAGACCGAGGTGACGCATGATTTGATGGACAGGCGCGAGGCGGCCGGCCTTGTCACCGTCTACGAGGCGTCGGATGTGGCACTGCATGATTTCGGCGGTGCCGCACCATTCGTCACCTACGACAAGGACGGCATCACGCGTCGCATGGATTGCGACTTCATTGCCGGCTGCGATGGCTATCATGGCGTCAGCCGCGGATCGGTGCCGGAGCGGGCGCTGAAAACGTTCGAGCGGCAGTATCCGTTCGGCTGGCTCGGCGTGCTGGCCGAAGTGCCGCCAGCGGATCACGAACTTGTCTACGCCAATCATGAGCGGGGCTTTGCGCTGTGCTCGATGCGCTCGACGCACCGCAGCCGCTACTATGTGCAGTGCCCCGAGGGTGACCGAGTCGAGGCCTGGTCGGACGATCGCTTCTGGGACGAGCTGCGCCGCCGCTTGCCGGAACAGACGGCGGCCAGCGTCACCACCGGACCTTCCTTCGAAAAGTCGATCGCGCCGCTGCGCTCTTTCGTTGCCGAACCGATGCGCTTCGGCCGGCTGTTCCTGGTTGGCGACGCTGCTCACATCGTGCCGCCGACCGGCGCCAAGGGCCTCAACCTCGCCGCTAGCGACGTGCGCTATCTCTTCAACGGGTTGCGGGACTTCTATCAAGGGAAGTCCGAAGCGGGTCTCGATGCCTATTCCGCCAAGGCACTGGCGCGGGTCTGGAAGGCGGTGCGCTTTTCCTGGTGGATGACGACCATGCTGCACCGCTTTCCCGATACCGGGGACTTCGGCCAGCGCATCCAGGAGGCCGAACTCGACTACCTCGTGCACTCGCGCGCCGCGTCGACCGCGCTCGCGGAGAACTATGTCGGCCTGCCCTATTGAGGATAGCGGTGCGCGGATTTACCGGCCCAGCAGGTTGCGCTCGACGGTTCTCAGATGCGCCAGCATGGCCTGGCTGGCGCTCTCCGGGTCACGGCGCAGCAGCGCATCGAGAACGATCTGGTGCTCGCTGCAATAGATGCCGCGGCGTTCTTCGGAAAAGGAACGCTTTTTCATTTCGAACCATGGCGCCTGATTGCGCAGGATGCGCATCAGATTGTGGATCTCCTTGAGGAAGTCGTTGCGCGAGCAGGCGAAGATGCGGTGGTGAAACTCCGCATCCCAATGCTCGAAGGTCGGCATGTCCTGCGACTCCGAAGCGATCTTGTGCGCCTCGCGCACCGCGTTGAGTTCCATGGCGCTGGCATTGGTGGCGGCGAAGGCCGCCGCCGCCGGCTCAAGCAGCTGCCTGATCTCCATCATGTCGGCCGGGCTGGTGCCTTCCATCCGGCCGACAACCGCTGCCATCGAACCAGGATTGGTGGCGGTCAGGAATGTGCCGCGCCCGACATGCCGAACCACGGTGCCGTCGTCCTCGAGGAAGGAGACGGCGCGGCGCACCGTGTTGCGCGCCACGCCGAATTCGCTCGCCAGATCGCGTTCCGGCGGCATGCGGCCATTCTCGATCCATTCACCGGAAGAAATCCGCTTCTTCAGCGCGGTGGCGATATCGCTGGCGACGAGCTTGGGCATGTCCGGTCACTTTTATCTGATCCGATACTGAACCATTGATAGCAGCTTCAGGTTCCGTCGTCCATCGCATGGCAGCGGTCGATATCCTGTGAAGCGGTAGGGCTGGCAACCAAATCCTTTTTGGTGCGACCAACCCAGATTCTTCTTGCGGGCTAAACCAATCGGCGATAGCGTGTAACAAAAGAGCGAATAATTGGCTCAGTATTGGTTCAGGGAGGATCTGGATGCGGGTCGCGACTTTTTCGATCGCCGGCGAACGTCGCGTGGGGCTTGTCGATCTCGACGCCCAGACGATCGCGCCCTTCGATTTTTCCGTTGATCAGGCCAAATCAGGCATTCTGGCTTTGATAGAGCGCAACGGCGCCGGCATGCCGCGCACCCTGTCGCCCATCCCGCTGGCGCAGGTGGAAATCGAGGCGCCCATCCCGCAACCGCGCCGCAACATCTTCTGCGTCGGCAAGAACTATCACGAGCACGCGCACGAATTCGCCCGCAGCGGCTTCGATTCCAGCGCCGGCGCCGGCGCGATCCCGAAGCATCCGATCATCTTTTCCAAGGTTCCCGAATCGGTCGTCGCCAACCATGCCAGCGTGTTGATCGATCCATCGGTCTCGACCGCCATCGACTATGAGGCGGAGCTGGCCGTCATCATCGGCAAGGGCGGGCGCGGTATATCGAAGGAGAACGCGCTCGACCATGTCTGGGGCTACACCATCGTCAACGACGTCACGGCCCGCGATCTGCAAGGCAGATACAGCCAGTGGTTGATCGGCAAGTCGCAAGACACGTTCTGTCCCATGGGCCCGTGGGCGGTGACCAGGGACGAACTCGACCTGGCAACAGCCGGCATCCGGTGTTTCGTCAACGAGGATCTGCGCCAGAATTCCCGCATATCGCTGCTCATCTTCGATATTCCGACCATCATCGCCACGCTGTCGCAAGGCATCACGCTGAAGCCCGGCGACATCATCGCCACCGGCACCCCGGTCGGGGTCGGCATCGGTTTCGACCCGCCGAAATACCTCAAGGCCGGCGACGTCGTGCGCATCGAGATCGATGGCATCGGCACGCTGGAAAACCGCTTCACGGAGCATGCGCAATGACCACGGTGACGGTTGGCCAGGTCGTTGCGGAAGTTGTCGGCGAGGGCGCCGCCGTGGTGATGATCCATGGCCTCGGCGGTACCTCGAACATGTTCCAGCCGCAGATGGCGGCGCTTTCCGCCTATCGCGTCATCCGGCTCGACCTGCCGGGCTCCGGCCGCTCGCCGCGCCCGATCGAGCCGCTGACCGTCGAAGGGATGAGCGAGGCCGTGATCCGCGCCATGGCCGGCATGGGGGTTGCTGCCGCGCACTTCGTCGGCCATTCGATGGGCACCATCGTTTGCCAGCAGATCGCCGCGACGCAGCCATCGCTGGTTACATCGCTGGCGCTGTTCGGCGCCCTGGCGGAACCGACGGACGCAACACGGCAAGGGCTCGCCAACCGGGCGCGTCTGGCGCGTTCGGGCGGTATTGCCGATATCGCCGACCAGATCGTCGCCAACGCGATTTCCGCGCACACAAGGGAAACCTCGCCGGCGGCAGTTGCCTTCGTGCGGGAATCGATCACGCGTCAGGATCCCGAATCCTACGCCCGCACCTGCGAGGCTCTGGCCAAGGCGACCGCGGTCGATGCGCGCAGGATCTCGGCGCCGACGTTGCTGGTCACCGGCGACGCCGACACGGTCAATCCGCCGGGGGTCGCCCAGGCGCTTGCCGACAAGATCAAGGGCGCCGTATTCTCGTCGCTGGATCGGTGCGGGCACTGGGCCACGGTGGAAAGCCCGCGCGAAAGCAGCCAGAAGCTCGCCGATTTTTTGAGACGGGTTGATAGGTGAGGATTTCTGATCGAGCGTAGAACTGTGCGCTCGGCAAGTGGGGAGGCTTGTGATGGCAGACGACAGCTGGAACGGCAACGGTTCGGGCAGCACGCTGTTCACCAATGTGCGCGTGCTCGACGCATCAGGTGAATATCCTTACACCGGCGAGGTGCTGGTGCAGGGCAACCGCATCAAGCAGATCACCAAGGGCTCGTCGCGCTTCGGCTCGTCCTCGTCGTCCTCCTACAGCGGTGGCGCGGCAGGGGGGGCAACCGTCATAGACGGTATGGGCGCGACACTGATGCCGGGCATGATCGATGCCCATCTGCATCTGTCCTGGAACAACGCGCCCGGCATCGACCCCATCCAGATGATGGAAATCGAGGAGCACATGCTGGTCACCATGGAGATGGCCAAGCTGGTGCTTGACGCCGGCTTCACCGCCGGCCGGGGCGCGGCGGCCGCAAAGCCGCGTCTCGATGTCGTCGCCAAGAAATTCATCAACCAGGGTCGTTTTCCGGGACCGCGCTACCTCGCGGCGGGTCCGGAAATCACCACGGTCGGCGGCCTCGGCGATTCCGCGCCGTCGCACATCCCGCATGAGGGGCTGAACCTCGGCCTCGTCGTCTCGGGGCCCGAGGAAATCCGTCGCACCGTGCGCCAGCTGATCAAATACGGCGTCGATTCGATAAAGCTCAACCTGTCCGGCGAGAGCATCACGGGCATGGGCGCCGAGGAGACGCCGATGTCGGAAGAAGAGGTCGCCATGGCCGCCTCCGAGGCACGCTGCCGCAACAAGGTACTGTCGGCGCATGCGCGTTCGTCGGGCTCGGTCAAACAGTGCATCCGCCACGGCATCCAGAACATCTACCATGCCTCCTTCGCCGACGAGGAAGCGCTCGACATGCTCGAAGCGGCCAAGGACAAGCACTTCGTCGCGCCGGGCATCGCCTGGCTGATCAACACGGCACGTCACGCCGAGCAGTGGGGCATCAAGCCGGGCTCGCCGCTGTCGCTCGAATACGAGCGCGAACTCGAAATGTGCATCGAGACGATGAAGAAGATGCACCGGCGCGGCATCCGTGTCTGCATCGGCGGCGACTATGGCTTTGCCTGGACGCCGCAAGGCACCAACGCCAAGGACATCCAGACCTTCGTCGAGATGCTGGGCTTCTCGCCCATGGAGGCGATCCAGGCCGGCACCAAATATGGCGGTCAGATCATGAACATGGGCGACGAGCTAGGCATGATCAAGGAAGGCTACCTTGCCGACCTTCTCTTGATCGACGGCGATCCGATCTCTGACGTGCGCATCCTGCAGGATAAGAACCGCATCCTTGCCATTATGAAGGACGGCAAGTTCCACAAGGCGCCGCGCATGAACGAGCAGCGCCGGCGGCTGACGGCATGAGCCTGCTCGGCCAGCCATCTCAGACGCTCTCCGAGAGCGGCGGCATCACCGGCCGGCAGGCATGGGGCCTCGTTGGCCTGCTCGCCGCCGCTGTCGTCGCATGGCTGGTCTTCGCGGTCTGGCCGGATTGGCTGAACGCCATCCTTATTTCGAAGAAGGCCTTCGTCAGCGCCATCCTCAACGGCATCACCCTGGCCGGCCTCTACTTCCTCGTTGCCAGCGGCTTCACCCTGATCTTCGGCCTGATGCGCAACGTCAATCTGGCGCATGGCTCGCTCTATCTGCTTGGCGCCTATATCGGCTACGAAGTCACCAACCGCACCGGCTACTGGCTGCTCGGCGTCGCCGCCGGCTTCGCGGTTCTGGCCATCGTCGGTGTCGTCATGCAGGTCTTCGTTTTCCGTCGGCTGGAGGGCGACGATCTTCGCCAGACCCTGGTCTCGATCGGCATCTCGATCGTGGCAGCCGACCTGATGCTGGCGGTGTGGGCCGGCGGCACTTACCAGATCACCACCCCCGAATGGCTCGATGGCGCATTGACCTTGCCCGTTATCACGGCGGTGCGCTCCAACGGCGCCTCGGTCTTCCTCACCTATCCGCTCTACCGCGTCGTGGTGCTGGCGGCCGCCATCGTCATTGGCGTCGGTCTTTGGCTGATGCTGCACAAGACCCGCGTCGGCATGATGATCCGCGCCGGCGTCGACGACCGCGCCATGCTGCAGGCGTCGGGCGTCAATGTGCATGCGGTCTTCGCCATCGTCTTTGCCGTCGGCGCCGGCCTTGCCGGCTTTGCCGGCGTCGTCGGTGGCTCGGCGCTGTCGGTCGCGCCAGGCGAGGATGTCCGCTATCTCCTGGCCTCGCTGGTGGTCGTCATCGTCGGCGGCATGGGCTCGATCACGGGCGCCGCCATCGGCGCGCTGCTGATCGGCCTGGCCGAGCAGATCGGCCTCGTCTACTTCCCGACCTATGGCATCGTGCTGACCTTCGTCATCATGGTGGTGACGCTGGCGGTGCGGCCGCAAGGCATCATGGGGAAGGCACGATGAGCCTGGCCATCGCCACAACCAGCGCCACGCCGCAGCGGAACTGGCTGGAGAAGCTCGGCGCCGGCCACATCATCCTTGCCGTCGCACTGGTGCTTTATCCACTGGTGGCGTCCGATTTCTTCCTGACTCAGATCGGCGGCTATTCGCTGATCTTCGGCATGCTGGGCCTGTCGCTGATGCTGCTCGCCGGCTATGGCGGCATGGTCAGCCTGGCGCAGATCACCGTCGCCGGCATAGCGGCCTATGCCATCGCCATCCTTGGCAACAACAACTCCAGCATTCTCGGTCTCGGCTGGCCGTGGTGGCTCGCGGTTCCGTTCGCGGTTCTCGCGGCGGCCCTGGCGTCGGCGCTGATCGGCTGGATCTCGGTGCGCACCGAGGGCATCTACACGATCATGATCACGCTGGCGATCGCCACCGCGACCTTCTATTTCGCGCAGCAGAACTACGCCATCTTCAACGGCCATTCCGGCTATACCGGCATCCGTGCGCCGGTCTTCTGGAGCGTCAACTGGCGCGATGCCAGGCCATTCTACTATCTCTGCCTGGGTCTGGCGGCGCTGTCCTACGCGGCGGTGCTTTACGGCTCGCGCTCGACCTTCGGCATGACCTTGCAGGCGATCCGTGACAACCCGCGCCGCATGCGCGCGCTGGGGTACCATGTCACCGCGCACAAGGTCTTCGCCTGGCTGCTCGCAGGTGTCATCGCCGGACTTGCGGGCGTGCTGCTGGTCTGGTTCAACGGCCGCGTCTCGCCCGGTACCATCGGCGTCGATGCCGCGATCGACGTGCTGATCATCGCCGTCATCGGCGGCTTGCGCCACCCGATCGGGCCGTTCCTGGGCGCGGTCGTCGTCGTCCTGATGCAGACCTTCGCCATCGATATCGTCGGCGCCGAGCGCTTCAACACGCTGATCGGCATGGTGTTCCTGGTGATCGTCTTCGTCTCACCGGATGGAATTCTTGGGTTGTGGGGGAGGATCAAGCCACATCTTGCCCAGGAGTCCTTGCGTCCAGGCCCATAGGAGCCGGGATGGATGAACCACTGCAAAACCAAATCAAAGGGAGGAAAACGATGAGAATGCATAGACGGACATTGCTGGCGCTGGCGGTATTCACCGGGCTGACCGCGCCTTCGATGGCACTGGCTGCCGACGACACCATCAAGATCGGCCTGCTCGCAACCTTCGAAGGCCCGTTCACGGTGCTCGGCGAGGACGGCGAGCGCGGCGCCATGACCGCCGTTGCCGAGATGAACGGCACCGTCGCTGGCAAGAAGATCGAGATCGTCAAGGGCTCTTCCGATGCCTCGCCCGACAGCGCCGTGCGCGCGGCGCGCAAGCTGGTCGAGCAGGACGGCGTCAAGGTGCTGGTCGGCCCGCTTTCGGGCGACGAGGGCATCGCCGTCAAGGACTACGCCAAGACGCAGCCGAACGTGACCTTCATCAACGGCACATCGGCGGCGCAGGACACCACGCTGCGCGACCCGGCTGAGAACTTCTTCCGTTTCTCGACCGATGGCGCGCAGTGGATGGCCGGCCTCGGCACCTATGCCTTCAAGGACAAGGGCTACAAGAAGGTCGCCACCGTCGCCGAGGATTACTCCTTCCCCTACACGCAGGTGTTCGGCTTCATGGCCGAGTTCTGCAAGGCCGGCGGCCATGTGCCGTCGAAATCCTGGGTGCCGATCGGCAACAAGGACTTTTCCTCGGTCATCGCCGCCATTCCTGAGGATGTCGACGCAATCTACGTCGCGCTCGGCGGCGCCGATGCGGTCAACTTCCTGACCCAGTACCAGCAGGGTGGCGGCACCGCGCCGCTGATCGGCGGCTCGATCACTGTCGACCAGACCGTGCTGACGTCGAAAGGCAAGCTGAAGGAAGTGCTGAAGGGCACGCCATCCGCTGGCCCGACCGCCGACACCAACGACGCGCCGGCCTGGAAGGCCTTCGTCGAGGCCTACAAGAAGCAGCCGGGTGCGTTTCCGTCGCCCTCGCTGTTCGCCCATGGCTACTATGTCGACATGAAGGCGACGCTGCTTGGTCTCGACCAGGTTGGCGGCGATGTCTCCGATGGCGGCAAGAAGCTGCGCGACGCGCTGTCGAAGCTGTCCTTCGACACGCCGACGGGCAAGGTGTCGCTCGACAAGAACCGCAATGCCATCGCCGACATCTTCCTGACCGAGGTCACTGAAGGCGCCGACGGCAATCTCCTCAACAAGCTGGTCAAGGTCGTGCCGCAGGTCAACCAGACGCTCGGCATTCCCGAAGACGAGTTCATGAAGCTCGGCGCGGTCAACCGCGACAATCCGAGCTGCCCGTAACACCACGATTGAGTGCAGCCGCCAGTGACCGAAAGCTTCGCAGCAAACCGTCTCCAGAGCACCGGCGCCTATGCGCTGGAGCTTGATGGCGTGGCGCGGCATTTCGGGGCGCTGGTGGCGCTCTCGGGCATCACCATGAGGATCGCGGCCGGCGAACGGCGCGCGGTCCTCGGCTCCAACGGCGCCGGCAAGACGACCCTGTTCAACGCCGTCACCGGCGATTTCCTGCCGACGGCGGGGCGCATCCGCTTCTTCGGCGAGGACATCACCGATCTGCCGCCGCATGAGCGCATCCGGCGCGGCCTGCGCCGCACCTATCAGATTTCGCAACTGTTCAAGGGCCTGTCGGTCCTCGATTCCATCTTTCTCGCCTGCCGGGGCGTCTCGCGTCGGCGGTTTTCGCTGCTGCGTCCGGCCACGACCGACGTCAACATGGTGCAGGCGGAATCGATCCTCAACGCCGTGCACCTCGAAGCCTATCGCGACACGCTGGTGGCGACGCTGAGCCATGGCCAGCAGCGCCAGTTGGAGATCGCGCTGGCGCTGGCGGGCGCGCCGCGCTTCATCCTGTTCGACGAGCCGGCGGCCGGCCTGTCGCCGACCGAACGTCGCGATCTCGTCGCCATCCTCAACGCGCTGCCGAAGCATATCGGCTACATCATCATCGAGCATGATCTCGATGTCGCGCTGCGCGTCTCGGAATATGTCTCGATGATGCACAATGGCCGCCTGTTCAAGGAAGGCACGCCGCGGGAGATCGAAGCCGATCCGGAAGTCCAGGAGATCTATCTCGGGGGCAAGCATGGCTGAGCGTCCCGGAAAGATCGCGAAGGCAATGCTGCGCATAGACGACCTGCAGGTTTTCTATGGCGAGAGCCATGCGCTGCAGGGCGTGTCGCTGACGCTGGAAAGCGGCGTGCTGTCGGTGGTCGGCCGCAACGGCATGGGCAAGTCGACGCTCTGCAACACCATCGTTGGGCTGAAACGGGCGAAGTCAGGTTCGATCCGCGTCGATGGCCGGGAGATCACCTCTCTTGAGCCGCACGAAATCCACCGCCTCGGCGTCGGCTATGTCCCGCAGGGGCGCCGTGTCTGGCCGAGCCTGACCGTCGACGAGCATCTGCGTCTGGCCGCCGGCAACAGGCGCGATGCCAGCTGGACGGTCGAGCGCGTCTACCAGACCTTTCCACGGCTCGCCGAACGCCGCGCCAATGGCGGCTCGCAGCTGTCGGGCGGCGAACAGCAGATGCTGGCGATTTCGCGGGCGCTGCTCAGCGATCCTAAACTGCTGGTCATGGACGAGCCGACCGAAGGCCTGGCGCCGGTCATCGTCGACCAGGTCGAGCGCATGCTGATCGACCTCGCCGCCGAAGGCGAGATGGCGGTGCTGGTCATCGAACAGAATATCGGCGTGGCGACCGCGGTCTCGAACCAGGTCGCCATCATGGTCAATGGCCGCATCAACCGGCTGATGGACGCCAAGGCGCTCGCCGCCGACCGTGAGTTGCAGCAGCGGCTGCTCGGCGTCGGCCGCCATGCCGAGGAGGCACCGGTCACGCCGGCGGAAGCCGCGCAGGCCCGGGACCAACTGGCGGAAGTCTATCGCGTCGACAGGGCTGGCGCCGGTACGACCGAACCGATGCCGCGGAGCGGCGTCTATCGACCGGTCACCGAAATGCCCAATCGCTGGAACGTGCCGGTCACCGAATTGCGACAGGCCGCGGTCGACAAGACCGCACCGCAGGACGACTTGAAGAAGGTCTTCGCCATCCCCTTCGCCGAACGCATCGGCAGGACCGTGCTGATCGTCGGCACCTTCGACACCAAGGGCAAGGAATTGCGCTTCGTTGCCGACCGGCTGAAGTCGCTTGGTCTGCCCGTGCGCACCGTCGACCTGTCGACATCGGGAAAACCGGCCAGCGCCGATGTGCCCGCCATGCAGGTGGCCGGCATGCACGCGCGTGGATCCTCCGCCGTCTTCACCAATGATCGCGGCGGCTCGGTCAGTGCCATGGCGGAAGCTTTCGCACGCTGGATCGAGCGTGAGCCACGCATCGGCGGCGTCATCTCGGCGGGCGGTTCCGGCGGCACCACGCTGGCGACGGCAGGCATGCGCGTGCTGCCGGTCGGCATCCCCAAGCTGATGGTCTCGACGGTGGCGGCCGGCGATGTCGCCAAATATGTCGGCGGCGCCGACATCATGATGTTCCATTCGGTGGCCGATGTTCAGGGGCTGAACTCGATCACCGAACAGGTGTTGTCCAACGCAGCGCACGCCATGGCCGGCATGGTCGCGCAACTGCCCAATGCCGAGGCGTGGGAAGCAAGGCGCAAGCTGGCGCGGCCGGCCGTCGGCATCACCATGTTCGGCGTCACCACACCTTTGGTGCAAGCTGTCACGAAACGCCTCGAAGCCGACTACGACTGCCTCGTCTTCCATGCCACGGGGATTGGCGGGCGGGCGATGGAAAACCTCGGCGATTCCAGGCTGCTGTCGGCCTTCCTCGATCTCACCACCACGGAAGTGGCCGACATGATCGTCGGCGGCGTGTTCCCGGCGACGGAGGATCGCTTCGGCGCTGCGATCCGCACCGGGCTGCCTTATGTCGGCTCGACCGGAGCGCTCGACATGGTCAATTTCGGGCCGCGCGACAGCGTTCCGGAGAAATTCCGCAGCCGCAAATTCGTCATCCACAATCCCAACGTCACGCTGATGCGCACCACGCGCGACGAAAACCGCGCCTTCGGGGAATGGATCGGCACGCGGCTCAACGCCATGAACGGTCCGGTGCGCTTCCTGCTGCCGGAGGGCGGTGTCTCGATGCTCGACGCGCCCGGTCAGCCCTTTCATGACCCGGAAGCCGACAACGCTTTGTTCGAGGCGATCGAGAAGACGGTGCGCCGCACGCCCTTGCGCCATGTCGAGCGGGTGCGGGCCAACATCAACGACACGCCTTTCGTCGACGCGGCGATCGCTGCATTCCACGCGGTCACGCCGAAGCTGCAGAGGCGGGCATGAAGAATTGGACTTCGCCACCATGCGGGTGGATGTTTGAAAATATCGCCGGTCGCCCCGTGCCGACCGCATTGTCTTGGGGAGGATAGATCATGGACGCGCAGACCTTTGGCGCTTTCCTGTTGTGGCTGATCATTGCCGCGGTCGTCGTGGTGATCGCCGTTTACGTCTTGCGCTGGCTCTATCGCCGCTCGACCAAGGAGACGGCGTTCGTGCGAACCGGCTTCATGGGTGAGAAGGTGGTGGTCAACGGCGGTGCCTTCGTCATCCCGGTCCTGCACGAGATCACTCCGGTCAACATGAACGTGCTGCGCATCGAGGTGCGCCGCGAGGATGCGCTGGCGCTGATCACCCGCAACCGCATGCGCGTCGACCTGATCGCCGAGTTCTTCGTGCGCGTTGGCGCCAGCCGCGAACTGGTGGCCGCTGCCGCGCAGACGCTTGGCCGCCGCACGCTGCAGCCCGACAGCCTGCGCGAATTGCTGGAAGGCAAGTTCGCCGGCGCGCTGCGCACCGTCGCCGCTCAGATGACGCTGGAAGAGATGCATGAGTTGCGCGGCGACTATGCCGCCAAGGTGCGCAGGCTCGCCGAGGAGTCGCTCGCGGCCAACGGGCTCGAGTTGGAGAGCGTCGCCATCGTCGACCTCGACCAGACCAGCCTCGAATATTTCGATCCCTCCAACGCCTTCGACGCCGAGGGTCTGACACAGCTGACGGAATCGATCGAGACCCGCCGCCGCATGCGCAACGAGATCGAACAGCGCACGCTGGTCGACATCCGCAACCAGAACCTCGACACACAGCGCAAGGTGCTGGAGATCGACCGCGACACCGAATACGCGCGCCTCGAACAGGAACGCGAGGTCGAGATCCGCCGCGCCGCCCAGCGGTCTGAATTGGCCATTGAGCGTGCGTTGCGTGACCAGGAATCCGAGCAGGCACAGCTCTCGTCGCGCGAGGCCGTCGAAAAATCGCGGCTCAACCAGGAGCGCAACATCACCGAGGAGCGCATCAAGAGCGAGGAAGACACGCAACGCCGCGAGATCGCGCGCCGCCGTTCGCTCGACGAGACCGAGATGAAGATGCGCGAACTGACCGAGCGCGAGCAGATCGCGCTCGAACTGTCGTTGGAAAAGGCCCGCATCGAGCGTGAGGGCGCGCAAAGCAAGCTCGAGATCGAACGCAAGAAACTGCTCGAAGTGGCTGAACTGGAACGCCAGATCGCGCTCGCCGAAAAGGCGCTGGAAGTGACCCGGGCCGAGGCGGAAAAACGCCGTGCCGAGATCGTCGAGAACCAGGCCACCGAGACGGCGCGAATCGCGCAGGAACGGGTGGTGGACGAGGTCCGCATCGAACGCGAGCGTCACCTTGAAGCGCTGCAGATCGCCAAGCGCCAGGCGTTCGAGGAGGCCGAGATTTCGGCGAGTGAGGAGGTCGAGCGCGCCCGTATCACCACCGAGCGCGGCATCGAGGAAGCGCGGCTGATCAAGGATCGCGATATCCGCCAACTGGGCGTCGACCGCGACCAGAAGATCGAGATCGCGGAAATCCAGAAGGCGATCGACATCGCCAAGAAGACGCAGGAACGGTCCTCGGCGATCGCGGCTTCCGAGGCGGTACGCGCCAAGGCCGTCCAGGCCGAGGAACAGGCTTTCACCGCCCGCGAACGCGAGATCGCCGAACGCCGCAAGCTGACCGACCTGATCGGTGCGCAGCGCGAGGCAGAGCGCGAGGCGCTGCGCATCACGTCCGCCGCGGATGCCGAGATGAAGGCGGCGAAAAGCCTGGCGGAAGCGCAGAAGATCGCCGCAGTCGCTTCGGCGGAAGCGGAGAAGATCCACGCCCTTGCCGCGGCCCAGCGCTACGAGGTCGACGCATCGGGCCATCGCCAGCTCAACGAGGCCGAGAACCTGCTGTCGAACGAGGCCCGCGCCGGGCGCCTGCGCGGCAAGCTGCTTGACCACATGGAAGGCATCATCCGCGAAAGCGTCAAGCCGATGGAGAAGATCGACGGCATCAAGATCCTGCATGTCGACGGCCTCAACGGCGGCACCGGCGGCAACCGCAACGTCACCGACGAGGTCATCGACTCCGCGCTGCGCTACCGGGTGCAGGCACCGATGATCGACAATCTGATGAAGGAGATCGGCATCGAGGGCGGCTCGCTCGGCCGCATGACCGACGTGCTGCGCGACGCCAAGGATATTTCCAGCCTGACCCGCGACAAGAAGGGCAAGGGAAAGGCCGCCAAGGACGACGATGACGACCGCGATCATTGAGGTGAGGGCGGTGTTCTCTTGCGTTTCGTTGGGCCGTGCGAGACCATGTCTTGCGCCTGATCGCCATGCTGCGTCGGTTCGCGATGACTGCCAAGCAAGGGTCGAGCTGGCCCGGGGCGAGACAATGCATGCGCGAACGGCCATGCCCACAGCCGGCTCGCAAGCATGACCAAGGTCTATGTCTCTTCGGTCATTCCGGCTCCCGCCGCGGAAGTCTGGAAGCTTGTGCGCAACTTCAACGCATTGCCGAGCTGGGCGCCGTTCGTCGCCGAGAGCCGCATCGAGCAGAACGCGCAGGCCGACCAGATCGGCTGCATCAGGAGTTTCACGCTCAAGGACGGCGGCCGCATCCGCGAAAGGCTGCTGGCGCTGTCCGACTACGACCTGTCGTGCAGCTACGCGATCCTCGAAAGCCCGATGGCGGTGGAGAACTATGTCGCCACCCTGTCGCTGACGCCGATCACCGACGGCAACCTGACGCTCGCCGAGTGGCAGGCGGAGTTCGACTGCGCGCCCGATCGCGAGGCGGCCTTAGTGCATCAGATCGGCAATGGCGTCTTCCAGACCGCACTGAGAGCGCTGAAACACCGGTTCGGGCGCTGACGCCGGCCGATGGTCAAGGTTTGCCAGAGCACGATCATCGAGGCACCGGTTGACGAGGTCTGGGCGATCCTGCGCGATTTCAACGGCCATGACCGCTGGCATCCGGCGATCGCCTTCAGCGAGATCGAGGGCGGCGAAGCGGTCGATGCGGTTGGCGCCGTGCGCCACTTTCGGCTGAACGACGGCGGCGAATTGCGCGAGCAATTGCTGGCACTATCCGACAGGGACCGCCGGCTGAGCTACTGCCTGCTCGAAGCGCCGCTGCCTCTGATGGGCTATGTCGCCTCGATCCGGCTTAAGCCGGTGACCGACGGCAATGCCACCTTCTGGGAGTGGCGCTCTGAATTCCAGCCGCCGGCGCATCGCCGCGACGAACTGGTCAGGCTGGTCACCGAGGACATCTATCAGGCCGGCTTCGCGGCGGTGCGCAATCTTCTGAAGCGCAGGAGCGTAGGCTCGCCAGTCGAGACGAGACCGTCCCAGGCAATTGTTGCGCCGGGGCCGTCCATCGACATGGCGCGTGCGGCGCCAAGGATCGCGCCTGGCCAGACCGCAACGACCCCTGCGATCGTTGTCGAGCGTTACGGCGGACCGGAGGAGTTGCGGCTCAGGGACATCGAACTGCCGCCGCCGGCGCCGAACGAAGTGCGTATCCGTCACACGGTGATCGGCGTCAATTTCATCGACGTCTATTGTCGCACCGGGTTTTTCGACCTTTTGAAGCCGCCCGGCGTGCCCGGCATGGAAGCGGCCGGCATCATCGAGGCAGTCGGCTCGGCGGTGTCCGGCTTTTCGGCCGGCGACCGCGTCGCCTATGCCTGTCCGCCGGTCGGCGCCTACAGCGAGCGGCGCAACATGGCGCCTGAATTGCTGGTTCATCTTGCGGACGACATCACGGATGAGATCGCCGCCGCAGGCCTGCTCAAGGGCGTGAGCGCGAGCTTCCTGCTGCACGACGTTCATGCCGTCAAGCCGGGCGAAATCGTCCTCATCCATGCGGCGGCCGGCGGCATCGGCCAGTTGCTGGTGCAATGGGCGCGTCATCTCGGCGCGACGGTGATCGCGACCGTTTCGAGCGACGACAAGGCACGCACCGTCGAACGTCTCGGCGCGCACCATGTCATCGTTTATTCCCGCGAAAATTTCGCCGATGCCGTCATGCGGCTGACAGGGGGCAGGGGAGCCGACGTCGCCTATGACGCCGTCGGCAACGACACCTTCGCCGGCTCGCTCGCGGCCCTTGCAGTGCGCGGCCATCTCGTCAGCTTCGGCCAGGCCTCCGGGCCGATCGGCAATTGGGATATCGGCCGCTTCGCGTCGAAGTCGCTGACCATTTCGCGGCCCAACTATGCCCATTTCACCGACACACCGGAAAAACTTGAGCCGCACGTCGCCAGGTTCTTCCAGGCGCTTCGCCAGGGCGTGGTCAAGGTTGAGGCACCGACGCGCTACGGTCTCGCCGATGCCGCCAATGCGCACCGCGATCTGGAGTCGCGCCGCACGACTGGCGCGCTGGTCCTGATGCCCAGGCCGTAGCCATGGTCAGCCGGTTGCGCGCGCGTAGATGTCGAGAACGTCCGTTACGCTGGCGATCAGCAATTCTCCGGCTTTTGGCGCCACGGACCGGGTCGCCACCGCGCCGTCGAGACGGCCGAGATACTGGCTGATGAGGGGCAGGGGGATGTCACGATCGCCGAGCGCCTGCATAAGCGCATCCACGGCCTGCTGGGCCGCCGGCGCCGGCCAGTAATAGCGGATGCGGTCGCTGTAGGAGAAATGGCGTTCGATCCGTTGCTCAGCCTCGGAGCCGTGATAGTAATTCTTCCAATTGTCCGGCGCCGCCAGCATGACGCGATCCATCGCCGCCGGCAGGGTTTCGCGCGTCCGGTCGGGAACCAGAACCTCGGCGATATGGCTCAAACCGTAGAGCGCTTCGCGCAGCGCGAAGGTCAGCCATGGCCCGACCTTGAGGATGGCGAAGCCGTCATCGACCAGCGCGGTCAGCGCCGAAATCGGCTGGTAGTCCGTCGAATGCGCCTCGAAGACAAATTGCGGCAGGTCCCGCAACGTATCGCCCAATGCACGGGCGTGTTCCGGTTCATAGGTGATCACCTCGGCATTGCCGAATTCGACACCCGGCTGCACGACGACACCGATCGCCCGCGAAAAGGCCTGGTCGAGACCTCGCCGGCTGAAGGCATCGCGGTGGACACGCACGGTTTCACGCGCGGCTTCCGGTGTGGTCACCGCCAGATGGTCCATTGCTTCCAGGGCGCCGCCCGGCACCGGCACTTCGGTGCCGATGACATAGACCGGCTTGGGGCCGCCGCTGCGTTCGGTCGCGGCCTCGGCCACTTCCGCCAGTTCGGCGGCGCGCGCGGCGACCGTCGCATCGGCAGGTGCGGCACCTTCGCCGGCACAACCCATGCTGGCGTCGAGATGGATCTTGGTGAAGCCGGCCTCGGCATAGGCGTCGACCATGCGCGAGGCCTTGGCCATCGCCTCGGGCGCCGGCAGGTGTTTCCATGGATTGGGGCCGAGATGGTCGCCGCCGAGCACCAGCCTCTCCAGGGGGAAGCCGACCTTGCCGGCGACCGTCTCGACGAAGCGGCGGAAATCCCTTGGCGTCATGCCGGTATAACCGCCCTCGTGGTTCACCTGGTTGCAGGTGGCCTCGATCAGCACATCGGCGTCGCGCGCCTTGCCGTGGCGCAGCGCCGCTTCGATCACCAGCGGATGAGCCGAACAGATCGAGGTTATGCCACGGCGTTCGCCCGCCGCCCGGTCCGCCGCTATGGCCGACAACCCGTCCGTAGCCCGGCTCATACTGGCGCTCCGGTCTTGGCGGTCGCAAGGAAGGCTTCGACGGCGGCAAGCGAGGCGATGCCCTCCATCGGGCCCTTCTTGGTCACCGCCAGCGCGCCGCAGCTATTGGCGATGCGCAGCGCCTTCTCGGGCGCTTCTGCGCGCAGCCAGAAGGAGACGAAGGCCGCGGCGAAACAATCCCCGGCGCCGGTCGGGTCGATTTCGTCGACGACGAAGCCCGGTGACGCGGTCCGTCCGGTCTGGTCGTAATGAACGGCGCCTTGCGCGCCTTTCTTGACGACCACGGTGGAGATACCGCGATCCAGCATTTCACGCGCCGCGTTTTCCTCGTCGGCCGCTTTGGCGAAGATGAACAGTTCCGGACCGCTCGGCAGGAAGACATCGGTCTTCGACAGCACGAAATGCAGTGCATCGCGCAGGCCCGGCAGATCGAGCATCTCCTTGCGGATGTTGGGGTCGAAGGAAACGGTACCGCCGCGCGCCTTGACAGTTTCGATCCCGTTGCGCGCCACCTCGATCACCTCGGGCGAGAACAGTGACGTGCCCATGACGTGAAAATGGTCGGCGCCGGCCAGCAGCGCGCGCGCCTCGGCGCCGATCTCGATAAGGCCGGCGGCACTCTGCTTGATGTTGTAGACGAAGTGCCGGCTGCCGTCGGTCTCATAGGTGACGAAGGCTGTGCCCGTGGCGGCGCCACGGTGGACCTTGATGGCCGAGATGTCGGCGCCGTCGGCGCGCAGGCGCTCGATGTTCAAATGGCCGAAATCGTCATCGCCGACGGCTGCGATCAGGCCCGCCGGCTGGCCGAGCCGCGCCGCCTGGTCGATGAAGATCGCCGGCGCGCCGGAGGGAAACGGGCCGACCAGAGGGCCGGGGGCAAGGAAACTCTGGCCGATCCGCTCGGCCATGATCTCGACCAGGATCTCGCCGGCGCAAACCAGTTTCTTCATGTCCTCACCATTCCCAGACTGCCCCGCGGCCGGTTGCCGAGCGCCTTCTCCACGTCCGTACAAGGCCAAAGCCTAGGTTGCGGTTTTCGGAGCGTCAATAAATAATTTGACGTGCGCAATGCTTTTGCATTGTAGTGGAAACGTGAAAATTTGACTGAACAAATTCGGTCGAGCAATGCTGCCTGACGGCAACGGTCGCAGGACTGATTCTGGCCCGACCGGAAGGTTGTCGGCGGGCGCGGGGCAAAGGGGCTGGAAATATCGATGGCGGAGAAGACCCACCGCACGATGGATGATTTCGCCAGGGCGTCCGGCGTATCACGGCCGACCCTGTCGAAATATTTCGACGATCCGGCGAGCGTGAAGCCGGCGACCCGGGCGCGCATCGAGGCAGCACTGCGTTCATCGGATTATCAGCCGAATGTTTTCGCGCGCAATCTCAACCGCAAGCGCACCCGCAATGTCGGCATCGTCGTGCCGGCGCTCACCGATCCATTCTATGCCGAAATGGTCAGCCGCATCGAACTGCGCTGCCGCGACGAGGGGTTCTGGCCGATCGTCATCTCCTCGCACGGTTCGCCGAAACTGGAGGCGGAATCGGTCAAGACGCTGCTGTCGCTGAAGGTTGCCGGCGCCATTGTCGCTCCGCTGGGGTTGGTCTCCGAACCCGGCGTCTTCGAGCGGATGAGCGAGGACATTCCGATCGTCTATTTCGACACCTACATCGAGGGCGACACGCCTTTCGTCGGCAACGACAACCACCAGAGCATCTCGACCATCGTCGACTATCTCTGCCGGTCCGGCGAACCGCCGGTCTATGTCGACATTCCGCACGTCAACCACAATTCCGGGGAACGCCTGCAGGGCTACATCGAGACGATGCTAGCCGCCGGCCTGGAACCCGTCATTCTCAAGGCAGCGGGCGACTACAGCTGGGATTTCGAGCGTATCGGCCATGAATGGATGGACAGGACACTCGAGAAGGGCGGCCTGCCGGCCCGCACGCTGTTGTGCGCGAACGACCGTCTCGCCTTCGGTGTCATGTCTGCCGCCTTTTCGCGCGGGCTGAAAATCGGCCGCCGGGCCGATTGCGATTTCCGTGTCGCCGCCCATGACGATCATCCACTGAGCCGCTACACCTGTCCGGCGCTGACCACCATGGCGCAGGATTTTGCCGCCATGGCCGGCCGCAGCGTCGAGATCCTGCTGGCCTTGCTGGACGAGGCGGCATCCCCCGGGCAGGAGATGGCGCGCAACGTCAAGCTCGGCGCGACGCTGGTGATGCGTCAGTCGGCCTGAGCGCGCGTCTGCAACTGCAGCCAGGCCGCCGCCTCGCTCACCGCTTGCCGCGCCGCCAGAATGTGGCGCCCCATCGAGACGAAGCCGTGGATCTGACCCGGCCAGTGCCGCAGGACCAGCGGCACCCCTTCGACGCGCAGGCGTTCGGCATAGGCCGTCCCTTCGTCGGCGAGGATGTCGTGGCCGGCGATCACGACAAACGCCGGTGCGGCGCCAGCCAAGCTTGATGCAAGCAGCGGCGAGACGCGCCAGTCCGTGATGTCGTCCGGCGTTTGCACATAGTGGTCGCGAAACCAGGCCATGGTGGCGGCCGTGAGCCCGAAGCCGTCGCCGAAACGCCGGTAGCTGTCCGCCGTCTGGCGCGCATCGGTGTTGGGATAGATCAGGATCTGGGCGGCAAGCGGCGGCGCCAGCCTGTCCCGGGCGAGCAAGGCCAGAACGGCGGCAAGGTTGCCGCCGGCGCTGTCACCAGCGACGGTGATGCGCGCCGGATCGATGCCAAGCTCTCCGGCGTTTTCCGCCATGAAGCGGAGCGCCGCCGTGCAATCCTCGAGCCCGGCGGGAAACGTGTGCTCCGGCGCCAGCCGATAATCGGGGCAGACGATGACGGCGTTAGCCAGATTGGCGAGCCAGCGGCAGATCTCGTCATGCGAGCAGAGATTTCCGATGACCCAGCCACCGCCATGCAGATAGAGTACTGCACGCGCCCCTGTCCGCGGCGCTCCGATGCCGCGATGGACGCGGATCGTGACCGGGCCGTTCGGCCCGTCGATGTGCCGCTGCGAGGTTGCCGCGACCGGCTCGTGCTCGCCCTGCTGCGTCGGGAAGGAAGCGCCGTAGGCGGCCCGTGCCGCCGCCACACTGCCGTTCTCGAACGGCTCGCCACCGGCCGCACGGCCGATTTCGAGGGCGCGCAAGGCATCAGGATCGAGCGTCATCGCCATCTCCGTCGAAAGCAATTCCAGGAAAAGTGTACGGCGGTTTTCCGTCCGGAATTGCGTGAAAACAAAGGGCCTATGCGAGCAGGCTGCTTGCCTCGTCCTCAGTCAGCAGCGCCGGCTGGACGACGTCGCCGGCAATGGCGACCGAGCTTTTGGTTTCGCCCGAACGCAGGATCGCTTCCATGATCTCAAGCACATGCAGCGCCAGATTGCCGGAGGCGCGAGGCGTTGCTCCTGTCTTCAGAGAGCGCACGAGATCGGCGACGCCGAGCATGCGGTAGTTGGCGCGGTCGGGTGCTGCATAGGGCCAGTTGCGAGCGCCGTAGAGTTCGCTTTCGCTGGCGAAATCCTTCCACTCCGCGCCACGTTCGGACAGCGAGACGGTGCCGCCGAACGTGTCGGGATCGGGCAGGCGCAGCGAACCTTCCGTGCCATGCAGTTCGATCGGATGGTTGGAATGCTTGAAGACGTCCCATGAAGCGCCGAAGGTAATGGTGGCGCCGGAACGGAATTCGAGCAGCGACAGCACATTTGTCGGCGTGCCGACCTTGAAGGTGGTGTTCTTGAACGGTCCCTCGGCGGTGATCAGGCGTTCCTCCTGGCCGCGCGTCGCCATCGCCATGACGCGCGCGACGGGGCCAAGCAGATTGACCAGCATGGTCAGATAATAGGGGCCCATGTCGAACACCGGGCCGCCGCCTGGCTGGTAGTAGAATTGCGGGTTGGGGTGCCAATGCTCCATGCCGCGCCCCATCATGAAGGCGGTGCCGGTGACCGGGCGGCCGATGGCGCCCTCATCCATCAGGCGCCGCGCCCGGCGGCCGGCGGCGCCGAGGAAGGTATCAGGCGCCGAGCCGAGCAGGACGCCCCGCTTGGCCGCTTCCGCCACCAGCCGCCGCCCGTCGCTGGCCGACGTCGCGAGCGGCTTTTCGGTGAAGACGTGTTTTCCCGCCGAAAGAGCGGAAAACGAAATGTCGAAATGCGCGGCGGGAATGGTCAGGTTAAGCACAAGATCGATCTCGGGGTCGGCCAGCAGCGCATCGACGCCAAGCGCCTCGATGCCATATTCCTTCGCCCGCAGCGCCGCCATGTCGGCGGAGATATCGGCGCAGGCGCGCAGTTCGATTCCACCAAAGAGGGCGGCATTGCGCAGATAGGTCATCGAGATGTTGCCGCATCCGATAACGCCGATTGCGAGCTTTGCCTTTGATTTTGCCTGCATTTTCGATCGCTCCTCCCTACATGGTCATGCTTTCTCGAATCCACTGCCCTGGCAATGGATCGCCTTCGAAAAACGCTATACAACATTTTAAATATTGACGCGCGTAAAATTTTTATAGAACATGCGAAAATGCTGGCGCGACATCGGGAGGCTGCCAGCCCTAGGAGGAGAAAATGACAGATATGAAAAAACGGCCGACCGCCGCACCTAAGCCTGTGGGTCATGTGACGATCGCCGATCGTCGCCAGTTTCTCATCGGTTCCGCCGGCCTGCTCGGCGCGGCCGCATTCGGGGCGGGGACGTCCCTCGGCATTGGCCGCGCCCGTGCCCAGTCGCGCGCCGAAATCAGCTTCGCCAGCGCGGCCTTCTTCGGCAAGGAGACCTTCGGCGACCTGATCAAGGCCTTCAACGAATCGCAGGACCGCATCCTGGTCAAGAACATCGAGTTGCCGCCGCCGAGCTCTTCGACCGAAGTCTACCAAGGCCTGGTGCAGCAGCTCGCCCGGCGCAACGGCACGCCCGACGTCTTCAGCCAGGACGTGATCTGGATCGCCGGCTTTGCCGCCGCCGGATGGGCGCTGCCATTGGACGAGTATTTCCCGGCCGACAAGCGCAGCGCCTACTTCACTGGAACCCTTAACGCCTGTACCTATGGCGGCAAGCTCACGGCCCTTCCCTGGTTCATGGATTCGGGCATGTTCTATTACCGCAAGGATGTGCTGGAAAAGCATGGCGGCAAGGTGCCGGAAAACTGGGCCGACATGGCCATCATCGCCGCTGCGGCGCAAAAGGCCGGTGATGTCGACTTCGGCTATCTCTGGCAGGGCAAGCAGGCCGAGGTCCTGGTCTGCGACGCCGTCGAGATCATCACCTCCAACAATGGCGCGATCCTGGCGCCCGACGGCAAGTCGTCGCTGATCAACCAGAAGGGTGCGGTCGAGGCGATCCAGTTCCTGCACGACACCATCGCAACCACCAAGATCAGCCCGCAGGACGTGCTGTCCTGGGACGAGGAGCCGTCGCGCCAGCCCTTCACCTCCGGCAAGGCGATGTTCATGCGCAACTGGTCCTATGTCTACCCGATCGCGCAGGACGCCAAGGCTTCGCAGGTCGTTGACAAGGTTGGCGTGGCACCGCTGCCGTCGTTCCCCGGCGGCAAGAGCTCGGCCTGCCTCGGCGGCTACCAGCTTGGCGTCAATGCCAACTCCAAGCAGCGCGAGGCCGCGATCGAGCTGCTCACCTGGCTGTCGTCGACCGAGACCCAGCACCGCATCGCGCTGAATTTTGGCCTGGCGCCGACACGGCCGGCGTTGTTCCAGGACGAGCAGATCAAGAAGGAACAGCCCTTCATGGCGAGCCTGGAGAAAGTGTTCACCGGTGCCACGGCGCGGCCGATCACGCCGCAATACGCCAAGGTGACGCTTGCCTTGCAGTCCGGCATCTCCAAGGCGCTGGTTTCGGGCAAGGTCCAGGCCGAGATGGACACGCTCGCCGACCAGATCAACAAGATCGTCGCCTGACCATGACCGCGGCCGCCACCATTCCGGGCGCCGGCCGGCCGCGGCGGCTTGGCAGGGCGCTCCCCGGCGCCTTCTGGGCCCTCATCCTGCTGACGCCGGCCTTCGTGTCGCTGGCGTCGGTCTCCTTCTACCCGATCGTCAACGGGCTCTATCTTTCGCTCACCAACACCTCGCTGATCACGCAGGATCAGGATTTCATCGGCTTTTCCAACTATGTGCAGCTGTGGGGCGACCCGCAGTTCTGGAACGCCTGGTGGCACACAATGTGGTTCACTGCCGCCTCGACGGTGCTGGAGACGGTGATCGGGCTCGGCATGGCGCTGATCCTGTGCGAGGCCTTCAAGGGGCGAGGGCTTGTCCGCGCGGCCATGCTGGTGCCCTGGGCGATGCCTACCGTCGTCACCTCAAAGATGTTCGGCTGGCTGTTCGACGGCCAAAACGGCATCGTCAACTACATCCTCCTGCATGCCGGGCTGATCGACCAGAACATCAACTGGTACGGCTCACCCGACACGGCGATGATCACCATCATCATCGCCGATGTCTGGAAGACGACGCCGTTCATGGCGCTGCTGCTTCTGACCGGTCTGCAGACGGTGCCCAATTCGCTGATCGAGGCGGCGCGCATGGACGGCGCCAAGGGCTGGATCACCTTCTGGCATATCCGCTTGCCGCTCCTGACGCCAACCTTGCTGATCGCAGGCCTGTTCCGCGCGCTGGATGCCTTCCGCGTCTTCGACCTCGTCTATGTCTTGACCGGTGGCGGCCCCGCCGATTCCACCGAGACGCTGTCGACGCTGTCCTACAAGGTGCTCTTCTCGACGCTGCAGTTCGGCTACGGCTCGGCCGTGTCGACAGCGATGTTCATCACCGAGGGCATCATCGCGCTGGTCTTCGTCGTCTTCCTTGTCCGCCAGATCAGGAGGGCGCAATGAACGAGACGCGCTCACCGCTGCAGAGCTTCGCCATCTATGCCGGCGCCTTGCTGATCCTCATCTGGTCGGGCGGTCCTTTCCTCTGGCAGTTCTCGACCTCCTTCCAGCTCGACAAGATGCTGACCTCGGGATCGCCGTCGCTGATCCCGCATCCCTTCACGCTGGAGCACTATTACAACGCCTTTTTCGAGAAGCAGCTTCACCGCTATGTCTTGAACTCGCTGGTGGTCTCGCTGGCAACGACCTTCCTGTGCCTGTTTGTCGGCTCGCTGGCCGCCTTCGCGCTGTCGCGGCTCAACATCAAGGGTCGCTTCGGCGTCCTCATGGTCATCCTGTCGGTGTCGATGTTCCCGCAGATCGCGCTGGTCGGCCCGCTCTATCTCGTCGCCACCAATCTCGGCCTGCTTGATACCTACACGGCGCTGATCATCACCTATCTGGCGCTCGGCCTGCCGCTCGTCACCTGGGTGCTGTTCGGCTATTTCGAGACCCTGCCGCGCGAGATCGACGAGGCGGCGCGCATGGACGGCGTCAGCGTGCCTGGCCTGCTCTGGCGTATCATCCTGCCGATGTCGCTGCCGAGCCTGGTGACGACAGGCCTGCTTGCCTTCATCACCGCGTGGAACGAATTCCTGTTCGCGCTCGCCTTCACCTCCAACATCGACCGGCAGACGATCCCGGTCGGCATCGCCAACTTCACCAACCTCTATTACGTCCCCTGGGGCGACATCGCCGCGGCCTCCGCCGTGGTGACCGTGCCGTTGATCCTTCTGGTGCTGTTCTTCCAGCGCCACATCATCGAGGGATTGACCCAGGGCGGCGTCAAGGAATGAACGACATGACACAGACGAAGCTCAAAGTCGGCTGCCAGACCTTCACCTGGGAAATGCTTGGAAAAGCCTGGACCGGCGGCCCCGACGATCTGTTGAAGGCGATCGCCGATGGCGGCTATGCCGGCATCGAGATCACCGACACCATGATCGGCCGCTACGCCGACCGGCCGTCGGAGTTCGCCGCCGCGCTGAAATCCTCCGGCCTGACGCTCGTCTCCTTCGCCTTCGGTTCGAAGAGCGGTTTCACGCTCAAGGAGGAGATCGGCGCCGACCTCGAGGCGGCGCAGCGCTGGATCGATTTCGCTTCCGCCTTTCCCGACGCGCTGGTGTCGATGGGGTCGGCAACCGTGGTGTCCGAAGGGTCGCGCGATGACAAGTTCGCCATCGCCGCCGAGGTTTACAACAAGGCCGGCGAGCTTGGCCGCAAGGCTGGCGTCCAGGTGGCCGTGCATCCGAGCTCGCACCACAACACGCTGCTGTTCGACCGCGCCGATTATGACAGCATCTTTGCCTTGCTCGACCCCGACCAGGTCGGCTGGGTGCCGGACACCGGCCACATATTGCGCGGCCACAAGGACATGGCCGACACGCTGCGCACCTACCGCGACCGCATCCGCTATATCCATTTGAAGGACGTCGATGCCGACGGTACCTGGGCGATGCTGGGCAAGGGCGTCTGCGACACCCAGACGGTCATCGAGATCGCGAACACCGCGCCGCGTTTCAACGGCTGGCTGGTGCTGGAAGAGGAATCCGCAACGGCCGCCGCCGATCCCGCCGGCGCGGTCAAGACCAACCGCCAGACAATGCGCGGCTACGGCGCCTGAAGAACGAGACGATGATCAAGAAACAGGACAGACGCCTCAGGATCGGTGTGCTCGGCTGCGGCCCAATCGCGCAGTTCGCGCATCTGCAGTCCTGCGCGAAGGCCGCAAATGCCGACCTCTACGCCATCTGCGACGCAGCACCCGACCTGCTCGCCCGCATGGGCGCCACCTACGAGCCGCGGAAGATGTATGCCGATTATGACGCGATGCTCGCCGATCCCGAGCTGGAGGCGGTGATCGTGGCGACGTCAGACGCCTATCACGTGCCGATGTCGATCAAGGCGCTCGATGCCGGCAAGCATGTTCTGTGCGAAAAGCCGATCGGCACCTCTGTCGAGGAAGGCGAGGCTCTCGCGGCAGCGGTGAAACGCTCCGGCAAGGTGCTGCAGGTCGGTCACATGAAGCGTTTCGACCCGGCGCTGGAGGCGGCCCGCGACTTCGTCCGCGACGAGATGGGCGAGGTGCTGGCGCTGAAGGCCTGGTATTGCGATTCCACCCATCGCTACACCAACACCGACGCCATTCAGCCGCTGCCCGTCACCAGCAAGCTGGCGAGGAAACCTTCGGGCAATCCAAAGGCCGATTTGCGGCAGTACTTCATGCTGGCGCACGGCTCGCATCTCGTCGATACCGCGCGCTTCCTGTGCGGCGAGATCACCGCCGTGCGCGCCCGCCTCAACGAGCGTTTCGGCGCCTATTGCTGGTTCGTCGAAACCGAATTCGCCAGCGGCGCGCTCGGCCATCTCGATCTTACGGTGGCCGTACGCATGGACTGGCACGAAGGGTTTCAGCTTTATGGCGAGAACGGTTCGGTCATCGCCAAGACATTCAACCCCTGGTACTTCCGCGCCAGCGAGGTCGACATTTTTCATGAGAAGGACGCGACCTCGCGCAAACCGCTCGGCGCCGACGGCCATTTCTTCCGCCGCCAGCTGGAAGGTCTTGCCGATACCGTACTGAACGGCGCGCCGATGCGCGGCGCCAATGTCGAGGACGGCATTGCCTCGATCCGCGCCATGGTGGCGATTGCCCGCTCGGTTGTATCCGGCGAGCGAGTCGAGCTCGCCTCGGTTTCGGGTTCGGTCTGATGCGCCTCGGCATCTTCGCCAAGACTTTTACGGGCAGCGACCCGGCCGCTGTGCTGGCTGCGGTGAAGCAGGCCGGATACGAGACGACGCAGTTCAATCTCGCCTGCGCCGGCCTGCCGTCGATGCCGGATGCGGTACCAGCGGATGCCATCGCTTCCATTCGCGCTGCCGCGCAATCATCAGGCGTTTCGCTCGCAGCGCTGTCGGGCACCTACAATATGGCGCATCCCGACAAGGCCGTGCGCGACGATGGCCTGCGGCGCCTTGCCGTCGTCATCGAGACGGCTTCTGCCCTGGATATCCCCTTGGTCACGCTCTGCACCGGTTCGCGCAATGCCGCCGATCAATGGGCTTATCATCCCGACAATGCCACACCGTCCGCTTGGTCCGACATGGCTGCCGAGATGGCGAAGGCGCTGGCGTTGGCGGAAGAAGCCGGCGTCGATCTCGGCATCGAGCCCGAGCAGGCCAACATCGTCACCTCCGCCACGGATGCGACGCGCCTGATCGCCGACATGGGCTCCAGTCATCTCAAGATCGTGCTCGATCCGGCGAACCTGTTCGAGCACGCGACGCCGGACGAAGCGTGTGCGATCGTTGCGGACGCGATCGAGGAGGCCGCCGGCCACATCGCCATGGCGCACGCCAAGGATCGGCATGGTGACGGCCGCTTCGCCACGGCTGGGCAAGGCATCGTCGATTTTCCGGATTTCGTCGCGCGGCTGAAGAGAGCGGGTTTCGACGGTGCGCTCGTCACCCACGGCCTGTCCGCTGATGAGGCGCCTGATGTCGCCGCCTTCTTGCGGGGACTGCTCTGATGAGCGCCGCGCCGACGGTCATGCATCGCGACGATGCCGCCCTTGGTGTCTTCGACACCGGACAGGGCGAGCTTCCCGTCGTCTTCCAGCATGGCCTCGGCGGCGATGCCAACCAGGTGGCGCAGAATTTTCCTGACAGCCCGTCATGCCGCCGGCTGACCGTCGAGTGCCGCGCGCAGGGCGCCTCCGGCGCTGGCAGCAAGCGTCCGTTCTCGATCGCGATGTTCGCCGATGACGTGTTGGCCGCCGCCGATGCGGCCGGGCTCGACCGCTTCATCGCCGCTGGCATCTCGATGGGTGCGGCGATCGCGTTGCGGCTTGCCGCCTGCCACCCGGACCGCGTGCTTGGCCTGGTTCTGGTGCGTCCCGCCTGGGCCTTCGCTGCTGCGCCGCAAAACATGCGCCCTTACACGGAAGTGGCGGACCTCATCCGCCGGCTTCCACTGGCTGAGGCCCGGGACACCTTCGCGTCCTCGGCGACATCAGCCCGCTTTCGCACAGACGCGCCGGACAATCTCGCCTCGCTGCTCGGCTTTTTCCAGCGCGAAAACGCTGATGTCTTTGCCGAGGTGATGCAGGCCATCGCCAATGACGGGCCTGGCGTGACGCGGGCGCAAGCCGCCAGCCTTGCAATACCCACGCTGGTCATCGGTAGCGGCATCGATCTCGTTCATCCCCTGGCGATCGCACGCGAACTTGCCGGGACCATCCCCAATGCGGTCTTCGCCGAGGTGACGCCAAAGGCCTCTGACAAGGATCGCCATTTCGCCGAAATCGGCGCCGCGATAGGCGGCTTTCTCGACAGAAATTTCAACAACCAGGACCAATCATGACTTCAAAGCCTCTGTCAGGCCCGGCCGCCATCGCCGCATTGCCGCGCGATCGCTTGATCGCCGAATTCTCGCTCTGGTCGGCCAACCTCGCCAATTTCGAGAGCGACCTCAGGCGGATCGAACCCTATGTCGATCTGCATCACATCGATGTGGCGGACGGCCATTTCGCGCCGTCCTTCCTGTTCTTCCCCGATCTCGTCGCCCGCATTGCCGGCCTGACGGCGAAGCCCATCCACGTCCATCTGATGGTCGATGCCGCAATCGTCGAGGCGCAGACGCGCCAGTTCATTGAGGCCGGCGCCGACATGATCAGCGTCCATGCCGAAAACGGCGAGGCGGGATTGCGCGCCGCACGGCTGGCCCGTGAGCTCGGCGCCGAAGCCGGTGTCGTGCTGAGGCTGGAGACGCCGGTCGAGGTGATGAAGCCTTTCGTCTCCGAGGTCGCCTTCGTCACGCTGCTGGGCACCGCGATCGGCGTGAAGGGCCAGGGCCTGTCGGAGACGGCCTGCGACAGGCTGGGTGCTGCCCGCGCCATCCTGCGAGAAGCTGGTCGCGAGGACGCCGTCGTTCTTGCCGCCGATGGCGGCATCCGCCACGAGACCGTGCCGCTGCTGCGTGCCGCCGGCGCCGAGACCGTGGTGCTCGGTTCGCTTGCCTTTGGCGACAAGGATCTGGCCGGTCGCATCGGCTGGCTGCACGGGCTGAAGGTCGCGGCATGAGCACCGAGGCCGCCCTCGCGATCGATCTTGGCGGTACCGAGCTTCGTGCCGCGCTGGTCGACCGCGACGGCAAGATCCTGGCCTTCGCCGCCGTGCCGACGCAGGCGCAGGCCGGCCCCGACGTGGTGATCGGCCAGATCGAGGCGTTGGCCGCCTCCGTGCATGCCGAGGCGCCGGGGCTTGCCATTGTCGGCGTCGGCGTCGGCGCGCCTGGACCGCTCGATCCGCTGGCCGGCATCGCCGTCGGGCCGCCGACGCTGGCCGGCTGGCAGGACGTCCCGCTGGCCGACATGCTCGAGCGGCGGCTTGGCCTGCCGGTGCGGCTGGAGAACGACGCCAACGCGGCGGCACTTGGCGAATGGCGCTTCGGCGCCGGCCATGGCGCACGCTCGCTGGTCTTCGTCACGGTCTCGACCGGCATCGGCGGCGGTGTCGTCGCCGATGGGCGCATCCTGCACGGCCGTCGCGGCCTTGCCGCCGAGATCGGCCACATGACCATCACCAATGAAGGCGAGCGCTGCATGTGCGGCGTCGTCGGCTGTTTCGAGGCCGTCGCCTCGGGCACCGCACTTGGCCGCCGCGCCAACGTTGCGACGTCGGCATTCGATGGCTCGACGCTGCGTCGCCTCTCGGCCAACGCCGAGGTTACGGGGCGCCACGTGGTCGAGGCGGCGCGGCTGCAGGACGATCTCGCTTTGGCCCTGCTCGAGGAGGAAGCGCGCTGGCTGGGCGTCGGCTTCACCAATCTTCTGCATCTCTATTCGCCCGACGTGCTGGTCGTCGGCGGCGGCATCGGCAATGGCCTTGACCTGATGCATCCGGTCATCGAGGCGACCATTCGGCAACGCGCCATGCGCGCCTATCGCGACGTGCCGGTGGTCCAGGCGCAGCTCGGCCGCCATGCCGGGCTGGTCGGCGCCGCCAGCCTTGTGCTGTTTGATGATTTGGGTGCGTTGGCCGCCCGCATGCCTGTCGGGCCAAGCGCCTATCCGGACAAGAGGAGGGACTTCAATGGCTGAGCTCAAGCTGCGCGGCGTGCGCAAGTCCTATGGCAATGCCGAGGTCATCAAGGGCGTCGATCTCGATGTCGGCGACCGCGAGTTCGTCGTCTTCGTCGGCCCCTCCGGCTGCGGGAAGTCGACGCTGCTGCGCATGATCGCGGGGCTGGAGAAGATCACCGCGGGCGAGCTCATGCTCGACGGGGCGCGCATCAACGAGGTCGATCCGTCCGAACGCGGCCTTGCCATGGTGTTCCAGTCCTACGCGCTCTATCCGCATATGACGGTGGCCGAGAACATGGGCTTCGCACTGAAGATCGCCGGCCTGCCGCTGGCCGAGCGAGACGCCAAGGTCAAGGCCGCGGCCGACGTGCTGCAGCTGTCGCATCTGCTCGGCCGGCGGCCCAAGGAACTGTCCGGCGGCCAGCGCCAGCGCGTCGCCATCGGCCGCGCCATCGTGCGCCAGCCGAAAGTCTTCCTGTTCGACGAGCCGCTGTCGAACCTTGATGCGGCACTGCGCGTCAACATGCGGCTGGAACTCATGCAACTGCATGAGCGGCTCGCCGCCACCATCGTCTACGTCACGCACGACCAGACCGAGGCGATGACCATGGCCGACAAGATCGTCGTCCTCAATGGCGGCACGATCGAGCAGGTCGGCTCTCCGCTCGATCTCTATAACCGCCCGGCCAATGTCTTTGTTGCCGGCTTCATCGGCTCGCCGAAGATGAACATGCTGCCGGTGCGGGTCGTGTCCGTGGATGGGAATGGCGTTACGGTCGCCTTGCCGGGCGGGACCCGCCTGGTCGTTCAGGCCGATGCGAGCGCACTCGCGCCGCACAGCGAACTGCTGCTTGGCATCCGGCCGGAGCATATCCGCATCGCCGATGCGGGCCAGTTCAAGGGCGAGGCGGTGCTGGCCGAACGGCTCGGTGGCTTGACCATCCTGCATGCCGATATTGGCGAGAAGGCCAGGCTTGTCGTGCAGACCGAAGGCACCGACACCACCCCGCTGCACAGCCCCGTCGCGATGCAGGTCGATCCGTCCCACTGCCATCTGTTCGCCGCCGATGGCAGAGCACTGGCGCCACTTGGCAGAACGCGCGCCGCCTGATGTCTTCGAGGCATGAAAATGGCCGGAAGCAATGATGCCTCCGGCCATTCGCTATCGTGCGTTCCCGCGGATCACTCGGCGGGAACGATGTCCGCCGGCAGGCTGTCGTCGGCCGTACCCGCCAAGGCTCTCGCCAGCTTGGCCTCGTCGAGTTCGCCTTCCCAGCGCGCGACCACCAGCGTGGCGACGGCGTTGCCGATGAAGTTGGTCAGTGCCCGGCACTCCGACATGAAACGGTCTACGCCGAGGATCAGCGCCATGCCGGCGACCGGCACGGAGGGGACCACCGAAAGCGTCGCGGCGAGCGTGATGAAGCCCGCGCCGGTAATGCCGGCGGCACCCTTCGAGGACAGCATGGCAACCAGTAACAGCAGGATCTGGTCGCCCATCGACAGGTGGATGTTCGTCGCCTGGGCGATGAACAGCGCGGCCAGCGTCATGTAGATGTTGGTGCCGTCGAGGTTGAAGGAATAGCCGGTCGGGATGACCAGGCCGACCACCGAGCGCTTGGCGCCGGCCTTCTCCATTTTCTCCATCAGCGAGGGGAGGGCGGCTTCCGACGAGGAAGTGCCCAGCACCAAAAGCAGCTCTTCCTTGATGTAGCGGAGCAGCGACAGGATGGAGAACCCGTTGTAACGGCAGACCGCACCCAGCACGACGAACACGAACAGCAGCGACGTTGCGTAGAAAGTGCCGACCAGCATGGCGAGGTTGATGACCGAGCCGATGCCGTATTTGCCGATGGTGAAGGCCATGGCGCCGAAAGCGCCGATGGGGGCTGCCTTCATCAAAACGCTGACCAGCTTGAACATAGGCGCCATCAGCGCCTGCAGGAAGTTGAGCACCGGCGCGCCCCTGTCGCCGACCAGCGCCAGCGCGATGCCGAACAGCACCGAGAAGAACAGCACCTGCAATATGTCGCCATCGGCGAAGGCGCCGACGATCGTGCCGGGAATGATGTTCATCAGGAAGCCGGTGACCGACTGGTCATGCGCCTTGGCGGCATAGGTGTTGACGGTCGAGGCATCGAGCGTTGCCGGGTCGATGTTGAAGCCGGCGCCCGGCTGCACGACATTGGCCACGATGAGGCCGATGATGAGCGCCAGCGTCGAGAAGGTGAGGAAATAAAGCATCGCCTTGCCGGCGACGCGGCCGACCTTCTGCAGGTCGCTCATGCCGGCGATGCCGGTCGCCACCGTCAGGAAGATGACCGGGGCGATGATCATCTTGACCAGCTTGATGAAGGCGTCGCCGAGCGGCTTCATGCTCTCGCCGATCGACGGATAGTAATGGCCGAGCAGGATGCCGACGGTGATCGCCACCAGCACCTGCACGTAGAGTTGGGCATAGAGGGGCTTGCGCTGCGCGGCGGCCGCGCCCGATTGATCTGCGATGTGCATCGAACTCTCCCTGGCCGGATGGACGGAACCCGCCCTGCGTGACTTCTCCCATCGCGGCGTTCCGGTCGCCCGCCGCTGCAAGGAGTATTGCAAGCGCTGTGCCAGACCGGGGGAAGCCCGGAATCCCGGGTTTCCGGGCATTCTTCGGTTGCCTTTGGCGGAGGCGTGTGCGGATTTCCGCACAGGAAGGCGATTGCCTGGGCGGAATTTCGCATTAGAGTGTGGCCGCAAGGCCGCGAGAAAGGGAGAGGGCAGACGTCGCAGGCACGCACCGATAGCGGCTCAGCCGGGTTTGCCGGCGGCGGACCGCTGCGCGAGGCGGTTGGCCGGATGCGCGACGGCCGCTGGCTTGTCGTGGTTATCGCCCTTGCGATACTGGCCGGCGCGATCGCCATCGCGGGGCGCATCGCCACCGGCCAGGCGACCAGTGACCTGCGCGACACGGCACTTGCCGCCCTGCCGCTGGCGGCGGGGACGCTGACAGGCGAAATCGACAAACAGCGCCTCGTCCCGCTGGTGCTGGCACGCGACGACGCGGTGCGCGGGGCCTTGCGCCGGGCCGGGACGATGCAGGAAGCGGCCCTCAACGACAAGCTCAAGGCGATCGCCGGCGATGCCTCGGCCTCCGCCATCTACGTCATCGACACGGCGGGCATCGCGATATCGGCCAGCAATGCCGGTGAACCGACGAGCTTTGTCGGCATCGACTATAATTTCCGACACTATTTCAACGAGGCAATGGCGAAGGGCTCCGCCAGCCAGTATGGCCTGGGCACGATCAGCGGCCGGCCGGGTCTCTATCTTTCGAGTCGCGTCGACGACAACGGCAAGGCGCTGGGCGTTGTGGTGTTGAAGGTCGAACTCGATGGTGTCGAGGCCAATTGGCGCTCCAGCGGGTTCCTTGTTTTCGTCACCGACGAACGCGGCGTCGTTCTGGCCACCAGCCAGCCCGAATGGCGGTTTCATGCGCTGGCGCCGCTCTCCGCCCAAGATGCCGCCGCTGCCCATGAGCAGCTGCAATTGGCCGATGCCGCCTTCGAACCGCTGCCGATGCGGCGCGGTGCCGGCGACGGCCTGGCGACGATCGAGAGCTCGGGAAAGCCGCGCCAGTTCGTCGAAGTGGTGCAGGGCCTGCCCGATGCGGTCCCGGGCTGGCGCCTCTGGCTGCTGACGCCGGCCGACGCCGCCCTCTCGTCCGCCGCCAACACGGCGCGCCTGACGACGCTGCTTGGGCTGCTGCTGACCGGCTTGCTTGCCTATGTGCTCACAAGACGCCGCCGCGCACGCCGGCTGCGGCAGGAGGCGCTGGCGCGCATGAATGCCGAGCTCGAAAGCCGGGTGTCCTCGCGAACCGCCGAACTGACACGCTCCAACTCGGCACTCGCCGGCGAAATCGCCGAGCGTGAGAGCGCCGAAGCCAAGGTCCGCCGGCTGCGCGACGATCTCGCCCAGGCCAACCGGCTTTCCATCCTAGGCCAGATTGCCGCGGGCGTAGCGCATGAGATCAACCAGCCGGTCGCCGCGATCCGCACCTATGCCGAGAATGCCGGCCGCTTTCTCGAAGGCGGCAAGACAGAACCGGCAACCGGCAATCTGACGTCGATCGTCTCGATGACCGAACGCATTGGCGCCATCACCAGCACCTTGCGGACTTTCGCCCGCCGGCCCGGTGTCGCTGCTTCGCCGCTGCCGGTGCGCGAGGCGATCGACGGCGCACTGTCGTTGCTCTCCGGCCGCATCCGCGATTCCGGCGTCACCATCGTCAAGCCACGCGGCAATGCATCGCCGATGGTGATGGCAAGCCGCATCCGGCTGGAGCAGATCTTGGTCAACCTGCTGCAGAATGCGCTCGATGCCATGAAGGACCAGCCAGATCCCCGCATCGAGATCGATCTCGCCGAGCGCGACGACAGGGTGCTGATCTCGGTGCGCGACAACGGTCCCGGCCTCGGGCCGGAAGCGGCGGGCAATCTGTTCATGCCGTTCCAGACCACCAAGGAGAAAGGGCTCGGCCTCGGGCTGGTGATCTCGCAGGAGATCGCCCAGGAACTGGGCGGCACGCTGCGGCTCGATCCCGACAGCGCCGCCGGGGCATCCTTCACCATTGATCTGAGGCGAATTGAATGAACGAGGGACCAGGGCTGGTGGCGCTCGTCGAAGACGATGCCGACCTGTTGCACGCCACCACGCAATTGCTCGAACTCGCCGGCTTCACGGTGGTCGCGCGCGACGCCGCGGAGGCAGCGCTTGCTGTCGTCGACAGGGACTTCGATGGCGTCGTCGTCAGCGATATCCGCATGCCGGGCATGAACGGGCTGCAGCTGTTCGATCGCATCAAGGCGATCGACCCTGATATACCCGTGATCCTGGTCACCGGGCATGGCGATGTCGACCTTGCCGTCGCCGCGCTCAAGGACGGCGTCTATGATTTCATCCCGAAGCCCTATGCCGGCGATCGGCTCGTCGAGGCGCTGAAACGGGCGAGCGAGAAGCGGCGGCTGGTGATGGAGAACCGGCGCCTGCGTGAAGCCGCGGCACAGGCTGCCGACGGCCTGCCGCTGATCGGCGAAGCGCCCTCGATCCGCCGCCTGCGCGAAACCTTGCGCCAGATCGCCGACATGGATGTCGATGTGCTGGTAGAAGGCGAGACCGGGACCGGCAAGGAAGTGGTGGCCGACCTCCTGCACCGGTGGGGCCGGCGCCGGGCAAAGCCCTTCGTGGCGTTGAACTGCGGTGCTCTGCCCGAGACCGTCATCGAAAGCGAGCTGTTCGGCCACGAGGCCGGAGCGTTCACCGGCGCGCAGCGGCGGCGGATCGGCCGCGTCGAGCATTCCAGCGGCGGCACGCTGTTCCTCGACGAGATCGAATCCATGCCGCCGGCTCTCCAGGTCAAGCTGCTGCGGGTGCTGGAGACACGCAGCTTGACCCCGCTTGGCTCGAACGAGACCCGGCGCCTCGATCTCAGGGTCGTGGCGGCGACCAAGGTCGACCTCGGCCGGCCCGACCAGCGCGGCGACTTCCGCGAGGACCTTTATTTTCGCCTCAACGTGGTGACGCTGCGCATTCCGCCGCTGCGTGAGCGGCGCGGCGATATCCCCATGCTGTTCGGGCATTTCCTCGGCAAGGCGGCGGAGCGCTTCGGTCGGCCGGTCGCAAAGGTGAACGCCGCGGTAAGCGATCATCTCCAGTCGCATGACTGGCCGGGTAATGTGCGCGAGCTCGCCCATTTTGCCGATCGCGTGGCGCTCGGTCTCGGCCCGGACGACGAAGCCGAGGCGCCCGCGCGGCTTGCGGAACCCTCGGCGGCGTTGCCGGAGCGGGTCGGGCAATATGAGGCACAGCTCATCCGCGATGCGCTGCGCGACCATGGTGGCGATGTGCGCGGGGCCATCGACGCGCTCGGCGTGCCGCGCAAGACATTCTACGACAAGCTCAAGCGCTACGGCATCGCCGCATCCGAATTCCGCAATGGCGGAGATCCGCACCCTGTTCGAGAGCCGACATAGACATTGCGCCAGGGCTTTGCGCCTCGTAACGCTTCACTCCCATCCAGCCGAGCTTTCCGGAAAGAGCCATGAAGACGAACCTAGAAACAACGGCAAACCCCTTGCCGGAAGAACTGGCCTTTCTCGGCGAGCGCCTGACGGTGTTCAACGATGGCGATGTCGGCGCGTCCGAAAGGAAACCGCTGGCTGTGTTCGTGCGTGACGAGGATGGCGCGATTGTCGCCGGCATTTCGGGCTACACGGCCTGGGGCTGGCTTTACGTGCAATGGCTGTGGGTCGACGAGAGGCTGCGCGGCCAGCACATGGCCGGCAAGATGCTGGACGCGGCCGAGCAGGAAGCCGTGGCGCGCGGTTGCCATGGCGCGTTGATCGACACCTTCAACCCGAATGCCGACAAGGTCTACCGGCGTCAGGGCTATCGGCCATTCGGCGCGCTGGCCGATTTTCCGGTCGGGCGCAGCCGCATCTTCCTGCAGAAGAAACTGGTTTAACCGGCAAGCTTTCCGCCGCGCATCGGCTGCGGCGCACCCGTGGTGCTCGGAAAACTGATCGGCAGGCCGCGCAGCACGCGCACCGCGAGGAAGGCGAAACACTCGGCCTCCACCGCGTCGCCGCTCCAGCCGAGGCTTTCGGCCTGCACCACCTCGACACCGGCGCGGCTGGCGAGCATGGCCATCATCGTCGGATTGTGGCGGCCGCCGCCGCTGACCACCAGCTTCTTCGGCCGGTGTGGCAAGAGGTCGAGGGCCTTGCCGACGGCGCCGGCGGTGAAGGCGGTGAGCAGGGCCGCACCATCCTCGACGTTGAGGCCATCGGCCATGGCGGCGCCGAAGTCGAAACGGTCCAGCGATTTGGGATAGGGCTTGCTGAGATAAGGATGCTGCAACAGCTTGGCGAGCCTTGCCTCGTCGACCGTTCCCGCCCGGCCAAGCGCGCCGTCGCGGTCCATTTCGCCTAGCCCCCTCGACTTGATGAAATCGTTGAGCGGTGCGTTGGCGGGGCCGGTGTCGAAGGCGACGACATTGTCGGCGCCGTCCCACCAGGTGATGTTGGCGACGCCGCCGAGGTTAAGCACGGCGACCTCGCCGCTGGCGCCAGCGCTGCGCATCAGCGCGGTGTGATAGGCCGCGGCCAGGGGGGCGCCTTGCCCGCCGGCGCGCATGTCGGCCGACCGGAAATCATAGGCCACCTTGGCGCCCAAGATGGCGTGCATCAGCTCGCCGTCGCCGAGTTGCCGGGTTTGGCCGAGCCGTCCGACCTGCGGCGCGCGATGCAGCACGGTCTGGCCGTGGAAGCCGACGACGCCGATATCGGCCATCGTCATGCCATAGCCCTCGACCAATTCCTTCACCGCTGCCGACTGGGCACGCGTCAGCGCTTCCTCGGCCTTGCGGAAGATCGCCGGTTCCGGCCCGACGAAGTTCCAGGCCCGTGCGGCCGTCAGCGTCTCTTCTAGCAGCGAGCGGATCGATTGGGGATAGGGCATCAGCCGATACGTGCCGAAATCGTCAATCCGCTCGCCGTCGGTCTTGATCAGCGCGACGTCGATATTGCCGTCAAGCACGGTGCCGGTCATCAGGCCGACGGCCCAGATTGGTTCCATCATCTAGCTCCTAAAGTCCATTGACGAGATCGCCGACCGTCTGCCGCAGCGAAGCGATTCCGCTGTCGAAATGACGTGTCGGATGGATCCGGTTGGTGAGCAAGGTCCAGGCCTTGCCTGTGTCGAAATCGACCCACAGTCCGGTGCCGGTGAAGCCGGTATGGCCGATCGTTCCCGGGCTGCACAAGGACCCGCCGGACCAGCCCTCGTAAGGGCGCTCCCAGCCGTGGGTGCGGGTGGCGGACAAAGGTGTGCGCATCAGCGCGATCGAATTCTTGGAAGCGCCGGTCAGCAGCTCCTGCGCGAAATCCAGCACCGAAGCGGCCGTTCCGAACAGACCGGCATGACCGGCGCCCTCCAGGGCCGAGCAATTGTCGTCATGGACTTCACCGGACAGCACGCGATGACGCCAAGTGCAGTCCTCGGTCGCCGCGGCGACATCCGGCTCCGTGGACCATGCAAAGCCGGGGCCAGGATCCAGGTCGCGGATGGTGTTGCCCGAAAGCCGTTCCAGCGCAAAGCCGAGCAGGATGAAATTGATGTCGGAATAGACGGGGTCACGGCTTCGCCATTCGCGTTGCAGGATGAAGGCGCGCAGCAGGTCGGGGTCACGCCCGTAAGTGTAGATCGGCTCGACGGCCGGAAACGGCGTCTGATGGCCGAGGCATTGGCGAAACGTCACCTGCCGCTCCCAGGCCCCTGCGTCATATTGGCGAAGGTCTGGCAGAACCGAGATCAGCGGCGCGTCGAGATCGATGACGCCGTCCTCCGCCAGTGTCAGGATGCGCGGCGTGGTGAAGATGATTTTGGTCAGCGATGCCAGGTCGAACCAGGTTTCGGCGGTCATCGGCCGCTGCTTCGGCACGAGTTGCGCCGAGCCGATCGCCCTGACGATGCGGTGGCCATTGCTGTCGACAATGCCGAGCACGCCGCCGGGAATGCGCTTGGCCGATACAGCTGTTAGGAGCGGCGCAAACGCCCGGTCGAAGAGCTGTTGAAGATCGCTGGAGGGAACTGAAGTCACGCCTCAACCCTTGCTCGATGGTCCGGCCCAAACTGCTCCCACCGCGCCGGCGTCGGTTCAAATCCCCGAGGACGCACAAGCGAAGGCACTTGGCGTGTGTCTAGTTCGAAATGCTCACGCCGCCGCTCGATGGTTGGAACGGCTGATATCAGCTTCTTCGTATAGGAATGCTTCGGCTTTGACAGCACCGAGGCCGCGTCGCCGATCTCGACGATCTGGCCGGCATAGATGACGGCGATGCGATGAGCGATCCGCTCGACGACAGCCATGTCGTGCGAGATGAAGAGATAAGCCAGCCCGAACTCGCGCTGCAGGTCGACCAGCAGCTCCAGCACCTTGGCTTGCACCGAGACGTCCAGCGCCGACACTGCTTCATCGAGAACGACGACCGACGGATTGAGCATCAGCGCGCGGGCAATGCAAAGCCTCTGCCGCTGGCCGCCGGAGAATTCATGCGGGTAGCGCCCTAGGCTGTTCCTGGGCAGGCCGACGCGTTCCAGAAGGTTCGCCATCCTCGCCAGCGTTTCCGCATTCACCCGGCCGCTGGTGGCGATCACCGGTTCGGCCAGGATGCTCTCGATCGTCAGCCTCGGGTTAAGTGAGGCATAGGGGTTCTGGAACACCATCTGCACGGGCTTGGTGCCGCGCTCGGCGGAAGCCGCTCGGGTGCCGACCGAGAAGCTGCCGCGTGTCGCGCGCACCAGGCCGAGAACCGCCTTCGCGGTTGTCGATTTGCCAGAACCGCTCTCACCGACGATGGCCAAGGTCTCGCCCGGCATCAGGTCGAAATCGACGCCGTCGACGGCGTGCACGGCGCCGGTGGCGCGACTGAAGAAATTACTCTTGAGGGGGAACCTCACGACCAGTCCGTCGACCTTCAAGGCCGGTTCTGCATGTGCGTCCCCGGCGCGCTGTCCGTCCGCGCGCGTAGCGCTTCCGTTGGCGAAATGCGGCACGTCCTGCAGCAGATGCTGCGTGTAGGGATGCCGCGGGTGATCGAGGATCTGGTTTAGCTCGCCTTGCTCCACGGCCTGCCCGTTCTGCATCACCATCACCTTGTCGGCGATGCCGGCAACGAGGCCGATATCATGGGTGATGAAGATGACAGACATGCCTGTCTCGCGCTTCAGTTCGGCCAGCAGGGCCATGATCTGCGCCTGCACGGTGACGTCGAGCGCCGTGGTCGGCTCGTCGGCGATCAGCAGGCGTGGATTGCAGGCCAGCGCGATGGCGATCATCACCCTTTGCAGCATGCCGCCGGACAACTGGTTGGGCGTGTATTTCAGCCGCCGCGCTGCGTCGGGAATGCGCACGCGGTCGAGCGCATCCTTGGCCGCGGCCGTGGCCTGCCTGCCGGTCAGCCCGCGGTGCAGGCGAAACGATTCCTCGATCTGCGTACCGATGGTCAGAACCGGGTTGAGCGATGTCATCGGCTCCTGGAAGATCATGCCGATCTCGGCGCCGCGAATGCCGGTCAGTTGCGGTTCGGTGGCGGCCATCAGGTCGAAGAGGCTGCCGTCGGTACGCTTCAGTTTCATCGAGCCGCCAATGATGCGGCCGCCGCCGAAATCGATCAGCCGGTTGATCGACAGCGCTGTGACGGATTTGCCGGAGCCGCTTTCGCCGACAATGGCCAGTGTTTCGCCGTCGGCGAGGTCGAAGCTGACGCCGCGCACCACTTCATTGGCTTGAGGATTGCGGCCGAAGCCGACGCGCAGATCGCGGACGGACAGCAGCGGCGTCATGCCGGCGCCCTCCGCATCCTGGGGTCGAGGATATCGCGCAAGGCGTCGCCCAGAAGGTTGAAGCCAAGGATGCTGATCATGATGGTCAGGCCTGGAAAGATCATCAGCCAGGGCGCGGTCTCCATCAGATTGCGGCTGTCGCTCAGCATCAGGCCGAGCGAGGCGGCGGGCGGCTGTGTTCCCAGACCGAGGAAGCTCAGGCCGGCTTCGGTCAGCAGCGCCCAGGCCAGCGCCAGCGTCACCTGCACGGTCAGCGGCGCCACCAGATTGAGCAGCAGGTGCCGCGTGACGATGTAGCTCGAACTGCTGCCGAAGGTGCGCGCGGCGTCGACGAATTCGCGCGCCTTGAGCGACAAAGCAGGGCCGCGCACCACGCGGGTGAAGATCGGCGTGTAGACGATGCCGATGGCGACGACACTGGTCCATGTGCCCGGCCCGGCGACGGTGACGATGAGCAATGCCAGAAGGATCGCCGGGAAGGCCAGCAGCACGTCCATGATGCGCATCACCACGCCGTCCCAGCGGCGTCCGAGCCAGGCTGCCGCCAGCCCGAGAACCGTGCCGGCAAGGGTCGCGAAGGCAACCGAGAAGAAGGCGACCGTGAAGGACTGCCCGATGCCCGCCATCAGCCGGCTGGCCACGTCGCGGCCGAACAAATCGGTGCCCATCCAGTAGGCGCCGCTGGGCGCATGCAGCCGGTCGACGCGGAACTGCGTGATCGGATTGTGCGGCGTCAGCCCGGCGAGGCCGAGGATGGCGATCAGCAGGTAGATGCCGACGATGACGCCTCCGATGCGGCCGCTGCCATGGCCGAAAATGGCGCGCAGGATACGCATCACTGCTCTCCAAGCCGGATGCGCGGATCGAGCCCGACATAGGCGAGGTCGACCAGGAGGTTGACGATCATGAAGTTGAAGGCGATGAACAGCACGCTGCCCTGCACCAGAGCGTAGTCGCGCTGCAGGATGGCGTCGAGCACCATGCGTCCAAGCCCGGGCAGCGCGTAGATTTGCTCGACGATGACGGCGCCGCCCAGGAGATAGCCGAATTCGATGCCGCTCAGCGTCACCACCGGGATCAGCGCATTGGGCAAGGCATGCCGCCAGATGACGCTGCGCGCCGGCGCGCCCTTGCTGCGCGCGGTGCGCACATAATCGTCGCTCAACACGTCGAGCATGGCCGAACGCGATATGCGGGTGACGGACGCGGCGAAGGCGAAGCCGAGCGTGATGGCGGGCAGGATCAGCTGGCTGAGATTGCGCAAGGGATCCTGCCAGAGCGGCGCGAATTCGCCCATCGCCGGCAGCACGCCGAAGCCGGCCGACAGCGCGTAGATGATCAAGAGGCCAAGCACGAAGCTCGGCGTCGACTGGCCGATCATGGCGACGATGCGCACCCCAAGGTCGGATGGCTTTTCATTATGCGTGGCGGCATAGATCCCGGCCGGCATGCCGACGGCGAGCGCGATGATCATCGACAGCAGAGCCAGTTCCAGCGTCAGCGGAAATCGCTCGAGAATGACGTCGAGAACCGGCCTGCCATAGGTGACGGAGATGCCGATATTGCCGTGCAGGATGCCGCCGATCCAGCGCCAGTACTGGACGAACCAAGGCTGGTCGATGCCGAAATAGGCGGCGAGCGCATCCCGCTGCGCCGGCGTCAGCAGGCCGGCTTCGGTGCCCAGCATCGCCGTGATCGAATCGCCCGGCACCATCCGGATCGCCACGAAGACCAGGATGGACACGCCAAGCAGGACGAGAGGAAACGTCGCCAGTCGCCGCATCAGATAGTTCACGCGAAGGATACCTCTCGTCTAGAGCATGATGCCGAAAAGTGTGAAGCGGTTTTCGGACGACATCATGCTCTATCCCTTTGATCTACAGGCGGATTCAGATTTCAGGTCGATTCGGCCTGAATCATCCGGCTCTAGTGCCTGGCAGGGCTACTGCTGGATGGTAACCTTGCTCAGGCTGAACAGCGTGCCCGTCGGCGTCGGCACGAAGCCGGCGATGTTCTTCTGCTGGGCCGTGTAGCTGTAGGACGTGTAGAGCCAGATCCAGGGCGACACCTCGGCGAGGTGCTTCTCGAACGCGGCGAAGATCGCCTTGCGTTTGGCCGGGTCGGTTTCGGCGCGGCCCTGCTGCATCTGGCTGTCCAGCGTATCGTCGATGTAGTTCGCCACCTTCTGCAGATTGCCTGCCTTGGTCCAGTAGCGGTTATACATGGTGTAGGGGTCGGCGCGGCCGCCATTGAGCGCGATCGCCATGTCGAAATCGCCCTTCAGCCAGGCATCGACATAGACGTTGAGCTCCATCATCTTGATGTCGAGCTTGACGCCGATTTCGGCGAGCTGCGACTGGATGACCTGTGCTTCCGCCGCCGCCGTCGGCGGCTCGCCGGTGGCGCCGATCACGGTCGCCGAAAAGCCATCGGCAAAACCGGCCTCGGCCATCAGCTTCTTGGCCTTTTCCACGTCGCGCTTGTAGCAGAACAGCTGGCTCGGATCGGTCGCCAGCGCCGGGATGGTCAGCGGTCCGGTGACCTTGCCTTCGCCGAGCGAGGCGGTGTCCAGCACCTCCTGCCGGTCGATGGCGCAGGAGATCGCCTGACGCACCTTGAGCTCGGTCATCGGCTTGCGCGAAGGGTTGAGCTGCAGCACGTGGTAGGCGAGAACCGGCACGCGGTTCAGCTGCAGGCTGGCTTCCTTCGGCACCAGCGTGGCGACCAGCGGGTCGTTGAGCAGCGCGAAATCGATCTGCTTGGTGCGCATGGCGGCAAGGATCGCGGCCTCGTCAGGCAGCACGCTGATCTCGATGCCGTCGACGCCGGTCGCGCCACCGGCCCAACCCTTGTTGGCGCTCAGCACTTCCTTGGCGTTGGGATCCCATTTGTCGAGCTTGAACGGGCCGGAGCCGAGCGCCTTGGTGCCGATCGAGCCGGCCTTGATTTCGCTGGCCGGGACGATCGCCGCGTTGACGTCGCTCATCGCCGTCAGGATCGGCACGTCGGGTTGTGACAGATGAAACACGACGGTCGCCGCATCGGGCGTGTCGATGCCGGCGATCGACAGGAAGTTGGCGCGGGCCGCCGCTCCTGTCTTCTCGTCGAGGATGCGCTCGAACGAGGCCTTGACATCGGCTGAGGTGACGGCCGCGCCATCCTGGAATTTCGCCTTGGGGTCGAGCTTGAAGGTCAGTTCCTTGCCGTCCTTGGAGAACTCCCAGGACGTGGCGATGGCTGGAATGATCCGCAGGCTGGCATCGACCCGCACCAGCGGCTCATAGATCAGTTCCAAAAGCCGCAGCGACGAGAATGCCGTCTGCTTGTGCGGATCAAGCCCGGTGGCGTCTTGCGACCAGGCCATGTGCAACGTCGCCGCCTGCGTCGGAACCGTCGCGATGCCGAGCATCGCTGCCAGGGTGATACCCGACAGCAGCGTTCTTGTGAGATGCCCTATCATTTTCGTCTCCCATTATGATTTGACTTGATGCCTTGCAGTTTCCGCGAGCCGCTTCCAAGACACACACGCTTTGGAGTATCGGCCCAGTCTATGCGGCTTCGCGCCGTCTTGTCTCAAGCGGTGTCACACCGCGCTCTCGCTGATCGCCCTTCGCAGGAAACCTCCGGCCTTCGCGAGGGCGGCCTGAGCCGCCTCGACATCCATGCCGGTGATCGTCACCAGGATCGCCAGTTTCACATCGTTACCTGTCTGATGAAGTGCCTGTTTGGCCCGCTGTGCCGTACAGCCCGTCGTCTGCATGACCATCCTGGTTGCCCTCGCCACCAGCTTCTTGTTGGACGGGTTGAGGTCGACCATCAGGTTCTGAAAACTCTTGCCGATGCGGATCATCGAGGCCGTGGTCAGCATGTTGAGCACCAGTTTCTGCGCGGTCCCGGACTTCAGCCGGGTCGAGCCGGTGAGGACTTCGGGGCCAACGACCGGCGAAATGGCGATGTCGGCGATGCCGGCAATGGTCGACGCCGGATTGCACGACAGGGCGACCGTCGTTGCGCCCACTTGCTTCGCATAGGTCAATCCACCGATGACATAGGGCGTGCGCCCGCTGACCGCGATGCCGACGACCACATCGTTGGCCGTGAGGCCAATATCTTGCAGCGCCCGCGCCCCCATCCTCGGATCGTCCTCCGCGCCTTCCGTCGACCGAACCAACGCGTCGGGTCCGCCGGCGATCAAGCCGATCACCATATCTTCAGACACGCCGAAAGTGGGCGGGCATTCCGAAGCATCGAGAACGCCGAGCCGGCCGCTAGTGCCGGCGCCGATATAGATCAGCCGCGCGCCTTTCTGGAAGGCGAGCACGATGCGGTCGACCGCTGCGGCAATTTCCGGCAGCACCTTTTCAACAGCCGCGGGGACAAGCCTGTCCTCGTCATTGATCTTGCGCAGGACATCGATGGTCGGCAGCAGGTCTATGTCGACGGTGCGCGGGTTGCGGCCTTCGGAAACCAGCCGGTCCAACTCAGACATCAATCCTTGTTCCGTCATTTCAGTGCTTTCAAAAAGTCCTGTCGCACGACCGGCGGCGAGCACGGCTCCAACCGGCGCCAGCACTCACGGACGATCCAGCCGGCCTGATCTGCTCTCCCTCGTTAACTTTTTAGAATTTGATATTCACACCGTCAACAAATATCTGGAATATTTTATTCCTTTTCAGTGAAGCTTACCGTACGCGGTGCGATCGTTTGGCAAGGATGATCGCACCTGATACGGCGTCACCGTCGGCGGGTTTCAGCCGGCGCCGGACATCGGGCGCAAGCCAGGGTTCGAGCGGGCTGGCGAGGCCACCCAGCAGGGTTATACGCGGCGCGCCTTTCTCGAACAGCACCCGCACCAGCGTGTCGATCTGCTCGGCGGCACTTTGCACGATGCGCCGGCCGGCCGGATCGCCCTGGTCGGCGTGGCGCATCACCATGGGCGCCAGGGCTGCGTAATCCGTGGCGCTGGCGCGGTCCATCCAGGCGACCGCTTCCGTCGGGTCGCCGTCGAAGCGCTGCATCACCTCCGCCAGCAGCGCCGTCCGCTCGTGCCGGCCGTCATGGGCGCGCAACGCCAGCTGCACGGCCTTCAGCCCAAGATCGGCGCCGCTGCCTTCGTCGGAGATCGGAAAGCCGTAACCACCGACACGCAGGTCGCGCCCCTCGACAAAGCCGAGCCCGATCGAGCCAGTCCCGGCAATGACGATGGCGCCGTCCTGGCCGGAATGCGCACCCAGACAAGCGCCGACCCCGTCGCTGACGAAGTCGATGCTGGCAAAGGGATGCGCGATCGCCCGCAACGCCCCCAGCGCGCCTTTGCGGCCGATGCCGGCAAGGCCGATGCCGGCGCGAATCCCTGCGGTCTCGGCCGGCCCGAAACCCGTCTCCTCGAGTGCCGCGCCAAAGGCCTTGGCAATGGAGGCCCATGCCGCTTCGATGCCGAGCCGCGTTGTCGCCGGGCCGGACAGGCCTTGTCCCAGCACGTTGCCTTCCGCATCCTCGATACGGGCCCGGCAACCGGTGCCGCCACCGTCGACGCCGAGAAAACAGTCCGGGCCGCTCATGGGCTCAGCCGCTCGATGTCGGCGCCGCAAAGGCGCAGCTTGCGGTCCAGCTGCTCATAGCCGCGGTCGAGATGATAGACGCGGTTGATGATCGTCTCGCCTTCGCTGACCAACGCCGCCAGCACCAACGACACCGAGGCGCGCAGGTCGGTGGCCATCACCTGCGCGCCATGCAGTTTCTCGCCGCCGCGAACCAAAGCCATCGTGCCTTGCAGCTTGATGTTGGCGCCGAGCCGCATCAGTTCGGGCACATGCATGAAGCGGTTCTCGAAGATGGTCTCGCGCAGCAGGGAGGCCCCGTCGGCGCAACACATCAGCGCCATGAACTGCGCCTGCAGGTCAGTCGGAAAACCCGGATAGGGCTCCGTCGTAAGGTCGGCGGCCTTGAGTGGCCGGTCGCGCGACACGATGAGTCCACGGTCGCCCGGCCAGACGCTGACGCCGGTGGCCTCCAGCAATTGCACCACCGAGGCCATGTGTTCGAGCCGGGCTTGGGTGAGCTCAAGCTGGCCGCCGGTGATCGCCGCGGCAATCGCATAAGTGCCGGCCTCGATACGGTCCGGTATGATGTCGTGCCGGGCCGCGTGCCAGCTGGTGCCGCCGGCGATCAGGATGCGGTGCGTGCCGGCGCCCTCGATGCGCGCGCCCATCGCGTTGAGGCAAGCGGCGAGATCAGCCACTTCCGGTTCGCGTGCCGCGTTGAGGATCTCGGTTTCGCCCCTGGCTATGGTCGCCGCCATCATGGCGGTTTCGGTTGCCCCGACCGATGGCGAGCTGAGCACGATGCGCGTGCCGAGAAGCCCGTTCGGCGTGGAGGCGACGATCAGGCCGTTCTCGATGGCGATCCTGGCGCCCAGTGCCGCAAGCGCGGCGACATGCATGTCGACCGGCCGCGCGCCGATCGCGCAGCCGCCGGGCAGCGAAACCCGCGCATGACCGAAACGGGCCAGAAGCGGCGCCAGCACCAGCACCGTCGCGCGCATTTTCCGCACCGTGTCATAAGACGTTTCCTTCGAAACGGCGGCACTCGTATCGATCGTCGCGGCGTGGGCCGACCGTGTCACGTCCGCACCGTGAAGCCGCACCACGCCGAGCATGTTTTCGACATCGGTCACATCGGGCAGGTTGGTCAGTTCGAGCGGGTAGGGGCTGAGCAGGGCAGCCGCGATCTGCGGCAGGGCCGCGTTCTTGGCGCCGGATATGGTGACCGCGCCTTCCAGTCTTCGTCCGCCGACGATCCGCAATCTGTCCATGGCTGAACCCTTGTATGTCGAAGCCGGGCGGCGGGTCCGGTCTCTCCGGAAGGTCCATCCGATTCCGAACCTGGCCGGTCCGGTTCGAGAATTAATTCCGCATTCTTGGCTGTCAATCGAATTTGGAATATTTTATTCCTCTCCGCACCGAAACGCTCCAGAGGGTTCATGTCCGTTCTCAAGACGATCAATGCGAAGCTCGACGGCATGGCGCCAGGTGATCGTGAGATCGGCCAGTACATCGTCGACAATCCCGACCAGATGCTGCGCCTGTCGACGGCCGCCCTTGCGGCCGAGATCGGCCGCAGCCAGTCGAGTGTCGTCAAGTTCAGCCAGAAGCTCGGCTATGCCAGCTACCAGGAGCTCAAGCTCGCCGTCAGCGAGGCCAAGGCGCAGGACTGGCAGGTGCCGGCCGGTGTTATTCACGGTTCGATCGAGGTCGGCGACACCTATCCGGTCATCCTGAAGAAGCTGATCGGCAGCAAGCTGCTGTCGATGCAGCAAACCGTCGCCGCCAACAGCGAGCGCATCATTTCCCGCACGCTGGAACTGCTCGATGGCGCGCGCCGCATCCATCTGGTCGGCGTCGGCGCCTCCTCGCTGGTGGCGCGTGACTTCTCCTACAAGCTGATGAAGCTCGGCCGCAATGTGCTGCACGACAGCGACAGCCACATCCAGATGGCCAATGCCGCGACGCTCGGACCTGGCGACGTGCTGTTCGCGCTCTCCTATTCCGGCGCCAGCATCGAGACCTTGCGCATCGCCGAGCTTGCCCACAAGCGCGGCACGATGGTGATCGCCGTTACCGGCCTGCACGACAATCCGCTGAGCCGTGTCGCCGACATCCGCCTCTACACCATCGCCGACGAGGAGCGAGCGCGCTCCTCCTCCATCACCGCGCGCGACGCGCAGCTGACGCTGACCGACCTGTTGTTCATCCTCTTGGTGAAGAAGCAGCCCGACGCCAACGACTATGTTCACAACAGCGAGGCGGCGGTCTCGGTGCTGAAGGCCGAATGATCCCGGGAGTTCGAGGCGCTCAGCCTTGGCGCGCCGCGCCCCTGGCAAGCAGGTAGACAAGATACGGGCCGCCGAGCATTGAAGCGAACAGACCGGCAGGCAGTTCGTAGGGAAAGGCCGCCATGCGCGACAGCCAGTCCGAGACGATCATCAGCAGGGCGCCCAGAAGCATCGCGCCGGCGAGGTGAAGCCGTGCGCGCGAAAAGCCGACGAGCCGGACAAGATGCGGCTCGATCAGGCCGACGAAGCTCCAATGCCGATGGTTAGTTGCGCTAGACGCTTTCGAGATAGGTCTCGATCTCGAAGTCGCTGACATTGAGGGCAAAGGTGTTCAATTCCTGGCGTTTGCAGGCGACGAAGGAGTCGCGCAGGATCGACGGGAAGATTTCCGCCACATGGGTCCCGCTTTCGAAGGTGGCGATCGCGGAGGCCCAGTCCGGCGGCAGCTTGGCTGGTGTCACGCCTTGTCCGTCGTTCCCTGTCGGCTCGCCCGGCGACATCTGTCTTTCGATGCCGATCAGCGCCGCGCCCAATATGGCGGCAAGCACCAGATAGGGATTGGCGTCCGCTCCCGACACGCGATGCTCGATGCGGCGCGCCCCGGTCGGGCCGCCGGGAATGCGGATCGCGACCATGCGGTTTTCGTAGCCCCAGGCGACCGCGGTCGGCGCATAGGAGCGCGGGCGGAGCCTGCGGTAGGAATTGAAATGCGGCGCGAACACCAAGGTGCTCTCGGCCATCGCGGCCAGCAGGCCGCCGACCGCGTGGCGCATGGTTTCCGAGCCCTGATCCGTGCCGTCGTCGAACACGTTGCGGCCTTCAGCGTCGACGAGGCTGAAATGGACGTGAAAGCCATTGCCGGCACGGTCGCCATAGGGCTTCGCCATGAAGCAGGCGGCAAAGCCGTGCTTGCGGGCAATGCCCTTCACCGTGCGCTTGAACAGCACGGCGTCATCGGCCGCCCGCAAAGCGTCGGCGACATGGTTGAGGTTGATCTCGAACTGGCCGACGCCGTTTTCGGCAATCGCCGTGTCGACGGGAATGCCTTGCTCCCGGCAGGCCTCGTAGACGTCGTGGATGAAGGCTTCGAAGTCGTCGATCTCGTCGATCGACAATGCCGCATCGGAATCGAGACGCCGTCCTGTGACCGGCGAGACAGGTCCGACCGGCCGCTGCGACTGCGGATCGACCAGATAGAATTCAAGTTCGGTCGCCGCGACCGGGGTCAGGCCAAGCGCCTTGTAGCGGTCGAGGATACGGGCCAGCGCTCGTCGGGGATCGCCGAGATAGGGCGCGCCGCTCTCATCGGCAAGCCAGAGCGGAACGAGCGCCGTCGGATGCGCGGTCCAGTCCACCGGCAGGATGCCGCGTCCCGTCCATTGGCAAAGGCCATCGGCATCGCCGGTCGAGAAAACCAGCGTGTTGCCTTCGATGTCCTCGCCCCAGATGTCGAGCCCGATCAGCGAGTAGGGCATGCGCAGCTTGCCTTCGAGCGCCTTGCGGGCCTGCTCGACCGGGATGCGTTTTCCCCGCATGACGCCGTTGAGGTCGCACACCGCCGCCCTCAGGCTCTGGATGTCGTTTCTGCTTTCAAGCCAGCTCAGAACGTCCGCAATTGCATCGCTCAATTTTAAAACCTCTGGTTTTCGAAGGCGCCCAAGCCGTGCCGGCTGCGCTATCCCTGGTAAAGATGCTTGTGAGTTTTCGGAAAAATATCCGGCCGCCGCCGGGAATTTTTCCTTATTTTTTCAAGTCACTAGCTGGGATGTCGGGAGGCATTTCAAAACCAATTGCGCGATCTGCGATCGCAACATAGAGACAAGAGGGTGGAAAGCCAAGGGGCATTCGGTGTGCCGGGTTCGCCGCCGAGCCGGCATGATCGGCCTCTGGGTTCGAAAGGCTGTTGCCGGAATCCTAGGTTCTGGCGTCCGGAAATCTGGCCTGCCGCAGGATGTGTGCCGCACCCTCGTCGATGTCGCGCACGATGGCCGCGCGGGCGCGCGCCGCGTCCCGGGCCTCGATCGCCGTGACGATTTCCTCGTGATAGTCGATGTCGAGGATCAAGGAGAGATCGTCCTCGAACCCCATGGCGAGATTCCTGAGGAAGGGGCCGACCTGCATCCACACGGTCTCGACCAGGAAGATCAGCTGATCGTTGCCGCAATGACGATAGATCGAGAATTTGAAGGCGTAGTTCTTCCTGAGATAGTCGCCGATATCGCCCTTGCGCGCAGCCAGGGTCAATTCCGTGCAATGGCGGCGGATCGTCCTCAGATTGTTGCCGTTGACAAGCTTTGTCGCGAGCTCCGTCGCCGAGCCTTCGAGGATTGTGCGCACGGCGGTCAACTGCGAGAACCGGTCGGCGGAGATCACCGGTACCTCGACGCTGCCGTTCGGCATCGGGCTCAGCGCCCGCAGCGCCTGCAGCCGCATGAAGGCGCTGCGCACCGGCATGTCGCTGGTGCCGAGTTCCTTGGCGAGCTTGCGCGAGGTCAGCTTCTGTCCTGGCGTGAACTGACCGGACATCAGGGCCCGCACAAGCTCCAGATAGACCTTCTCATGCAGGGGCACGGTGTCGACCGCGCTCAACCCGAATTGTGTTCTGTCGGCCATTGGCGGGGCACTACTTCATTCGTTCTGAAATCTACCCCTGATAACCGCGGACAATCCCGTCTGGGCGGAGCACGGCGGGACTCCGGCGAGCAATTTGTCACCGTATGATAGACGCTTCGATCGCGGCGCCGCAAGCTGTGTCGGCAAAGCAGCCGGGGCGAGTAGCGCTTCCGCTCTCCGGTACGAATGCCGTCCTTTAGAGCGTTTCCTAATTTGGGGGAATCGTAGGATTCCCAAAGTCGGATGTTTGTGATTCAAGATGCTGGCTGGATAG
>NZ_JBWKRC010000018.1:0-106023 GCF_059419085.1 Mesorhizobium sp. GW821-FHT07A06
AGCCGTAACCGGAACGCTCGCCTGATATCTGCTCCCGGCGCTTCAGGCTGTATTGCTACAAACAACGTGACAGCGCCTGCGTTCGTGGTCTACGGGAGATCGCAGCACGACGTCGACCAGGCGGCTTCCCGCATCGAAAGCGACCTTCTCGCCATCGAAGACGATTTCTCAAGGCCACGGGCCGGACCGCAAGAGGTTATCGCGAGGGCACTGGAAATCGGCGCGAGAACGGGGCGGCCGGTGATCCTTGCGGACACGCAGGACAATCCCGGCGCCGGCGGCAGCTGCGATACAACCGGAATCCTGCGGGGGCTGATCGAGGCCCGCGCGAAGGCGATTGTCGCCCTGATCTGCGATCCGGCGGCGGCGCGTGCGGCTGCCGACGCAGGAGAAGGCGCCGACCTGGTCGTTGCGGTCGGCGGGAAATCACCATGGTCCGTGGAGGCGCCGGTCTTGGCCAACTGGCGCGTGGAGCGCGTATTTGCCGGCATCTTCGAAAACACCGGCCCCGTGTTCCACGGGATCGTCAATGACATCGGCCCTGTCGCCGTCCTGCGGACCGGCCAGGTACACGTCATCGTCGCCAGCCGGAGGTTCCAGACGATGGACAGGTCCCTGCTTCTGCATCTCGGCTTCGACCTCGACGCCGACTGGATCATTGCATTGAAGAGCTCGGTGCATTTCCGGGCCGATTTCTCCGATCTGACCGGCGATGTCGTGGTCTGCGTCTCGGCGGGCCACAATCCCGCCGATTTGCGAAAAGCCGGCTACCGAAACGTCCGGCCGGGCGTGCGCCTTTGACGCGTGGCGGGCGATACGCCCTCATCGTATTGCATTCCGGCGGGTTAGATGCATCCTGTCGTAATTCGGGAAAGCCCCATTTGCCGTTTGACGTCACCGGCATGGAAAACGTGGCAGGGCGCGTTGATGATCATCCGTCAGCTCCAGGCGTTTAGCGCGCTCATGAACGGCCACACCGTCACTCAGGCCGGTGAGCGGCTGGGCATTTCGCAACCGGCGATCAGCAAGCTGATCGCGGCCATGGAGCGGGAGTGCGGGTTTCCACTATTCTTGAGGAAGAGAGGGCGGCTGTCGCCGAGCCCCGAAGCAAAAATGCTGCACGCCGAAATTGAGCGGGTGTTTGTCGGAATCGATCGCATCGAACAGGCTGCGGCCGACATTCGGTTGCTGAAACGAGGCCAGCTCAGCATCTCCGCCCTGCCCGCCATGGCGCTGAGATTCCTGCCCGCGGTGATCGCCGAATTTTCGCACAGCCACCCCGACGTACGCATCGTGCTGCACAGCCACACATCGAGATCGGTGGTTGACCATGTCGCAAACCAGCAGGTCGACCTTGGCTTCGGGGCGCTCTCGGTCGACAATCCGGGGGTACGGTTCGAATATTTGTGCCGCACGCAGGCTGTCTGCGTCTTGCCGATCAAACACAGGCTAGCTGCCAGAAGTGTGGTTAGAGCGACAGATCTACGCAACGAGCCGTTCATTTCGTTGGCCAGCGAAGACCATCTAAGGAATACGATCGATCGTCTCTTCGACCAGTTGAACATCGCTCGGCAAATAGAGATCGAAACGCATATCGGCGCAACCGCTTGCGCCTTTGTCGCGAACGGAGCCGGCGTTACCATTGTCGACCCGTTCAGCGCCTCGCAATTTCGCCAGGACGAGGTAGCCGTACGGCCACTCGAACCCATCATACCGTTTGATACGTGGATTCTATATCCCGCCATGCGCGAACTGTCGCAAGTAGCGATCGCATTCGTCACGGCGCTTAGAAGGGCTGTCGAGTGCCTCGACTTGCCGTCCTGATTTTTTCGAAGCATCGAGATTGAACGGTTCTGTCGCAAACTTGGAAATGGGGTAGTGAACGGCCATTTCGGCCTGTCCGTCAGGCAGCGAGGATATCGAACTGCTCGGCGATCGACGGACTGGGATTGTAGGCATACCTCGCCTGTCGCTTGCGCATCATGTGGATCATCTCGATGCCGGACAGGATGGTGGCGGCGCTCGCCTGCGACTTGAAGCCGAGCATGGAGCGGATGCGGCGCTTGATGCGCCGGTGATCCTGCTCGATCCGGTTGTTGAGATACTGGCTCTTTCGGATGCGGATCGGCTTGAGCCGCCGCCGCGAGCGATCCCGCAGCCGACATTCCGCGTCACAGCAAACGATCGCCTCGCGATTGGTCTGGCTGCCGTCAATGACGATGCGCTCGGGGTGGCCATGATGCTGCAACGCCTTGCGCAGGAAGCGTTTGGCCGCCACCAGGTCACGGTGTTCGCTGAAGAAGAACTCGACCGTGTCGCCGACGCTGTCGATGGCACGGTAGAGATACATCCATTGCCCGCGAACCTTGATATAGGTCTCGTCCATATGCCACTTGCCGGCGACGGTCCGCTTGCGCCGGTTGAAGCGCTCCAGCAGTTGCGGCGAGAAGCGGACAACCCAGCGATGCACAGTGGAGTGATCGACGCACAGGCCGCGTTCGCCCATCATCTCCTCAAGATCACGCAGGCTGAGATTGTAGGCCAGGTACCAGCGTACGCACAGCAGGATCACCGACTGGTCGAAATGACGACCCTTGAACATAACAAGCTCCCGAGAAACTGAAGAGCCTTCATGCCCTCGATTCCATTACCGAAGAGTTTGCGACAGATCCTCGCCGAACGATGTCTGGCCGGATTACCCAGTAAAGTCAGCCGCCGATTTCAGCAAAAGCCATTTTCTTATCTGTACTCCTTGCGCACAATATTAGCTGCATTTTCAACGAATTCCTCGATGAGGAGCTCGCCGATGTCGCGCGTCGAATTGCGAGGTGATGACAAACAGCCGGATGCCGGAACCCAGTTCGGCCGCACCGGAAACACATCATAAGGCGGGAAGTCGGCTGGCGGCTCGTCGACAACCTTAGATTCGTCAACCAGTTCAGGGTGGCAGTACAGCATCATTGAGGTTTCGAGCAGCGCTGCATGCTCGAGGTCCAGGCCAGGAAACTCCTTGCCTCGATAGACGATGTTGATCGTCTCCGGCTTGATGCGCTCAGGGTAAAGGATCTTGACGATCGTGAAATCCTTCACCCCCCTAAGTTCAAGATCCTGCTGAGCCCGGTAGCAGGCCTCATCGAGAAGGAATCTGTTCTCGAAGTGAGCATCAATGACAGCGATCTTCCTCGCTCCATGCCGTGCGAGTTCCATCAGCACGTCATACACCATGTCGATCAGCGTCTCGGGGCGGAGATTGACGCCCCCCATCCTTTGGGGCCCGCCGCCGGTCCTGATTTGCGATCTCGCCGCATACATGATCGGGGGGGCCACGATGCCCTTCACCTGCTCGGCAACACGCCTTGCAATGTAGTTGCCCAGCATCCAATCGGTGCCAAGCGGTAGATGATATCCGTGCTGCTCGACCGCGCCCACGGCGAGCAGAACTACCGCGTCCTCCTCCCGCATGCGACGCTCGTACTCGCTCCAAGAGAGCTCCGACATCATAACAGAAACTGTCATTTCAAAGCCCTTGCTAAAACCGCTAGTGGATATCAGGCTGCAACCGATCGCCGGTCAGCCAGTTTGTTGACAGCTGCAGAATGGCTTTTCGCATCTTGAGCGAATGATCGGTGGACATCAAGGGCAATGGTTCTCATTCCCGGCTCCTTTCCAGGGTCAGCAACCATGGGAGCCGGCGGGCTACACGACAACTACGGATCCGCGCTCGCAGCGCAACCGGCAAGTCGAAAGGGGCGGCCAGATAACAACTCGAGCTCGCAGCTCGTCAGATACCTCGGCCTGCCCGCCATGCGTGCTCCCCGCACCCCAATCCCGGTAGGTGAGGTAGTTGATCCGTCCGTGCAGTGGAATGCGGATTGGCGCGTCGCGCCTATTCATGCCTGATAACAATCGTATCGAGCAGGACCATCGGCGGATCAAGCGACGCATACGACCAGTGCTCGGCTTCAAGTCGCCGGTTGCCGCTAAAGCCACGCTGTCCGGCATCGAAATGGTTCACATGATGCGCAAACGACAGGCGAGATTTGCCTTCAATCCCAATCCCTCCCTGGCCGAGCAGTTCGAAGCCCTCGCTGCCGCATGATCCCCAACCATCATCGCCGCTCTCTTCGTACCCCATGTAAGATTGCAACAGAACCGGCAGTTGCTTCCCGCTTCGCGGAATGATCTCAGCCACGTCCCGGCAGAGCCGGCTCGGTGCGTCCTGGAAGAACGCTATCGATGCTAGTCTGGTCGGTGATGTTCTCTGGGGTTGTCTGCATAAGGGCCACCGAAATGGGCAAGTTCCTGCAGCGACGGCCCGCAGCGCTGAAGAAAGCGTTGCCAATGGCGGCAGCCACTCCAGGTAGACCAATTTCACCCAATCCGCGCGCACCGATTTCATTGATCGCGTTATCGGGCTCGTCGATGAAGAGGACGTCTATCGGTGGGACATCTGCGTGGACCGGGACAGAGTAGTCGGCAAGATTATCGTTCAGAAGGTAGAGATCCTTTTCGCGCCTGCCGGCGTCCTCCATCAGTGCCATGCCGATGCCAAATATGACTCCTCCACGTATCTGGCTTTCTGCCAACTTGTGGTTGACGATACGACCACAATCCAGAGCGCTGACAATCCTTTTAACGCGAACGCGTCCGATCAGCTCATCAAGTTCGATTTCTACGAAATGCGCGCCAAAGGAATAGAAGCTGAGGGGGGTGGCCTTTGGCAGACCGGTACAACTGGCTTGAGCGACAATTTCATACAGTCCGCTCCGGCCGAGGCGCTCGAACGGGTCGGCAATGTTAGCGCCTTCACGGTTAATCGGATCGATGCGGTCGAGTTCGTGCAAAGCCAGTCTGCAGGCTTCAATTGCGGCCGGAAGGACACTTGCCGTCGACTTTGATCGACCTGCGGTCGGCGCGTTGGGCAATGATGAATCTCCCAAACTGACTACGATCCGGTCAGGGTCTATGCCGAGGCCACCGGCGACCGTCTGGACGAGGATAGTTCGCATTCCTGTCCCGATATCTGTTGCTGAGGTCTCGATGCGAAGTGGCGAGCTTGTGCGCAGCACGAGGCGCACGCTGGCCGGAAGCGCCGGTGCCGGATAGGCAGTGGCAGCCATGCCATAGCCCACTCTGAGACTGCCACGCGTCATCGAGCGCGGTTCGACGTAAGCGGAGGGCCAGCCAAATCGCTCGGCTCCCTGCCTGTAGCATTGCATAAGATTGTTCGCCGACCACGGGCGGCGGTGATAGTAGTCCAAATCGGCATAATTGCGGATGCGCAGTTCGATAGGGTCGAGCCGAAGGGCGTGGGCAAGTTCGTCGAGGGCAGTTTCAACCGCGAACGAACCGGGGGTCTCGCCAGGCGCCCGAAAAGGTGTCGGCGTGGCGATTGCCCGCCTTTGGACGCGGTGAGATACCGCGACCTTCCGAGCCTTGTAGAGCATGAGTGAGTTGAGCCCGCAGGGTTCGAAAAAGCCGCCACGTAACGAGGTTGGGACGGTGCTGAGATGGCTAAGCAGGGTGAGATGGCCCTGCGCATCGCTGGCGAGTTCGACCTCCTGGCGTGTTTCGCTACGATATCCGGACGCGACACCCATGTCGGGGCGCGTCAGCTGCATTCGGACCGGTCTCCCGAGAGCACGAGCAATGTGCGCCGACAGGGCCTGGTGGGGCCAGATCTGGTTCTTGGAGCCGAAGCCGCCGCCGACGAAGGGCGACAGGACCCGCACCTTGTCCGGCGTGATGCCCAGGCTTTTGGCGACATAGTCGCGGGTTGCCTGAACGCCTTGCGTCGAATCATACAAAGTAACGCAGTCGCCATCCCAGACCGCCGTCGTGGACGAGGGCTCCATCGGCTGATGCAATTGCGCGGGCGTCGAATAGACAGCCTTTATCCGCACAGTTTCGGGACCGGTTTCGACATCGTTGTGCCGGACATGCTGCATGTCCCCGGCAAAGAAGGGGCCGGGCAGAATATCTCGCGGCCGCTCAGGTTCGGCCGTGTCGATATCGACATTGATTGCTCTGAGGGCCGCACGGGCCTGTTCCAATTCCTCCGCGACAACAATCGCAATCCATTGCCCGCTGAAGAAAATTTCGTTGTCGATCAGCGGACGGTAAGCAGGTAGCGAAGAGGCTGGATCTCCCAATGCAGCGCGCCCCAAAGCCTCGGCTCCCAAAGCATCGACCTCCGGGCTGCTGTGCCAGTTGAGCATTGCCTTGTCTTCGTGTGTGAATATCGCCCGGACACCGGGCAATACGCGGGCTGTCGTAAGGCCGAAGCGCTTGATCCGGCCGCGCGCGACCGGACTGCGCAGTGCCAGAGCGAAGAGCATGCCAGCCGGTTTCCGATCGGCGGCGTACAGCGCCCTTCCGCTGACCTTGTCGATCGCATCGACCCGGGCAAGCGTGGAATGAATCGATTTCATGATCCTGCCAAAGTCCGAAGTACCCGGTGAATAGCTCCTCTGGACAGGGCAAGTTTGTGGGCCGTTTCCGCCCTGATCTCGGCACCGTCCAGCAGGGCGTCGCAGAAGCGGTCGACTGACCTATTGTCGAGCCTCTTACCAACAAGCAGGCTCTCTGCGCTTTTGCGTCGCCACGGCCTGTTGGCCACACCGCCCAGCGCCAGAGACAGTTTCTCAATCACACCTGATCGGCAAAGGACTGCCGCAGCCACGGAGACCGTCGCGAATTCGTAGGATGCACGCCCGCGCAGCTTAAGATAGCTGGAATGACGGGCGGCATCAGAGCGCGAAACCTCGACAGCTGTGATCAGCCCATCGGGCGGCAGCACCGTTACCTTTCCTGCAAGGCCACCGGCTTCTTGGTAGAAGTCGGCTATCGGAATTGTCGAAACCGTTTCGTGAGTCCGAGTATGGATGGTTGCGTCGAGCGCCGTGAGCGCGACAACCATGTCCGAAGGATGAACCGCGATACAATGCGTGTCGGTACCCAGTATGGCGTGAGCATGTGTCGGGGCACTCAAAGCCTCGCAGCCAGATCCGGGAGAGCGCTGGTTGCACGGCCAGTCGATCGCTCTGAAATAGGGGCAACGCGTGGCCTGGAGGATGTTGCCGCCGACGGATGCAGCGTTGCGGATCTGTTGCGACGCGCCTGAGAGAATCGCCTCGGAAATTACTGGAAAGGCCAGACGTATGCTCGGGGCGTTGGCCACGTTCGTGTTAGAGGCCAAGGCGCCGATCAACAAGGAGTGACGCGTCTCCACGATGTGGTCAAGCGGCAGGCGGCTGATATCGACAAATCGCTCGGGAAGCGGATGGCCGAGTTTCAGGAGATCGAGCACTGTGGTTCCGCCAGCGACTGCTCGGCTGCCACGCCTGGCCAGGGCCTCGAGCGCTTCCTCGACGGTCTTTGGCTGTAGCCAATCAACGGAGGTCATTTGCAACCTCTTGCACGGCCTTGACGATGTTCTCATAAGCGCCGCAACGACAGATGTTTCCACTCAGCAGTTCGCGCAATTGGCCGGCATGGCGCGGGCAGCCCTCCCGCAGCAAAGCCAACGCTGACATGATCTGGCCGGGTGTGCAGAAGCCGCATTGCATAGCGTCATGGCGGACGAATGCTTTTTGAAGAGGATGAAGTTCGCCTCCCGGGTCCGATATGCCCTCGATGGTGACAATCGAGCGTCCCTGCAGTTGTGCTGCGAACTGAAGGCATGACAGACGCCGTTCTCCTTCGATATGAACGGTACAAGCGCCACACTGGCCGTGGTCGCAGCCCTTCTTTGTCCCGGTGAGCCCGAGGTTCTCCCGCAACATGTCGAGCAAACTCCGACGCGGATCGACGGCGACAGTCACGTCGGCACCATTGACGGTCAGTCTGACGATCAACGAGGGGGTGGAATCATTCAGCAAGGTCAGAGCCCGTCATTCGATCAACAGATTCCTTAAGCTTAGCTGCTCCTTGACGGTCTTCAGATCACCTTCGTAATCCCATACCTGCACCGTGTTGTGAGGACAGGCGACAAAGAGGTGATCGTCGGTGAAGGACAGGATGCGGTCGAGCTTGATTACTTTTTCGACGAATTCGCTCTTCTTGAGATCCCTGGTGATGAGGTCTCCATTCTGGTCGTAACCGATATGGACGGTACGGGCTCGAATTCGGGCGGTGAAATACGTCATGTCTTCCTCGCTATGTTGGCAGTTGAAGAGAGTTCTCCGGCGCCTGTGTGGCTTTCGAATGAAAGGAAGATGTCGGCGATTTTTTTATCTGGACGTCCAATCTTACAGGAGCTCGAAGGCGACATCGCGGATACGACCGTCCGCGGCATTAACCGGTGCGATGTCGCAGGGGCAGCAGGACAGCGCGACCACCGCATCCATCAGCAACTCCACCACCACACGATCCCCCGGCCTGGCCACGCAGGGGTTTATGTTCATGCGCAGCGTCTCGTCGACTGTAACATTCGCGAACAGGTTTAGCGGGCCGGGCGTGTAAGGGAAGGTGACGCCGACGTCGGCCAGCGCTTCATGCAGATTCGCGGTACAATTGCGGTGACCATGAAAGCCGCTCTTTTCATACAAGCTGGCGTCGCAGGCCATGAGGAGAGTGTCATGGCCGCCGATAGAGCTGTCCTCGACGATGCGGAAGATTGGCTCACGACGGTTCGTGTAAAGCGTGTCGCCCAAACTCGGACGGAGTTTGCCGAGAATGACGCGGGAGCGCTCCATCGACAGGTTGTGGAAGAGGTCGTTGCTGTCGAAGGCCCATATGTCGACGCATTGCTCGCCTTCGGTATTTACAATCGTCAGCCTGCTGCCCTTAGCGGCTTTAAGGGCAGTGCCGTGTCCCGCTTTCAGCATTGTCATTCTGAATTCCTTCTTGATTACTCAGGCCGGCGTCCGGCATGGCATCAACCGGGTGGCCCATCAGCGCGGGCGAATACGTTCCTGGCATAGCTCGCGACAGTTTGTGCCAACCGGCTGAGATCAGCTGCCAGATTGGCGAAATTGGTGGATGGCTTGTTGGTCTTCTCATCAAGGAAGAGGCCCCGCCCGATTTCCATCTGGAGACTGTGCACGGACTGCGTTGGCCTGCCGTGCCGCCGGATAATCTCGACACCTTTGAATGGATCGTTTATCGCGACCGAATAGCCCATTTCGCGCAGCAGCCCGACGACGCAATCCAGGAACTCTGGGGCACTCGTTGTCCCGTCCCGATCGCCGATGCAGAAATCCGCTCTCTTGCGGCCAGGGTCAGGTGACATCGGTGAGCCGTAGGTGCCCATGCAATGGCAGTCCAGATGCAAGGCACCGCCATGGATGGCCTTGAAAGACGACAGGATGCGCTCGATCTCGCGGTGATAGGGCTCGTGATAGGTTTCGATCCTGTGACGGATCTCGGCGATTCTCAGCGGGTGGTCATAGATCTCCACGCCCGGCCGGGCCCATTTCTGGATCAGTCCGATGCCTATGGCGACCTTCGGTGATGGTTCAGCACCGGGCCATGTTTCGGCGAACATGCTCTGGTCGATGTCCGATGCGCTGCGGTTGGCGTTGATGTAGGTCATCGGAAACAGGGCCTGCAGAAGTGTGCAGCCTTGATTTATCACTCCGGCCAGCAGTTCCTCGACATAGGGCGAAATCAGGAAGTGCAGATCGCGGAACGAGGCCGGGGATGCAAACTCGTTCGGATAGATCGTACCGCTCTGCGGCAGTTCGAATAAAACCGGCGCCCCACCGTTTTCGGGCTCATGGCGGAAGAATATTCCGCCCTCGATCGCCAACTTTCCAGAACGATGAGACTCAATTGGCAAGGTGCGCGTCATGGTTAAACAATCTCCGCGTCGATATCACTGATCCGGCAATCGGCGCTATTGGTGGGCACCAGATCCATCGGACAGCAGGAAAGGACGATGATGGTATCCATTAGGGCTTGCAGCACGACATGGTCGCCTGGCCTGGCCAAGGAGGGCGCTAGCGTCATGTCGAGATTATTGGTCACCGGAACATTCATGAACAAGTTAAGCGGTCCCGGCGTGTAGGAAAGACTTTCACCAATCTCGGACAGGCTCTCATGCAGGTTGCCGGCGCAACTGCGATGGCCTTTTGCTCCGAGCTTCTCATAAGTGGCCGCGTCACAGGCTGCGATCAGCGTATCGTGGACGCCGTTGGAAGTGTCCTCGACCAGCTTTATGATTGGCACCCGATAGTTGGTATGCAGGACATCGCCGGTCGAAGGACGCAGCTTGTAGAGATAGCGGCGGGATATCTCCATCGACATGCGATGATGCAGATCCTTCGGGTCGAAGGCCCAAGTATCCACGACCTGGGCGCCACCCAGATTGACGACCTTCAGCTTTTGACCCTGCTCCAAGCGGAAAGCCTTACCATGCCCGGCGGGTATTCTCGCCATCGATTCCTCCGTCCTGTTCGAATTCAGCCAGCCGACCCGACTTTGCCGCGTACATAATCCGCGACGATGGCCACGAATTTGCCGAGGTCTGTTCTGACCCGATCGAAATTGGCCGACCGGGTGAAGTTGTCCTCCTCGAGATAGAGACCGCGTATCATCTCAATCTGGAGACTGTTCACGCCTTCGGCTGGACGACCGTGCATACGGATGGATTCGGCGCCCTTGAACGGATCGTTGACGGAGACGCCATAGCCAAGCGAGCGGAATGCGTTCACCACAACATCGAGAAACTCCGTGTCCGACGTCGTTCCGTCGCGGTCGCTGATGCAGAATTCAGCTCGGCGCTTGCCCTTGTCATGCGAATAGTCCGGACCGATCGTCGCCATGCAATGGCAGCTCAAATGCCAAGCCGAACCGTGAACTGCCACCCCTCGCGCGATGATGGACGAAAGTTCGCTGTGGTAGGGCTTGTAGTAGTTATCGATGCGGTGCTGGACTTCGGCCACCGTCAGCTTACGGTCGTAGAGCGGGATGTCACCCGCCGCGATGCGGTGGATGAGCCCGATGCCGAGCCGGTTGGACTTATCTCCCGGCCGTAGAGGTTCGGGCCATTCCCCGTCGATCAGATCCGCGTCTATGTCGAGCAGATTGCGGTTGGCATCGATATAAGCGTTCGCGAAAACGGCCGACAACAGTGTGGCGCCCCCTATGGGCGCATCGCCATAGAGTTCGTCGACGTGCTTGGAAACCCATTCGTGAATTGCCCGGAAGGGCGCGACAGGATCGAAGTCGTTCGGATAATGACACCCACTTCTTGGCACGTCGAAGACCAGAGGAACGGGACTGCCTTGCGGATCGCGACGGATAAGGACGCCAGGAATAATGTGCATGTCGGACATTCGTTCTTTCGGTTTTTCTGCTGTGAACTTGCGATGACTACGGTCGGCGAGCGGACTGTTCGATGCGTCGGCCGTTAGCATTGAGCAGGATGCAATCCTCGGGAAGGATGGAAAGCCAAACCTGGCAGCCCTCCTCGATCAGTTGTCCTCGCGCAGTATTGACCGTCTGTAGGCGTCGTTGATCGACCTCGACGAAATAGGACGCGTCATTGCCAAGAAAGCTGGCATCCTTGACGGTTGCGTCGATCCGGTTGATGCCGGAGTGCGAGGAGGACTCTTCCGTCTCTATCGCGATGCGATGCGCGCGGATGACTACATCGACCTGGCTGGCCTGTAACGGTTGACTAGGAGGGCTGACCTTCAGGTTTAATGTCTCGGAAATCTCGACGATTCCATAGCCGTCATGATTGCCTACGTAGCGGCCTGGGACGACATTCGCCTGACCGAGGAACTGGGCAACGAAGCGGGTGCTCGGATAGCGGTAGACCTGCTGGGGCGTGCCCACTTGCTGAATGGAGCCTTGATCGAGCACCACGATATCGTCGGACATCGATAGCGCTTCTTCCTGGTCGTGTGTCACGAAGATTGCCGTGATCCCGAGGTCACGCTGCAAGCGTCTGATCTCGGTCCGCATATTGGCGCGCAGTGAGGCGTCGAGCGCGGATAGAGGCTCGTCTAGCAGCAGCACGTCCGGCTCGATGACGATCGCTCTCGCTAGCGCGATGCGCTGCTGTTGTCCGCCGGAAAGTTGCGACGGCAAACGCTGCCCAACGTTTGGCAACCTGACGAGTTCGCAGGCCTGTTCGACCTTGGCGCGTATCTGGTCACGTGAGAAGTTGCGGTAACGCAAACCAAAAGCAACGTTGTCGAAGATCGTCTTGTGGGGGAACAGCGCATAGTTCTGAAAGACCAGACCGATGTTACGCTTGTGGACTGGCACGTCCGTTACCGTGCGACCCTTGACGAGGATGTCGCCACCGGACGGCGTCTCCAGTCCGGCGATCATCCGCAGGATCGTTGTCTTGCCGCAGCCCGAAGGGCCGAGCAGGCTGACGAACGCGCCGTCGGAGATGCGCAGGTCAACCTCCTTGACAGCCTCGAAGCTGCCGAAGCGTTTGCAAATTTTCTTAAGTTCGACAGCGGTCATCGACAGGGTGCTCAGGAATTGGAAAGTCGAGGGAGGGGCCCGCCGCGGCGGCGAGCCCCGAGGGGATCAGCCCCCACGCTGGATACGGTTCCAGGTTTTCTGCCATTCGGTCTGGTTATCGTTCCAGTATTTGGCGTCGGCGAACGTGATGTTTGTCAGCGTTCCGGTGGGGTCGAAGGTCGGGAACTTGGTCACGGCGTCGGGTAGCTTGAACTTGGTCGCGTCAAGTCCCGGCGGATAGAGCTGACCTTCGGAGACGGCGATTTGCGTGTCCGGCTCAAGCATGAAGTTGATCAGGATTTCGCAGGCCTCAACGGGAGAACCTTTGAGGACGAGGAAATCGATGATCCAGCCGAAAGCCTTCGGCGGGTCCATATAGGCGATCGGATAGCCTTGTTGCTGAAGGGCCGCTACGCGTCCTGAGAACGCGTCGGCTACATAGACTTCTTCTGATGCCAGGAGGTCCATGGATTCGGCGGCTGAATTCCAGTACTTCTTGACGTTATCGCGATGCTCGCGGACCTTGGCCCACACTGCGTCCATGTCTTTGATGTTGTTGGGGTCCTGGTCGCTCTGAAGAGCGCCGTACCAGACGCGTGTCTCCCAGTCGGCCCAGCCGGTGACTCTGCCTTGAAGTTCCTTTTTCAACAGCAGCTTCGCGCCCAGCGATTCCGCCTCTTCCTTGCTGACATACTTAGTGTTGTAGGCGACACCGGTGACACCGTAGTGGTAAGGCACACCCGAAAGAGCGTCCGGCGTGACGGCGCGAAACGGCGCCAAGAGGGCCGGCATCAAGGTGGAGACATTGGGGATGTTCGCCTCATTCAGCTTCTCGCAAAGGCCCGCATCCACCCAACGCTTGTACCATTCGACGCCGGCCGACTCGATGACGTTGTATTCGCCGCTGTTCGATGCCTTCACCTTGGTGAAGATTTCGTCCTCGCCGCCAAACGAGCCGTCGACGACCTTGACGCCCTTGGCTTTCTCGAAGGGCTGGAATGCCAGCTTCCTGAGGGCATCCTGCACCACGCCGCCCCATCCGTCGAAACGGACTTCCTTGACGTCGTCCGCCAGCGAGCGGCTGGTCATGCCGGCCAAAAAGCCGCCACTCAGACCGATCGAGGCCGCAGCGGCACCGACAAGCCCGAGGAACGTGCGCCGGTCAACGTCGCCCGACCGATAGCGGTCAAGAAGCCTGCGGTACCGGAATTCATCTTCCATCTTAGACATGCTCATTCTCCCATTTTGTTTTGGTTTAGGTCGGTATGTGCTCTTCCCCTCAGGATCAGCCCGCCGATCATCGGCAGAAGCAGGGTAAGGGCGATGATCACTGTCCCAAGTGCGTTGATCTCGGGACTGATCGAATTGCGCAACATCGCGAAAATTTCGGTGGGAACGGTCTGGACGCCGCCGGGGCGCCAGAACATGGAGGCGGTGATGTTGTCGAACGACACTGTGAAGGCGAACAGCGCCGCTGCAAAAAGGGCAGGCGCCAGCAGCGGCAAGGTCACTGTGCGCAGCACCTCGACCTGGCTGGCGCCCAGCGTGCGCGCGGCCTCCTCGTAGCTGCGTTTGATTGCGACCAGCCGTGCCTGAATCACCATGACGACGAACGGCAGAGTAAGAACCACATGGCCGATCAGCAGGAGCAGCAGGCTGCGCGGCTGGCTGAGCGCACGCATGAACAGCAACAGGCCGACGCCAAGCACCGTTTCGGGGATCAGCAGCGGCGCAGTGATGAGGACGACGACGAAGCCCTTGCCCAGGAATTCGTGGCGAACCAGCGCCAAGGCCGCCAGCACGCCGATCACCGTGGAAATGAACGCTACGAGTACGCCAAGTATGATGGAAGTCTTGGCAGCATCTAGGATCGCCTGGTTATCCAGCAGTGTCGCATACCAGTGGAAAGTGAAGTCGCGGAACGGGAAGCTGCCGAACTGCGAGGAGTTGAAGGACAGGACGATGACAACCAGAATGGGCGCAAACAGGAACAGGTAGACTGCCCAGGTTATCAGCAGAATGATGCGCGAACTCATCGGGCTACCTGAACGTATTGTAGAGCTGGTTCAGCCCGACGAACCGGTTGAATGTCCAGACGAAGAGTCCGAGGAAGACCAGCAACACGCAAGAGAGCGCGGCGCCAAGCGGCAGATTCAGCTCAGAGATTATAGTGTCGTAGATCAGGTTCCCGAACAGGAAGTCCTGAGGCCCGCCAAGGATAAGCGGCGTTATGAAGGCGCCCGTCACCAGGACAAAGCACAGCAACGTGCCTGTCGACAGACCGGGTAGCGACAAAGGCAAAGTGATCTTCAAGAAGGCGGACCATGGCGAGGCCCCGAGCGAACGCGCCGCCTCGACCAGATGTCGATCGATGCCCTCAAGGCTGACATAGATGTTGAGGACTACGTAGGGCAGGGTGAAATGCACCAGTCCCAAAATCACCGCCGTGGGCCCGTAGAGCATCTCGATCGGGCGGTCGATGATGCCGGCGCTTCGCAAGGCTGAGTTGATTGCGCCGTTCGATCCAAGGACATGGATCCATGACATCGTCCTGATGATGAAACTGATCCAGAACGGAACAACCAGGAGCAGCAAGAAGAGGCCGCGGAATCGGGACTTGGTATTGGCCAGGAAATAGGCTGGTACATAGCCGACGACGACACAGACGATTGTCGCCAGTACAGCGATTTTAACCGTCTTCCACAGGCCGATTAGATAGAATGGATCGGTGAAGACCTCTTTCCAGTTGTCGAGCACGAAGGCCGCCCGCTCCGCGCCGGCGCCCAAGAACTCGAAAAAGGAATAGGCAAGAATGATCGCCACCGGCACCAGGACGAACACAACCAGGGAACCTATGGCAGGTGCCAGCAACAGCCAGGGATAGAGTTTGGAGCTAGTCATTTACATCAGGCGTATCCGTGATATGCCAGACTTGCAAAGACGCTCCGGCGTGTCAAGACTTGCTTGTGCGAATATCAATCGTTAGGTGCGCGGGTCGGGTTTCCTGGAGGAGCCCTTGCCGGCACCGGGAGGATCTCGATATGTACTCAATCCCACTAACCGATACGACGTGACCCTTGCTTGATGCTGTCGACAATTCTGCGTCCTTGTCTGCGGATAGCAATTCCGAAAGAGCCTATGTCGCCATCGAGCGGCAACTGGTCACAGGGATCATCCAGCCGCGCTCACTCATCAATGAGGGTGAGCTCTGCAAGATGCTTGGCCTTGGGCGCACTCTGGTGCGCGTTGCTCTTCAGCGGCTGGCGAACCACGGGCTGGTCGAGATTGTACCCAGGCGTGGCATCTTCGCGACCAGCATGGATTTTCGAGGCCAGTTGCTGATCTTGGAGTTACGTCGTGAGCTTGACCCTCAACTTTTCTTTGCCGCAAGCCGGTTGGCCACTGAAGGGGATAGGCAGGCAATCCGCGATATGGGGGAGGAGGTTCGTCAAGCCAGTCGGGACCGAAATGCAGAAGCGCATATGGAAATCGATCTACGGTTCAAGCGGCTTTTGCTGGACATTGCGGCGAACCCGATTCTAACCAGGGCTATCATTCCTGTGCACGCCCTATCGCGTCGGTTCTATTTTATGAACACGACTGAGGCCGATCCGGGTGTCGATGAAGCGTTAGCCGATTTGATGGCGCAGATCGCAGATAGTCCGGACCGTTCGATCAGACTGGCCTCGGACAGACTGATTAATGAGCTTGACCGCTTTGCCAAAGAGACGATTTTGGCGAGGCTTGGTATCGCCATTGTCTAAATCAGCCTGGGAGATTGGCCTTTACCCTCCATTTCTTGTAGGAAGTGGAAGACCGTTGCGACAAAAATGTCGGCGTGTTGGTCGTAACAAGAAGCCGCGCCTGCGATATCAGACTCGACAACTCGTTCGATTACATTGGCAAAGGCGTCAGCGACCAACTGATCGCCCATCACATTACAGGCGATACGAATTCGCTGAATCAACGCCGACATGGGACTTAGGACGTCGACCAGGTAGGCGTTTCGGGACGCTAGCGAAAGCACTGCATCCGCTTGGGCATAGAGTTCAACCAAAGAAGTTTCGTCTGCAAGAGTTCTTAGGCGAGGGATCAGTCCACTCAATTGAATGCGCTCCTCCTTGGATGCACGCTCGCATGCCAACTTGACTAGAAGCTTTTTCAAAGGCCTGGCCACGTAAAAAATATTTGCCGTGCTCGTGTGATCCAATGGCGCAACAAGTGTGCCGCGGCGAGGCTCGATTTGCACCAGATGATTGTTTGACAGCTTCTGCAGAGCCTCCCGAACCGGGGTGCGGCCGATGCTGAATTGCTCGCTGATTGACCGTTCGGACAGCTCTTGGCCTGGAGCTAGTTCCCCTGTGACGATGCTGCTCTCCAGCATCCTGTAGAAACGAATGGCCTGTGTGTGAGCAGGAAAATCTTTGCTTTCTAACATCTCAAATGAGAGTTCCGCTGATTGATACGGGCATTCCAATTCTCCTTGTTTCGCCCATCTCGCCGCTCAACGCAACGTCGACTTTGCTGACGGTGTTCGATTGGCTGTTGCCGGGATGATTGATCAATCCTCTCGTTGCCAGTTGACGATGCCCCCCAGCGACCGCCTGCTTTGTACTGAACATCGAAGGATATCCCATTTCGCGCTGCGTCATAATAATGCCGGCCGAATTGGCGCGAGGCGAAATCCACTAGCAGGCTTCTCTGTGTCAAACGGCCCTTTAATTGCGGGTAGTTGTCAATCCGGATCTCGCACTGCCATCGCCGGGGTCATGGTCCTTTCCGAGGTCGAGTGCCTCATGATGATGTTCGGGTCGGGCGCCGCAACGTTTCCAACGAGATGCAGATGAACTGCTGTCAGCCGTTTGACCGAGGTCGCCGCAACCACCGTCCCGGCGGGGACATCACGAGCTCCGGAAACTGGCCCGCGATTGGGATCGAGTGCTGATCTGTTATGCCATCTTTTCGCAGCCCCACTCGAAGCTGGTGCCGTCAACCCAAATGCAATGAAGCAGAACCGCGATCTTCCGTGCGACCGCCACCTTTGCCTTCTTCAAGCCGATCCGCCTAGACAGACGCATCCCCCAGGCTTTCAGCGTAGACCATTTCTTCGTCCGGTGCAGGAGCACGCTGGCCGCCTCGTACAGGTAGGTTCGCAGCAGCCGATCGCCCCATCGTGAGACGCGGCCATTGATATCCGTTTCACCGGACTGCTTTCGTCGCGGCGTCAGGCCGAGATAGGCACCCACGTTTGCGGCCGAGCGAAAGCGCGAGGGATCGTCGATCGTGTGTCTGAACGTGAGCGCGGTCACCACGCCGATGCCGGGGACTGTCATCAGCCGGCGTGTGATTTCGTCTTCGCGAGCGAGATGCCGGACCTGCCGATCAAGCTTCTCTTGTTCACAGCAGACCTGCTCATGGACAGACAGAAGCGCCTGAACCAAAGGCCGAAGCGGATGCCCGTCAGCAACCAGGTCCCAAACCCTTCGCCGGAACTGTGACCCAATCGATCGACTGAACTGCAGCCCATATTCCTTCAGCATCGACCGTGTCTGATTTTCGAGATCGCGACGGATCTCGACAAGTCTTGACCGTGCGACGAGCATGGATCGGGTGGCCTGACTCTCTGCGCTCTTGACCTTCACTTCCCGATACCAGCCGACACGAACCAGTTCGGCCAGGCCGCGGGCATCGTTCTCATCGCTCTTGTTCATTCGGACTGAAAGCGCTGCCTTTGCATGCCGAGCATCAATGCAGACAACCGGCAACCCGACCCGTTTAAGCTCGTGCCAGAGCCAGCTGGACATGGCGCCGGTCTCAAATCCGATGCGCTCGACGTGAGGCGCACGTTTACGCAGCAGCTCCGTCAAGGCTCCTGGATCGGACTTCACTTTTCCTTGGAAGACAGACCTTCCAGCATCATCGACGACGCAAACGCTGGTTTCTCGCTGCGACACATCCAATCCGACATATTGCTTCACTGCGACCTCCTTGATCTCAATGGTCGGCGGCTTTTGCCGTCAGCCGAGTCTTCGTTCAAAGGAGCGACGGCAGCAATTACGTCATCGTTTCCAAAACTGACCCTCGATTGGAGTGAACCCCGCGGGCTGGGCCATGAGGACCTGAAAAACTGATACGCTCGATGGGCCTTGAACGGGGAAGGCTCATGAAGTCACGAGGTCCATATCGTCGGCATTCGACGCAATTCAAACTGCAGCTTTGTCAGGACATCCGGGGCGACGTCATCGGGCGCCGCGATGCCCAGCGCACGCACGGGGTCTCGGCAAACCTCATCCAGCTTTGGCTGACACAGTTCGACCGAGGCGAGTTGAATAACGAGGAAGCCGAGGCCGGCGTCATCGCTGAATATGAGGCGCGCATCGCGGCTCTCGAGCGCAAGGTCGGTCAACTCACGATGGAACTGGACCTTGCCAAAAAACACCGCGCCAGCCGACCGCCGGCGACAGCGAGAGATCCTTCATCGTCACCGGCCTGTTCCGTCAGACGGGGGTGTCAAGTGATCGATCTGCCGAGAAGCACTTTCTACTATCGCGCCACGACCAAAATGACCAACCTCTCGGACGCAGAACTCGTCACCCTCATCGAGGACATCCAGGACGAATTGCCCTGCTACGGCTATCGACGGGTAACCCACGAGCTCTGCTGCCGCGGGCATCTGGTCAACCATAAGCGCGTAGCCCGTGTGATGAGAGCGGCAGGCTTGGGAACCAAGCCGCGGAGGCGCTATGTGCGCACGACCGACAGCAGTCACGATTCCCCGATCTATCCGAACCTCTATCGTAATGTGACCCCGGATCGCCCCTACATGGTCTGGGTTAAGGATTTCACATACATCCGAATTGCTACCGGCTTCTGCTATCTGGCCGGCATTCTTGATGCTTACAGCCGCAAGGTCGTCGGCTACGCCTTGTCCCGACGGCTCGACACGCCTTTGGCGATCGCGGCCTTGCGCTCCGCTCTGGCAAGCAGGAGACCGCCGCCAGGCTGCATTCATCACACCGACCGCGGGTACCAATGAGCTACTCCCCGATCTTCGGACAGATTTCTGGGTGGTTTAAGCTACTCTCCGCGCCTGCTGATCGGTTTCGATGCTGTTGAAGTAGACCACGGCGGGCGGCTGTCCGCCATGGGCTGCGTGAGGCCGCTGGTAGTTGTAGAAGGTGATCCAGCGACCGACGCCTGCCTTGGCCTGCGACCCAGTCTCCCAGGCGTGCAGGTAGACGCATTCATACTTCAGCGACCGCCACAGGCGCTCGATGAAGATGTTATCGAGACAGCGTCCCTTGCCGTCCATGGAGATCCGGGTCCCGACCCGCTTCAGCCGGTCGGTCCAGGCGAAGGACGTGAACTGCGAGCCCTGATCGGTATTCATGATCTCGGGCGGGCCGAAGCGGTGGATTGCCTCGTTCAGGGCCTCGACGCAGAAGTCGGCCTCCAGCGTGTTCGAGATGCGCCAGGCCAGTACCTTGCGGGTGAACCAGTCCATGATCGCGACCAGATAGAGGAAGCCTCTGCGCATCGGCAGGTAAGTGATGTCGGCGCACCAGACCTGATTGGGCCGCTCGACCCGCAGCCCGCCCAGCAGATAGGGATAGGTCTTGTGTCCCTTCGCGGGCCTGCTGGTGTCCGGCTTCTGGAAGATCGGCATCAGGCACATAAGCCGCATCAACCGCCGGATGCGCTTGACGTTCACGGCATGGCCCTCATTCCGCAGGTGCTAGGTCATTTGCTGCACGCCGTAGAAGGGCGTCTCCAGGAACTGCTTGTCGATCAGCAGCATGAGGGCGAGGTTCATTTCTGCCTCACCCTGCGGCTCGTAATAGAACGAGGACCGCGAGATCGACAGCAGGCGGCACTGCGCGCCCACCGACAGCACGGGATGGTTCCGTTCGATCATCCCACGTCTCATTTCCCGCCCCAAGGCTTGAGCTTTCGTGACAAAAAATCGTTGGCGACGGCCAGCTCTCCGATCTTCGCATGCAAGGAACGCACAGTGTCCTCGTCGACCTCAGCGGTCTTCTTCGTGCCCCGCTCGAAGATGTCCGCCGCCCCGTCAAGCAGCGCCTTCTTCCACTGGTGGATCATCGTCGGATGCACGCCATAATCCGCGGCCAACTCCGACACGGTGCGCTCGCCCTTCACGGCCTCTAGCGCCACGCGAGCCTTGAAGCCCGCGTCATGATTCCTGCGTTTGCGCATATTCTGATCTCCTCGTCCTTGGAGATCAGCAGACGTCAGTTCGTAGCTTCCGTCACTGTCCGATTTTCGGGGAGGCGCTCACAATATGCATCCGAGACCTATCGGCGAGCGCTTGATGAAGCAGGTCTGCTCGGCTCGATGAGCGCGATCGGCAACCCCTACCACAATGTACAGGCCGAGAGCTTCATGAAGACCTTGAAGGTCGAGGACGTCTACATGGCTGGCTACGACAGCTTTGCCGATGTGGCCGAACGATTGCCGAGGTTCATCGAAGAGGTCACAACTCCAAGCGGCTGCACTCAGCCCTTGGCTATCGAACACCAGAGGAATTTGAAATCCTATTTGCCCAGAAGGCGGCTTAGTTCGGCAGGCTCTGGTGGTCCAGCCCGCGGGGTTCACTCCATTATGGGGTCAATTTTTTTGGCCGATACACACTCTCACGACGGACAGGCCCTCAACCGAGCAGATCCGGGCGCCCGTGCGTGCATCCCAGTTGTGCCAACATATTGGTATCCATTGCTGCCGCCCGTTCACGTCGGCAACACTAGGCCCGCGACAGGCTCGAACGGAGTGACATGCCTATTGCGCGGCTTGATGGCATCATAGGGCTCACGAGCAAGAAAACGGCCGTGGCCGACCTGTCCGACGATTTTGCCGTTGTCGCAGACTATTTTACCGCGAGACAGTGTCATGATTGGCCACCCCGTAACCTGATTCCCCTCATATATGGTGTAGTCGACGCCATGATGGAGGATGTCATTGCGAATGGTAACCTTCCGATCCGGATCCCAAATGGTCAAATCGGCATCCGCCCCGACAGCAATGGTTCCCTTCCGAGGATGCAGGCCGAAAAGCTTGGCGGGATTCGTTGCCGTAAGCGCCACGAACGTGTTGAGGTCGATCCGTCTTTTGTTCACGCCCTCCGAAAATAGGATAGGCAGGCGCGTTGTGAGGCCAGGAACCCCATTTGGGATGGCACTGAAGGGTGCATTTTCTCCGCCGGCTTTCTTGCCGTGGGGGTCATCGAAACGGCTGGGGGCATGATCGGAAGAAACGACGCCCAGAGTACCCGTTCTCAAATGTTCCCATAGCGCATCTTGATCGGCTTCGGTACGCGGCGGTGGACTGCACAGGAACTTTGCACCTTCGAAGTTTGGGCGGTCGAGATCCCGAGCGGTCAGCATGAGATATTGCGGACACGTCTCGCCAAAGACCTTCAGGCCGCGATTTTGGGCTCGCCGCAACTCCTCCGCCGCTTCGGCGCCTGATACATGGAAAATCTGGATGGGCACGTCGAGCAATTCGGCAAAGGCTATGACGCGGTGGCAGGCTTCTCGCTCTACCGCCATGGGTTTTGCCCAGGCATGATGCTTCGGGCTGGTGAGGCCCGCCTGTTCGAGTGCATTGGTGAGAAACATGGCCGCCGAATGGTTTTCGGCATGGACGGTGACCAAGGCTCCCGTCCGACGGGCCAGCGCCAGGACTCGCAAGGTCTGGTCGTCATCGAGGGCGAGATTGGAATACGTCATGAATATCTTGAGAGACCGGTGCCCCTCTTCAATCAAGGCGGGCAATTCCTCAAGAGCTGCCTCGCTAGGATCAGTTACTATGATGTGGAAGGTATAGTCGATAAGGGCCTGCCTTGCCTTGCGATGGTACTCGCGAAGGCTTTCCGTTATGGCGCTTCCTTTCACTTGGCCGGCGAAGGAGATGACCGTCGTTGTTCCCCCGGCGGCTGCGGCCGAAGTTGCAGAAATAAACGTATCGGCATTAATTACATTGCCAACTTGCGGTTCCTCGATATGACAATGGGAATCGACACCACCGGGCAGGACGAGGTGGCCGGCAGCCGATATTTCTCTGGCCCCCTCATCGAGGTTTTCCCCTAAAGCCACTATCCTGCCGCCTGTTACGCCGATGTCAGCCTTGAAGACGTCGCTTGCCGTCGCGACGGTTCCACCCCGGATAACGAGATCGTAATCCTTCATTGAACTCTCTCTTGTTTTGTTTGGGCGATCTGACCTGCGCTGCCCATGCCGTCAGCGAGCATTTCGTTCAGCATGGAGGGCGGCCGATATTCGAAGCCAAGTTGCCTCTGAAGGTGAAGGGCAAAACTGAGGAGTTGAGCGTCGGCGTTCGGCCTGGCGATCAATTGCAATCCCAAAGGTAAACCCGCTTCGGAAAAGCCACACGGAATCGAAATGGCAGGCAGCCCGGTCAGGGTAACCACGGCTGAAAGCATGAACCAGTCGATCATTGTCTCAAGCTTTTGCCCATTGATAGACTCCACCATCGTCTGGCCAATTGGGAACGGCAGAACGGGCGTCGAAACGGTGGCAAGGATGTCGTAGCGCTCGAACTGATCGACCATGTCGAGGTAAATGCTGCTTCGCGCGCGCTCGGCGGCGAAGTACTGCTCGGCGGTGATGCCTTCGCCAAGGGCGATGTTAAAGCGGATTGCCTCCGAGAATTTGTTGCCATGCTGTTCGACCAGTGGAGCGAATTGGTCACGAACCAGGGCTCCCCTAAGAATCTCGAACGGTGTGCGAATATCGCCAAGATGAAGCGAGGTTGCGCTGGTTCGCGCGCAGATGGACGAGACCTTTTCGATAGCCTCGATGAAATGGGCCTCTACCACGGTGTCAACCGGGCAGACCCCGAAGCTGGGGCTGTACCCTATCCTCACGTTCGGACCGCTGACATGGGACAATGAATTGTCCCATGTCGTCGTTTCCAGCGAAGTCGGATCCCTGTCGTCACGGCCTGCCGTCGCCGATAACAGCAAGCCGATGTCCTCGACGCAGCGAGCGAAATAGCCATGGGCGACGAAGGTTTGCCAAAGCGGCGTCTTGGGGAACACTGGGATGCGCCCGATCGAAGGACGGAAACCAACTACGCCGCAAAAGCTCGCAGGGTGCCTGACGGAGCCGGCGAAGTCGGTTCCGTGGGCCGCCGGCACCATGCCCAAGGCTACCGCCACGGCCGAGCCCCCGCTCGAGCCGGCACAGGTCAGAGAATGGTCGTAGGGGTTGGCCGTCGCTCCGACGAGTGAATTCTGTGTCACGCCCCCGAAACCAAACTCAGGCGTGCTCGCCTTGCCCAGGATGATCCCGCCGGCATTCCGAAGACGCGCAACCACCAGATCGTCCTTTTCCGGAATATGGTCGGCAAACAGCTTCGAACCATGCGTCGTGCGGATACCCTTGGTATCAATGGTATCCTTAATGACTAACGGAACACCAGAGAGAGCGCCTAGGCCGCTGCCGGCAGCCACGCGAGCGTCGGTGATTGCGGCTTGCGCCAGGGCGTTTTCGGCGGCAACCGTGATGAGAGCATTGTATCGGGGATTGAGCCTTGCAGTCCGTTCGAGACATGAAGATACGATCTCAACGGCCGAGAACTGACGATTTCTGATCCCAGCTGCGAGTTGCGTAATGTTCAGGTCGCAAAGGTCCATGCGGGACTCCTCTATTCATCGCCGCGCGGCGCATGAGTCGCGGACAGGTTGCCGTTAGCGGTCTCAACCTCATGGACAGCCGGTAACGGGGTCATTGCCGCTCGATCAACCGGGCGAGCGACTGCGACAGGCCGAGCGACGGCTTTGGGTCCGGCCGGCGATACGTTCCGCTCGTCGCTTTCTTCGGAGCCAGCGCAAAGAGAGTCTCTGCCTGCCGGATTGCCGCGGAAGTCCCATCGATCGATGGAACCGGAATCTGGTCTGCGATCTTGCGCCCAAGTCCCGCAAGCGGGCCGCCGCCGAAGATGATGACGTCGGCGCCATCCTCTTTGACGGCGGCGAGCGAAATTTCCAACAGGAGGTCCTGGTGCTCATCACGCAGGGAACCGGCATCGCCTAACGGCTTCGACAGCGTACGAACGCTGGCCAGCCGGCTGGCCAGCCCGTAGGAACTGACGGTATCCTGGATGAGCGGGATAAGACCCGTCGAGATGGATATGATCGAAAAGCGGCGGCCCAACATGCAGGCTGTCAGCATTGACGCCTCTGCTATGCCGATTACCGGCACGTCCAGCAGTTCGCGCGCGGCTCCTAAGCCGGGATCGCCGAACGCCGCAATCACCACTGAATCGAACGGGGCAGTGGCCTCGGCAATGGTGGCAAGCGTCGCATGCGCTGCGACCGCTAGTTCGACGCGCGTCTCTATGCAGGCCACGCCGAAGGGCGCCGTCACGACCTCGAATTGTGTCGTGGACGAAGCAACGCGACGCGCTTCCTCCGAGATTAGCTCTGTTACGCTTGTAGAGGTGTTCGGATTGACAATAAGGATTTTCATTTTAGGAATTTCCATTCGAGCCATTTCGCGCTTTGCAGCAATCGCGTGTCGCCTCCCGGGGGGCCAATCAATTGTGCACCGAGCGGCAAGCCGGACGACCCCTTCAGCATAGGCAGGCTGATTGCCGGAGCGCCGCACAAAGTCCATATCGTGCAGAAGATCGGATTTCCTGTCGGGTTGTAGCCGATCGGGGCCTCATCAAGCGCTGCCGGGGTGAGCACGCCACCGTAACCGCGAAGCAGATCGGACAAGGCTGCACTCATGGCTTGCGCCTTGACAACGGCCTCGCGGTAGCGAAGCTCAGTTACTTGCCTCCCTCGTTTGATGATCTCCAGCAGCGGCCCGCTCATGCAGGCGGCATGTATTTCGCAGTCCTTTGCCAAGCTCGCAGCGACATCCCGCGCCATGATGGTGGAATGGACAGCAATGGCGTCGTCGAACAGGGCGGGCAGCACCAGTTCTTCCGCGCCGGCGCGCGCCGCCAAATCCTGGATTGCTTGCTTGGCAGCCTCCGAGCCGCTATCCCAGACCGGCGTGCGCATGAAACCTATGCGCGATTCTTTCCGCTCAGACATGCATGTACTTCCGTACGGATCGGTCATCGCGATGTCCTGGCTCACGACAAGCACCGACGCTGCCAGGGCGGCATCATTGACCGTTCGCGCAAAAACGCCGGCTTGGTCTAACAGTTCGGACTGCTTAAGGGCACCGTCATTCGAGATCAGACCCAAAGACGGCTTGTAGCCGACAACGCCGCAAAAGGACGCCGGCCTAATGATCGACCCGTTTGACTGACTGCCGATTGCGAGGGGCACCATTCCCACTGCGACGGCTGCGGCCGACCCGCTCGAGGAACCGCCCGGAGTGCGTTTAAAATCGTGAGGGTTGACGGTCTTGCCGGCGCGGGCGATGGCAAGTTCAGTCGTTACGGTCTTGCCCATTATGATCGCACCGGCCGCACGCAGGGCCATGACAGCAGCCGCATCTTTGTGCGGCCGACGGCCTGCATGGATTGCCGTACCGTATTCGGTAGGAAAGTCGGCCGTGTCGAAGACGTCCTTGATGCCAATCGGCACTCCGTGGAGACGGCCAGGAGGCTCACCGGCCGCCAGCAATGCATCGGCGGCCGCGGCCTGCACCAGCGCATAGTCCGGGTCAAAGTGCGCCCACGCGCCGATCTTGGATTCAACTTCCAAGATGCGCTCCACGTGATCCCGCACCACCACCTCTGCGGTAGTGTCGCCCGATCGGATCGCCTGTGCGATCTCCGATGCAGACCGCCAGCACCAGGGCGACATCATCCCTGATCCCGGGAGACCATGACGCCAGGCGGATATTGAAAGCCGTTGCTCTTCATGTTCGGGAACTCGGATTGTAGAAGGGCACGAATTTTTGCTGATCCAGATAGCCGTCGTAGAACTTTCTGACGGTCGGCATGATCTTGTAGCCGAGATCGTGACGAGCCCTTTCCTGCGCAGTGAGGGATTTCTCGAGCGAAGCGGCCAACTGCGCCAGCGCATCGTCCTTGTTAAGGCGAGTGAACCGGCGATCCTGATAGATCGGTTCGCCCGCCACAAGCACCGTTTCGACGCCGGATGTCTTGGCTCGATAGAGCACGGCGTCCACTATGGACATGCCCGAGTCGAGATAGGGATAGGATATCTGGCGCCAATCCATCATGACCAAGTCGCAAGCTTTGCCAACCTCGAGCGTGCCTATCTGGTCGGCGAAAGAGGTCGTTTTGGCTCCGTCCTCGGTTGCCATGCGCAGCACCTGGTGCGAGGTGGGAACGTCGAGATCATCCATGCCGGGTACACGGTGTTGGCGGAGCACCATCCGCATCTCCTGGAGCATGTCCCGGTCGTCGTTGATGCCCGCCTCGTCCAGCCCGATGCAGACGCAAAGGCCGCGCTTCTCGAAGGCATTGAGCGGTGCCACGCCGCTACGCAGCCGCAGGTTGGAGCTGCAATTGTGGCAGATGCAGGTGCCCGTTTCCGCACACAGATCGATGTCCGCCTGGTTCAGCCAAGTGCCGTGACCAAGCGTCATTTCAGGCCCTAGCAGGTCAAACTCCTTGAGATAGGCAACCGCCGTCATGCCAGTGCGCCGACGCGCGTATTCCTTCTGGTATACAGTCTCCAGAATATGCATGTGCATTGGCGACTTGTAGCGGGTGGAGTAATCGCGCAACATCGTGAGGCATGGGTCAGAGCACCAATGAAGATTGGCTGGCCCCAGCTGGATTTTCACGCGATCCAGAGAATTATACTTACTGTGAAGGTCAGCGAAGATGCCGAAGCTTTCATCCAAGCTGATGGTGTGGTCCTTGAAGAAGTCGGCCATCTCTGCCGCCTGATCGGATGGCAGGCGTTTGAGGAAGTCGCCGTCCTGCTCGTAGATCATGCGCATCTGATCGCGCACGAAATAGGAGTAGGATACCCGCATACCCAGATCCTGATAGGCGCGGATGATCTCCCCGGACGCAAGCATCACGTTTTCCGGCTTGCCGGGTATGAAGCCGCGCAAATGCTGGACGGTCGTGATGCCGGACTCGACCATCTCGAAAGCCGAGTAGAGCGTATCGAGGTAGAAATCGACTGCGCGCGAGCCCATGCGCGAGGCGAACCAGAGCTCCAACGCGTAATCCATCGACCCAAGTTGGAAAGGGGTAAGACCCACATGATGGTGACCGTTAACGAAGCCCGGAGCCACGATGTGCTCTCCCGAGCCGATGACGGTCACGCTGGGATATTTCTTCGAGACCACATCGAATTGTCCAATCTCCTGGATGATGCCATCACGTTGATAGATGGCTCCGTTATCGACGATCTCCGTCTCCGTGCGGCTCTTGACCTTGCAAAGTACATGCTTTGCCCGAATTATTGACGATGACATCTTGGCTCCTTGCTGGTCTTGAACGATGAACAATAGGAATTCGCGGGCCTATTGCTTTGCATCATTAGAGTTCCCGACGGAATGCCGCCAACGGTTGAGCAATTGAGGGAAACCTTGTTGCGGTGGCATTTCTGCTCGCTTAACCAGCCGGTCGATAAATCGAGCGCAAGCCTCGATCTGTTCGAGGTCGATGAATTCGTTCGGTTTGTGCGCCTGCTCGATATTGCCTGGGCCGACTACCACAGTCGGAATGCCCGCCTCGGCGAACAGCCCTGCTTCTGTGCCGAAGCTGATGGTGGTCAACCGCTCGGTTTTGCCCAATGCCTTCGCAAGACCCACGATCGGATCGGATGGGTCTACGCTCAGCCCAGGGAAATTGGACATGCTGTGCCATGCGAGCGTCGGCGCGCGACCGTCCGCCAACGCATAGGGGACGCGTCTTTCTTCGGCGAATTTGCCGATCTCCGCTATTAAGGGAAGTGCACTTTCGCCCGGCAGCGTGCGGACCTCGAATTCGAATTGGCACAAAGCCGGTATGATGTTCGTTGCGACCCCCCCAGCAATGGTACCGACTTGGATGGTCGTGGTGGAAGGATCGAATCTGTTGTCGTGCGGGCCGTTCTCCCGGCAGCGCTGCCCCATTTGATGGAGCCGCACGATTAGTTCCGATGCCAGTTCAATTGCATTTATTCCCATATGTACGAGGCTCGAGTGCGCCTCAATGCCCCCAACGGTGCAGTTGGTTTCAGCCTTACCCTTATGCGCGATGGCAACGTTCATACTTGTGGGTTCGCCAACGATGCAGCCCATGGCACGGACGCCCTGCTGCGGCAGAGCGGCGATGAGATGCGGCACGCCGAGACAGCCGACCTCCTCGTCAAAGGAGAAGGCAAAGTGCAACGGCGTTTCGAGCCGCCGCCGCGCCATGTCCTTGCCGGCGGTCAACAGTACCGCCAGAAACGCCTTCATATCGCAGGCGCCCCGGCCGAACGCCCGTCCATCGGCAATGTGCAAAGAGAACGGGTCCGTAGCCCAATTCTGCCCGTCTACAGGAACAACGTCGGTATGACCGGAAAGCAACACCCCGGGATTGTCGGGATTGCCGATTGTCGCCAGCAGATTGGCTTTTCGGTTCGCCTCGTCAAAGGTCAGTGTGCTGGAAATGCCGGCGCTTTTCAGAACGTCTGCAATGAAGCCGACGATGTCGAGATTGGACGCGCTGCTGACGGTGCGGAACGCAACCAGACGCGCCAGAACATCCAATATTTCATCGAGCATTATCGACATCGAAGAAAGTTCCCCTGCACATGCGAGCCGACCAGGATCCGCTCTATCGCCCCGCGCTTTCTTGCTGCCGGAACGCCCGATCCACCTCATCCTTCAAAAGATCGGTCAGATGATCGCGCAGGGCGTGCGCGGCAGGGTCGCGCATATCGCGCGGGCGGGGCAGATCGACCGGAACGATGCTCTTGATCCGGCCCGGTTGTGCAGTAAACACCACGACGCGATCGCCTAGCGCGATGGCCTCGTCGATGGAGTGGGTGACGAAAAGCACCGACGCCTTGCTGTCGTTCCAGACCTCGATCAGGAAGTCCTGCAGTTTCGCACGGGTCTGCACGTCGAGGGCGGCGAACGGCTCGTCCATCATCAGCACGCTCGGCTCCATAGCCAACGCACGGACGACCGCCACTCGCTGGCGCATACCGCCCGACAGTTCGTCGGGGCGCTTGTCCATAAAGCCCCCAAGCCCGACCTTGCGCAGAATACGATCGGCAACCGCCCGGCGCGTCGCCTTGTCCACCCCTTTGAGCTTGAGGCCGAAGGTGACGTTGTCGGTGACGGACAACCATGGAAACAGGGAAGCCTCCTGGAAAATGAGGCTGCGATCGCTACTCGGTGCAGTTACCTTCTCGCCGTCGCACCAAATGGTGCCGGAGGTCGTCGCCTCCAGGGCTGCGATCATGTAGAGCAACGTGCTCTTGCCGCATCCGCTTGGACCGAGCAGGATGATGAATTCTCCTGGATGCACGTCGAGGTTTATGTTCTCCAGGGCGCGCACTGCCCTTTCGGTTCCCGCTCCCCACACCTTGTTGGCATCGACGCATTTGACAGCGCCGGAAGGTTGCCGCGAATTTCGTGCTGCTGCGCTCACTTCCATTGTTATTGTCCTTCCACTAAGGGCGCATTTTCAGCGCGGTAGCCAGTACAGGGCCTTGTTCTGCACCTCTCGCAGGAGCAGATCGAACACGTAACCAACTAGTCCGATAACAACCATTACGAAGAAGGTCAGACTGGCGTTGAAGGTGTTTCTCGCAAACATTACGACCTGGCCTAGGCCGTTTCCAACACCGATCGCCTCACCGATAAGCACGATCATCCAAGCGGCAAAGAGATTAAGCCGAAGGACTAAGAAAAGGCCCGGTAGGATGGCTGGAATGACGACGTATATAAGTTCCTGCCAGCGACTGGCGCCCATGACCTTGGCGACGTTGTGGTAGGCAGGCTTAACGCCGTCGATCTCGGTAATCGTAGCCAATGTCATGACGAAAAACACTGCTATAAACACCAGGAAGATGGCGGCGGGATTGCCAATACCGAAACCAAAAATCGCAACTGGCAGCCAAGCTACCGGTGAAATTGGAGCCAGCATTGTGATCAGCGGCAACATCAGGCGCCCGAAGACATAAAAGTACCGAATTGCCACGCCGACAGCCAGGCTGAACACAAAAGCCAATGCCAGTCCGGAAATAACACGTACAGTGGTTAAGCCAATATTCGAAATCATGGCGACAAATATGTCTTCATAAGACGCAGAACCAAATCTCGTATTATTGCTAAAATACTTACCTTGCTCCAAGAAATGATTAAGGAAAATATGCGGCGGAGGTAAAAGTAATGGGTTCGCCCATTTCGCATACCACGCGAACTCCCAGATGGTGCCGAACACCAAGAGCGAGAGGATCAGCCGACCAGCACTCTTGCCCCTCTGCGAGAGGAAGTTGAGCACACGGTATGGCCGTTCTATCTGGACTTCCATCGTCATGTCCTGCTCCAGGTATGAATCGTCGTCACCCAAGTTTTCGGATAGTATCGGGAACCCAGTACAGAACCCTGGACTGAACTTTGCGTAAGATAAAATCAGACAGAAACCCCAGCGCGCCGATCAGCGTCATGGTGAACATGACCAGCGTGAAATTGTATGTGTTGCGGGCGAGATTGATGATCTGACCAAGTCCGCTGCCGACACCGGCTGACTCCGCCACCAGAACTACCATCCAGGCGCCAAACAGGTTGAGCCTTAGTATTACGAACAATGCCGGCAGGATGGCTGGCAATATGACATGCCAGTATAACTGTCGCTTCGTCGCACCCATGATTTTAGCGGCGTTCTTCATGTTGATGTCGACCCGATCGATCTGGGACAGGGTCGACAGGGCGATCATGAAAAATATGGCAACGAACACCATGAAAATCGCAGGCGCGTTGCCAACGCCAAAGATAAAAATGGAAACCGGCAGCCAGGCGATCGGCGAGATGGGTGCCAGCAACGTAACCGCGGGCAGTACAATCGTGCCAAATAGTGAAAAGTAGCTTATGCCCACCCCGATCAGGATGCCTGCAACGAAGCCCAGCGTGAGACCGGCGATCACTCGTAGCACGGTGGCTACCATGACGCTCAGCACGTCGAACCACGGTCCGAGCGAGTTCGCCCCGATGGCTATTGCGGCTTCAAAGTTTTTCGCCTGATTTGGAAAGTCAGAAAGAAAGATGTGAGGTGGCGGAAGCGCGGTCTGATCCGCCATCCCAAAATACCAGGCAAGTTCCCACAATCCAGCAAAGAGGGAGACCGACGCTAGGCCCCAAAGACCATTAGCAATATGCTCATACGCACCAGACGATCTGCGATAGGCATAAATCACTCCCTTACCCTTCGATATCTCTACCATCGGGTCACTCCTCCGGCTGTCATCTTGAGTGGGGGTTACGATTTCCACTTGAGGGAGTCGTACAGTCCCTTGTTCTCGGCGACGACCTCGTCCAATAGCTGCCAATGGAACGCCTCTTTTCCGGGCGGTGCGCTAATGTATCCGAGCTCGATCAGCGATTGGGCTCCATGGATCATGAAGTCCTGCTGGTTGCGTTGGTCGACAACGACCGGCTGCTTTGAGGCGGCGTCCATTATGTCCTTGAATTCGGCCTTGTAGTACTTGCCGACCGTATCCTTGACCGCCGAAGCAAGATCCTGCTCGGCCTGCTTCTGCGCGATGAACATGGCCTTGATCAACGCCTTCAACGCCGCAGGGTTTTCGTCGATCAGCGGCGTGCGCACCGCAAGCACACAGTCAGTGTAACCAGGGTGATAGATGTCAGTTCCATCGGAAATGACATGCGCACCGGCCGGTGCATTCCGGACCCCTTGGGTTGCATAGGGTTCACTGTGGCACATCATGTCCACGCTGCCGGCGATGAAAGCCTGGGCCAGTTCAGGAGAGGTGCCGAAATAGCGGACATCCATGTCCTTGAAAGACATGCCCGCCTTCTTGAGCCAGTCATAGGGCAGCACTTCCAGCGTATCGGCCTGGAACGTACCGAGTATTTTCCCTTTCGCGTCGGCCTGCGTTTTGATGTGAGACTGCCCGCACAGGATGCAACCCTGCGCACCACCTCCAGCAATGATCTTCACCTGCACGCCTTTATCGTACAGCGTGAGAAAATTCGTGTAGGGAATTAGCGACACGTCCACCAAGCCGGCACCGAAAACCGTGGTGATGTCGGCGTTGCTTGGCGTACTCACGAAATCGAGTTGCACTCCATCCTCCAGGCCAAGATTTCGCTCTTTGACCAGGAAAATGCCGAGGTTGCACAGGCCCGTCCCGTGCGTGGCTTTCAGCGTTGTAACGCCTTCGGCCCTTGCGGCGCCGGACCATAGCCACGATGGCGTGGCCGCGATACCGCCTGCCAACATGCTGCGGCAGAGGAATTCGCGACGGCCCATTTCCGCGGACCGCGAGCGTTCATTGTTATCGATCGTCATTTCGGCCTCTCCCATTTTGTCTTCCCGACTTTATTGATGGAAGCTAAGCATTCTGGCTACACCATGTCAACAAGGTGTCGTCAATTTGTGCAAAAAATTGTCTACAATATTGATTTGTCGACATCGTCGAATTCGTGTAGAAGCAGCTCCACAACCCAACCTGCAAGGACGAGAACGTGCCAAATAAACCGAAGGAGCGAGTAGTTCCGGGAGACAATGATATCTATCACAATCTCTACAATGCCATCGTGCATCAACACCTCCCTCCGGGAACCAAGCTGAACGAAGGAACCCTTGCGGATGCATTCGCCGTGAGTAGGGCTATCGTTCGCCCAATTCTGGCAAGACTGGCGCATGACGGGGTGGTCGAGCTGCATCCAAATCGAGGCGCTTTCGTCGCCAAGCCGACGCCAAAAGTCACGCGAGATCTGTTCGAGGTCCGCCGATTTCTCGAATGCTCCCTTGTGGCCAAATTGGCACCGACGCTTGAGTCGTCGCGCATCAAGTCCCTGCAGCGCCTTGTAGATTCCGAGCAGGAAGCTAGAGCGCTGAATGACACGGAAACGCGACTGCGACTTTCCGGCGAATTTCACATGAAATTGGCTGAATTCTCGGGCAATGATGTCTACCAAGGAACCCTCAAGGAACTGGTTTCACGCACCTCATTGGCGATTGCACTCTATCAGACTGTCAGCCGTTCGGGATGTCACTGCGAAGACCACGACAGGATCGTCAAATGTCTGGCCGTCGGAGATGGTCAAGGTGCCTCCGCTGTGATGCATGAGCACCTGGAGAGACTGCAGGACGAACTCCAACTCCAGATAGGCGGAAACCACCCGCTCGACGTAAAGTCCATCCTGCGCCAGGTTCGCAGTTCCCAAAAAATCTGACCTCACGGCTTCAACTGCTGATCCGCTCGTATAGCTCTATTCAAGCCGCACGCATGGTCGCGGTCGAGTAGATCAGCCATTCGGCTTTCGCCCTCACAGATCCGGGCGAGCGGATTCCCGCACCCAGCTGTTCCCAAGGGGAAAGCGCATCATATCCGTCCGTACGCCCAAGTTCGAGTGGTAGGGGGAGATGGCACGGGAAGCACACCATCAGGGTCTCGAACTGTCAAAGGGCCTCCGTATATTAGTTGTCGTCTATGCTTGACAAAATTGTAGACATTAATTAAGAAGCATTGCGTACACTATCATTCTTCGCATGCTGTCACGTTGGCAAATCAGCTAATTCGTTTGAGGAATAAATGAGCGACATTCGCATCCGTGCAGGCACCTACGAATTTGAGGCAAGGCTGGAAGAGGCTGCGGCCCCGAAAACGTGCGGTATATTCTCTAGCCTGCTGCCCTATCGAGAGCGGGTAATTCACGTCCGCTGGAGTGGTGAAGGTTGTTGGATCCCACTGGGCGAGCGCGACTTCGGCTTGCCCTTTGAAAACGCAACGAGCTATCCGGCACCCGGACAATTGATTTTCTATCCGGGTGGATACAGCGAAACCGAGATTCTCCTTGCCTATGGGGGCGTGAGCTTCGCGAGCAAGATGGGCAGCCTAGCGGGCAATCACTTCTTGACCATTACCAAGGGGCAGGAGAATTTGCTCGCACTGGGCAAGGATACGCTTTGGAAAGGCGCGCAGGAAATTCTGTTCGAGCGTATCTAACTTCGCATTTTTGCGGGCCTCGTACCAGGCCGCGCCATGCTCTGAGCCCGAGTGGCGCTACTAGTCCTCAGCCCAATACGAATGAAACCCGGTTACACCTTTTATCGAGGGCACATCAACTTGAATGGACGCAGCATCGAAGATTGGACGCGGCTTGGGATGCTGGTTCCTTCTTCAAATACCACGGTCGAGCGGGTCAGCAGCACCATGGTAGCAGGGCTTCGTCAGGTCGGTATCCACTATTCCCGTTTCCGGGTGACGCGGATCAGCCTGTCCGAGGCGGACAACATCCAGTTTACACATGCGGAGATGCTGCGAGCGGCATCTCTGCTAGCCGACGCAAATGTGGATGCCATCGCCTGGAATGGCACCTCTGCCAGTTGGTTGGGATTCGAAAATGACGAAACACTGTGCACAGCAATCGAGTCCACCTGCGGAATCTCTGCCTGTACGTCCGTTCTGGCCCTTCGCGAAATATTGACCCTGACCGGTGCGACGCGAATTGGTATTGTGACCCCGTACACAAGCGACGTGCAGCAGCGCATCGTAGACAACATGGAAAAGGTGGGGTTCACCTGCGCCAGTGAACGTCACCTGGGGCTCAGCGACAATTTTTCGTTCGCCCAAACACGCCCAGAGACGATAGCAGAGATGGTGGAGGAGGTGGCTCAACATCCCTGCGATGCGGTGGCGATCATCTGCACAAATCTTGATGGCGCCGGGGTCGCCAACGCGATGGAACGAAGGATCAACCTGCCTATTTATGATTCCATTGCCGTGACCGTATGGAAGAGCCTCCGCCTAGCCGGGCTTGATACGCGCCCCTTGGCACAATGGGGGGAGTTATTCCGTAATCCCATGCTCAATCCTGCCCCTTCTCCTGAGATCCCCTAGTTTGGTGGCCCAGATACTGCTCAGCAAAGCCCCTTACCAGGCACCCCGATTGGAACTATCATCGTTCGAATTGAGGGAATGGAAGTCCGGTGGACTGCTAATTGGCCGTCGACTTCCAAAAGCGAAAGGCTTGCAGGTTGCGTATTCTACTTCTTAATCCGAATACTTCTACCGGCGTGACGCAGTTAATCGATCGGACCGCCAGAACCGTCGCCAACAAGGATACAAGAATTACTTCGGTGACCGCCGAGCGAGGAGTTCCCTATATTTCTACCCGAGCCGAAGCGCAGATCGGCGGCGCGGTTGCGTTGGAAATACTGGCTGAAATCCACCATGAGTACGATGTGGCTATAATCGCCGCCTTCGGCGATCCTGGATTGGGCGGCGCACGCGAATTGTTTCCGCTACCGATCGTCGGTTTGGCCGAAGCCGGTATGCTGACTGCCTGCATGCTGGGGCGGCATTTCTCTATCGTAACCTTTGCGCAGGCATTGACCCCCTGGTTCGAAGAATGTGTCGCCTGGCACGGCATGATGGAGCGCTGTGGCGGCATCCACTCATTGGATGGTTCATTCTCGAATGTGGACAACGTCCAGGAGGAAAAAGAGGATCTCTTGGTCGAGCTTTGCAAGCAGGCCATATGCGAGGATAATTCTGATGTGGTCGTGCTGGCTGGGGCACCGCTTGCCGGCCTGGCCGAACGTATCGCCGATAGACTTCCTGTGCCAGTGGTGGATTGTGTGTGGGCGGCAGTCAAACTTGCCGAAGCGCTGGCCGCCCTGAAACCAAGGAAAGCGACTGCCGGAACTTTCCGACGCCCATCAGCCAAGCCTGCAACCGGCCTTTCGCCGAGTCTCGGAGCGTGGATTTCGCATTTGGACAAGCCGGCGAACGGTTCGGTTTCCGATTCCTAGATTGGATGACAGTGACAACATGCGGCGAACAGTATTTTGGAATCAAATAAAACGGCAACGGTGCTAGCCTCGTAATCTCAGTAGCGTCGATGGCATACTGTGTCATCGGGGCGCCAGCCCACAAGGCCACCTACCCGGAGAACGTATCGCCCTATTGCATCGCGATCCGTCTCAACAACGTTACGCGGCTGGGGGAGGGCTCGGCCAGATAGAGATTGCCTTGTCTGTCCCCAGAGATGCCATGTGCGGCATTCAAGACTGGCCGGCAACGGCCCAGCCGCGAGCCATCCGATGCCAGCAACGAGAGGGCCGGAACAAGATCAGTCACATAAATCTGTCCTGCGACGTCTCCCCAGATAGCCAATGGCTTCACGAAGCCAGTCCAGATGTCGAGCAATTGTCCATCTGGCGTGAAAACCTGGAGCCTGTCGTTCTCGCGGTCGACAACGATGACACGCCCGTCGGGCTGAACCCAGATTGAATGCGGGTTCATGAACTGCCCAGGACCTCTGCCCAGTTCACCCCACGAGGTGAGAAATTGTCCCTCTGGAGTAAACCTATGAATCTTATGATTGGCATAACCATCAGACACATAGATCGAGCCTTTTGGACAGAAAGCTACTCCTGTAGGATGATTGAAAGGCTGGAGGGGTTTATGGCGTTGCCCTATGGTGCCCACTTTTCTTTGACCAGCGCAAATGACGATCTGGTGGGCGTCACGATCGACGATAAAAATACGTCCGTCCGCTCCTGCGGACAGCATATGTGAATCTGCAATAATATCGCCTCCCCACTCACCCTGTCGGACGCCATCGGCACTGAGCGTTACCACTGCCGGATGACCACTCGAAGTAAGTGAGTCATGACGAATTAGCACGTGAACAAAGTCAGATGCATCGACGGCAACATCCGTTACACTCCCAGGCTGCGGATGCGAAAAAAATGGGCGCTCAACTAGGTAATGCGTGTCACCCAATGCAACCGTCAAGTTCGATTCAACCACGGGATAGCCTTTTGTTTGCTACGTAAATGCGTCACAACCTTCGAACGTGCTATTTTGAACAATCATCGGTGGAAAAAAGCTCTAGGTCGAGCACCTGGTTGCTCACATAGGTGTGATCACCGCAACGCCTAAAGACCCCCGACCATGCGCATCGGTCGCGCCAGCGGTGATCGCAGCCAGCCCGGTAATTTGTCCCTGTAAACGCGCGCTCGCTTTGCGAGTTCGGGGCCAAGTGCAAGGCTTCGACGCTTGGCATAACGGCCAGCTCGACTCACTGGCGCAGGCATAAACTTGCATCCGGGCCTCCAACGGCAACAGTGTTGCGATCGTTCGCAGAATCGAGGTCGGGTCGCGGCTTTACGATGCCACAGTTAGGATCCAATGTCTGTCCAGTATAGACGTCACCCCCTGGAGAGGCGAGAAAAAGAGCTGTTCGCGCTATGTCCTTGGGCATTCCCATCTGCGCAGCGGTACCTTCTCCAAATTCTCCGAGGAAACCTCGGGAGTGTCCCGCACGCGCTTTGTCGCTGTCGGTCCCGGGCAAATGGTATTGACCGTCACGCCAGGGGCGAATTCAAGCGCCAACGACTTTGTGAGTGACCGCAACCCAGCCTTCGCTGCGGCATAAGAGGCGAGCTCGGCGTCTCCAAGATAAGCCATCTCCGACGATATGTTGATTATGCGGGCGCCTTCATTGGCCCGAAGGTGGGGAGCAGCTGCCTGGGCACCGTAAAGTTATAGGGCACACACCCGACGCTCGGAAGAGGGCGGCGTACTCCAGCAGTTTACTGACCAGACTGCGATCCCAAACCGCCTCGCCATGCATGCTCCACAACCTCCGAACCCGCATCAATCCTTTGCAAAGTCTACGGCCGGGCATCGTCGGGCCGCGCGGACGTGTACCAGTTATAGATCTGCTCGCCTGTCCAGAATACGACGTCGCCACGCGATGTAATCCAGCAATTCCTCCAGATACCCGATCCGATGCGGAACACCGCTGAGATAGGGATGCACGCTGATGGACATGAGACGCGGCGAGCAAGCCCGGAACGGCTATCTGGGATCTACAAGTCTTGCGAGGTCTTCAATTAGCCGTACCGGCAAATCCATGCGATCATGCAGGATGCTCATCACACCAAGTTTGCCGCTGGGCAGTTCCCGGAAAAACACATAGTGCCGCTCATAGCGGCTGCAATAGACCTGCATTTTGAGATCGGTCGGCACCACTAGACTGTGCGGCAGCCGGCGCCATAGCGCCTGGGTTTCAGCAAGCCGCTGCAAATGAGCGTGCAGGCCGCTGATGTAGGCAATGGCCTGCTTTTCACCCCATTTTTCGACTGTATCTTTCCAGATATCATCCTGTTGGAGATCCGCACTCGGATAAAAGACATATCCTGCCATGCTACCGGCTTTGATTCCGGTGGATTACATCGTCGGCCGACACCATGACATACTCGCTTTCCTCAGCCCGCATGGCCGGCTCAAGACTTCTCCGAAGCCAATCCCATGCCTCGCTCCGAGTTTGCAGGTCACGGCGGATCAGATCGCGGATGTATTCACTGGCATTTTCATACAGGCCGTGTTGGCCTATCTGCTGCTGGACGTGCGCCTGGAGGGTGCCCGTGACCCGCACGTGAAGGCTATCTGAAGCCATGGCTTGTTCCTTTCATATCTCCTTCAAGTGTGGCGCCTGTAGCATATATTGTCAATAAACATCACGCCCACCAGCCATAGGACGGTTCGGATGACGTCCGCTCCACCGGAGACTGTGCTACATAACCCATTGGGGTATATATTTTTTGCAAGTTCCATAAGATAGATTATGCGACTTTCATCAGTAAAAGCGACTATTTGGTTAATATAGAAACGTATGATTGTCGCCTCTTCAAGTCTTATTTTGGTCGTCTAGATTAATAGATCTGTTTTCCGCAGTAAATCCTGCTCTCATTGTCGGTTTTACAGATCGATGTTACCTAACCGCACCGCACTGTTCGATAAACTGGACGGGAGACTCTGAACTCTTCTGAACCGCCGGGGCCGGCGCCCCAGGGTCAGGCCTTATCGGCCTTCGCTCGCCTGCGCTCTCGGCGCACTCACTTGTGCGGCATGCAGTAGACACCCTCGGATTCCATCAGTACCGCGCCACCCTTCAACTCGCTCAGTGCGCCGACCCACGCTTCCGAATACGTGCGGCTGGCGTCCACGGCCGTCAGCCAAAGAACGCGATTGTCGGCCAGTTCGACTTTAACTTCCTGCTGCAAAGGGCTTGCCTGCACGGTCTGTTGATAGTGGCGTTTGATCCTGACATTGCTGGCCGGGAACTCAGCTTCGTTGCTGCCGTAGTTCAGCACAAATCCAGTGTGGTCCTCAGCCACGGAGCAACTGCCATCACGCTCACACACGATTTTGGCAGCGGTCTTGCAGTCCCATTTCAGTGAAGCGGGCCACATAGGATTGTCCACGCTTGATCGCGGCTTGTCGCTCTGACCAGCCGCCGTCAACACCGCGCCTGTGTTCATAATCACAGTGCACAGGAGAAGCGCCTTGAACATTACAAACCTCCCAGAATTGTGGCCCTCATAGTGCCTCGTCCTGCGTGATCGCCTGGCTTATGGCGTGTTGAGATTGAACCAGCTTTTCTGGCGCACGCCGTTCGCGTCGTCATACTCGATAAACCAGGGCTTTCCGCGCATCGGCCGAGCGATGGTGTAGTAGGTGGGGCCATTACCCAGGGAATGCCCTAGATCGTTGCCCGCGGTCTGGATTTTTGCCGTCACCACCTTACCCTCGATTTCGATTTGGACCTGACGTGATCCGTCTGCATGATGCCCACCGAGGCCGCTGTTTTTGAGAACGACGGGCAAGGAGAGCCTATCGACCGCGATGCGGCAGATGTTCCGTTCTTGGCGTAAGTCCGGCCGATCGGATTCGGAGCTCCCAACTGCTTGCCAGCCAGACGGACAATCCTCATACTTCTCAAATCTCGCCGCGCTAGAGTTGGCTTGCGGACAGGTCGGCCAATTAAAACCCGGGGCTTCCATCGCCGCAATCAACTTGTAAATTGGTGGATGGCACGAGGGGGTGCCTTGCCAGTCGCCGGAAAGACATAGGAGGACCTGACAGCCCCATTCCGACGCTTTTGATTGGGATGGAAGGGCCGCAGTGCCCGCGATGGCGACGGCACCCCCCAGTAGGAATTTGAGTAAAGTCATAGCCTTTCCTCGCTGCAGATTTGACAGTTTACTATGGACGATCCGCGCGAAAAAAGACAGGTCGAAAAGGCAGGTTTGTGCGACTACATCGATTTATGAAACGAGACGACGGAGGCGTAGTCAACAACCCGTTGCGCGCCAACATTGCTCTGACGCTTGAGCGAGAGAGAGCCAGACGCGGCCTATCCCATATGCACATGGCCGAACTGTTTCGGACCCCCGAGGGCGAAAAACTGGCCTATCGAACCTACATTCAGACTGTGCGTCAGAAAAATAATGTCACATTGACGACGCTACAGATCATGGCAAACGGCTTGCAAGTGTCTTTCGCAGGACTGCTCGCCGGCAGTAAGAAAGTTCCGGATTGGGCGCATCGGTTGGACGACAATGCGATCCGCAAGCGGCTGGCGCACATCATCGATTTTGAGCGACAACGACGTAATTTGCACCGCTATGAGATGGCCGAGCTCATCGGCGTGGCGGAGGCGACATACATGAAACTCGAACGCGCGAGTGGCAATATCAGCGTGGACACGATTGCGGCGATCGCCAAGGCGTTGAAACTTGATCCGGCGACCTTCCTCTTTTCCGAAAAGAACCCGCCTGGCAGAGCCGACACCTCGCCCCCCCACGAGTGTTCCTAAAGGGCTATAATTCGCCCAGCGCCGGCGTCGCTCCTTTGCCCTGCCGGTCAGGCCGGCGGCCGACTAGCGCCCCCCGCCGCGGCTGTCGGGCCGCTGCTGTCAGCGTCGGCTGTTAGCGGCGGGAATGATAACAGGACTTTGACATGGATGACGACCGGCCAAAGCCAAACTCATGCTCGCCGGGCCGACTTGTCAGCACGCGACAAGAAACCGTTTCAAGCTCAAACCGGCCAATAAAATGTAAGGCGGCATGGCGAGCGAATAGTGACCACAGTTTAATTTCAAAATATTTGGCCTAGCTCCGGCGTCCTTCAGCCTCTGCATGAACCTCTCCGATAGCTCTGGCAACACCACTTTGTCTCTCTTAGCCAACACGACATGAAGATCGAGATCAGGCCGCGCCAAACTATGTGCGTAATTCTCCAAGTTAAGTGGACCCCAGGCCCTTCTGAGATCGGTCAGCTCAATCTCAGGCTCAAGGCTATCACGTATCAATCGTGTCGCGCGACCCGTCCAAACCATATCCGCTAGACTCCCGGCCGTCAGAAACAACGAGGCTTTTGACACAGCCGAGTCGTGCGCCGCGACCATCCCCGCAACCCAGGAGCCTAAGCTCATACCGAGAACCGAAATCTCTCGATAGCCTTCGATCTTCAACCAACGTATGAGTTTTCGCCCATCCAACACTGCCTGCCTTACAGATTGGATCGTTCGACCGAGATTAGGGCTAAGCATATAGTCGGCGTGCGCGGAGCCGGGACGGCTGCGTTCGAAGTGATAAGGCATAGCAATCTCGACGACCGTGATGCCACGCTGCGAGAAAAAATTGGCAATCTGACGATTCCGGGAGCTTGCATTCCAATGGTGAAAAATCACCAACGCCTGATCGAACGACCGGCTTTCTGTGATTTTCGCCGAGACGACATTGTTCTGTTCGATATCAGTAGAAATGTCCGATGGAAATTTGAGCCACCTATCTAGCCTTTCAAACCCCTGATCACTCACATTCGGGTCATCGAAAAAGGCTGGATCAGCTACGGCCTGGTCCGCAAGGGCACAGAATTCCTCGATACTTTTTATCTTCTTCGCACCTGGAAAGGCGCGTTCCGCGTCAAGGGCGAAATCCGTTGGTTTCTTCCCTTCCTCACCGCGTCGCGCCCGCCGCTCATCCCAACGATCAAGCCAACTATGATACACTCTGATTGTTTCCTAACTTACTCGCTTGCCCTCGCCCCAACCCTGGATCAAACAGGCCGTATATTGCGAACAGCACTCCAACGCCCAGAAGGATCGAAAAGCCAGAAAATGCATCGATCAGCAAATAGCTAGCCACGAGTAACGCTACGATCACTGACATCCACCACAAAGACATACAAAACCGACGCTCGACACCTAAACGGATGGAGCCGTACAGAAATACAACACAGGTCGAAATAGCGATAAGAAGGCTACTGTAATGGGTCGGCCTACGGTAGATGATCCCGGCGCTCACATCATTGCGCTCATAAAAGGCGGAAGACATATCGCCGACCAACCAAGACACAATATTCTCTCCACGCGATGTCAGGTAAGCACTCTGGAGCTTCATGACTATGGCGATCAGAAGCCCCAAAACAGTACACCGAAAAATCGCACGCATAACCCTGAGGCTGGCTTCATGGAGCTCGTGTTGATAATCCACCTCCGGCCGATTACTCGCTGCTTCTCCAATTCTCCAAAGATCATGGATCACCGTATAAAGCAAAATGAGGCCTACGAAGAACAGATAAAAACAGAGGCACATATACAGGTAAGCGAGCCCCGTGAAAACGATTGCTTCCGGCACCGATATAACCTCAGGGCGCACAATCGCTAACGAGCCCCAATCCGTCGCATAGTTGCCACCACCTTTGAGCAACGGGATTAAAGACACGCCGATCCACTGAAAAAGACCGGCGAACACCACACAAATCAAAAAAACCGCCCAATATGAATACGAAGAAGCTTGTACGGTGCGAGCCCAGGCATCATCGCTTTTCATCTTGTCGCCCTGCGCTACAAGCTTTGGGCGGCCTTCGTCTTTCCAAAAGGTCACCAGCTCGGTCACGAAGGCAAAAAACAGTGGCAAAAATACCATGAAGACGAATGTCCAATTCGCCGTCCAAAGAAACCCAACCTGCTTGACGACGCCATCCGCCCGGTCATACGTCACGCTGTGAATCCCCGTAAGATACGACAAAAACCCAAGAGCGGTGACGCCCGCAAACACCGACGTCGGTAAATTCAGGGGAGATCCGCGACTAAAAAACGCCTCCGATTTCCTCGCCAAACTAAAACGCCGGCTCGGCCCCTTGGGGTCAGTATCCAGTGTCAGCTCTACCGGGGAGTCTGTCTCGTCATCGAAGGGCGCAGTCGGTGCCGTATCTGGAATCTCCTGTGCAACGCTGCTTCCGGCCCTCCTCCATTCTCGTCTCTTGGCCGATAACCGCGATTGCGCCTCACTAAGCTCAATCTGCCATTCGCTAGTTGCGACCGGATCATCGCATCCAAAAATCCTGGCCAGCCAACGAATGTTGGCAATGCTAATTCCCTTCTCGTTCTCTTGAAACCAAAGCTGCACCGTTCGCAGATCGACCCCAACCCGGTTGGAATCAATCAGTGAAATCGCCTCTGCAAGGAGCTCGGGCGTCCATGGGCCAGCAGGAAACCCGTCTTTGGCCAACAGTCGACCCGCACCCGCCGCCGCCAGTCGTTTGAATAATTCTTTGAAATCACTCCCGTCTCTCGGCGGAGGGAGAAATAACTTTCCGTTCCTAAACAACAACTTATAGGCTCTAGTTTCGTTCCGTTTCGCTAGGCTTCGTATCCTATCGTGCCTTCGTCCTCAATCAACGTTTTTATCAACTCGGTTTTGGCCGGCACGGGAGAAGATCGTATGACGGGTGACCCGCTGGAGAGGCTGAACACGGTTGCTGCGTGGGAGATGTTTCGCAAACCGCCGGCCAAGGGCAATTTCGACTACAATCTGAAACGTTTGTCTGGCGGCAGGGTAGTGTGACCGCATGAGCGAAAAGTAGCGGAAGCCAGGGCTTCGGGAGCCCGAGAAGCAGAGGATGAACCCATCCCTATTTTTCTCGCCTCCCCAGGTATCATTTACGAATTGTCATGCGCGTGGTGCCGGTCGATGCCCATTCAAGTGGTCTGTAACAACGGAGTGATGGAAGAGCCCGATGGGGTCGCGAATCTGCTCGCGGCGCATCGTCATGCAGTCGCCATGGTTGAACGTCTCGGCAAGCGATGGCTGAGGGCCGAAGGGCCGGACGCGACTCTGATCGGCCGGCGATTGGATTCGGTCATGGCGGAGGAGGCTATCGCGCGTCGGCGCGCGGCCGCTGCGCCGGTGGCCGATGTCGTTGAGATGAAAATGAAGGCAGCTTATTTCCGGCGGTTGTTGGGGAACGACTGGTGCGAGGTTGATGTCGACGATTTTCGCGCGTTGCTCGGTTCTTTTGCGAAACTGCAGTCCTAGGAGAAGAGCGCTGAAATCCATGAGGCCACGGTATTCCAGGCCGCATAGATTCCTGCCGGCACCAAGATGATCGCGATGAGAGCGACAGCATCGCCGATGGCGCCGTCAGTGCGTCCTTCCACGGGATAGTAATATCTGTGCGCATCATCGTCGTGCTTCATTGTTGTCTCTCCGAACGCTTGTTTAGCAGCAGCTGCACAGGATGCTGAAACGTCGTGCCCCACAAACCCGCACGTTTCATCTTAGCGTTGATTTCCGCGACGAGGTAGTTCTCATTGACGGCTTTGCCCTTTGCTGTCGTTGCGGCAAACGCATATCCGGTCGCTATGAGCGCGGTGCCAACGTCAATTGTTTCGCCATTGAGCTGCGCACCGCACACGACAAAAACCGCCTTGTCCAGGGCGTGGCCGATTGGCTGGCACGTAACCGCCGCGCTGTCGAACAGCGCTGCCAGATGCGCCAGCGAGGTGTTCCCGCAATCGATTTTGTTCCCATTTGGCTCTTCGGCTGATGTGCCTCGAAGACATGACTGGACGCCATAGAGGCGGAAAAGGTGATCTCCGTCACGCCATGTATCTCCAGTCAGCAGTTGAGCTGATTTCGATACCGCGAGGGGCACGGAAGACTCCGATGCATCCTGGGCCTGTGCCGATGCACACAACCGAAATGCGGCCAGCACTGCGAGGCTCGCCCGCTTCATTCCTGGAACTGTCCACCGAGTTCGGCGGAATGCTCGAGATCCGGGCGCAGCGACTTGCCGTCCTTGTTGCGTCCGATCGCCGCCATGTCGAAAAAAACCATTTCGTCGTCGTCGTAGGCGACGTTGTACGGGTCGTTTGCGTTACCCGCACCCACGAGCGAGAAGCACGAGACAGCGTCGGGTTCACCCTTCCTGCTTTGCAGCACGAGTGTTTTGCAAAGCACGACGGATGCACGATCGTTGTAGATCGCCTCTTCGTAGTCCTGCGCGGCTTTCGTGCAGTCCCACTGCTGCGTCTTGTACGCAATCTTCGGTTTTGGGCAGGCGGCAAGGCCGCGCAGCCGGTACGTCACGCCGTTGACGACGCGCTCGGTCGCCGACGGCACTTTAACTGGCCCGATGAGAGCGGCCGCGTCGCGCTGAAAGAGCGCGCCTTTCCCATCGTAGCGTTCATAGACGAACACCTTTTCGCCCGGCTTCGCAAACTGGAGCAGATAGTGCTCCGACGGCTGCGCGAAGGCGCTCGGGGCGTCGGCGCCAGCAGCATAAGCCAGGGTGCCCTGGAGCAGCAAGACCGTGCAAAGGGCCGTCTGTTTCATCGAAATCCGTCCTTGTGATCGATATCGTGTTGACACTTTACTAGGGCTGCGTGTAGCCATAGTAAAGTGTTAAATTTTGGCGACAATATGAACACTCGATCCGCTCTTCTGCTCACGCTCTTTGGTGCCACGTTGCCGTTGCAAGCGCACGGCCGGGACCTGGCATCAGACCGCGTGGCAATCGCCTTTGCAACGCCGGCGCAAGCTCTTGCCGCGGCCGGGGCGCAAAGGCCGGGGGAGTGTAAGACCGTAAATCGGACCGAGGTCTCCCGACTTGTGCGTTCAATCGCGCAAGAGGAAGGCTTCGACGCCGATCTGGCCGAGACAATTGCATGGGCCGAAAGCGATCTCGGCGCCAGTCAGGGTCCCTCAAAAGCCGGAGCCCTGGGAATCATGCAGCTGATGCCGGGCACGGCGGCCGATCTAGGGGTCAGCGACCGTTGCGATACAGAGGCAAATGTCCGGGCTGGCCTTCGCTACCTGAAGTCACTCTATGACGAATTCGGGGATCCGCTGCTGATGCTGGCGGCATACAACTCCGGGCCCAACAGCGTCTACAAGGCGCAGGGCATTCCGGTGAATCCGGAGACGGCGGAATACATCGTGAAAATACTGAACCGCTGGAAGTTCGGCGGTGTGGTGAAGAAGTCCGCCCTGACCAAATCCGAGACGCTCGCGGCCGCTCCGCCAGCAAGCGAGGACGCTTGGCAGGATGGTCATGTCATGGATCTCGGCAACTGAAAGGAGCCAAGGGTGGAATACAGGAAAGCGGGCAAATTTGCCCTGAAACTGGCCTTGGCCTCGGCGGTCGGAATAGCTCTCGCGCCAGCCACTGCGTATGCCCAGTCGGCGGCGCCAGTCGAAAACGTGCTGGAGTGGTTCGTCGGAGTTCTGCAGGGCAACATCGCGCGCTCATTCGCCATCATCGCGGTCTGTTTTCTCGGCTTCCTCGCCATGACGGGCCGGCTGGCGTGGATGATGGCTTTTTCCATCATCATTGGCATCGCTCTCATCTTCGGCGCTGCCCAACTGGTGGATGCGGTTCGCGCGACCGCTGGAGGCAGCTGAGACATGGACGACGAGGAAGTCTATGTCGAGCCGGTCAGCCTGCCACTGACACGCCCCCCGATGAAATGGGGGGTGCGATATGAGGTTTTTGCCCTGAACGGCATCCTGGCGGTGATCGGTTTTATCGCCACGAGCAGCTTCATGCTCGGCCTTGGCGTGTTCGGCGTAGTGCATCTGGTCAGCGCATATCTGTGCCAGCGCGACCCCTACATGTTTCATATTTTCGAGCGGCGCGTCTCCAAACGCGGAGCGGTGGCGAACCTTACTTTCTGGGGGGCGAGGAGCTATTCGCCATGAGCCTCGATGCCGACCTGAAATTTGGCCGTGAGCGCCGCCGCGAAAAGCCCGCGGCGATGCACATCCCTTACCTTCGCCATGCCGATGACAATCTGATCGTGACGAAGAGCGGCTTTCTTGTCGGCGTCATCCAGCTTAGTGGCCTGCCGTTCCAGACGATGGACCAGGCCGAGCTGAACAGCCGAATGTTCAACCGCAACACGACGTTCCGCAATCTCTCGACGTCTCGCTTTGCGGTCTACACGACGATCATCCGCCGCCACGTGACGCCTGAGATCGAAGGCGACTTTGACAATCCTTTCGTGGCCGAGCTCGACGCCCGCTACATGGATGAGCTTGGGGCGAAAAACCTTTTCGTCAACGAGGCGTATCTGACTGTCATACGCCGACCGATGGTCGGCCGCGTCGGCTGGGTGGACAAGGCGCTCAATGCGTTTCGCATAAGTACCGCGGGCGAGGAAACCCGCGAAGAGGCGATGGCCGAATTGCGTGACGTTCTCGACGGCGTCGTCAAGGATTTCACGGCTTATGGTGCGCGTCTTCTCGGCGTCGTAAAACGCCGCGAAAGCTTCTTTTCCGAGCCGGCGGAATTCTTGGCGAAGATCCTCGCCGGCGGCGTCGACGTGGAAATGCCTTTGCCGCGAATGAGCCTTGGCGATGTGCTGGCGACACGACAGCTGTTTTTCGGCAAATCCGCGCTGGAACTTCGCGGGCCGGACGCAGGCAAGCTCGGCGCCATGGTGTCGATCAAGGAATACCCACCGTTCACAGCTCCGGGCTCATTGGACGGTCTCTTGCGCCTGCCACATGAGTTTGTCCTGACGCAGAGTTTCGCGATCGAAGACCGTGTAACGGCGATGCGCAGGATCAACACAATCGCCAACCAGGTCGAGGGTTCAGACGAGGCGGGCACGACGGTCGAGGAGTCCGTCCACGACGGCGCCGACAAGCTGGCCGGCGGCGAAGTGGTCTTCGGGCAACATCACATGAGCGTCATGGCCTTGGCGCCGGACATGACCGGGCTCAACCGTGCGCTATCCGACATCACGGCCGAGCTTTCGCGCATGTCGATCGTGCCGGTTCGCGAGACACTGAACACGGAACTGGCCTTCTGGGCGCAATTGCCGGGAAATTTCAGCTACATCGCGCGACGTGCGTTGATCTCGTCCCTCAATTTCGCCGGCCTTTTCTCCGGACACAATTTCCCCTCCGGCCAACGTGAGCGGCTGCACTGGAAACGGCCCATCGCTTTGCTCGAAACGACCAGCCAGACGGCCTACTACTTCAATTTCCACGTTCACGATGTCGGGCACTTCACGGTGTTCGGCCCGACCGGATCGGGCAAGACCGTGGTGCTGTCGTTCCTGATGGCGCAGGCCATGCGCATCATGCCGCGGCCGCGATGTGTTTATTTTGACTATATGCGCGGTGCTGAAATTTTCGTTCGGGCGCTCGGCGGTCGCTACGAGGTGATGGAACCTTCCCAGCCGACCGGGTTCGCGCCATTGCAGCTTGATGACACGGCAGAAAACCGTTCTTTCCTGGAAGATTTGCTCCTCTACATTCTGACCCCGGAAGGCGGCACGCTTGATGTGGCGGAGATGCGCGTCATCAACGCCGCCGTCGACATGATCTACAAGATCCCGCGCGAACAGCGCACCTTCGACCTGCTACCCGAAGTGCTGCGCGGCTCGCTCATGCCCGGCATGAACGATCTGGCCGCACGGATACAGCCCTGGCTCGACCCGAAGGACAAAGGCTGGCTTTTCAACAATCCCGTCGATCTCATCGATTTTTCGAAGCCGGTTGCCGGGTTCGATATGACCAAGATCCTGAGTGACCGAAAGCTGCGTTCGGCGGCGTTGCTCTACATCTTCCACCGTCTTGAAGAAGTCATTGATGGCTCGCCGATCATGCTCTTCCTCGATGAAGGCTGGAAGCTGCTGGACGACGAGGTTTTCGCCGCTTTCATCAACGAGACACTGAAGACCATTCGTCGCCGCAACGGCGTGGTGGGCTTCGGCACGCAGACAGCGGAAGACGTCGTCAATTCCTCCATCTCGTCGTCACTGATCGAGCAAACGAAGACCAACATTTTCTTCCCCAACCCGAAGGCGAGCAAAGAATCCTACGTGGAGCGCTTGTCGCTGACAGCGAAGGAATTCGAGTTCGTGCGCCGAACCGCGAAGGAGACGCGCACCTTCCTCGTCAAGCACGACAGCGACTCGATCGTGGCCAAGCTCGATTTGTCGGCGATGCCCGATCTCATCAAGGTCCTGTCCTCGAACGAAGCCAACAGCAAGGAATGCGCACGGCTCCGGGAGACCTTCGGCGACGAGCCAGAGATGTGGCTGCCATACTTCTGCGGATGGGAGAACGAGCATGACGAAGCGGCTTAGCAGCGCTTGTCTGGTCATGGCTCTCGCTACGGCGGAAAGCATGAGCGTGGCGGTCGCTCAGATCGCGGTGATCGACGGGCCGAACCTCGACAAGCGGCAAGAGGACGAGCAGCACAGCACGAAGTCGGATGAGGCCAAGAAGGACGAAACCGACAAGAAGAAAAGCGTCGTCTGCACCTATTCGAACAAATACCGCTCACAGATGTTTCGCCGGTCGCCTGCCGAAGCGTTGCAGCGCGACGCGGGCAACGTGAAGATGATCCGCTATTATTCGCAAAAATACGGCGTGCCCGAAGGCCTAGCACTGTCCGTCGCCTATCAGGAATCGCGCTTCGACACATGCGCCGGGAGCCACACCGGCGTCAAAGGCGTCATGCAGCTGACCAAGGGCACCGGCAAGTCCATGGGACTGGACCGCGACGTGAACGAGCAAAATGTCGAAGGCGGCGTCAAATACCTCGGAATGGGCGTGAAGCAATGCGGGGCGACGAACTACAGCTGTCTCGCCTCCTTCTACAACGGATCGAACGCAGGCGAGCAGAACCAATGGGCCGGCGGCGTCGGCCGCTGGAACAGCTACTTCAACGACTATGTGTCGAGCGGCAAGGCTCCGGCCGCCGCGCCGCCGCCATTCTCGATCGTAACGGCCGACGGCGCAGGCGGCACGGCTCAGGACGCGGCCATGGGCACGGTGAGGAAGGCGGCTGGCGGCCTTGATGCAAGCTCATCGCAGATCGGCGCCAACGGCGCGGCAATCGACGCGCTGGCGGGCAACGTTGGCCAGGTGACCGAATACAAGGACGCCTGGGAGCTGAACTCGTCGGCTCGTGGGATCAACGCCGATGTCACCAACCAGTACCTCGCCCAGGCGGGGGATTTTACGACGTTGCTGGCCCAACTTCTATCGTTGCAGAATGTTCAGGCATCGCAGTCGTCCAAGCTGGTGCAACAGCCGAAGAGCGGCTCTCCAAACCCGTTCTCTTGTGATCCCGCGGAATTGGAGCGGTTGAGGATCGATCGCGGCCGGTGGCTACCATGCGCACTTGAGAACGCGGGGGCAAGCTCGGCCGACAGCCGCTCGATGATCATCACCAGTGATCCTGCCGGCGCTGCCAGCGTGATCAATTCTCTACAGCAATAGGAGGCTGACATGAAAAAATTCGCGATTGCTGCCAGTCTGGCGCTTTGGGCAAGCACGGCCCACGCACAGATTGCCGTCATTGATGGCGCCAATCTCGATGTCGCCCGCAAGAATGCGGACAACACCAACTCCATCATGGATTCGAACAAGGATATCCTGAAAAAGAGCGAGGAGATCCTGCAGGCTCTCAGCGGCAGTCGTGACGGTTCGCTCGGGATCGGGCAGATGGGCCTTGGCGGCAATATGTCGATTGCCCAGGCGCCGTCGTTCGGATCGATCCTGAACGGCGGGGCTCTTTCGTTTGGCGGCCTTTCGCCCGAAATCCAGAAAATCGCCGGCGCGGTCATCAATGGGCTCCAACTGGTGAAGCAGCTCCAGCAGATTGCCGGCAAGGAGACGAGCGCCGTCAACACCGCCTATGGCGGCAGCGTCAATGTGGCCTCGCTGCTAAGCGCATTGACCTCGCAGGCTTCGCAGGGCGTTACCCAGCGCCAACAGTCTCTGCAGTCAGCGAGCGGCCAGATCGGGCAGTCGCAGGACGTCAAGGGTTCGGTGGACCAGAACACGCGAATGCAGCTGGAAAACGCGCGTGCGGTCAACGAACTGATCGGCGTCCAGAACGGCGCGGTCGCGGCGCTGAATGAGAAGCTGAAGGGAGATCTTCTTCGCCAGAGCCAGGTGCAGAAGATGATGACACCGCGCACCGTCAATCCGTTCGCGGAATTCGGCAAGAGCGGGGGCTGAACGCTTGTCGGGGCGAGTCCTGCGCATATGCGTTGTGATTGGGCTCGGCGCAGGGCTTTTTGGATGCGCAAATCGCGAACTGAAAGCTCCGTGCGGGCCTTTGGCGTATGCCCACGCCGACGAATGCGGCGCGCTAAAGCCGGTCAATTCAACGCCGTTCGCCAGCATCATTGATGAGGATCCATGAACGGTCTCGCCGCAAGCATCCTCGGTGGCATTGACAACATCGGCGAGGACTTCGTTCGCACCGTCTATATGCAGTTGGGTAATGCGATGGGCAACGTCTTCACCCTCATGCTGACCCTCTATATCTTGTGGTGGGGCTATTCGATCCTGAGCGGGCGTGAGTCGATTTCGCCAATCGAAGCGGCCTATCGCCTCGGCCGCGCCGTCATCATCTATCTGCTGCTGACCGGATGGGGCACATTTTCGTCAACGATCTATCAGCTCGTGCAAAGCATTCCAGACGAGGTCGGTAAGGTGATCGTCGGCGCCGTGTCGCGGGCCACCGGCAATCAGCTTAGCGACCAGGCGGCAATTCCAGCGCTGATCGACAATCTGTACCAAGGGGCCCAGGACGTCGCCAATCAGGTCTACAGCGGATCCTTCTATGACATTTTTGGTGCGCTCTTGTCGCTGCTCGTCCTGCTGTCTGCCATCATCTTCGCAGCGCTTGCCATTGCCGCGATCATCGCCGCCAAAGTGATGTTGTTCATCACGCTGGCCTTGGCGCCGATATGGATCATCCTTTGGCTTTACCGATGGTCCTCACGCATGAGCGAAGGCTTTCTTTCGCTGACCACCTTTCTGATGATCCAGCAAATTCTGATCTACGGCTTTCTCGGTTTCTACTTCTCGCTCGTCAATGCGGCGCTGAACACCGCCACGTCCAGCGGAGCGACCATGGACAGCAAAATGTCGCTGGTGTTGCCCTTGGTGCTGGTGACGATCATCGGCATCTACGTTCTCATGCAGATACCCTCGATTGCTTCGATCCTGAATGGCGGCGGGTATCTCAGCACCATGGGCGCTCGCTACTCATATGGGACGTTCGGCAGGAATGCCGTGCGCTACTCCGGCGCGCGATGGGCCGCAGGCCGCGCCGCTCGGGGCGCCCGGCAGCTCGCGACAAACAGCTTTCGATCTTCGCGAGCAGCCAGGGCGGATGCCGCAACCCGGACCGCTATCCAGCAAGGTGCGCGCGATAACTCCAGGCCTCTGGCCTAGACCACACAATGATCACCGATCGCGGTGCTGGATCAGATGCGTCGCGAAAACGAGGCAATAGTAAAGTGGCAATTCCAATGGAAACAGCTGCTAACAGCAGCAGCGAACTCGTCGACAAGCGCTATTACAGGGCGGGCGCGACCTGGGAAGACGACACGCACAGGTCAATGCGTCGATCGCGTACATTGGCCTGGATCGTCAGCGGCGTTTCCGGACTGGTGGCGGTGCTGTCGCTGCTGGCGCTCGTGCTGATCCTGCCGCTCCGGCAGTTCGAACCGTATGTTGTCGAGGTCGACAAATCGACGGGCTACCTCGAGATCATGCGCGCGCTGAAGCCTGGAGATTTATCCCAGAACGAGGCCGTCACGGCGGCCAATCTGGTGCGCTACATTCGGGCCCGCGAAACCTACGATTCGCGTGAACTGAAACAGAATTACGACCTGGCACAGCTCTACTCGACCGACGCCGCGTCCAAGGATTTGACATGGCTTTATACGCCAGCAAACCCACAATCGCTGGACAAGATTTTTGGCCGCAATGTCACTGTCTCGGTCGAGATCAAGTCGGTTTCCCTGCTCAATCGCAACACAGCCTCGGTGCGCTTTGCCACGACGACGCGGCGGGACAATTCGTCCACAGCCGACAATTGGGTGGCGGTGATAAAATTCCGCTACACCTCAACGCCGCTCAAGAACGAATGGCGTTTCGACAACCCGTTGGGATTTCAGGTTACGGATTACCGCCGCGACCAGGAATCGGCCCCGGCCGCGGGGAGCCTGCAATGAGACGGCGCGCGGGCCTCGTCCTATCGGCCGCCCTTCTGCTCGGCGCGATGCACAGCGCGGCCGCACGCGACGGCCGCATCCGATATGTCACCTTCAACAATGACGACGTGACGTCGGTGCGCGCCGCTCTTGGCATTTCCACGATGGTCGAACTCAGTCCGACCGAAGTCATCGAAACCGTGTCGGCTGGCGACACGAAAGGCTGGTCGATCATCCCCAAACGCGGATCGCGATTCCTCTTCGTGAAGCCGCTGGAGCGCGATGCGTGGACCAACGTCAACGTGGTCACCAACCGGCGCGTCTATTCCTTGCTGCTGCAGGCGACCGACAATAGCCGTGACCGGGCATCCTTCCAGGTCCGGTTCAAATACCCGGACGAGGATATCAACGCGCGCCTGCTCTCGCAGGCCAAGGAGAGCGCCGCCGATCCGGATTTAAAGGATCTGAATTATGCCGATCTCAATTACGACTACGCCTACAAGGGCGACGACAGCCTGAAGCCGCGCACCGTATTTGACGACGGCACCAAGCTGTATCTGGAGTTCAAGGGCGACATTCCGGCGGTTTTCGTTGTCGACGACAAGCGCCATGAGTCGCTGGTCAACGTTCGTACTCAGGGCAAATACACAGTCATCGACAAGGTCGCACGGCAATTCACCTTGCGGGCCGATGGCAAGACGCTCTGCCTCTACAACCGGGCGCGACCCAACGCGATCGATCCAGTCGAGCAGGTCTACGGTCCAACGAAACTGACGGGTGGTTCCACCCTGTTCGGATCCAGCGGAGGGCGGTGATGACCCAGATCGATTATAACCAACTGGACGGCAGCCCGACGGTCGCGCGCCGTGGTGCGGGCGTGGGTACCAGGATCGCCCTGGTCGGCCTCGGCGTAGTGCTGGTAGGCGCGCTGATATGGCTGAACTGGCCCAGGGAGCCTGTATCGCGCGATGTTCGCAGCGATGGCGAGGAAAACTTCAACCCGCCAGAGTTTCGCCCGCCGGCGCTGACCGAGCCGCCGCAGCCTGCCGACGGCACGATCGACCAGATCGTGGTGCCGCCACCGGCCGACGACCAGAAGGGCACGCAACAAGCCGATAATGTCGATCAGACCGTGCAGGAGGGTGCGGATCTCGATGCGCAGCGGCGCGCACTGGAGGCGCAAATGGCGGCCGAGGAAGCTCGCCGCAAGGCCGAGGCGGAAGAAGCCCGCCACAAGGCCGCGGCTGAGGACGAAGCTCGTCGCAAGGCTGAGGCCGCCGAGCACGAAAAGGCGGTGTGGGAACGCCTGCGGTCGAACCAGATGGTGACGAATGATGAAACCGGATCGACGAATGCCGGCGCCCAGGCGGCACAGGTCGAAATCGCGCCCGACGGTCAGATCGTCCCGGTCCCCGGCGCCGACAGCGATCCCAACAAGGCCTTCCTGGCACAGTCAGAGGCAAGTTCTTCCGGCATCGTCAAGGCCAGGGTCTTCCGGCGTACCGACGCGTTGATCCCTGAAGGAACGATCCTTCGCGGCTATTTGGAAACCGCTGTTAACACCGACCTTCCTGGTGCCGTACGCGCTGTCGTGCGTGAGGATGTCTTCTCGCTCGACGGCAGGCGGATCCTCATTCCGAAGGGCTCGCGGCTGACCGGGGAATACCGCTCGGGACTTGCGCGCGGTCAGAAGCGTGTTTTCATCGTCTGGAACAGGGTCATCCGCTCAGACGGCATTTCCGTCGATATCAAGTCACCCGGTGCAGACGCGCTCGGTCGCGGTGGCATGGGCGGTCGTGTCGATACGCACTGGGTTGAACGGTACGGCAACGCCATCATGCTTTCCGTCGTTGGCGGCGTCTCTGAATATCTGTCCTCGCTTGGCGACAGCAGCCAGGATGGACAACAGCGTCAGGTGTCGACGACCGATCCCGTGACCGGTGAGACCACAACCGTAACGTATGGTGGCAATGGCTCGCAGCGCGACGCCCGCGGTATCGCGTTCGACAAGTCATCGACCGCCTTGCAGCAACTCGCGCAAGAGGCGTTTCGCGACACGCAGAACATTAGCCCGACAGTCTACGTAGACCAGGGCACGTCCATTGTCGTGCTGGTGCGGCGAGATCTCGATTTCTCGGATTTGTACGCCGATCCGGTTCAGGAAGAAGTTGCACGAATGAAGGCAGGTGGGCGGCCGAAGACCGCGATCGATCCGACGCCTCTCTACGCGACGCCAAAGGATCATTTCTATCCCGGCTATGGGAGCCCGGTGAAATGAACGCCGTGCATCCCCTCCCCGACCCTTGGGCAAGAGCCCCGGTCCTGCGCGCTCATCTGGAACCGATATGGCCCTACTTGAGCGAAGATACCGTGTCCGAGATTGCAATCAACAGGCCAGGTGAATTGTTCATCGAACGCCTCGGGGCGAAGGAAATGGAGCACGTCGTCAAGCGCGAGGTCACGCCCGGCTGGATCCGCAACATCTCGACGGGCGTCGCCTCGGCGACAAATCAGGTCATCAACGAGGAAAAGCCGGTCCTGTCGGCCGCCCTACCCTCGGGTGAGCGCATCCAATGCATCTTGCCGCCGGCCGCCCCCGAAGGCGGGGCGATCTCGATCCGCAAGCAGGTCATCATGGATATGAGCCTTGATGCCTACAAGGATCTCGGCGCATTCGAAAACACGGCGATGGGCAGCGGCTTGGCGCTTTCAACCGAAGAAAAGCGACTTGTCGAGATGTTGCAGGACACGTCGCCGATGGAGTTCCTGCAGTATGCGGTGCGCAACCGCGTCTCGATCGTCGTTTCAGGCGGCACGTCGACCGGCAAGACGACGTTCTTGAATGCACTCCTGAAGGAGATCCCGGCTCATGAACGGATCATCACGATCGAAGACACCCGCGAACTGAGGCTGCCGGCTCCCAACAACGTCACCCTGATAGCCTCGAAGGGCGACCAGGGCCTTGCCAAAGTCTCCGCGCAACAGCTTCTCGAAGCCTCGCTTCGCATGCGACCCGACCGTCTGTTGTTGGGCGAGTTACGCGGCGCTGAAACCTTCGCTTTTCTCCAGGCGATCAACACCGGCCACCCGGGTTCGCTCACCACCGTTCATGCCAATTCCGCCCGGTCCGCCTACGAGCGGCTGGCGCTCATGGTCATGCAGGGCAGTACGGGGCTCTCACGGAGTGAAATCCTCGACTATCTGCGCGAGGTCATTCCGGTGGTCGTCCAGATGGTCCGCACCGAAGGCGGCCGGCGCGGCATCAGCGAGATCAAGTTCACCAAGGCGGAGACGATCTAGCGAGGCCCATCCATGCAGAAAATCGCAACAGCAATTTTCATGGTGCTCATGGCGATGGCCCTGGGCGCCCTGGTCTTCACCGTCGCCTATGCCGCGACGGATTGGTACCGGACTGGCTCCCACGTCCTGTTCGACCAGCTGAACGCCCATCCGTTGCCGGTCGTTCGTCAGGCCTGGGCGGACACGATGGCGAGGAATTTTGGCCGGATACAATACGCCGTTGCGGCAGGAGCATTGGGGTTTCTCTTGCCACTAGTCAGCCTGTTTCTCATGCGTCCGAGAAAGCGCCATGACTCTCGCTTCATGACGATGAGCGACGTATCGAAAACCGGCCTGACGAAAGTGGGCGGCGTCTTCGTCGGTCGAGCTGGCGGCAGGCTTGCCGAAATTCTGTCGCCCGGCCGCGATCAGCGCACCGGCAAGATCCGCTTGACGCAGCGCAAGCTGATCGGCGGCAAGAAACTGTGGATTGATGGCGATGATGTCGGCGGCTTCGTCATAGGGCCGCCGCGCTCCGGTAAAGGCACGTCTCTCATCATACCGAACGCCTTGACCTGGCCGCATTCGCTCGTGGTTCTCGACCTGCGCGGCGAGACCTATGCGGCGACCGCAGGCTACCGCTCGACCATGAGCCGCGTGGTGCGTTTTGCGCCGGCTGATCCGGACGGCAATACCGCATGCTACAATCCCATGGACTTCATCTCGCTGGATTCGGCCCAGCGCGACATCGACCTTCGCAATATCGCTGCGGCGCTGTTTCCGCGTCCGCCCTCAAATGCAGACCCTTATTGGGTCAACGATGCCCGCCTCCTCTTTACGGGCATCGCGTCCTTCGTCATGGAATCGCCTGCAATCCCAAACGAGAAGAAAACCTTCGCCACAATCCTCGAGATCATGAACGGTGCCGAGCAGCCGCTCCTGGAGTTCATCGGCTCGCTGCGCGAGGAACGCCGCCGCGAATGTTCCCATTTCACGCTGCAAACCCTGTTGCCGTATTTCGAAATGTCTGAGCGGCAGTTTTCCGGAATCTACGCCGGCGTCCGGACCGGCATGGCCCCCTTTCTCAACGAGCGCCTGATGCGAGCTACCTCGCGCAGCACGTTCGATATTCGCAAACTCAAGCGCGACCGGATCTCTCTTTATCTCGACGTACGGCGCGAGCAGATTACGTCGCTTGGACCGTTGTTCAACGTCCTGATCACACAGATGATGAACTTCATGTCGGAAACCATGCCGCAGCCGGGCGAGCATCCGGTGCTTGTGCTGCTCGACGAGTTCCAGAACCTCGGCAAGCTCGAGAACGTGACCGAAATGGCAAGCGTGCTCGGCGGCAACGGCGTTTCGATGTGGTTTTTCGTGCAGTCGCTGAAGGCTGTGGACGAGATCTATCGCCAGGAAGGGCGCAAGACGCTCATTAACGCCGCTCGCGTGCAGATCTTTTTCGGTGCGCAAGACGCTGACGATCTGCGCTACGTTTCCGAGCAGCTCGGCGAAACGTCGGACGTGCAAAAGGACGTGACGCGCACCAAGGCAACGTTGTTCGACACTTATTACACGCGCGCGGAGCACCGCAAGGAAGTGCGGCGGCCCCTGATGCGGCCGGACGAAATCCGTACGCTCGACAAGAACAAGGTCATCATATTGCCGCGCGGCGAACTGCCAATCCTCGGCACGCGCAATTTCTATTTCGCCGACGGCCAGCTCGCCAAACGCGCGTTCATGCCCCTGCCCGCCTCTACCGACGTTTCGCTAACGAAAAGCCCTGCGTCGGACTCCGCTGCGGCGGTTCCATCTCCTGCGCTCCCGACGATTGTCCCGACAGCACCCGCGTACCGCTCAGGCCTCTTGCAGACCCGCCTGCGGCGCGGCGCGACGTTTGCCGCAAAAGCCGGCCGTATAGGTCCACCGCCGGGCCGGCGCGTAATCGCAAAAGAACGGCCCAAAGCAACCGACGCGGCAGCCGTACCGGCTAATGCCGCCATAGACTTTTCCGCTTTGGCGGCCAAAGCGGCGACAACACGCGTAGCGCCCGACAAAGAAGCGGCGGTTGCGGCGATCCTGAACAAGGTGCGGTCTCTCCGCGCCAACGCATCCGACACCGAGACTTTCGATCGAAATTTGAGCATCGTAGAAGATGCTTTGCCCGATCTGGTCGACGGCTAGCCGAAGGCGTTGGGCGTGCCTTGGTTAGGGATGCAGGCCTGCGTGTCATCCAGGCGGCCGACACCAACGGGATTCGTGATGATCGTGCATCCGCTCTCGGCCGAGGCAAAGGCATTTTACGAGCAGGTTTGGAGTCGTCACCGCTCGATCCAATGACGCTGACGGTTACGCACGACCGGGAGAGGAAGGGAAGTGGAGTTGCCCCTATTTGACCGGACAGTCGGCTATTGAGTTTGTGCTCGGATGAACTCCCTTGGGGAGCGCATTCTGAGCCCTGAATGAGGATGGTTTTCGTTGTAATCCTCGAACCATCCGGCGATTTTGCCGAGTGCGGTGACCGCATCCGGCAAAGGATTGACGCGAGCATAGTCGCGTTTGAAGGTTTTGACAAAGCTCTCGGATATGCCGTTCGACTCCGGGCTCTGGACCGGCGTGAAGCAGGCAATGAGATTGAGCGCGGTGGCGAAGTCACGCGTCTCCTTGGCGGTGTAGGCACTGCCATTGTCCGTCAGCCATTCGAGCGGCGCCGGCGACTGGAGGGCGCCGAACCTGCTCTCGACAGCTTCCAGCATCATGTCCCGGATCATGCTACCGCTGATTCCCGTGCTGAAACTCGCCATGGACCGCGACGAGATGCTGGAGAAGATCCAGCGCGGTTATGGTTCGGTCGGCAACGACTTCCCGATCAACGAGGCTTATCCGCTGTTTTCCGCCGATATCGAGCAGCGCAAGTTCGATCCGGACAAGGCCGCGGCGGCCTACAAGAAATCCGGCCACAGCGGCTCGATCGTGCTGCGCACCTCGGACGTCGCCATCCCGGGCGCAGTCGAGGCCGCACAGCTGTATCAGCAGAGCGCCGCCAAGGCCGGCATCAAGATCGAGATCAAGCGCGAGCCCGGCGACGGCTACTGATCGGAAGTCTGGAACAAGCAGCCCTTCTCGCTCTCCAACTGGAGCGGACGCGCCACGCAGGATCAGATGTATTCGACGGCCTATCTTTCCACGGCCGACTGGAACGACACGCGGTTCAAGCAATCGGCGTTCGACAAGATGCTGTTGGCCACGCGCAGCGAACTCGACCAGGACAAGCGCAAGGCGATCTATCGCGACATGGCGGTGATGATGCGCGATGAAGGCGGGCTGATCGTGCCCTTCTTCAACCAGTTCATCGACGCCGCAGCCACCAACAAGATCGGCGGCTACATCAAGAACCCGAATGACGAGATGATGAACGGCTATGCGCTAGCCGAGTGTTGGCTCACAGCCTGACGTGCGCCAGCTCAGGATAGATGATGCACTGCCTTCCAGGTGTCGTTTTCAAGAAGGTTGTTCATCTTTTGCTGGAGGCTGTTGATTCCGGCGTGAGGTCGATTTCGGCTATGGTAAGTGGCAACTCGGCATCGCATAGAATCAGGCTGGTTCTCTGCGCCTGCGGGCAGGAGCCAGCACATGTCGATGTGGAGCGGAAAACCGGCTGTTCTACGCAACAGGCTTACGAGGAAGGACGCCGAGATTTTGAACACATACTTATTCGATGCGCCGACCTTGGCATACTTTTCCTTACCTGCTTTGCGTTCTTTACCGAGAATTGGACACGCCCAGCCGAAGAATTGCACGGTGTCCGTCATCGATTTTCCAAAGTGAGGTGTGCGATGCTCCTGTTCCTCAAGCACGAGGGCCTGTGCTGGTTCTTATCCTGGTAATCCTCTGTTCCTGGCCGGCTGCGGTCTCGGCATCCATTACGCCGAACCGGATAGCGCAGCGGAATATCTCGCCGGGGGGAAGTTCCAGCAGACGCCCTTTAGCCTTGGCCGCACAATAGCCGTCCGCTTCGGCCGTAGCCGGCAAGACCAGCCCAAGCGCATCCTGGTCCGGGCCGCGCGTAATCCAACGCACCGCGAAGCCGAGTTCGCCGGGGCGGTGGCTGACGAAGTCCGCCGTCCGGTCGGGATGGATCTGAAGCGCGTGAGCCCAACCTTCTGGGTCCGACCTCGCCTGCATGGTAAGCACGAGTTCTGGAAGGATCGCTTCGCCTTTGACAAAGATGCGATGGCGCGCCGGATCAGCAATGACAGCGTCGCGATAGCGGCGGTTGTCGGCGCTTGGGCTGAAAAAAAATGCTGGCAGCACTTGTCGAACGGCGATGTCTCGCCGGTCGTCGGCCACCGTGTCGACAAGGCGCCCACCGTCCACCGGACGGAAATTGATGTGCCCGAGATACATCAGTTGCATCGGCGAGCGTTTCAGGTTTTCGATGGCCATATCCACAGCAACGCTCGTACCGTCGCGCTGCAAGCGCACGGTGGGCCGCGCTACATAATCATGGCTGAAGGCGACGGTATGCCGGCTGCGCCCGGTCAAGGCCATGAACGGCCCTTCCGCATTGTCGCCGGCGATGAGCTGGATATCGTCATAAGGCGCGTTGGGCAATTCGCCATGCAGGGGATGGGTGTCTTCGGGTCCGGGATTGCCCATGGCCGTGGCGCCGCAATGGATGAAGAAGGCGCCGTAATTGGCAAGATAATCGCGGGTCGCGACCGGCGCGTCGAACATCGAGCACATGGTCAGCCTGCGGCCAAGGAAGGCCGCATCCCAGATCTGCTGGCCCTGGAACGGCAGCAGCGTAATTTCGCCCTGGTCGTTGGCGATGCGAAGGCCGGCGACACCAGTCCGGTAGCGAAACGCGGTGGCAACCAGACCGCCGTAGCGGGCAACGACCGCTTCCGAGCTACTGAACTGTTGCGGCACAAGATCGATGAAAACCTGTTCAACGGGCATGGCGAGCGCCTTTTCTGTCAAAATGAGTGGATCATTGATTGCGTGACGAGCGTGCCATAACGTCCAGCCCTACGAACGTTGTGTGTTCCAGGACGGGCTGGGCCGTCGATGATCCCCGTGTAGATGGATTTCTTCGCTTTGGCGGAGTTTCGAACATCTATATGCAAGTCACGACATCATCGCACCGGACAAGACAACGGAATCGTTTTATCTTTTTGTCTTTGCATCGGATTTATCCGAAACCGCTTGGCGCTTTTCGGGCAGTTGCTCTAGCTCTCGAAGGAGACGCCGTGGGTCAACCGCATCGTCAACTCAGAAACCGGTCTTTGAACTTATAGTACCCAAGTGTCGGAGCGAGAAACCACGGTTTCCCGGTATAAAAGGGCCGCGTCTGGAACTTATGATCCTGGAATACGCTGCGCCCCTCCGGGCGTTTTAGGATCAGGTTCGCAACCTTGTGGCCGAGATAGGTGCTTAACGGAACGCCGTTGCCGCAATAGCCCATCGCATAATGGATGCCATCCTGAACGCCCATATGCGGAAGGGAATCGAAGGTAAAGGCGACAAATCCGAGCCAGGAATGAGTGACCTTCGTGGCTCGCAATTCGGGGAACACCCGCGTCATAGCGGCATGCAGGCGCGGTGCACTAAGGCGCGAATCTGTTTCGGTGAGCGCGACCCGCCCCCCAAAAAGGATACGTTTTCCGTCCGGCGACCGCCGATAGTAGTAAACGACTTTGCGGGTCTCGTTCATCTGGTACCCTTTCGGACACAGACGTTCCATCAGGGCGGCGGGCAATTCCTCTGTGGCAATGATGTAGCTGCCGATGGGAATAATGCGTCGCCGCCACCATGGCGTCGCAGTTCCGGTATAGCCATTGGTCGCGAGCACGACGTCACGGGCGATTATGGGACCGCCAGGTGTCGTCACCCGGAATTGCCCGGCTGAGCCCTCAATCGCCAGCGCAGGCTGGTGCCCGTATATTCGTGCCCCCGCAGCGGTCGCGCGATCCATCAAACCCATGTGGTAGAGCTTCGGGTCGAAACCGCCACAGTTCGGGTAAATCAGTGCTCCGTGAAACGCATCGGTCCCGAGTTCATTTCGAACCTTGCCCGGCTCCACCAAACGCACCTCCTCCAACTCTGGGGGCTCGCTGTCGACAAGCGCGCGCAGCTTGTCGAACGATCGCGGCGTATGAGCCCCGACGAAATGGCCGCTACGCACGAAGCCGCATTCGATGTTCTCTTCGGCGATGAGATCGGTCAAGAACCGATAGGCGTCATGCCCTTCCTTCTTCAATGCATAGGCCGGATCTTTGCCGAAGCGGGTGACAAGATCCCGGTACGGGTTACGGATTCCGGGGCCAAGATGACCGCCGTTTCGAGTGCTGCAGCCGAAACCGGGCCGGTCCGCCTCCAGAACCACGACATCGCGGCCGGCACGCGCAAGCGTCATCGCAGCGGAGACCCCTGTGAATCCGGATCCGATGATGACGACATCCGCCTTGCCGGGTGGCGATGTTGGGTCAGCTTCGTCTTCCGGCCGATCCCGCCCATCCCACCAATAGGGAATGGTCTTGAAGTCATCGGCAAATATACCGTTCGACATTGTGCACTGCCTTCGATTCTATGGAGATGAAGATGCCTACTCTGGCGGAGTGTGCCGCTCAGCTTTCCTGGCTTCCTTTGGACGTCCGGACGTTGAAAGCCATGAACGCGGTAACAGCCAGCACCGAAGTGACGATGAGTATCGTCGAGATTGCCGCGATCGTCGGATCTACCTGATCGCGCAGGGCAAGAAACATCTTGCGCGTCAGCACCGTGTTCTCCCCACCCGCGATGAACAAGCCGATGACGACCTCGTCAAGAGACGTGATGAACGCGAAGACTGCAGCGGCGACCAGCGAAAGGGAGATTTGCGGCAGGATGACATCGGCGATCGCGCGCAGCCTGGACGCGCCCAGGCTGCGCGCCGCGTGCTCTTGATTGACATCAAATCCCTTGAGCCCGGCGGAGATCGTTGTCACGACAAACGGCACGGCAATCGCAACGTGAGCGATAACGATGCCGACAAAAGAATTCACCAGTTTCAAGCGGATGTAGAGGAAGAAAACGCCGATCGCGAGAAGGATCACTGGGACAACCTGAGGCATCAGCAGAAAAGCAAAGGCCGCTTTCGCGATGCGAGAGCTGTTGTTGCGGAGGGCGTAAGCGGCCAGAAAGCCGATCGGGACAGAGATCACGACCGTGCTTGCCGCCGCGAAAAGGGACGTTCTCGCCGCCGCCATCCATTCCTGCGATTGGAAGAATGCTTGGTACCAGCGTACCGACCATACCCGTGGTGGAAATTCGAGGTAGTTCGAATTCGAGAAGCTCATCGGTATCACGATGGCAATCGGCAACAGCAGGAATGCAATCACCAAAAGAGCGACGACGGCAAGCCAGTGGCGGCCGACACATGCACCAAGCCGGACCCAAAATGCCTGTTTCATTGGCTGATCAACCTCGTGCCCAGTCTTCCTGCTATGCCCAGCAAAATTGCGACCAGAAGCAGGAGCACAACGCCAAGAGCGCTTGCAGCCCCCCAGTCGCTGTAAGTGGTGATGTTTTCCTGGATCTTGATTGAGATGACAGTAACGTTGCCGCCGCCGAGAAGTTGCGGAGTTACGTAGAAACCGAGGCACAACACGAACGTCAGAAGACTCCCCGCGAAGAGCCCGGGGCCTGTCAGCGGAACGAACACGTGCCAGAACGCCTGCCACCTGCTTGCCCCCACACTTCTGGCGGCCCTGACCATGTCCCCATCGACCTGCTTCATTGCGGCATAAAGCGGAAAAATGAAGAACGGGAGCATGATATGGATCATGCCGATTGATGTTCCCAGAAAGCTGTTGGATAGCCGCAGCGGTTGTCCGATCAGCCCGACCTGCAGCAGCAGATTGTTGATGATACCATTTCGCTGCAGGATCACCATCCAGGCGTAGGTTCGAACGAGAAGTGACGTCCACAAAGGGATGGCAACACATGCGAGAAGCACTATCGAGGCCGTTCGCGATCGTAGGTGAATGAAGTAGGTGGTGGGGTAGCCGACAAGGACCACAACGAGGGTCACAATCAGGCTGAGTTTCAGTGTGCGGAGGATGATTGCCTGGTAGCTCGGGTTTTCAAGCATCCTTTCGTAGTGCACCAGAGACAGTTCCCCCGCGGAAACGAATGAAAGTGCTGCTAGCCAAAAAAAAGGCAGGACCACAATGCAAACGACAAGCATGCTGGGCATGGCAAACAGCCAATGCCTGTGAGATCGCGCTTTCTTCGCACCAATCATACCGCCAGTGTCCTTTTCGCGGTCGTGGACGTCGTTTCCATGAGAACAAGGGTCGTGTCACCCTGATGTAGAGCAAGCCGCATCGGAGCGCCTGCGGATGGCATGGCTTTAAATGTTGCAAACCGGCTGTCGCGCTGGACGACAATGCCGCCACCATCTCTCAAAGTCGCATAGACCATGCTGACGTCGCCCTGATAGACAACTTCGCGCACCGTGGTCTCGAAGTAGAAGTGGCCGGGCTGGCGGTCGGTCTCCGATACAAGATCGAGTTTCTCTGGACGAACGACCAGAGCGGCATCCGGGTGGTCCGCAAGAGGGCCACATGCATTGAGATCAATGTTGCACGCTTCGGCGTGGGCTACCGGGATGAGAAACGAGTTTCCGATAAAATCTGCAACGAAGGCAGTGGCGGGGCGCTCGTAGGTTTCCTGTGGTGAAGCGATCTGGACGATTTTTCCACGGTTCATCACGGCGATCCTGTCGGAGAGCGTCAAGGCTTCCTTCTGATCGTGAGTCACATAGATGATCGTGCTTCCCAGGCGGTTGTGAAGGTGCTTCAATTCGATCTGCAACTCGTCACGGAGTTTCTTGTCGAGGGCGGAGAGCGGCTCATCCATCAGGATTATATCTGGCTCGAAAACAATCGCGCGCGCGACGGCGATTCGTTGACGTTGTCCGCCCGACAACTGATCGATCCGACGGTTTTCAAAGCCCGCCATCTGTACCGCCGATAGCACCTTACGGCAGCACTCTTCCCTTTCAGCGCGTCCGACCCGGCGCAGCTTTAGAGGATAGGCAATGTTCTGCCCGACTGTCATATGCGGAAACAATGCGTAGTTCTGAAACACCATGCCAATGTTGCGCCGATTTGGCTCAACGCCGATCACTTCCTGTCCGTTGATCCGGATGCTGCCAGCGTCGGGGGCGGCAAATCCTGCCAAGCTCATCAAAAGCGTCGTTTTGCCGGAACCCGACGGCCCCAGAAGCGTGACAAACTCGCCAGCCTTGACGTCGAGGGAGACATGGTCCAGCGCTAAGAATGTTCCGTATGCTTTCAAAAGATTGCTTATGCTGACTGCTGCGGCCATCCGGCATCTCCTGATTCTGCCGGGTCCAAGTTAGACCCGGCCATATCCGCCTCCAGCCCGATTATTGCTGCTTGAAGTTCTGCCAGCGCTCAATCATTTCGGCGCCGTGCTCTCCCCACCATTTGTCGCTGATGATGATCTGCTTTGCGGCATTCTGCGGTGAAGAGTTGACGCGGGTACGATCTGCATCGTCGAGAATTCCGGTCTCAAACGCCTTTGTGTTGGTTGGACCGTAATCGATATGCTTCGCGAAGTTAGCCTGTTGGTTGGGCGACATGAACAAGGCTAGAGCCTTCATGGCAAGTTGCTTGTGCGGCGCTCCCTTGGGAATGAGGAAGCAATCGGCCATCATTAAACCCTGATTGTAGGTAAAGTCCGCTGCGGCGCCATCGCGAACGGCCGCCGCCAGCCGGCCGTTCCATATCTCGATGAAATCGGCTTCTCCGTCCTTGATGATTTGCGCAGACTGGGCGCCAGAGCCCCACCAGATGCCGACTAGTGGCTTCAACTCGGCGAGTTTCTTGAAAGCGCGGTCCGCATCGATCGGATAGATATTGGCGGGATCGACTCCATCCGCCAGCAGGGCGATTTCCAGATTGCCGCGCGGATGGTCATAGACGGCTCTTGTGCCAGGAAATTTTTTACCGTCGAAGAAATCAGCCCATGTCTGGGGTTTTGTCCCGTCCGTCGCGACGGTTTTGGTGTTCCAAGCCATCACTGTTGAATAGTAGAATTGGCCGATCCAGTCCTTATTGACCATGGATGGGTCGATACCATCAGCCTTGATGACGGTGTAGTCGAGAGGTTCGAGGAGGCCCTGCTTGCTTCCGAGCGAGCACTCCTCGGCCGATAGATCCACGATATCCCAGGAAACCGATCCGCTTTCGACCTGAACACGGACATCCTGCAGTCCGGTTGCGGTCGATTCCTTGATCTTGATATTCAGCGCTTTTTCCGTCGGTTCGAAAAACGCCTTACGCTGTGCGTCCTGCAGCGCGCCGCCGCCCGATGCAACAACAATTTCATCGGCGAAAGCGGTGGTGCTGATAAGGGCCAATGCCACCACGAGTAAGTGAGATTTCATGTCATACCTCCTTTGTTTTGTTGGGCACACATGACCCGGAAAACTGGCTCCTGTTTTCCGGGTCATGTGCGCATCGAGATGCTTCCGTGATCGTCGCATGCGACGCGGCCTATCAACACCGTGACTTTCGAGCGTCGTTCGATTGTAGGCGGATTTCAAGGCAGGCACGCGGTTAAGCCAAACAGGACAGTAATCGATTACAGTAATCGATTACATATTGAACCGTCTTTGCCGTCAAGCTATTTTTTGGGTTAATGCTTCTGCCGTCATTGCGTGACTGTCGTGATGGCCGAGGCGCCGTGCGTCTGGGGCGGCGCATCCGCTCGGCTGTCGGCTACGGGGGATGACCGCGCGTGAAAATCGGAGCGGTTCCACGTGTGTAGCCTATCGCGAAAAACGCGCGATACTGTAGTCGGAGACGCGTGCATCTGTTAGTGGGAAGATAAAATGAACCCTCGTAATTCTGTCGTCGCGCTCGACATTCCCGTTTCGCGGCGCCAATCCGGCGCAGGATCCGCCATATGGCGGGCCATTGCCATCCGTCACGGATATCTATGACCAAGAGAGAGCCTAGGCGGGAGGCTGACGACCCGAAGGTGAATCTTCGCAAGCGCCCAACCATGGACGACGTCGCACGCGCGGCGGGTGTTTCCAAAGCCACGATCTCGCGCGTGCTTTCGGGGATCGAGGGTGGGTGCTCGCCCGCTACGGCCGCCCATGTGCGTGAGACGGCCGCCCGTCTCGGCTATGTCGTCAATTCCGTGGCAGCCAGCTTGCGCAGTCGCAAGACCTACACCATTGGCCTGGTGATTGCCGACGTTTCGAACCCCTTCTTCGGCGGTATCGCCAGCGGCGTCGAGGCAAGTCTCGCCGATGCTGGCTACAGCGTTATCCTAGCCAACTCGGGCAATGCGGCAGACCAGGAACGTGCCCTCGTGCGGCTACTGGTAGAGAAGCAGATCGACGGGATTATCCTCGCGACCTCGGCTTCCTCGGGAGAGCATATTCTGGCCGCGCAGGAGCAGGGTGTGCCGGTAGTGCTTGTCGATTCAGAAGTTCCTGGCCTGGAGCTCGATTGCATCACCATCGACAACCGTCAGGCGGCTATGACGGCGACCCAGCATCTGATCGAGCACGGCCACCGCCGCATCGCGGTAATCACCGGGCCGTTAAAGGCTGCCTTCGACCGGCAGAGGCTGGAGGGCTACAAGATGGCGTTGGCCGGGGCGGGCATTGCGGTCAACGAGCGCTACATCCTGCGCGAGGATCTGTTGTCGCGAGGCGGCGAGAAAGCCATCGAGAAACTCATCCAGATCGAGAACCGTCCAACTGGGCTTTTCGTCTTCAACAACATGATGACCCTCGGTGCAATGATAGGCCTCCAGAGGGCCGGCCTGAATGTGCCCCAGCATGTATCTCTAGTCGCCTTCGACGATCAGGACTGGTACTCTGTCTCCAATCCACCCATCACGGGAATGGTCAATCCAGCCTACGAAATGGGGAAAAGGGCCGGAGCACGGATACTCCTCCGCATCCGGCCCAATAGCGTCGATATCCCCACCCAAAACATTATCCTCGAGTCGAACCTCATTATACGACAGAGCACCGCGCAACCCGGCAGCGGCTAGAGACCTGCCCCGCTGAAAGTCAGCCTCAAAAATCGAATTTGCCAATCGACGATGTGATTGACATAACGTGCCCAACGAGAGTAATCGATTTATGTAATCGGTTACGTAGTCTATTCGGGCACCCGGCCGTTGCCGAGTTTATGGGGAGATTTACGAATGTCGGGACGCCTAAGTGGAAGAACCGCGGTTTTGATCGGAGCAGCTGTCGGCATCGGGCGTGGTATAGCCAAACGCCTCGTCGAAGACGGCGCTTCGTTGGTGATCGGCGACAGCAACGAAAGCGCGGGCCGCGAACTAATGGACATGCTGGGTCTCGACCGCAATCAGTTGCTTAAGGTCGACGTGTCATTGGAAAGCGATTGCAAGGCGTTGGCCGATCTCGCCATGGCGCGCTTCGGCCGTATCGATATCCTGATCCAGAACGCGGGCGTTTATCCTTTCTCGCTAATCGCCGACACCAGCGTTGAACGATGGGACGCGATCATGGCGGTCAATCTCCGCGGTGCGCTCGTCTCGACGAAAGCCTGCCTGCCATCAATGCAGGCCAACAAGTGGGGGCGCATCGTCTTCACATCATCAATCACAGGACCCCGCGTCGTCAGCCACGGCTTGGGTGCCTATGCAGCAACGAAAGCGGGCATCAACGGATTCATCAAGGTGGCTGCCCTCGAGCTTGCCACGAGCGGCATCACCGTCAACGGAGTCGAGCCTGGCAACATCCTTACCGAAGGCCTGCAGGCGGGCCGCTCGCCTCAGTTCATCGAAAGCATGGAACGTTCCATTCCGATGGGCCGCCTGGGAACACCGGGGGATATCGCTAACGCGGTCTCCTTCCTTGTATCCGACGACGCCTCTTACATCACCGGCACAACGATCGTGGTGGACGGAGGCCAGACACTACCAGAGAACAAGGACTTTATCGACCCATCCACCTGGTATTGACGATGCAAACCGCGGTTGGGATGAAAGTCCAGCCCATGGGATGACATGGCTGACGATTGCCGATGATTCGATCATGGCGCTCACCCCTCGGCCGACGCGGCCTTTGCCTACAGGTTGCCCGTCACTTCACTGAACGGTCCCCGTAGAAAGATGATCGCTGACCCATCCCGCCATCTCAGGAGGACATAACATGATGAGCCAGTCTCTGCACTCGACGGAAGCAGGCCTGTGGCCACTGATCCGCATGTTGAAGGCACATCGATGGGTGGATCTCACGCACAGCTTTTCCCCGCTTACGCCGCACAGTCCAAATTTTTCCTCCGCAGAATTCAAGCAGATCTACGGCTATGACGATCTTATCAATGGATGCCGCGCCGGGTTTTTGTCCCATGAGTACCGGTTTGCAGGCCAATGGGGGACCCATGTGGATCCGCCAGTGCATTTTCGACCCGGGATGCGATGCCAAGACGATATCCCGGTGACGGACATGATCCTGCCGCTCGTCGTGATCGACATCACCGAGCAGACCGCCGCGAACTCAGACTATTGCGTGGGTCTTGCGGATGTCGCGGCCTGGGAAACTCGCAATGGAAAGATCCCAGCGGACTGTTTCGTTGCGCTTCGCAGCGGTTGGTCGAAACGGTGGCCGGATCAAAACCACATGATGAACCGCGATGCCGACGGCATATGCCATTATCCCGGTTGGTCGCTGGAGGTGCTGCGGCTGCTCTACGAAGAGCGAGGCATCATTGCATCCGGTCATGAGACAACGGATACGGATCCCGGTTTCGCCGCTAGCCGCCATGATGGTTCGCTTGAAGACTACCTCCTTTCTCACGATCATTGGCAGATCGAACTGCTAACCAATCTTGATTGTTTGCCCGAGACCGGCAGCATTGTCGTTGCCAGTTGGCCGAAAGCCGAAAAAGGCTCGGGTTTTCCCGCACGCGTCTTTGCCATCGTCTCAGGTGATTGACCGCCGACAGAGAGGGTTTTTTTGGCGAGGACAGGACAGCGCAATGGAAATGTCAGGCGAGTTTGATGTGGGATACGATGTGCCGGCGAAGGTAGGGATGGTCGTCGGCGAAATTCAGACGCCGGCGCTGATCATCGATCTTGATGCCTTTGAACGCAATTGCGGGAGAATGCGCAGGGCGGTTGAGTCGATGGGCGTGCGGCTGCGGGCCCATGCAAAGACCCACAAGTCCGCGGAAATTGCCCTTTACCAGATGCGCGAGGGCGGCGCCTGCGGAGTTTGCTGCCAAAAGGTCTCCGAAGCAGAGGCCCTGGCCCGTGCCGGGGTCAAGGACATCCTGATTTCCAATCAGGTCACCGATCGCGTTAAGATTGACCGGTTGGCCCGGCTGACGCGATTGGCGAGAGTTATCGTTTGCGTCGATAATTTTGACAATATCGCCGCGCTCAACAACGCGGCGGTCCGATACGACACGTCGATCGAGGCTCTGGTCGAGATCGACTGTGGTGCGGGGCGATGCGGCGTCGCGTCTGGGCTTGAAGCGCTAGAACTAGCAAATGCGGTCTCGGCCTGCTCAAATCTCGTTTTTTCCGGGCTCCAAGCCTATCAGGGCAGTGCTCAGCATATCAGCAGCTACAACGAGCGCGGCAGGGCTTCCGCCGAGACTATCCGCATGACTCAAGACGTTGTCTCGCTTCTTAAGGAAGCCGGGTTGAGTTGCGCCATTGTGGGCGGCGCGGGAACGGGCAGCTTTGAATTCGAAGGCGCGTCGGGCGTCTACAACGAACTGCAGTGTGGCTCCTATATATTCATGGATGCCGACTACGGCCGGGTAGTCGACCGTGAAGGGAATGTCGTCGGTGGTTTCGAAAACGCCCTGTTCCTACTGGCTTCGATTATGAGCCGTTCTCAACCTGGCCGGGCCATTTGTGATGCCGGATTGAAGTCGCATGCCGTCGATTCAGGGCTTCCAAATGTTTTCGGACGGGACGACCTAACCTACCTCATGGCCTCCGACGAACATGGAACTCTCGCCGATCCGCACGACTCTCTGTCCATCAATGATCGCCTGCTACTGATCCCCGGGCACTGCGATCCGACGTGCAACATGCATGACTGGTATGTTGGTGTCCGCGGCGGCAGAGTGGAGTGCCTCTGGCCAGTCACGGCGCGCGGGAAGGTTTTCTAGATGTTCGATCGGGGACCAGGCAGGCGCAGATCTGACAGACGGCGCGCAGGAATTCGTCAAGTGAGAACGATGGACTGGTAGTGTTGCTTGTTGCTCTGATGCGAGACCCGAACACAGCTTGGCACCAACGACAAAGTTAGAGGATCGGCAGTGGGTTCACTAGCTCTCAATCATGGTCATGGACCCCTTCCCATAAAACCCTGTCCGTGTCCGAGAAATCGACCCATTGGTACAGGGCCGTTCTATTTATGGAGCGTGTCTTTATATTCCATTGTACAACTGATCTGAACGAAGTGATTCGGACAATTCTATCACAATAGGAAACGGTAAGATCATGTACTTTGGCGGAACTCGCGATGAACTAATTGGAATGGAGACAGGTGTTCTTCGTGCCAAACCTACAAGCCTCACCGGACAGACAGAAGCAAGTAAGATCTTGTGGGAATCCGAAGACAAGAAAATCGAAATAGGCGTTTGGAGTTGCGATCCCGGCCGTTTCACGGCTCGCCGTGAAGAGATAGACGAGTTCTGCGATATACTTTTTGGCTCAGTTACCATCCATCATTCGGACGGTACGGAAACAAAATATGGATCAGGAGATGTCTTCTTGCTCCCGCGTGGCTGGGTTGGAGAGTGGACCGTCCATAAACCAGTCAAGAAGCTATATATTATTCGGAAATTCTAGGCGGCAGTTACGATTTAACTATCTGAGCTAGATAACGATAACTGCGAGTTTGACGAAAGTTGCGAGGAGCTTGTCATAGCGTGTTGCGACACAGCGGAACTGCTTGAGATTGTTGAAGAAGCGCTCGATGATGTTTCGTTCCTTGTAGAGGTGAGTGTTGTCGGGACGCTGGACTTCGCGGTTGCACTTCGGCGGGATGACGATCTCGGGTCCCGTTTCAGCGATCTTTTCGTGCAGATGGTCGGCGTCACCCTGTCGGCGATCGTGGCGCCGGCCTCGAAGTCGTCGACAAGACCATGGGCAAGGGGGATATCGTTGCGTTGTCCGGCTGGCGAGCAGAAGGACCGGATTGCCGAGCGCATCGCCGGCGATGCGTATTCCGATGAAGCCGGCCAGTCATTCCGATTTCATTCCGGCCGGCGTTCCGATTTGAAGGCGGCCATTTCTCGGACTGATCCTGGGTCTCGTTGATGTTTGGATTGGGTTTCGTTTCAGGTCAAGCTTGCGCTGTTTCAGACGCTTTTGGCGAGCGCTGTTTTCGCATGCTTTCACCGGTGAGATCAATGCGATAGGCGTTGTGAACGAGGCGGTACAAAATGGCATCGGCCAGAGTTGGGTTTGCAATGATCTCGTACCAGTGATCCAGGGGCAGCTGACTGGTGACGATTGTTGATCGGCGTTCGTAGCGGTCTTCAATGATCTCAAGCACGGTCATCATTGAGTTTTTCCGGTCCCCAGTCATCGAGAATGAGAAGGTCGGTTTTGGCGAGTTGCTTGAGGATCCGGCCATAACGTCCGTCGCCTCTGGCAAGGGCAAGTGTTGCAAACAGCCGGGGAACGCGGTGATAGACGGAGAAATCCTCTCGGCAAGCTTTGTGGCCAAGCGCACAGGCCAGCCAGCTCTTGCCCACGCCCGCCGGCCCGGTGATGAGAAGACTGTGATGCTTGCGAATCCAGTCGCAGCCGGCAAGCGCCATGAACAGATTGCGGTCGAGACCGCATGCAGCACGAAAGTCGGCATTCTCGATCTGCGCATCATGGCGAAGCTTGGCAGCCCTGGCGCGAGCCTCGAAACGCTTCTGGCGGCGCATGGTCGCCTCGCGTTCGAGCAGCATGGCAAGCCATTCGCCGTGCTCGAGGCCGCGTGCTTCGGATTGTGCGTCGAGCTCCTGGAAAGCGGTGGCCATGTCATAAAGGCCGAGCTCTCGCAGCATGTCGATGGTCGGATGGATAGGCATTGTGTGCCTCCTCAATGATAGTAATCAGGGCCCACGCAGATTGGCGTGATCGACGATGGCGGTCGGTTCGATGGAATGCCTTGCGGCCTTGTGATTGGCGATAAGCGAGGCGATGCTCTTGCAGTTCAGGCCACCGATCTCGACAGCGCGGGCGGATACGGCTTCGGCTCGATTGCGATCGATGTCGCGAAACAGGCGTAGGATGCCCAGACACGGGCTTCTTCGTCGTCCAGCGTCATCAGTTGATGCGCCATCGCAAGGCAACCAGCGGCGCCAGTCCGATCAAGGCGGTAGGCAAGATTGACAGAAGGTCGCCCCGCATGGTGCTTAAGAGGCTGCCGAGCAGCATAAGGTGATGGCCGGAAACCGCTTGTGATGTTCGGCGAGCACTTTCAGCAACGAGATGGCGACGCCCAGCAGCGCCGATCGCGATTTCGACCGCGACCAGAACGAGAACGCGGTCGCCCTGCCGGACGACTGAGCCGGCAAGATAGACACGACCTACCGTCGCCTGACCGCCGAATAACGAAATACCCTGGATCGCGAGCGCTGGCCGCTAACAGCCCGACAACCCTGCAGAGGCTAGCTCTGTCCCTTCGGCAGCGGTGAACATACGTAAAATCATGATTGACACAATACGCTGCCTACCTTAACAGTTGTAAAGAAGGAAGAACATATCGTGAAGTCCGAAGTTGAGCGTCAGTGGGAAGTCATTGGGCAGAATGTCAAGAAACACCGCTTGCGAAGGCGTCTCTCACTTAGGGACTTGGGAGCCCAGTGTGGAGCCAGCGCCAGCTTTCTGAGCCAGCTGGAACGAGGGGCAAGTGGGGCTCATATGTCGACGCTGATGCAGATCGGAGCATCTTTGCAAGTGAGCCTGAGCGAACTGACGATGGAAACCGATGACTCGGAGATCCACGTTGTCCGTGCTCGCGAACGAGGAACGATCAACGACGATCAAGATCATCAAAAGTTCTTGATCACGCGAAAGGCATACGGGTCGTTCGAGGTGTTCATCCACACCATTGATCCGCAGAGTTCGAACGCAACTGAACCCTACACGCACGGCAACGCGCAGGAGTGCATCTACGTTTTGAGCGGTCAGGTTGACGTTCGTGTGAAGTCTCAGTTGGTAAGCCTAAGGCCAGGCGATGCAATGGAGTATCGCTCTAATATGCCTCACCTGGTGATAAATAAAGGCATGGATATCGCAGAAGTGCTGTTCGTTGTTGGTCCCGACGAACCGTAGACCAGAAAGGATCTGGAGGAGAACTGAAATGAAATACCGATTTAGTCTTATCTTGTCGGCCGCTTTATTTTCGGCAATGTGCGCCTATGCCAACGCTGAACCGAAAGCGGGTGAGGTCGCAGCGAATAGCCTGTCAGGTCAAACCATCGTTTTTGCTTCTTCCGGCGGCATTCTTCAGGACGGGCAGAAGCAAGCTATATGGGATCCCTTTCAACAGGAAAGCGGCGCGACCGTACTCCAGGACTCCGGCGTATTCAGTAAGTTAAAGGCGATGGTCGATGCCAAAAACGTCACTTGGGACATATTTGTTGGCGACCGGTACCTAAGCTATCAGCACTGCGGTGAGCTATTTGAGAAAGTCGATCGCACGGTCGTTGATTTGTCGCAGGTCCCCAAAGGACTTGTATCCGATGAATGCATGATCCCGTCGATCATCTATGCCGACATCATGGTTTACGATGCTGACAAGCTGAAGACTGCGCCGCAGACCTGGAAAGATTTCTTCGACGTCGAAAAGTTCCCGGGAAAGCGCGGCGTCAACATGAGCTCGGATCCAATGACCGCCTTGATCGTGGGAGCCTTGCTGGCCGATGGCGTGGAAGCGGACAAACTCTATCCGATTGATTTGGATCGCGCCTTCAAGAAACTTCACACGATCGAAGATCATCTCGTGGGTTGGCAAACCGGAGCGCAGGCCCAGCAACAGCTGGAATCAGGCGAAGTAACCATAGCGCTGGTATGGAACGGACGCGGCTTTGGCGCCGCCAAAGCGGGTCACAATATCAAGCCGATCTGGAATGACTGGATGGTTGCAGTCGATTCTGTGTCGATCCCCAAAGGGTCGAAGAACGTCGCCGCGGCACAAGCCGGTCTGAACTACTATCTTGGCGCTAAGCAGACCGAAAAGCTGGCCGAGCTGACCTCCTATGCACCGGTTAACGTGAATGCCAAGCCGCAACTGTCGGACCTGGCAAAGCAATGGTTACCGACGCCGGAGCGTTTCAAGACTTCTCACAACCCTGACGTAAAATGGTGGTCGGAAAACTGGCCTGAGGTCTCCGATCGGTGGTCGGCGTGGATATCTGGCAACTGAAAGGCCGCTCAGTGACAATAACGAGTCCCATTGCAGGATTGGAGCGCGCGACCGTCGCGCGCTTCCGCAGCGATGCCGGAGTTATCGCGCTGGTTCCCGCCGTTTTGTTCATGATGGCGTTCTTCCTGTACCCGCTTTTCGATATCTTCTTGAAGAGCTTCACAGAACCCAGACTTGGGCTAGAGAACTACATTTGGTTCTTTACCAGCCCAGTCAACGTGGCGGTGTCGCTCAGGACTTTTTGGACGGCGCTGATCGTGTCTGTGTTCTGCCTGGTTCTGGCATATCCCTACGCTTACGTGATGAGTACAGCGCGCCCGCGCGTCCGCCTCCTCCTCTTGACGATCGTACTGACCCCGCTTTGGACTAGCTTGATGGTGCGAACACTCGCCTGGATCGTGTTGCTGCAGGATACCGGCGTGATCAACAATGCACTTGACTGGCTGGGTATCGGACGTTTGCAACTGATACGCACTACGACCGGCGTTATCATCGGAATGGCGCAAATGTTGATGCCTTTCATGGTTTTGCCCCTTTATTCCGTGATGTCCAAGATTGACGGCAATTTGCTACTGGCTGCTCAGAGCCTCGGCGCAAAGCCAAGCGTCGCCTTCTGGCGCATTTACGTCCCGCTGACAAAGCCAGGAATTTTCGCCGGCACCCTTACAGTGTTCGTGTTGTCCCTCGGATTTTACATCATACCTGCGCTGCTCGGCTCCCCGCGCAACACAATGATTTCAGCGCTGATCCAGCAGCAAGTATCCGGCCTCTTGCAATGGGGCCGCGGCTCGGCGATGGGTGTCGTACTGCTCGTTGCTACTCTCATCGTGCTTGCGATCTCGATGCGCCTGTCAAGAGGCCTTAAGCTTTACGGAGCGGAACGGCCATGAGGCGATCAAGCTTAATCAATATCGGCGTAGGCGCAATTGCGGTCTGGATCGTTGCGCCGCTCCTGATCATCGTGCTGACATCGCTAAATAGCGAAGCCAGCTTCAGCTTCCCCCCGAAAGGCTTTTCCCTGCGATGGTATGCGAACTTCCTGTCTGATCCTAGTTGGATGTCTGCGCTTCACGACACCATCTTGGTCGCTGTACTTGTCACGCTCGCTGCCACGTTCCTAGGTACTTTGGCTGCGCTCGGCCTCAGCCGCAATGAATTCGTCGCCAAGAAGTTCATGACCGGCTTCCTCATCTCACCGATGATTGTTCCAGGTATCCTCGTAGCGATTGGCCTATACTCGGTTTTCACCCGATTTGGGCTGGTGGGAACGGTGCTGGGATTCGTGGTGGCTCACACGGTGGTGGCTCTCCCACTCGTCATCATCAATGTGCTGTCAGCTTTGGCTTCATTCGATCCCAAATTGGCGCAGGCCGCGAGCAGCCTCGGCGCGATGCCGCTGACAACGTTTAGACGCATCACCCTGCCGCTGATCATGCCGGGCGTTGCGGCCGGAGCGGCCTTCGCCTTCGTCACGTCCTTCGACGAGATCATCATTTCGCTCTTCATCCAGAGCCCATACATCCAGACGCTTCCGGTGAAGATGTTCCAGAGCGTCACCTTCGAAAGCGATCCGACCGTCGCTGCCGGCGCCGTGTTAATGATGTGTATTTCAGTAGGCCTTGCTGCCGCCACGGCACTGATTAAGCGTTCTCCGGGGTCCAGAAAATGATCAGAAAAAACGATGGTGTGAACGATACCGGCGCTAAGGTGCAATTGCGCAACATCGGCAGGAAGTATGCGAATATCGACGCGGTCAAGAACGTCACCCTCACGATCCAGGCGGGTGAATTTATGACCTTCCTCGGACCTAGTGGTTCCGGGAAAACGACTACGCTAAACCTGATCGCAGGTTTCAGTGACGTGAGTTCGGGTGAAATCCTGATCGGCGATACCCCGATGCAGGGAATACCGCCCTATCGCCGAAACCTCGGCGTTGTCTTCCAGAGTTACGCGCTGTTCCCTCATCTCACCGTCAAACAGAACATCTCGTTCCCTCTGGAGCAAAGGACGGTGCCTCCGGCTGAAAGAGAGCGGCTCGTTCTCGAGGCGATCAAGCTCGTTGAACTGCAAGGACTGGAAACGCGCGTTCCGAGTCAGCTCTCCGGCGGACAACAACAACGTGCCGCTCTGGCCAGAGCGCTGGTTTTTAGCCCGAGCGTGCTGTTGCTGGACGAGCCACTCGGCGCCTTGGACAAGAAGTTGCGTGAAGCATTGCAAAGCGAGCTAAAACGCATCCACAACAATGTCCGCAGCACATTCATTTTCGTCACTCATGACCAGGAAGAAGCGCTTTCTCTTTCCGATCGGATTGCGATCTTCAACAAGGGAGCCATCGAGCAGGTGGGAACAGGACAGGAGCTTTATGAAGCGCCGGACACGCTCTTCGTCGCACGCTTCCTCGGCGATTCGACCACGCTGAAGGGCCGGCGTCTTGCCAATTCGGGCAAATCATCGGTCTTAGATTTTGCCGGCAGGCAAATTCGCGCTCCGTTGGCGGAAGATAAGAATAGGGACATCCTCCTGCTGCGGCCCGAAAAATTGCGTCTTCGGGCGCATACCGCTCGAGAGACTGAACAAAATAGCCTGCCAGCGATGGTAAGGGCGACTACCTATCTAGGCTCCTCATGGAAATATGATGTGGTACTTGAGGATGGAACGCCAGGCATAGTAAGGCAGAACGCCGATGCGGACGTTTATCAACCTGGAGATACCGCAAATATCGTTTGGTCGCACAGCGCCGGCGTTCTGCTGAATGACGCATAGTTAAACGGATTAGAATCGTGCAACTCGAGAACATACAGGAGCCCGCACCTGTGGTGCGGGCAGGGAATGATTTTGCTCGTCCAAACGTCGCGGCAGGCGTCGCGGCGATCTTGGCGGCTGCCATTCTCAATTCATTAGGCAGTGTTCTCTCGAAAATTGTCCTTGATACGTTGTCGGTCGCACAACTGACCCTCGGCCGAACCTTGGTGACCCTGGCGATCCTTGCCCTCACACTTCTTGTGAAGAATCGGAAATCGTTGCCGTTCGGTGGACGCGACAGCCTGTATTTCACCGGCTATGGGCTCGCTGGAATGGTTCTGTCGCCCTTCATGTTTTTCGGTGCCATAGACAGGATCTCCATCGGCGTCGCGCTTATTCTCGAATACTCAGCACCGGTAATCGTTTTGCTCTACCTGCGTCTCGTGCGCGGTGAGCGAATAGCTTTGCCTATCGCGCTGGCTATGGGCGTGTGCATCTCCGGACTTGCATGCGTTGCTCTGTCGGGCGACGCACTCGTCATCAATGCCACGGGAATTCTCATGGGTTTCGGGGCTGGTTTGGCTTTAGCTGCCGTCTACCTGCTGGCCGAAAAGACCCTTATTGATCGTCCCGCGATCCTAATCTCCACCTTTGGCTATCTGGTGGGGTCGGTAGCGTGGGTGTTCATCGCTCCGGCGTGGTCATTTCCTTTTGAATCATTAGGAAACGCTATCAGAGCTGCCCCTGGTCACAGCTTGCTCGACCATTTCAACATCGCACTAGCCATCATTACGATCGGCAGCCTCTTCACCGTCTTGCCATCACTTCTTGTCTTGCATGGCATCCGAATTTTAGGACCGGCACGCGCCAGCGGTCTCAGTATTTCCGAGCCGATCATCTCCAGCGTCATCGCTTGGCTGGTCCTCGGTCAAATCCTCTCACCGCTGCAGTTGGTCGGCGGCGCAATCACCATCATGGGCCTAATCGCGCTTGAACGTGCGCGCAGAGGCCGAAATCCATAACCGTCAGAAAGTAGGAGGAAGAAATGAAGATTATCATCGCAGGCGCTGGCCTAGCTGGGATGCATGCGGCCTGGCGTCTCACCAATGAAGGTCACGACGTGACCGTACTAGAATCGTCAGATCGAGTGGGTGGACGCTCATGGTCCCATCAACTGTCCAATGGCGAGTATGTCGAACGGGGCGGAGAGTTCATATTCCCGGAAGATCAGGCGATCCGCCTCCTGTGTGCGGAGCTGAACATCCAGATCGTGGCGCATGAGATTGCCTTCTATCGCCGCTGGATGTCGGACGGCACTCGCATGTCTGTCGACGAATTGAACGGCTATACCAGAAAACTTCATGACACGGTCCGGGCGATGGAGCGGGATCGGCACAATGACGTCTCGCTCGATTCAGCGGCCAGAGAAGCGTTCGGTTCTGACTATCTCAACAACCGCATGTATCTGCGAATGGTGACGTCCTTGGCGCAGGACGCGACACAAGTGAGCGCGCGAGGGGTACTCTATCGAGAAGGGGATGCAACCGATTACGTGGAACATGGCTGCCGCGTCCTCAAAGGCAACAATTTCGTCACACAGGAAATTCACCGTAGGCTAGGCCCGGACTCTGTAAAATTCGGTGAAGGCGTCACCGCAGTTGAGCAGAAGGATGGCAAGGTCGTGTTCTCGAGCGACAGTGGCCGAGAATATGTCGGAGATGCCGCCGTCATCGCGATCCCACTCACGAAGCTGAAGGGACTGGCACGCAGCCTCAAACTGCCATCGCTTGTACAAGAAGCGATCGACACCCGACAGATGGGCGTTGCTGCAAAGATATCGATTGCCGGCCGATCAGGCTCGACGCCTCGCGGAGAGCAGTATCCGGGAGATTTCTGGTGGACGTGGAATTCCGCGTCACCCCATGGTGGTCATGAAGGCCGCCCAGCGGTTACGAGTTTCGCGGGTACAAAGCCAACCGTCGATGGTCTGGCTCTCAGCGATGGAGGCGAATCCTGGAAGAAAAAGATCAAGGACGCTCGGCAGGATCTTGACCTCACAGACGAGTTCGTCGTGACGGATTGGCAGCACCAGCCCCACACGCTTGGCGTCTACTCGGCACCGGGCTTGGAATGGCGCCCGGAGTTCGAGACCGCTTTTGATGCACCGGTCGGTCGCATCGCGTTTGCGGGCGAACACACTTACATCTCCAACATGAACGGCGCCGTGTATTCGGGGATGCGTGCCGCCAAGATTCTGCACCCTATTCTTGCCTGACTTTGTTCGCGGCGGTTGTCATTCAGCCAGCCGCAGCCTCCCCAATCCCATAGAGGAAATTATGATTATAGAGCTTCAAGCTTTTCTAAACACGGCCGGTATTGAAATACCGGGTGCCCCGCTCGCCAAGCCAGGCAGTCTAACTGACGGCCAAGTGGAAGCATTCAAAGTCCTATGGAGTTCGCCCAATGGGAACTTCCAAGCGGGCGTGTGGGAATGCACGATTGGCAAGTTTCCTTCCGCAAGGCCAGACATGTCGGAAATCTGCCACGTGTTGTCAGGCAGCGTCGAAATCGAAGACGAGGGCGGGAGCAAAACACTGCTTAGGGCTGGCGATACGTTTGTGCTGGCTAAAGGATGGCGGGGCCAGTGGAACGTGCTGGAGCCATTCCGGAAGCTCTACATATTCAGCCGCAAAGTCTAGACACCATGTAAGAAAATCCAAAACTGCTGCAATTGTAATGGTGGGTCTCGCCGATGACCCACCAGCATGCCCTTTTGGTTGTGTTACAACGTTTTGAATACCGGCACTGTGGCAAGGACAGCCTGTGACATTTTGGAGGATCGAATGTTCAAGGGCCGCCAGTTTGACCAATCAGTGATCCTGCCTTGTGTGCGGTGGTACCTGGCCTACAGTCTGAGCTCGCGTGATCTGGAAGAGATGATGGCCGAGCGGGGCATTGCCGTCGACCACACGACCATTCACCGCTGGACCGTCCGTTACGCACCGCTGTCGCTGCAGCGTTTAAACCGACGCCAGCGTAGCGTGACGGGCAGATGGCATATTGACGAGACTTCCATCAAGGTCCGCGGCCAGTGAATGTACCTTTATCGCGCTATCGATAGTGTCGGCGACACGGTCGAATTCTGGTTCAGTGAGCAACGTGACCTGCTTCGGCCAAGCGGTTCTTCAGAAAGGCGTTGGTACATCATGGCCGGCCCGACCGCGTCGTCATTGATGGTAGCCAGACCAACGTAAGCGCTATTTTCCCTGCACGTTGACGCCGGCGCTTTCGACGGATGGTCTTCGAATTGGGAACGGTATCTGGTCTGATCAGGCTGCTGTTGCTTTGGCGAAGTTGAAGGGCAGCAGATCGTCGATAGCTACGTTCTCGGGGCGCTGAGGCAGTTCAGTGAGAACGTGGCGCAACCACGCTAACGGCTCGACGCCACAGGCGCGGCAGGTCAACATCAGGCTGTAGATGACGGCGCTGGCCCTGGCTCCGTCGACGGTATCGCTGAACAGCCAACTCTTTCTGCCCATTGCAAAGATTCTGATGTCACGCTCGAGAAGATTGTTGTCGATCGGCATGCTGCCGTCCTCGGTGTAACGCGTCAGATATCCCCATTGGTTCAGGGTGTAGGAGACGGCGTCGCCGAGCTTACTGTCAGGCAAGACCTTCGGGGCGATTTCATCGAGCCATACCTTGAGAGCATTGAGGATGGGGACACTATGTTGCTGGCGGAAGCGGCGAATGCAGTGATCCCGCGTTTCGCCCTTGTCCGGTTTTTCGTTCCGCGCCTGCCTGCGTCGCCTTAACTTTACAGAAGCAAGCGGCTTTGTATGACGTGGCATGATCGGCAAAATGACTGAACCGCGCGATATACTCTACAGCGTCATCGCTTCCCAACCGAAATCATCAGCCACGCAGTGTGGCTGTATTCCCGTTTTCCCCTGAGCCTGCGTCACGTCGGGGATCTGCTCACCGAGCGTGGTATCGAGGTTTCCTTCCAGACTGTCGCAGAATGGGCCGCAAAATTCGGCGGCGAATACCTCGCCGCGTCAGACGTCGATCGAAAGGCTGTTTTGCCGACAAATGGCACCTCGACGAAATCGTGGTCACCGTTAAGGGGAAGAAGCATTGCCGCGGTAAACGCCAATACTGTCGCGATAATCGCCAATCCGGATGCCGTTTTCATGCCGTATAGCGAGGACATCTATGTCGGGTACAAATATTGCGACAAACGTGCGCTGGAACCTCTTTTCCCATTCGGTTTCGGACTGAGCTACACGACGTTTGCGTATGAGACCCTGCATTTCGACAAGGCTCATGTCAGTGACGGCCAGTCCGCGTCACCTTTCGCCTGACCAATACCGGAAATCGCGCCGGAGCCGAGAGCACCCAGCTTTATCTCCACTTCGCCGATGCACGCCTTAGCCAGCCGTTGCGCCAGCTTGCCGGATTCGTCAAGATCTTCCTCGAACCCGGCCAATCGGGCGATGTCGAAATAGTGCTCGAAGCGCGTGATTTCCAATACTACGATCCGGATCTGACGTGCTGGTGCCTCGATCCCGGTGACATCATTGTCGAAGTTGGGGGCTCATCGCGCGCCATACGGCTCTCCGGTGTCATCAAGGCAGAGCCGGCTCGGATCCCCCTACCCCAAGCTGACGCTCGACAGCCGGCCCAAATACGTCCTTGCCAACCCGGTCGCGCGCGAGAAGTTCTCGAAGCTGCTGCAGGAAAGGCTGCAACTAACAAGCAGTGAGGCCAGCATGAAGCTCGACAGCAGCGCCGGCTCGTTGCTCTGTATCCAGACGACGCTCAACAATTTCTTCAACCTGCAGTTGAAGTCGCAGGAAGTCACAGCGATCCTGGACGAAATGAACGAAGAATGCGGCCCTGCCCTCTATCTTCCAGCATAACTCTGAGCGGAATGGCCATGGGCTATGCTGCCTGAGGATCAGTTGCAGATGCCTTCGCAGTCTAGGCACAATGTCCGCTTTCGAGCGCTGAGACGTTTGGCTCTAACGGCCGAGATGGCGGCGCATTGCTGCCATCCAGCCTGATCATTCTGTGACGAATGCGTCGTTTCGATAGACCACCGCGCGAGGACGCTAGGTCGGCCCTTGGTCAACGCTCGTAATCGTTCTCGTTTGAGCGCTGGGCCTTACGGTCCTGCTCTTCCGACTGCCGTGCCTTCTGTTTGTTGGCGTCCTTCTGCTCGGCTCTCACCTTCTCCTGCTCGGTGCCGGTGCGCGGCTGCTCTGGCTCGCGGGGATCGTCCCGAGTTGGAAGGTCTCGCCCTCGCGCCTCGCGCTCGGGGATCGGCTCGCCACCGCCACCACCACGGCGCTGCTGGTGCCGCTCGAATTGCAGCCGCGCAAGACGGTCGTGCATCTTGTCGTTGACCTCTTCACGATACTGTTCGAACTGTCGTTGATGCCCCGGCGGCAGCGTCTCGCGCATGTTGTCCAGAGCCTGATTGACGCGGGCCATCTGACGCCGCATTTCCAAGGGGGTTTGCGCCATGTCCAAATCTCCTATCAGTGCATTCAATTCTCTCATACCGGGATGGGACAGGAAAGACTTCTGCCCCAATTGATCAGTCCCGCGACCCGCGGCAGGACCTGGCCGCCCCTCCCCTGTCCGATCGTGACGGAACCGCAGAAAATCGTTGCCGATCGACTCCGCTGCCGTGAGAGCCTGACCGACTACGCCCGCGGTCCGCATCGTCGTCACAGTCTTTTGCCATGCGGCAGTGATTGCATCGCCGTTCACGACAAGGGATTGTCCATCCAAACGGCGTTGCCGCTTGGCCTCCACCCGCTCGATCGTCCTGGCGCTGACCTGGTAGCGCGGATCGCTCTGGGCGCGGCTGTAGGCTCCGGCATGCTCCTTTGTGAATGGCCGGGTCATCGCATGATCCATGCGTCGCGTCGCCACCATCGCAATGCCGTTCTCGCGTGCTTTTTCCGCAAAGGTCTCGCGCCAGGCTGCGAGATCCGGCTTGTAGAATTTCAGGCGTTCGCCGTCGGCTGACCGTGCCTGGACCATCGCGTGGACATGGACGTGCTTGGTGTCCTTGTGATGCGCCAGGACGAACTTGTATCCTGGCGCGCGCTCCTCGAGCACGGCGCGCGCCGCGGCCATGACGGCGTTGGCATCGGTCCCGGCCTTTGCCGAGAAAAGCAGGTGATAGGCATTGCGGCGCTCACGACCCGAAAACTGCGGGCGCCATTGTTCATAAACCGAAGCCGCCGCCTTGGTGGAATTCTTCGCCCCGGGCACAGGCTCGCCATTTGCGTGGCGGACTTGGCTGTGGGTGCGGATGAACTTCTGCAGGAAATATTTTGCTTTGGGTTCACGGCTCACAGCCGCCGTTACCTCTGCCCTGGCGACCACCCCCGCCGCGCCCATGGTTTCAGACAACCGCGCCTCGATCTTGTCGAGCGCCTTGCTGCGCGAATTCTCCCGACCGCCGGCCAGGACCTTGGCGAGCGGTCCAGCCCGCTCATCGGTGTGCGCGTAAACCTCCACCGTCTGTCCGTCCTGCGCATAGATGAACGGTTTTGCACCGAATGCCTTGTTCAGCGCCTCGCTCACGGCGGCATCGGTGACCTCGCTGGCGAGCTCGAAACGAACCTCCAGAAAATTGGTATTTTCCAGGGGCGGTTCGAACGTCTCGCAAAACGTCTCCAGGAACGCCTTTCTTGCGCCGCCTGTCGCAAGCATCTGCCCATCCTCGTCGAAAATCTCGATGTCGTGTTTCTCGCCTTTTTCGTCCTCGCGCTTGCCGATGTAATTGAGCAGCCGCGCGGCGGCTTCCCTGGTCGACGGAGGATTGGGCATGACCTTGAACACGGCAGGCTGCGCGCCCGCCGCATAGCCTGCCCTCGCCGCCACAGCCCGCGCCTGATAGGCGACCCGCGCCGCCCGTCCTGTACCGCTCGGGCGACCAGCGCCACGGCCGCCGCCGCCACGCCGCTTCCAGTCTTCCTCCTCCTCTTCCGGCCGGAAACCGGCGAGCGTGGCGCCATAGACCATGATCGGCGCGCTAGGGGCTCTGGGCGAACTCGCAGCAGCAGTAGACTTCGGTGCCCTGCCGGACATGGAACTCCCCGAAGCCCCCAATCGTCCCGGCGACGAACGAGGGGGGTTGCTGCCGCCACCTAGCGTCGACCCGGCCTGTCCTTGCCCGAGGCGTCCGCCGCCACCGGTTCGCTCATAACTCTTCATCCCCTGGAATTCACCAGCCTCGCGTCGGGCGCCCGTCACGGACTTGTCGTCGTGGAGCTCCTCACGCTTCACGTCGGACTCGCCCCGCAGATAGCGTTCGATTTCGGCCGCGTAGCCAGCAAGACGACCGCTCATGGCCTGGCTTCCCTCGCCTTGCGTGACCCGCCAGTCATCGTCTTCAGTTCCTCGCGAAACTGCCGCACCAGGTTGCCCACGGCGATCAGCGCCTGCTCAAGATCCTCATCATGGGCAACACGGCCGTCGTTCATGGCGCGCACGGCCTGATTGAAATTGACACCGACGCGCCGCAGTTGATCGGTCATGTCCACGATCGCCGGCCGCAACGCCTCCGACGCAACAGGCAGATGCCCGGCCTCTGCCCGCACAAGACGCCGCACGACCTCGCTGACGGTCACGCCGTCCCGCTCCGCAATGGCTTTGAGGCTGGCCAGCTCGTCAGCCGAAAACCGGATGTGTGTCACCTCGCCGTAGCGCCGTGACGCGTTCTTTACCGCTGCTTTCTGGACGTCTGCATCCATCTCTCAAGCCCGCTTGCGGGCGCTAAGGCCCGCCAGGGCCGCGCCGCCTGTTTTGTGTGTATCACAAAACAGGCTATCCTGCCTGCCTGCCTGCCTGCCTGCCTGAAAAAATTCGGGCGCGCGCCTCTCCTCACATGCGCAGTTGTCAGCGGCAGCGGCGCGGGCGAAATGTGCCCATCGTGATTCGATGCGATGTGTCTATGATGCGTTGACGACTTGTATCCATGTTAACATGGATACACCGGCACTATGCGCGGCCGGAAAAGCTTAGTCGGGAATGCGCATTCGATGGGCCACCGGACCCCTTCTTTGCTGAAGATAGCAGCTGCGCAAAAACTCCACCTTTAGCGAGCCCTTATCATGCGCGCCTGGGTTGCCAAACCAGCCTTCCCCGTCGACAATGTCACCATGTTTCAACAGTGATTTTGTTTCATGATGACTTGTTTCTATGTTAACATGGAAACAAAGAAACAACGCCGGAAGGAGGCCCCATGATCATCTCCGCTGCGATCCCAAAGGGCGGCACTGGCAAATCGACGATGCTGCGCACCCTCGCATCCGTCGCGCTGCATCGGGGCTATTCGGTCACTCTTATCGATGGCGACCGGCGGCAGAACATGAACCGCTGGTTCCAGATGCTCGGCGAAGCTGGCAATCGTCCTGACAAACTTACGATGGTGAGCGCGATGACGCCGCAGGAAATCCTTCGCGCAGCAACCACTCACAACGGAGAACGCTCGGTCGTCTTGATCGATACGGAAGGCACCACAAATGACAACCTCATGGCCGGGCTCTTCGCGGCCGACATTGTCGTCGTGCCGGTCTATTTTGCCCTCGACGATGTGACCGCCGCCATCCAGATCACCGACCACTACATCCCGCTGGCGGTCGAGAGCCGGGGTAGACCGCTGCCTGCGATATTCGTGCTGACCAAGCAGACCATCATCGATGGCAGGGCGCGAGCCCTGACAGAACTGCGCGCCATCATCCAGGCCAACGGGACACCGATTGCGGAACACGTCCTGCACAATCGCGTTGCCTACCGCGACCTTCAGACCGGGCAGACCCTTTACAGCCCCGAGGTGCCCGACGCGAAGGCGATTGCCGAGAGCGAAGGGGTCTTCGACGACCTTCTGCAAACCTTCATCGAAGCCACAAGGAACGCGGCATGAGTGAAGAAACCGCACCTAAAGCCGGTGACGACAAGAAAGCCCGCATGATGAAGGCGATCTCCACGCAGCCGCCGGCGCTGCCCAGCATGTTCATCCCACAGAAGGCCGAGCCATCAGGGATCAAGGAGCAAGCTACGCCCCAGATGCAGGAACCGACAAAGCCATCCCCAGCAGTCGGGCCTGATTTCCGAAAGCTGCTGCGGCAGGGTCAGAAAAAGGACCCCATTGCCGGAAAGAAGATTCGCGAGGAGGAGATGATCCGCTGCGGGTACTATTTGACGGCAGTGGAGCAGCGCCAGTTCAAGTTGCTGGCGATCAGCAACGGGCACAGCATGACCGAACTGCTGCGAAAGGCCGTGCAGGATTATATCCGCGTTCATAAGCACAAACTGCCAAAGGAATAATCGGCGGTATGGAGTCGCTGTCGCATGCTGTGACGGGTGATGTTTGTGACTCTTTGCGACGCGCAAAAAAAGGGCCCGCAACGGAACACTCCGTCGCGGGCCCTGAGATGTGTTTGCCTACTTGGGTTGGTTGAGGTGTTTCAGCACCTGGCCGAGGATTGTGTCTCGAACCGGACGCCCGCTGGCTGCCGCTTTGTCGTCGACCAGCTTTGCGGCCAGTTTGGGCGACAGCGGGATGAAGTCGTAGCCGTGTGAGATGGCTGCGCGGTGAAGATCCTCAAGCGCTTCGAACGCGCGATCGTGGGTGCCGAGCCAAAGACCCGGCTCGTCGGTTTCTTCGTGTGGGAACGCCTGCAGGAAGTAGGTCCGAAGTGGTGGATCGTAGCCGATGACAGCGTCTGGGTCCGAGCGGCCCTGTCCGGTGACGGTGCCAGTGACAGTGATGGTGTAGCGGCTCATTGCAACCTCCTATTGCCGGTGGGGAGCCGGCCCCTTGCGGGGCCGGCCACTGATGCCTCACTGGGGGTTGTTCCAGAGGATGACCTTCTTGTTTTCCTCGCCACCTGGGGCGGGAGCGAGATTGCCGAAGATCACGCCGATCTCGGGAGCTTCCAGCTTGACCGAGAGGTACTCCTCGCCCGAGCGCTGGGAGATGCGGTGCCAGCCGGCTCCGATCTCGAAGCCCGTGCGCTTGTTGACGATCCGGTAGTCGGGTGCGTCCTCGCGCGACTTGTTGGTGTTCGGGATGAGGGTGATCGGGGCGTTGACCCGGAGCGTGGCGAAGACGCCTTCCATCGAGCCGTCGGCCTTGGTGGTGAGGTTTGCGATCGTGGTGGCCATGGTAGTTCTCCTTCGGTTGCATCGGGACCATTCCCGATGGCGCCAAAGGAGAGGGCCGTCCTGCTGCGGTCATCTCGGCGAAAATTCTGGAAAATTCTATTTGCCGAAAAATTGCGGGCAGGCCCTTCGCCTGCCCGCAGACAAAAACAGAAATCGAATTTTCCTGAATATTCGCCGAGTGTACCCCCAACGGGGGTTGACCGCACAAAGCAGGCGGTCGTCTACAAAGGCGACATGAAACGGGAATGGCCCCGGATGCGACCGAAGGAAAAGAACTCAGGCCGCCATCGCTAGACCGCCGACGCAACGGTGCCGGATCGCAGGAACATGCTGCAGCCTCTCGGGTCATGTCGTCGGCATTGCCAACACATCGAAAAGCAGCCTGGCGCGTGACCGCCTTGCGTGTTCGGTATGGCGGCATAGCGGTTTCGAGATCGAGGCCGGCTGGCAGCGGCCTTCACGCCCCCTCCGGGATGATACCGCGCAGTCAGGTTGGATGACCCGGCAAGCCAGCATGTTGTTCGGCACGCTTGCACCCGCTTCAGAGGCGAGACGGGTCAAGATGATCATCCGCACAACGCCCCGCAGCTCTGCGCGTGGACCGGTTTCGAAAGGGGGCCAGCTCCGTCCGCTCATACAAGTGGATTAGGCGACGAGAAGCCGGATCAACATATCGGATTGAACCCGCCGGGCTGTCGGCAGGACCGCATCCATCATTCTGGCAACGCCAGACGCTCCTCCGGCGTCATGCGGGCTTCGGCTTGGCGGAGAATGTCCGGACCGGCATGGCGGAGCATGGCGCACCAGTCCTCCACATTGTACGTCGTCGCCATCCGGCCCCTGGCCAGATCGTAAATGACGCACGGCTTGTTCGCGATTGCGAGCCGAAGCACGTTGACGGCCGTGCCGGGTGATGCGCCGTCCCAGACCATCATGCCAAAGTCGGCGCGCCGCGCCATCTCCCGGTCCTTGGCGGCGTCGTCCCAATATCTATGAGTGCCTCCAGGTGACGGGACATGGTAGGCGGCCCAGTCGCCCAGATTGTTGTGGGGTTCCTTGCCGGCATGGAAGACACCGACATGCTCGTACTTGTAGCCGGCGAGGAGGCCCTGCGCCTCGGCATCGGCTCCAGGCGCGTCGCCAATCAGCACGCCGTGCTCGGCAGCAACGATTGCGCCGATGCGAGCGATGGCAGGTTCCGGCAGCTCGAATATCTCGCGTGATCCACCTATGAATATCATCGACATGGTGACTTTCCTTCTCTCTCGCGTCCCCCGCCCCGCGCCGGCCGCCCTCTCCCTCTGGCCCTGCGCGAGGGATCGTCACCCGAAGGCCGAGACGGCCAAGCCGGCTCGGGGAGCGGCGGGACGCCGCGACGAGAGCCCGGCCGGCCGGAGGCGTTACGCGCGGGGACCTAGTGGCCTTTGTCGGCCAGCCAGAGGCTCACGTCCTGGATTGAGCGCATGAGCACCGACGGATTGTCCCGCGCGGGAATGAAGCCCCAGTTCTGCCAGTAGCGCTCGGCCTCGGCGTCGATCGCCCGCACCACCACCGCGCGGCCGCCGACGATGTCGGCGCCGGCGACGCAGCGATGCAGCGCGTCCTTGACCAGGCCGCTGCCGATGCCTCGTCCGGCATAGCGGTGGTCGACGGCGAGTTGTCCGATTAGCAGGCAGGGGATCGGATCGGGCGGGCGTCCGGTGCGGATGGCGCGCGGTGCACTGTTTGGCTGGATCACGCCCGGCGCGAGGCCGTAATAGCCGACGACTGTTCCCTCGTCTTGAACGACCAGGACGCGGGTAAACCCGCGGGCCTGGTTCGTTCGCGCGAAGCCGGCCAGCCAAGCGTTGAGCGCCGGCTTGCCGCAATCGAAGCCGTCGAGGCGGTGCGCGTCGTCGAGGAGTTCGATGCCTGAAAGCGCCACCTAGCGGTCCCAGGGCGGGGACCGACGCAGCCGCTCGGTTGCCTTCGACGGGGGCGCGGCGGCTGGGGCCGAGATAGCCTGCATGAAGGCGTCATAGGCTTCCGGGGACACGCGGATGACGGTTTCGTTGAGGATGGCCGCCTGCGCCTCTTGGAGTGCTGCGCGCCGCATGAACTCCGTGCGCGACAGACCGAGCAGCTCGGCGCCGCGGTCGATGATGGTGAGATCATCGTTGCGAAACCGCATCGAGACGGGTGTTTCCTTCCTCGTGGCTGTGGTGGCCATGGCAAGCTCCTGTGCTGCGTACGTATATACGCCTATGTAACGCGAACCGCAATAGCATGTTGCGTCGCGGCACGCTCCACCGCGTCGATACGATGCGCGGAGGTGGAGGGTGCCGTGCTTCGCGCGCGGGCTTCGGTGCGCTTCGCGCGCGCCGAACCCGGCCGCGCGCGGTCAGGTTCGCTGGTGCGGATACGAGGAAACCGGCGCTCACGCACCGCCCTCTGCGAACCGCCAGACGGGGATGCCGAGCCGACGGGCCTTGTCGGCAAGGTTGTCGGTAATGCCGGAGCCGGGAAAGACGATCAGGCCGTAGGGCACCACCGAGAGAAGCTGGTCGTTGCGGCGGAACGGAGCCGCCTTGGCGTGCCGGTTCCAATCCGGCTTGAAAGCGATCTGGGTGACCTTCCGGTTCTCGGCCCAGCAGGCGGCGATGCGTTCGGCGCCGCGCGGGCTTCCGCCGTGGAGCAGGACCATGTCGGGGTGCTTCTCGCGGGCCTTGTCGAGCGCGTCCCAGATCCGATCGTGATCGTTGCAGTCTAGGCCTCCGGCGAAGGCAATCTTGGTGCCGGCCGGAACGAGCACCTCGGTTTCGGCGTGGCGGCGGGCGGCGAGGAAGTCGCGGCTGTCGATCACCGCCGCGGTCATCGCCTGGTGGGAGACCTTGGAGCCGGTGCGCGGCCGCCATGCCGATCCGGTCTGCGCCTCGTAGAGGTCGGCGGCCTCGTCGCGCATGATTTCCAGCACGTTACGGCGCTCGATATAGGTGATGCCTTCCGCGGTCAGCCGTTCCAGCTCGACCGACTTCACCTCCGAGCCGTCCTGCTCCTGCTGGCTCGAACGCTGCGCCTCCTCGTTGCGGTCGAGATTGCGGGCGACGCGCTCGGCGGCGCGGTGGAAGACGTTTGCGAAGGACCAGAGCAGGTCGTCGAGATCGGGTTCGAGCCTGGTGTCGCCGAGCATGCCGGCAAAGGTCTCGACGATCCCGGCGAGGCCGGCCCGGATCACCTCGTCGTCGGGAAGTGGCCGAGGATCAGGTTCGTCCTGATGCGGGCGATGGCCGTACATCTGCAGTTCGAGGATGACGCGATCGGTCGGCGAAGAGGCGTGGTAGGGCTCATAGGCGTCGTCGACAGGAAGGTCGTAGGTCATGGCGTGTCTCCGTCGGTTGAGGCCGCGCCTATCGCGGCCTGACAGCGCTCCCCGGCCGCGCCGCGGGCGCGGCCGCACCGAAGGCCGAAGCGCGAGCGGAGGACGGCGCAGCCGTTGAGGCCGTGACCGGGGGGTGGCAGGGGTCGCCTCTCGGGCAGGCCGCGGGCGCGGCCTCTCCGGCGGACCGCCGCCATGCCTGCAAGTCTTCCGGTGACGCCACCCCTTCCCGCGTGCCGGCCCGGCCCGTTCATCCGGGCGGCAGGAAGAGACGGGCATCCTCCGGGAGGAGCTGACCGCTGAGCCATGCCGCGAGATGGGCCTGGCCGAGATGACGCAGATCGTCGTTGAAGTCGCCGAGCTGTGGCCGCAACACCAGGGCGAGGATCCCTGACTCGCCCGCGCGCTGGCTGAGACGCTCGATGCCGCGCCGGCCGGCGGCGTCGGCATCGGCCGCGATGTAGAGGCGACGGCAAGCAGGAGGCAAGGTCAGGCCGGCGAGGTGATTGGCCGAGGTGGCGGCGGCCACCGGCAGCGCCGGCATCACCGTCCTGAGCGACGCCATCGTCTCGAACCCCTCGCCGGCGGCCATGACCGGGACGGACCCACCGGGATCAAGGCCAAGCCAGATGCCGTTGCCAAGGAGGTCCCCCAGCGAGCGGCGTGGTTCCGCGAGTTGCGCCTTGCCCTGACCCGAGGGATCAAGCCAGGTGCGTTGCAGGCCGGTGATCTGCCCGCTGAGGTTGGTCACAGCGGCAATCAGCGCAGGAAGAGTCTGCGTCTCGCCCGTTACGAGATCCCGGTAGTAGCAGCCGGGATGGAAGCGCAGCGCGCGCTCATGCGTGGAGAGCAGAATGCCGCGACCGGCGAGGTATCGTTCGGCCAACGTGCCGACGATCGGCTGCGACATGGCGCACAGGCGACGCGCCGCGTCAGGCGAGCCGGGTGCCGCGGCAGGTTGCCGGTGCGCGCCAGGAGCTTGGGGCGGTGGCAGCGGCATGGAGAGGAAGCGACGTGCTTCATCCGCGACCGCGCGGAAGTCGACCAGACCACAGCTTTCGCGAATGACATCGAGCAGATCGCCGAATTCCGTGCTGGCTTCATCGACCCATTTTCCGGCTGGTCCTTTCGCGTTGGCCTTCAGCCGCACATGCATGGAGCGGCCGCTCGCGTTGCGGACATCGCCGACGATCCAGTGATTGCCGGAGCGATGGCCATTGGAAAGATATTCGCGGCACACCGCCTCGGCATGTTCGCCAAGGCGGCGTGCCAGCTCGGAAGCCGAGCCGGTCATGATCGCCTCCCCTCAAACCGCCGAGGTACGGTCGGTGACGCCAACCAGCGTATGGCGGTCGAGGAGCGCGGCGAGGATGGCAGACCCTTGCGCGGACGTCGGGATGAACAGCCGGAGCTTCCAGGAGATGATCTCGGAGATCAGCCCCAGCGCCTTCAGCCGCGGAACCATGGCGTCGGTGAAGCCGATCAATTCGACACCGTAGTCGTTCATGACGCGGCTGCGGCGCAGAATCAGGCCATCGGCGAGTTGCAGTCCGATCCGTCCGTCGACAAGCCCGGTCCAGGCATCTTCCGGCGCGAGCTTGGGTACATCGTCGAGCCCCAGATTGCGGAACATGGTCGCGACAAGGGTCGGCGCGATGTGACGGCCGATGATGCGTTCGCCGGCATCAGTCTGGATCCGGTAAACCTGACAATCATGGTCCGGCAGCCGACGCCAGATCGGCAGCAGCAGACCCGTCACGATGTGAAAGGTGCTGGTGGTGGACTCCGGGACGGCGGCGATCTCCGCTTCCCAGAGTTCGCAGAACAGTTTTCGGTCGGTCGGCTGCCAGTGGGTTTCGGCAAGGGCGTCGAGGCCGAAGCGCAGCTCGTCCGTCGGCCGCAGCAAGCGCACGCGGTGCTCTATCGCGCCGTCGTCGAGCATCAGGCTCGCCGTCGGCAGCCGGATCGCCGCACGGCTCGACCGCGTGTTGACCAACAGAATCGCTTGCGGCTCGGCCCGGGCGATCGCCAGCGCATCAACCAGGCCGAGCGGCCGCATACGGTCCTTGCGCGCGACGGTCAGCACATGCGACTGCGCGCCCGAGACCGGGTGCGAGTAGACGGTGCGGCGATCTGTGACGACGATGCTCTCCGCCGTGATGGTCTCTAGGCCCTTGTCGTAGTTGCCGGCGGCGATGGCGCCTTCTATTCTTCCCGCCATCAGCTGCTCGAACACCTCTAAAAGCAGATTCTGGGTTTCGATGCGCAACGCCAGCAGGCGATTGAGCCAGGTCGTGATCGGCGGCAGTTCGTCGCGCAGCCCGCCTTCGTCGGTCGTCAGCGACAGCCCGGTCACCGTCTCGAAGGTTGTGAGCGAGCAGCCCTCGATCCTGCCCTGGTGCAGCAGATGATAGAACTGCCGCAGGGCTGCGCGGGCATAGGGGCTTTCGAGATTGTCCTCAGCACGGAACAGCCCTGCCCCGCCGGTCTGACGTTGGCCGCGCGTGATCGCGCCCAGCGTGTCGAGCCGTCGTGCGATCGTCGACAGGAAGCGCTTGCCGGCCTTCACATTGGCGGCCATGGGCCGGAACAGCGGCGGTTGCTTCTGATTTGTGCGGTGGGTCCGTCCGAGACCCTGGATGGCGTTGTCGGCGCGCCAGCCGGCCTCGAGCAGATAGTGCTTGCGCAGCCTCTGGTTCCTGACCCCGAGATCGGCGTGATACGAGCGGCCGGTGCCGCCGGCGTCCGAAAAGATCAGTACGCGCTTGTCGTCATCCATAAAACTCTGGGTCTCGGCGAGATTGGCCGAGCCAGGGCGGTTCTCGACGGCCAGCCGGTCGATACCGTCGCGGCCGGTCTTCTTCACGATGCGGCGCGAGCGGCCGGTCACCTCGGCAACGGTGTCGATGCCAAAATGATGGATGATCTGGTCGAGGGCGCTGCCGACCGGTGGCAGCGAAACGATTTTTTCGATCATCTCGTCGCGCCGGCGAACAGCCTCCCGGCATTGAACCGGGTTGCCATCTTCGTCGTGGACAGGCCGCGAATAGACATTGCCTTCGGCGTCCGAATATTCCTCGAACAACTGGGTGGGGAAGGAATGCATCAAGTACCCGCCGACGTACTCGCGCGGCGTGACGTCGACATGCAGGTCCGACCATTCCTCGGTTGGGATCTCGGCAAGCCGCCGTTCCATCAGCGCCTCGCCGGTCGAGACGATCTGCACGACTGCCGCATGCCTGTCGGCGAGGTCCTGCTCGATCGCGCCGATCAGCGTCGGTGTCATCATCGAGGTGATGAGATGGCTGAAAAAGCGCTGCTTGGTGCTCTCGAAGGCTGAACGCGCCGCCGATTTTGCGTTGCGGTTCAGCGTGCCGGCCTCGCTGGTGATGTTGGTCGCCTCGAGTGCGGCGGTCAGGTTGTTGTGAATGACCTGGAATGCATCTGCATAGGCGTTGTAGATGCGGATCTGCTCCTCGGTCAGCGCGTGCTCGAGGAGGTCGTATTCGACCCCGTCATAAGAGAGCGAACGCGCCGCATAGAGGCCGAGCGATTTGAGATCGCGGGCGAGCACCTCCATCGCCGCGACACCGCCATCCTCGATCGCGGCGACGAATTCGGCACGGTTGGCGAATGGAAAATCCTCGCTGCCCCAGATGCCGAGACGTTGCGCATAGGCGAGGTTCTCGACGGCGGTTGCACCGGTCGCGGAAACGTAGACGACGCGCGCGTCGGGAAGGGCGTGCTGCAGCCGCAGTCCCGCCTTGCCCTGCTGCGACGGGGCGACGTCGCCACGCTCGCTTTTGCCGCCAGCGGCGTTGGCCATGGCGTGGGCCTCGTCAAAGACGATGACGCCATCGAAAGATTTTTTGGGCCCCGTCGGGCCCTCGTCCCCCCTCGCCGAGTTTTCCTTGTTCCCAGTCGGGCCGTCGGCCCTCCCCGCCTCTTGGCCGACCCAGTCGAGGATCTGGGCGATCCGGGATTTCTTGCCCTCCCGTTCTTGCGAGCGCAGGGTTGCGTAGGTCGTGAACAGGATGCCCTCGGCAAGGCGGATCGGTGTGCCCTGCCGATAACGTGACAGCGGCTGGACGAAAAGTTTTTCCTGGCCAAGTGCTGCCCAATCGCGCTGGGCGTCTTCCAGCAATTTGTCCGACTTGGAGATCCAGATCGCACGGCGGCGGCCCTGCAGCCAGTTGTCGAGAATGATGCCGGCGACTTGCCGTCCCTTGCCGCAGCCGGTCCCGTCACCCAAAAACCATCCACGGCGGAAGCGCACCGCGTTCGCAGCACCTTCTGGCGCGGCCGAAACGACATCGCAGGTCTCGTCAACCGTCCAGGTCCCGGTGAGATGGCTGCAATGGGCTTCGCCAGCATAGATGACGCTTTCGAGCTGGGCGTCCGACAGCAGGCCCTCGTCGATGATCGCATCAGGAAGAAGCGGTCGATAGGAAGGCTTCGGCGGCGCGACGGCGGCCATTGCGGCCGACTGCACGAGCGGCGTCGGATGCGGTTTGGCGCGGGGAATGTCGATCGACTGGAGCGCATACGGTTCGTAGATCGTCTCGGTGAGCCGGCCGCCCTCCTCCGGCATCCAGTCGCGCAGCTCATAGGCGAGGGGAAGGGCCGGCGTGCTGTTTGCCATGACCTGGCGGGCGGGCTTCGCCCGCGCAGTCGGGCGAACCGATTGGATGACCTTCGGAGCAGCCGTTGAGACACCGATGGGTGCGGCTCTCGCTCCCGATCGGGCACCCATGTGCATAGCGGCATTGCGCACGATGCTGTTGGACAATGCACCGATCGAGTCCGGAAAGCCGCCCGGTGTCCGGGGCGGCAGATCCGTGATCCAGGAGAGCAGCGTTTCGACATCAGTGGCCTTGCCCGGCGACCGGACGAAGCTTTTCGGGTCGGCCGCCGGTACCTTGTCGATAATTGTCAGGCGGGTCTCAGTGGTGGTGCCATGGCGGGCGTAGACACGGCCATCGATCGCCGCGGTGAAAATGACGGTGCCCTGCTGCTGCAGGCGCTCGAAGGCCGGCCGCCATTTGGGGTTTTCCGGAGACAGCCCGGTGCCGGTGATGGCGACCAGGCGCCCGCCGGCGCGCAGGCGTGCGAATGCGGAAGAGAGGTGGCGCCATGCCGCGTCAGTGACATGGCCGTCGACATAGGCGCCGAAGCTGAACGGTGGATTCATCAGCACGACGGACGGCTCGATGCCCGCGTCGAGATGATCATCGATATGGGCGGCGTCGTGCCGCGAGACGGGGAACCGGGGAAACAGCAGGCCGAGGAGATCGGCCCGCGTCGCGGCAAGCTCATTAAGGGCGACCGAGGCGCTCGCAATCTCCGCGTGGACGGCAAGCAGACCGGTGCCGGCCGAGGGTTCGAGAACGAGGTCGCAAGATGCGATCGCCGCGGCGAGCGCTGTCACGAAGGCGAGTGGCAAGGGCGTCGACAGCTGCTGCATGGCCTGGCTCTCGTCGGACCGTCGCGTGTGGGTGGGAAGAAGGTCGGCGATGCGCTTGATCATCGCCAGCGTTGCCTGCGGCGAGGTGGACCGGGACAGGATCGCAGGGCCGAACCGGCGCAGAAACAGCACCTGGGCGACTTCGAGCGCCTCATAGGCGTCCTTCCAAACCCAGAACCCTTGCGCATCGCTGCCGCCAAAACTTGTCGTCATGGCGGTGCGCAGTGCGGCGGTGGTGACAGGCTTGCCCTGCCCGAGGAAAGGCAGAAGCAGCATTCCCGCCTGATGGATCGCCTGGGCGGTGTCGATGGCGTCCTGTGCCGGCGCGGCGAGGGAAGCGGCCGTACGTGCGACGGTTGAGGTGGTCGAAACAATGTTCATGGAGATGTCCTTCGCGAGATGGAGGTGATGCCCGCGCCGGCACTCTCTCCGCGCCAGCCGGGCCACACTCCTCCCGGCTCCCCTCTGCCTCTGGCGCCGATGCACCAAAGGGGTTGCGCTCTGTGCAAACCCATGACTTGAATGCGCGCACAGGGATGCGGCGGCGACCTGGAGCTGTGGAGGTGATGCGGCGGTTCAGAATTGGCAGTGCGGTCTACGAGGAGGGAGCGCCTGACCTGCAGGCGGCGCTGGCGAGCGCCTATGCCCGCACCGAGCGTCCGCTATGCCTGTGCCGCGAGCCGGGCTGCCCGATGTACATCGCCCGCATCGGCGACCTTCATCTGATCAAGCGCATGCCGCTGAGCGGCGGCGGGCATGATCCATCCTGCGATTCCTATGAATCGCCTTACGAACTGTCCGGCCTGGGCGCCTTGATGGGGAGCGCGATACAGCTCGATCCGCAAAACGGCTTGGCGGCCCTCAAGTTGGACTTCAGCCTGTCGAAGACAGGGAGCCGGGCCACATCGGTGCCTGCGAGGCAAAGTTCCGCCAGCGTAACCGCCGATCCCAGGAGGATGTCGCTGCGTAGTCTGCTACACTATCTCTGGCACGAGGCCGAACTGACGGTCTGGACATCCCGGTGGGCCGGCAAACGGCATTGGTGGAATCTCCGCTGGCATCTGCTCGAGGCTGCCGGGCAAATGACGGTGAGGGGCGGACCGCTCGCGGATATCCTGTTCGTGCCCGAGCCGTTTCGGGCCGAGAACAAGGAAGCCATCGAGCAGCGTCGAAACGCGGTTCTCGGCACGGCGCTCCCGCCTAAATCAGGTCCACGAAAGTTGCTCGTCCTGGTGGGCGAGGTGAAGGAGATCGGGCCCGCCCGCTCCGGTCAAAAACTCGTCATCAGGCATTTGCCCGGCTTCCCCTTCATCATCGACGATGCATTGCATCGCCGTTTGCAGGCACGTTTTGAGAAAGAATTGTCGCTGTGGGCAGCGGATTCCAGCTCGCATCTCATGACGATCGCGACCTTCGGATTGAACCCGGCCGGCCTCGCCATTGTCGAGGAGATCGCGTTGATGGTGGTGTCCGAGAACTGGATTCCTTATGAGACGGTCTCGGAGAAAAGGCTCGTCGATGGGCTCGCCCGCCTTCGCGAGAAGAGCGTGAAGGGATTGCGCTTTGACCTGCAACCCGACCAGCCGATCGCCAACGCTTTGCTCCAGAACAGGGACGAGCCGACAGCACTCTTTGTTGTCCCCGCCGGTGCGGACCAAGCGTTCGAGGCTTCGTTGCAGGATATGATCGCGAACCGGCCGGAGATGGGTGCTTGGACTTGGCGGGTCGGTGATGGCGATATGCCACCGCTACCTCTCTGAGCGTCGGCGGAATTTCCAACGAGGCTCAGTATGTCTTACGCAAGGCCCAGCTTCTTTTTGAGCTCGGCATTTTCCTTGCGCAGACGGTCGGCAAGCAGGTTCTTGAGGCGCTTGTTTTCTTCTTCGAGCGCGACAAGATCACGGAGATCGCCGCTGTCTGAAGAAGGTGCGGCAGCCCTCTTCCAATAATAGTAGGTCTGCTCGGATATGCCGGCCTGGCCAACCGCAATCTTGCTGGTCGCGCCGCCAGCGATCGATTTCTCGATCTGGGCAAGCTTCTGGGCGCGTTCCTTCTCGGAATATGTCTTGCGGGCGGTCTTCGCTGCCACGGGAGCTTCTGCGGCCGGGGGCGCAGGTTTCGCTCCGTTCTTGCGGCCCGGTTTGACGAGCTCTGCCTTAGATTTCTTTGCTCGCGGAACTTTCTTCTTCGATTCAGGCATTTCCACTCTGGCTGGCGTTACTGTCGTCTGAACAGTCTGAGCGTCCTGAAAATCGGCCATGATATACTCCGCTTGTGGTGTTTCCCCTTTTTCAGCATCAAGGGGTCTTATACTGAAGTCAATGACCTGGGAATTTGGAAGCCGAGCAGAATGAGCCGGCTGCGTCATCTCCGTGGCAATGTTGCACAGGTCGAGATCGCCCCAGATCGAATGATTTCGCTTTTGCAGGCCGCGCTTCTGTTTCACTTCCACGATGAATGGTCGGATCTGGTGCTTCATAGTCTGTTCCTTGATGTGAGCATGACTTGCAAGCCAAGTCGCTGTTCGTGTTAGCGAGTATCCGACGTATCTTATCGCTCTCGCCGTGCTTTATCGGGGAAGCCCCGCAACGAGCAAGCGGTGTGTCATGGGCCTAGGGCAACCGGCTCAATCAACGGGGGCAAACATGCCTACCGAGAGAGAGCTGCCTCATACACGCGATGCTCAGGCGTCTAGCCGGCGGAGTGCGATGACTGTGCACAATCCGGCTGGAGCGATTGCAATCCTCATTTTCTTGGGAACTAATCTTCTCATGGCGGCGGATGAGCTGGACGCGCTTGTTTTCGGGATGGCAGTCGAAAGCGTTCGTGCGCTTTCTGTTCCTTTCACGGAAAAAGTCGCAGAAGTCGCCCACAGAAGCCACGGTGTCCTGCTTTTCAATTTGCGCGTCGATGGCGACATGGAACTTCAGCGCGTCGCCGCTATCCGGTATCCAAGCAATCAGACAGGCGTTCTGGTGCTGGATAAGCAAGGCTTGTTGACCAGCCATTGCATGGTCAATGGCACTTTCTCCTGCTTTATCGCTCCGTTGGAGGACTGGAACACGCTGCCGCTCGCAACGCAGGCCAGGACGAGTATCGCCGGCCCGGCCAGCCTGTTCATCGGCGCTTTACGCAATGCCGGGTACTTCGCGCGTGGCAGGCACTGAAGTTTTGCTGAGGGCCGGATGCTTATATCGTCGGGGCTGTTGGCCATACGGTCTCGCATGTCTCAACAACTTGAGGATGGGCCGTACGCGGGTGCATCCATTGAGCGAAAGTCGGTGACCGTGATGGAGACGCTGCGCCGCCGAAGCGCGGTTCTTATAGATGCCTATCGTCGTCTTCCTTCATCAGCTCCGACGCAATCGGACTTTGGACAGGAACTCGTCGATCTCGAGATCCGACAGATCATCGAGCAGCTTGAAGACAGCATCTTGCCTTCCGGCGTTAACAAGAATCGTGCGTTTGCCTTGATGTTCGGCCCACCCGGTCTCGGGGTCTGCGTTGCGGGCGGTCCCCCTGAGCTCGACAGGGATTATGTTCCAGATCGCCTCGAGCTTTTCCGCGCGGGTCATGCTGTCGCTCGCGCCGGTCTCGTGGGCGATGATGGCGGCGCGCATCTTGTCTGGCGACTGCCGATCCGTGAGATCGCAGAAGCCATGAAACCAGCGCTCGCGGCCCCGGATCCGGATCGCGAAGAATACGCTGGTGACGTTGCCGGCCTTATACTCAGACATTCCGAACATACCCGTGCGCATGAAGAGCGGCGGCAGCAAATCGAGCATGAAGTGATATTCTGACGCGTTGATCTCGAACCACTCGGCTGAATAGGGGGTGCCGGAAAGCGGATCGATGCCGGGAGTGTCTTTGTGACGGCTGAACAGTTGGAACATCTGCTCGCGGGTGGCGACGCCGTCGAGCACCTTCCTGAACGGTGGATGTGCGGTCATGAGGTTCTCCTGAAGACAGGTCGGCCACGCGCGGCATCACCGCGCCATGGCAACTGCATGGTGTGTTGTGGCTGGCGACGGGCCGAGCCTGCGGCCGGCGCGTGCATCGGCGATGATGGGGTTTGCAGGGGTTCAGGCGGCGCATCGTTCGGAGGAACGCGAAGCGTCTCGACCAACCCCGGTTATGGCTCGGACGGCGGCGGCGAGCGCCGGGATATCGTCAAGCATGCCGAGTGCAACGAAGTGGTTGGCCCCGCCGGTGTAGTCCTTACGGCCCTTGCAGGTGCGGATCAGGATACCGTGACCGGAGGACAAACCGAACTGGCCGACCTGGATGTAGGCGTGGTCATGGTGCAGGGTAATTTCACCGCAAACGGCGATGCCCGCCTTGTTTGAGCGCAGGTCAAAGCTGCCCGATGGCAAGTTTAATTCAGCGGCAAGTTTCTTCAGGCGTGAACGGGCTGTGGTGTGGAAACGTCTCTTCTGCTGCTCGTCGTAGGCGCAGCTTCTGTACCAGTCGAACATGTCGATCTCCATGAAACGCAAGCGCCCGGGGTCGCGATGGCGATCCCGGGCTCGAGAGTGAATTGGAACTGGATTGGGCCCGGCGGGAGTGCCGGCCCGGTGCGAGCGTGAGGCCGGTTATTCGGCGGCCTGGAGGTGGTCGGGCTCGACGCCGTCGATGGTCACCGGCTCATCGGAGGACGGATCCGCATCGTCGGCGAGGAAGGCCGGCAGCTCGGCGGCACCGCCGTCGAGAGCCGCCTCGTCCGACATGTCGCCGGCGGCCGCGTCGCCTGCATCGCCAGACGCTTCATCGACATCAACGCGCAGCGGCTCCGGCAGCCATTTCGATCCTTCGAGAAGACGGGCGGCTTCGCGGGCCATGATGTCCTTCTTCATGTGGTCGATCAGCTGCGAGGAGTCTGCGCCACGCGCTTCACGGACAGCCTGTAGAATCCGCGCCTTGGTGAGCCGCCCGAGGAACTCGACGGTAGGCGTCCAGCCGGCGTCGACCATGTCGAACTGCAGCGAGCGGCCAAGCACGTCTGCATGCTCGAGCGCCTTCGCTCGCCTGTTCCAGGGTTCGACCACCGCATTGAGGGTCAGCGAGACGCAGTGCGCGAACAGCGCCTTGCGGCTTGCTTCATCGAGGCCGAGAAGGAAGTCCCACAGGCCTTCCGCCTCATCGGGCAAATCGCGGTCCCAGGCTTCGTGCCGCTCGGCGATCTCCTTGGCCCAGGATGTCTCGGCAAGACCATCGACCTGGCTGAAGCTCCCGCTCTTCATGCTGATCTCCAGGCACGTGTTCGGCGCGAAGCGATAGAAAACGTGCAGGACGAAGGCATGGAGTGCGGCGACGATGGCGATGTCGACGTCACCGGCGAGCGCGTTGCGCAGTGCCAGCGTCCGCTGCGCGGTCAGGTCGAAGACGAGCCGATCGGGCAGTGGCTTGATGCCATCGTCCTCGCCGTCGTCGCCGGAGGCGTCGTGCACCGGTTTGCCGTTGACGACAACACCATCGCCATCGTCGTCGCCATTGGATCGGGTTTCGCCGTCGGCGCCCCCTTCGTCGCCCTCATCGACATCGCCGGTTTCGGTCCGCGGCTCGTCCTCGGGCCGCACGAAACCGGCGTCGACCTGGAGCTTGCCGTTCGCGGCAAGCGTAACGAACACACCGGCATTGGCCTTCTGGGCGGGGTCGTAGCTTTGAGGACGATCATCGATCGCATCGAGCTCGGCGCCCAGCTGGTCGAGCTTCGCCTCGATTGCTTCGTCGGCATCCTCGGGCTTGGCATAGTCCGCATCCAGCTTGTCGTATTCGGCCTTCAGCGCGTCGTAGCGTTCGATCTCCTCGGCGCTGAGCTCCTGCGCCTCGGCGTAGATGCGCCGCATGCCGGAGGTGTGGCCATAGGGAAAGCTGATCGCCGCCTCGACCCACTTCCAGCCTTCGGCGCGGATTGCCTCGGCATCCACCTTCAGCCTGTCGAAGACAAGCTGCTCGAGGAGTGCTGCATCCTGGAACCAGCCGCCGGAATCCTGCTCGAATAGGTCGCGAAGGATGATACCGCCAGCCGCTTCATAAGCTTCGGCGCCGGCATAAACGGCCCGACGATCATCGGCCCGCACCGTCGTCTCGGTCAGCAGACGCCTGATGTAATAGGGTTCCTGCGTGTGCGAGCTGGCAATCCGCTCCCAGACCTGTTCCTGGCGCGCGTGATCGTCGGAGATCGAAAACGCCATGATTTGCTCGAGCCGGATTTCGTCCTTCTCGTAGAGCTCGAGCAGCTTCGGTGACACCGATGCCAGCCGCAGGCGCTGCCTCACCGTCGCCGGTGATACGAAAAAGCGGGCACCAATCTCGTCGGGATCGAGGCCCTGATCGCTGAGCGTCTTGAAGGCCCGAAACTGGTCGAGCGGGTGCAGGTCGGCGCGCCGCAGGTTTTCGGCAAGCGAATCCTCCTCGGCCGAGGTTTCCTGCCCGCGATTGACGATGCACGGGATCAGCTCATCCTTGGCCAGGCGTTTCTGCTTGATGAGGGTGCCGAGCGCCAGATAACGTCGGCCGCCGGCGGGCACCTCGAACGTGCCGGTCTCCTCGCCGTCACCGTCGAGCACGGGACGGACGTTCAGACTCTGGATCAACTTTCGCCGTCCGATGTCTTCGGCCAGCTGCTCAATCGACACGCCGTCTTTGATACGCCGGACATTTTTCTGCGACAGCATCAGCTTGTCATAGGGAATGTTCTCCGCGGCGTTCATCGCGATCTTCTGAATGGCGTTCTTTGCCATGGTTAGGTTCTCCATGACGGGCGGCCCGGGGCCTCTCCCCGAACCTCCAAGCCCGTCAAAAACCCTCCCCTCCCCCCTCTGCCTCCAGGCCTCACGCCGACCCGGCCCCGGCTCGCGATCTGGACGCGACCTAGCCGCCCGAGGGGTCTCCGGCTTGTTGGCGTTACCGGGTTCTCCCACGGAAAGAGCGCCGTCCTTGGCTCGCGGAGGACCGCGCCAGAATTGATGGAGACGGCCGGAGGCGAGGCCGGAGGCGAGAGTTTTCGCCGCCGGCTTCGTCGGTCAGTTGGCAAAATCGAGAAGCTTCTTGGCTTTGCCCTCTATGTCCAGCCGCACATCCTGATGTGGCTTGTCGCGCGCGACCCGCGTGATGCCCTGCACGAAATCAAAGATCGATTCCGGTGGTCTGCCTTCCTCCATGAGAACAGTATCGATGATCTTCGTGGTCTCGGACTTGGAGAAGCCGCGCTTGCGCAGGAAGCCCTGGCGATCTTCGTCGTCTCTGGCAACGATCCGTTGCCGCGCCGTCTTGATGCCGTTGACGAACGGCAGGGGGGAGGAATCGGCAAACTGGATCAGGGCGGGCTCGGCTTCAAGGGCGAAACGGGAGGCCGCGTATTTCGAATGGCGGATGGTAATTTCCTCGAAATCTTCGACGCCCCACAGATTTCGATTCTGGCACACTGCGCGCAGATAGAAGCTGGCGATGCCGAGGGTGCGGGCTCCGACTTCGGAATTCCAGCAATAGAAGCCACGGAAATAGAGATCTGGTTCCCCATTCGGCAGCCGCCCGGCCTCGATCGGGTTCAGATCGTCGACGAGGAACACAAAGACATCGCGATCAGACGCATAGAGCGTCGTGGTGTCGCTGGAGATATCGACGTGCGGATTGTAGATTCCCGTTGACCAGTCGAGCACGCCGGGCACTTTCCAGCGCGTGTCGCCGGTACCGTTGCCGGCAATCTTTTGCACGGCGTCCACCAGCTCTGAGTCAAATATTCTGCCGTAATCAGGGCCTGTTACCGCTCGCAGCTCGAGGCGTCCGTTCTCGATTTCCAGCGTCTTCACCTGCTCGGCGCGTTATCTGAACAGTCAAGCTGTCTCAGACGACGTTCCTCCTGTGGAACTGGCGAGGTTCGCGGGCATCT
>NZ_JBWKRC010000019.1:0-98906 GCF_059419085.1 Mesorhizobium sp. GW821-FHT07A06
CCGCGGGGTCCGTACATGCCCACGGCATGGACCTCGTCGATATAGGTCATGGCGTTGTAGCGCTCGGCGAGGTCGACGATCTCCCGGATCGGCGCGATGTCGCCGTCCATCGAATAGACGCTTTCGAAGACGATCAGCTTGGCCCGCTCGCGCCCCGCGGCCTGCAGCAGGCTTTCCAGATGCGCGACGTCATTGTGGCGGAAGATCTTCTTTTCCGCGCCCGAGCGCCGCACGCCCTCGATCATCGAGGCGTGGTTCAACTCGTCCGAGATGATCAGGCAGTTGGGCAAAAGCCGGGCAATGGTCGAGATCGAAGCTTCGTTGGAGACGAAGCCGGAGGTAAAGACCAGCGCGGCCTCCTTGCCGTGCAGGTCGGCGAGTTCCTGCTCGAGCTCGACCAGCGGGTTGGAGGTACCGGAGATGTTGCGGGTGCCGCCGGCTCCCGAACCCATCTTGCCGGCCGCGTTCTGGAAGGCGGCGATGACATCCGCGTGCTGGCCCATGCCGAGATAGTCGTTGGAGCACCAGACGGTGATTTCCTCGGCGCGGCCGTTGGAGCGCCAGATGGCGCGCGGAAACTTGCCCGCGATACGCTCGAGATCGGCGAAGACGCGATAGCGACGCTCCGCATGGAGCTGGTCGATCGCTTCTTCGAAGAACCGCTGGTAGTTCATGTCCGAATTTCCTTGTTGCTCGCGGTTGCGCTGCGGGCATCAGCGACACCGAACTTGGCAATGGTTGGACGTAACCCTTTGTGGGAAGGGACGACCTTGATTCATGTCAAAATCACGACTCCGAGGCTCCACCTTACTCAGTTCGATATGAACCGATGCAATGATCCGCCGCGCAGTACGGAACGCGTCACGCCGCCAAAGGTCATCTCCAGTAGCCGGCTATGACCGTAGCCACCGAGAACGATGAGATCGGCCGCAATATCCTTTCCGATCTGGAGCAGGATTTCCGCCGGTTCGGAGCGGCGCGCATCCAAGATTTCCGATCGCGCTTTCACCCCGTGGCGCGTCAAAAAGCGTTCGACATCCGCTGCATTTTCCCTAGGCCTCGTATCCCCATTGTCCACGGTGGCGATCACGACCTCCCTGGCGGTGATCAGGAAAGGCATGGCGTCGACGACGGCACGTCGCGCTTCCCGCGTGTCATTCCACGCGATCAGGATGCTTTCGGCCTTGATCGACGCCAATGGGTCCGATGCCACGAGTATCGGACGGCCAGCCGCAAGGATGAGGCTTGCCGGATCCACCACACGATGACGGTCGGCCACCAGATCGGCCGTCGGCGAGCCAGTGAGGATCAAGTCGGCCGCCCGCGCATTGAGCGCAAGTTGGCGTGTGGGATTGCCTATTTCTCCGCGCCACGAGGCACGATTGCTGCCGTTGACTATGCTCAGGAATTCCTCTCTCAGGCAGTCGAGGCGACCTTCTATCTCCTCCACCTGGCACCACAACGCCTTGGTCGCGGCCTGGTCATCAGTGCCGGCTGGCAGGGCGAAATGCGGCTCGGCGGCACAAAAGCCGATCAAATCAGCATCTTGCCGTTGAGCAAGATTCCATGCCATCGCGATGCGCGGCGCCGCGATCGCGTCCACGTCCAGTTGAACCATAATCGTCTTGAAAGCCATCGCGTCGTTCCATCTGGGGTTGACGCGAGTTGGCCATCAAATGGAGGGAGGCACCTTGATGCGGGTCAAACGCGCAACGAAACCGGTTGGTACCGGCACGCTCCTACAGTCCGCAAGGCCATAGGGTTGATCCTGATCAAGGACACGACGACGAATGGCGTCAACGTCGCGCTGTGGAGATTCAGAACGGAGTAGTCGATAATGCACACCCAGCCCGAACCCTCCGCATTCGGCACACAATTGGTGCCGATTGCGGAAAATGGCCAGAAGTTCTTCCTTGCTGTCGCGTCTCTTCAAGTACACGCCTTCAAGGCGATGATGCGCTATAGCGTCGAAACGATGGCATTTCTGAAGCATCGTTGCGAACAGGACGTCAAGCTGGCCGACGATCTCATCACCGGTCCGGAGTTCAATGACGCTTTCGACATCTTTGCTGCTTTCCTGCAGAATGCGACATCGCAATATGTCAGCGAAGCCGGTAAGGTCGCCACACTGACCTCCAGGCTCACTTCGGAAACTGCCAAGCGGCTCCGTGAGGAAGCCAGAACCGCGATCGAGGACGCCGCGGCGAAGACAGTCGCGTAGATCGGCAATGCGGAGGTCAAACATGACCATCTTTTACGGGGGTCGTCGTCTGCCGGCTTCTGTCCTTGCACTGATGCTGCTCGGACATGTGCATCCAGCCCTGGCCGATAGCCTGACGGATCATGGAAAGGCGTTGGTGGAAGTCAATTGCGCCCGCTGCCACGCCATTGGGAAAACCGACAAGAGCAGTCATCTTGACGCCCCGGCGTTTCGGACCTTGTCAAAGCGCTATCCGATCACCGATCTCGAGGAGGCCCTCGCTGAGGGGATTTCGACTGGCCACCCGGACATGCCCGAGTGGATCGCCAGCCCCGACCAGATCGACGCAATTATCGCTTACATCAGCACCTTGCAGCAACCGTGATCGGGGCCGTGGGCGCGGCAGCCCACCGAACCTGATGCCTCCATTGCACAATGGAGGCAGTCGATCTGGTGGCTGTTAACGCGCCAGCAAACCGGCGCGTACCAAGCTATGGCAACATCCTGTCAGCTGCACGGAAGTACGACCGGGCATGCGCCACGATCTGGGCCTCCGTGGGATGATCGGCAGGCTCGACGCCGATGATGCGATCCTTCAAGTGGGAATGGTGGTCGCGTATATGCCTTGCCAACTCGTCTTTTGCCGATCCTGGACCAACGATCAGCCATTCCTTCGCCGGCTGCAGCGCCGCGACGATGTCCTGGTAGAAGGACTGGTTTTCCGGTGCACGCTTGCCGTCGACGGTGCCTGCCTTGTTGTGGGTCTGATGATGCGCAAGCGTGGTGGCAAGCCTAAGGCTCTCGGCCGCTTCACGATTGAAGAAAAACACCTTGGCTTCGCGATGGTCCAGCCAGGCAACGGCATGTTGGGTCTGCATATTGATACATCCTTGAGGCTATGGTTGAGGAATGAGCGCGATCAACCCGGTGAGACGTCCTCACGCGGGCTGGGACTCCAGCGTTGCCAGGACCGAGCCGGGTTCGATGACGGTGTTCGCAGTGGCGACAATCGTCGCGCGGCCACTTGCAGGCGCGACAATCTCGTGCAGCGCGTCTTCAACGCGAACTTCGGCTATGCGCTCTCCGGCCTTGATTGTGTCGCCGCTCGTAATGAACCAGCGCTCCAGGATACCCTCCGGCAACATGCTGGACGCCCACAGGGCTTCATCGACCTTGATATAGTGCATCGCGATTCTCCCTATGCCGCCGAATGATATGCGCTTGCGCAGCATGGTCCTTGATCCCGATCAATCGGCGCCCGACGCAAAGTGCTGCAATCGCGCGGCGTTTGACGGCGATCAAATTCTGATACGGCATCCGGCCTTAAGGTCTCCGGCCGTCGACGGAGTGAGGTCATGAAGCATTTCAGGAAGAGGCAGCCGTCGCGATGAGCGCCCGATCAGGTATCAGCGCTGCGTTCGCGATCGAACGGGATGTACGCGCCGTGCAGGTGATCGGCACCGATGACGATATGGCGTCCGCCGCAAGAACTGTTAGCCACATCAGTCCGACCCGCGGCAACGCGCATGCCTGTCCGGCGATTCCAGAAAATGATGCAGATCAATGCGCAACGCACCGTTTACGAAGATTTTGATGCGATGTGGAATCCTATCCTAAGCGCACCGTATGGTCGCGGCCTTGAACTCGCCGTCTTCGACGAGGAGGGGGCGCATGCGCTGGTATTTCCCTGCATAAAGAGCCGCGAAGGTTGGAAAAATGCCGCCACCGGCGTCCGTGTCGACATCCATCCGACCCACTGGCGCGAGTGGGAAGATGAGAAGGTTCAGGCCAGAGCAGGCAACCCTTTCGAAGGTTCTCCCTAGGGGCGGGATTCCACGATCAGCGCCATGCGCACGAGATGTGACAGACTGCTTGCGCCCATCTTGCTCATGACATTGGCCCGGTGGATTTCGACCGTGCGCGGGCTGATCCCCAGATCATAGGCGATCGTCTTGTTGGGCAGCCCCGAAACAAGTCCATCCAGCACCTGCCGCTCGCGCTCCGACAAGTTCGACAGACGCCCGCGGATCTCCGCGGACTGGGGATGCGCTGCATTGACCTGGTTGCGGTTGGCCAGCGCGGAGCGGATCGCTTCGATCAGCATTTCGTCGTCGAACGGCTTCTCGATGAAATCGGAGGCCCCTTCCTTCATTGCCTGCACGGCGAGCGCCACATCGGCATGACCAGTCATGACAATAACCGGAATCCTGTGCCCGCTCGCCCTAAGCTGACGCAGGAGCTCGATGCCGTCTATGCCCGGCATGCGCACGTCGGTGACAATGCAGCCGTCGATGTTGCCGGTCGCCGTAGACAGAAAAGCTGTGGCCGATTCGTGCAGGCGCACAGCGAAGTCTGCTGTGGCCAGAAGAAAACCGAGCGATTTGCGGACGTCGACATCGTCGTCGACCACATGCACCAGATCACTGTCGGCCATTTGTGATCTCTTCCTTCTCTACGATGCGCAAGGTGAAGCGGAACGCGGTTCCGCCGGCTGGCATCACCTCGGCCCATATATGGCCACCGTGCGATTCAACGATGGTGCGGCAAATGGAAAGGCCCACACCCATGCCTTGCTTCTTGGTCGTTACAAACGGCTGGAAGAGCTGGGCCGAAACCTCCGGCGCAAGACCCGTGCCTGTATCGATCACGCTTACCTCGGCCATCCCATCATCCCGGGCAATGGTTGTGACTTTCAATTCGCGGCGCGGCGCTTCGTGCATGGCCTCCACCGCGTTGCGCATCAGGTTGAGCAGAACCTGCTGAATCTGGATGCGGTCGGTCAAGACCAGTTCGGCGGCAGGGTCAAGTTTGTAGCTGACGAGAAGATTCATCTCTCTCGCGCCAACCAAGGCCAGCGATGCGGCTTCCTCGATCAGCGTCGGCAGCCGTTCGACCTGGCGCTCGCTTTCGCCCCTGGCGACAAAATCCCTCAGGTGACGGATAACGTCGCCTGCCCGCAATGCCTGCTCGGCTGCCTTTTCGACGGCATCTCGAAGCATGGGCGCATTCTCGTCCTGGCTTTTCTCAAGCAGTCGACGACTGCCTTTGAGGTAGTTCGTGATCGCCGTCAGCGGCTGGTTGATCTCATGGGCAAGCGTCGAGGCCATTTCGCCAAGTGCTGTAAAGCGCGCCATGTGGAGGAGCTCCTGCTGCTGCTCCTGGATTCTTGCCTCCGCCCGGTGGCGCTCGGTCAGGTCGCGGCAGAAGCCGGTAAAGAAACGCCCGGTACCCGGATGCATCTCGCCGACGGAAAGCTCCATCGGAAAAGTCGATCCATCCTTGCGGGCCCCGGTAACAGTGCGGCCGAGCCCGATGATCCGGCGCTCTCCCGTCGTCAGGTAGCGAAGCAGATAGGCATCATGCTCGTCGCGGTAGGGCGAGGGCATCAGCATTTTCACGTTTTGACCAATGACTTCGCTTGACTGGTAGCCGAACAGCGTTTCGGCAGCGGTGCTGAAGGATTGAATCCCACCCTGTTCGTCGATGACGACCATCGCGTCCGGCACTGTTGCCAGGATCGATCGCAAATGGTCCTCACGCAGCCGAAGTGCTGCGTTTGCAAAGGACAGGTCGCTGACATCCGTGCCTTGAATGAAGATCGCGGTGATACGGCCGTCGTCGGCCTTGACCGGCTGATAGACGAAATCAAGGATGCGCTCCTCGACCGGCCCGCCGGCTGTGTTGCGAAGCCCAACCTTCACCCCGTGGCCGACATAGGGCTCGCCGGTCGTGTGCACATGGTCGAGATGTTCGAAAAACTCATTGCCTTCAAGCTCGGGAAAGGCGTCGCGCACCGACTTTCCAACCACTTGCCTGTGGCCGATCAGCCTTTGGTAGGCGGCATTGGTCAGCTCGAAAATGTGACCCGGCTCGCGCAGGAGTGCTATAAAGCCCGGGGCCTGATCGAACATCTGCGACAACAGTGATTTCAGTGTCGTTCCCCCGGGCGACAGACTGAGCGCTTCGTCTTTGATCACCTGAGGTTCCTGGGTTCGAGACGGTGCTGCCAAGGCTAACTATCACTTCTCGCCGCACGCGCAAAACGGATCGAGCCGCCGACTTCGAGCCCAGATGCAGTTGGCGGATGCAATTGGCGGTCTTTGACGCGCATCAAGGCATTAGACGCGGACGAATGCAATTCATCACGCATTCCAGCATTCAGCGAAAGGCGTCCGCAATGTCTTACAAGTCAATCATCGTCAACCTCGCCATCGATGCGCCTCCCGCACCTATTGTAAAGGCGGGGGTTGAGCTCGCGGAGCGGTTCGGAGCCCGTCTTGTCGGCCTGGCGGCCGCGGATGTTCCGCCCCTGGTCGCGACCGGCGAAGGCATGGTCTACGAAGGCGAGATCATGCAGATCCAGCGGACGGAGATAGAAAAGCGGCTTGCCGAACTGCGTGCCGAGTTCGAGAGGCTGGTTCCCGCGTCGATCTCTAGCGAATGGGGCCAAGCTGTTTGCAGCCCGACCCGGTTCCTCAGCGTTTCGGCCAGAACGGCCGATCTGATCGTTACCGGCCAGGCAGGTGACAATGTGTTTCGCGCCGTGGATGTCGGCAGCCTGACACTGGGTGCCGGGCGTCCGGTTCTGGTCGCCGCAACCAACGTCGAGCACGTCCTTGCAAGAACTGTTCTGGTGGCGTGGAAGGACACCAGGGAGGCACGGCGGGCGATGGCTGACGCTTTGCCTTTCCTGGCAAAAGCCAGCGAAGTCGTGATTGTCACGATTGACACCGACCGCGACGACGGCATTCGTGACAGCCTCGCCGATGTCGCGGTCTTTCTCGAACACCATGGCATCAAGGCGCGAACCGAACTGCTCGCCGGCGAGGCCGACGGCGACCGGTTGCCGACATTCGCACGCTCGATCCATGCCGACATGATCGTCTCTGGCGCTTATGGCCATAGCCGCTTGCGGGAATGGGCGTTCGGCGGCGTTACCCGCACGCTGATCGAAGAGAGCGGCATCAATCGCTTCATGTCGTACTGATGATAGGCGACGCCGGCCAGCGATCCGTCTCACCGGAGGACGGTGCCTATTGGTCGATCGAGACCAATGACCTCCTGCGACGCCTTGAGACGTCTGCCTCGGGCCTGGCTGCTTCCGAGGCGGCATCGAGGCTCGCAAAATTCGGTCGAAACTCACTGGCGTCGACGTCAAGCGCGTCGACCCTGGCAGTTTTTGCCCGCCAGTTCCGCAGCCCGCTGGTGCTGATCCTTATTTTCGCGGCCAGCGTATCGGCCTTCGTGGGAGAGGGCCAGGAAGCTGCGATCATCGGCGCGATCGTGCTGGCAAGCTGCATCCTTAGCTTCACCCAGGAGTATGGCGCGTCGCGGGCGACCGAAGCACTGAAAGAGCGTATTTCGCGCAAGGCAATAGTGTTGCGTGACGGCGCCGAGTGCTCGGTCGCCGCCGAGGATATTGTGCCGGGCGACGTGATCCGGCTTTCGGCCGGAAATCTCATCCCTGCCGACGGTATCATTCTGGATGCGCGCGATTTCAATGTCAGCGAGGCCGTGCTGACCGGTGAAACCTTTCCCGCCGTGAAGGCCCCGGGGCGGTCGGTGCCCGAGGCTTCCGTAGCACAGCGCAGCAATGCCGTTTTCACGGGCACTTCGGTTCGCAGCGGTACCGCAACCATGCTTGCGGCGGCGACCGGCGCCCGCACGGAATTCGCATCGATCGCCGCGGCACTGGAGCGGAAGATCCCGGAAACGGGATTTGCCCGGGGCATAAGACAGTTCGGCTATCTGATGACCGAAATCATGCTGGCGATTGTCATCATGGTGTTCTTCGCCAATCTGATGCTCCATCGACCTCTGATTGAATCGTTGCTGTTCTCGCTGGCACTCGCCGTAGGCCTTACGCCCGAACTCCTTCCGGCCATCATCAGCGTGACGCTAGCCAGGGGCGCCCGCGCCATGGCCGCCAATGGGGTCATCGTGCGCCGTCTCGATGCCATCGAGAATCTGGGCAGCATGGATCTGCTGTGCACCGACAAGACGGGGACGCTGACGGAAGGCGTTATCCACCTGGATGGATGGCTCGATGTTGATGGCAGTCCGTCAACCGACATTCTGCTCTGGGCACGTCTCAACGCGACCCTGCAGACAGGACTGAAGAACCCGCTGGACGAAGCAATCGCCGGCGCGCCGGGCGAGGGCGCATCATTGGCGGCCTTCACGAAAGTCGACGAAATCCCCTATGATTTCATTCGCAAGCGACTATCCGTTGTCGTGCGGACCAAGGACGCCCAGGACCTTCTGATTACCAAAGGCGCCGTACAAAATGTCCTCGAAACCTGCAGCTTCGTCCGAACGGCCAAGGGGCTGGAACCCCTCAATGAAATGTACCGTGCGGCAATCGACGAAAAATTCCGACGCTGGAGCGCGGACGGCTACCGCGTTCTGGGCCTGGCAATCCGTCGGTTTGAGAGCCAGAAAACGTTCAGCAGGAAAGACGAGATCGATCTCGCCTTCGCGGGCTTCCTGCTTTTCCTCGACCCGCCAAAGGAGGGCGTCAAGGAGACGCTTGCCGAGCTCGCCCACCGCGGCATCGCGGTAAAGGTCATTTCGGGTGACAACCGCTACGTTGCCGCGCATCTCGCGCAGGCGATCGGCTTGTGCGCTGACAGGATCATGACCGGCGAGGATCTGTCGAAATTGACGAAGAGTGCGCTCTTCGCGGGCGTGCAGCACACCGATCTCTTCGTCGAGATCGACCCCAACCAGAAGGAGCGCATCGTTCAGGCCTTGCGGAGCAGGGGCCATGTCGTTGGCTATCTCGGCGATGGTATCAATGACGCCCCAGCCCTCCATGAGGCCGACATCGGCATCTCTGTCGACAGCGCTGTCGATGTGGCGCGCGAGGCGGCTGATATCATCCTACTCAAACAGGATCTGGGCGTGCTGGTGCGCGGCGTCGACGATGGCCGCAAGACCTTCGCCAACACGATGAAGTACATTTCCATCACCACCAGCGCCAACTTTGGCAACATGATCAGCATGGCCGTCGCCTCGCTTTTTCTGCCTTTCCTGCCGCTGCTGGCAACGCAGATCCTGCTCAACAACTTGCTTTCCAGCATACCCTCACTTGCGATTGCTACGGACAATGTCGATGCCGAGCAGATGCGGCGACCCGGCCGCTGGGATATCGGGTTCGTGCGGCGATTCATGGTCAGTTTTGGATTGGTCAGTTCACTGTTCGATTTCGCGACCTTTGCCTTCCTGTTACTTGTTGCGCACGCGGGACCTGCAGCCTTCCAGACCGGCTGGTTCGTCGAGTCTCTGATGACCCAGCTGGCGATTGTGCTCATCGTGCGCACGCACAAAGCGTTCTGGGCGAGCCGTCCAAGCCCGTTGCTTGTCTGGCTTACACTTGCTGTGGCGATTGTCGCGATTGTCTTGCCCTATGTCCCCTTTGCGGGATGGTTCGGTTTTGTGCCGCTGCCATTTCGGGCACTTGCCGGACTCGTCGCGATCACCGGGCTTTACATTGTCGTTTCAGAAGCAACCAAACGCTGGTTCTTCTCGCATGGCAGCCGCTTCTCGCGCCGGCACGGGGCAGGGCAGGGCATCGACGGGAAGGCCATGTCGCGTTCAGCCCTGGCGCAATGAATATGCTGCCCGAGGGTGGTTTACGGCGATGATCAAAAGGAGTGCGGGCATCCTGCCCTACCGCAGATCGAATAACGACCTGCAGGTGCTGCTTGTCCATCCAGGCGGCCCGTTCTGGCAAAGACGCGATCTTGGCGCCTGGTCGATTGCCAAAGGCGAGCATGACGAAAGCGAGCTGCCCGAGGCAGCGGCACGGCGCGAATTCACGGAAGAGACAGGCTGGGAGCCCAACGGAGCCCTGCTCACTCTGGGTGAGTTGCGCCAGCGAGGAGGCAAACTCATCACGGCATTCGCGTTCGAAGGCGACTTCGATACGGCGACGTTGCGCAGCAACCTGTTTGAGATGGAATGGCCGCCACGAAGCGGCCGGGTACAATCGTTTGCCGAGGTCGACCGTGGTGAATGGCTCGATTTGGCACTGGCCAGAGACAAGCTGGTTGTCGGTCAACGGCCTTTTCTCGACCGCCTCGCCGCTTCGGTTTAGTGCGTGTCAGCTGATCGCCTGTTGATCGAGATCAACGCCGCCTGCCGCCAACATGCCAATGATGGCCAGTAGGCAGGAGTGACCACCATGACCTTTCTCGATTACCTGATTTCAGTCGACGCCAGAACCACCTTGATGGACCGCATGATGCGGAAGCTCGGCGTCGATAGACAATTGAAAGTCGTAGCCGACCATGCTGCCGTCACCAGCCGGGCCGTGGATCGCTGCCGTTCCTGCGGGCATCAGGGCGAATGCTCGGTCTGGCTCGATGAACACCAGCAAGCGGATAACCCGCCAGACTATTGCCGCAATGGCGACCTGATCGCTCGACTGCAGCACGCGGCCGGCCAACGGTAGCCATTCGAGTACTCAGCCTGGACGATGTCGTGCTGTCCGTGATTTGACGAGAGTCAACGCAAACCAAGTTTTGCAGTTGATAGGTTTGCATTCCACGGGACCGGGCAGTTTGGACACGCTATTTTTTCTGGAAGCATTCCTGCTCTTTGTCGCGCCAGGACCAACCAACGCTCTTTTGATGGCGGGGTCGGTCAAGCGAGAGAAAGCGGTCAAGCTCTTGGCCGCTCAGGCATGCGGATACGGGATCGCATCCGCATGCTGGTTTTCGCTGCGTCCCTTCGCGTCGCCCGACGCCATTCAAATACTCAGGCTGGCAGCAGCCGGATGGCTAGTGGTTCTTGGCCTGAGTCTGATAATCAGCGCACGGATCAACGTTTCCAAAAATGGCGACGCCATTTCTGTTGCGGCGACCAGTGCTCTCAATCCGAAGGCCTTCATTTATTGCCTGGCTATCGTGCCGATGAACACCGAACCGCGCGCGCTGGGGATGTTCTGGATTGCGCTCCTGGTGATGACAGCCGCCACCGGATCGGTGTGGCTTTTGCTGGGTCGGCGCCTCAGCGGAGGCAAAACAACGGTAGAAAGAGTTGTGGGCGCGGCGCTTATTGCCTTTGCCCTGTTACTGCTTCGACCGTTGATACCCCTGGTCGCGACCTAAAGCGCGGCGAAGCCTTGGGCGAGGACTGGCAACTCACTCAGCCAAAGGCACCTGGCTTCGATCAATGTCGTGTACCGGCAATCTGGCTAGGATTGCCCTAGCTACGAAACAAGGACGACCGACACAGGATCGGCGCAGAAGAGATTATCCTTGACAACATTGACACCGGCGACGTTTTCGGCGGCGACTATCGCTGCCTGGCGCTCGCGTTCGTCGAAAATGGCGCCGCTCAGCGTCACCACGCCCTCGTCCACCATTACGTTGATCAAATCGTTGCCGGCCCATTTCCGCCTCGCAAGCTCGGCGGCGATGTTGTGGCGGATCTGTTCGTCATCGATGACCGTAGCGGCGCCATCCGGAAGGACGCCGAGCAATGCCCGCAGAAGATCAGAGCGGGTGACGATGCCCACGACTTTCCCGCCGTCGATGACCGGAATGCGTTTAACATGGTGACGCGTCATGAGCTCGACGATTTTCGCGAGCGATGCCGCAGGGGATGCCGTGACGACATCTTGCGACATCACCTCCTCAACCCGTCGGCCATTGGCGCGGACATATTCGTCGGCGGCCTTCCCAGGGCTGACGAGAAACTCCAGCCACCGCGAGCGCTTGCGCTCCGTGCCCAGTTCTCCCCGGCGCAGGAAATCGCCCTCGCTGACGATCCCCACCAGCCTGCCGTCGTTGCGAATGACGGGGAGGCCGCTGACCTTTTTGGAAAGCATCAACCCGGCAGCCTCGGCGATCGATGCGGACGGGTCTATGCCGACGACTGGCTTGCTCATGATGGCTTCGGCTTGCATGTTCGCTCTCCCGAGTTTTCCAACCTCCGGCTTCTTAGATTTCACCCGCACGAAGCGCCTTGATCTGAATCATTTTTCCGTCGAGGCAAATGGTCCAAAGCTGGAGCCGTGAATTACGGGGCGCGAACCGGTCAACCAGTGATCGCGGCCTTGGCGACGTTCACGCCAAGTTCGTAGACAAGCAGTCCACCATAGTAGGCCGTCGCAGTGACCAGAAATGCTCCGCAAACTTCGATCAGAGGAATGGCGATCGTTACAACCCGCATGTCACGGTTCCGCAGCCAAAGCGCGAGCCGCACGATTCCCCAGATCAGAAAAGCAAAGGCTGTGATCCCTCCCAGGCTTTCATGGATCTCCGCGACATCGCTGCTGAATCCGGCCGCTTCGGCATGATCCAGCGCAAGACCTCCGAAGAACCAGGTCCCCATAGCGAACATTCCGGCAGCCAGGGCCACAAAAGTAGAGATCGTGCCGGCTCCCGATCTCCTGGTGACGGCGCTGCCGCCAACGAGCGCCACAAGGTCGATAGCCACGAGCAGGTAGATCAGAACAATGGGAAAATGAACAAGCATGGGGTGGATATGTTGAATGGGGATCACGAAACTCTCCAGAAATTGGCAGGGGACTTTAGATAATTTGCCGGCTTTGCAGCGAGCCGTGGCCCACGACATTGGCAAGCGTCATGTGCCGTGGTGGGCCATGCACAGCGAAGGGAAGACCTAGTCGTTGTCGTCGGCTTCATCGCCCTGTTGGTCGTCGCATGCATCGCCGCCACCCTTGATGGCTTTCGGGGTGGAGGCGTCCAGCATGGGGATGGCCTGCAGGTCGATCGGGCCTGACGGGGCAACAGACGATGGCGCCCCACAAAATCCTTCGTCCGATTCAGCGGCCGCCGGCAGGACAAAGATCGTGAGGCTTGCAAGTGCCGCAAGGATAAGCATGGAATTGCGCATGGTCTCGTATCCTTCTCAGCGCGGCCATGATTGGACGCGATAATGCCCTGATATGAACCCTTTGCTTGCTGTAGGCTGAGGATAACTGACAGCAAATTGAAAGCTGCAACGTGCGACATGCCTGCCGATGAAAAGACAATGGAAGCGTTTGGCGGTGCTGGGTCTCGCGGGACTTGTCCTGGCAATGCCTCTCGCTGTCCGTGCCGACGAGGACGATGACGGCGACCATGACCGGGCGCGGGATTTGTACGAGCGCGGCGAAATCAAGGGCCTTGCCAATATACTGGACGTTGTCCGCGCCAAAGCTCCCGGCGATGTTGTTGCGGTCGATCTCATCCGCAAGGCCGACAGATGGGTCTACCGGTTTCAGGTCGTCGGTGCCGATGGCCGGCGAAAGACCGTCGACGTCGACGCCGGCGCCGGTGTGATCATGCGCGACGGGGAGGGCGACTGATGAAGATCCTCTTGGCCGAAGACGAGCCCCGTATCGCCGCCGATATCGCGACCGCCCTCAAGGCGTCCGGAATGGCGGTCGATATCGTGAAGGATGGTGAAGCTGCCTGGTTCGCAGGCGATGTCGAGAATTATGACGCCGCGATTCTGGATCTCGGATTGCCCAAGCTCGATGGTCTGACGGTCTTGAAGCGTTGGCGGGCCAATGAGCGCAGGTTTCCGGTTCTCATCCTGACCGCAAGAGGCATGTGGACCGAACGCGTCGACGGCATCAATTCCGGTGCCGACGACTATCTTCCCAAGCCTTTTGAAATGGAAGAACTGCTCGCCCGGTTACGGGCAATCCTGCGTCGCTCGGCGGGACAGGCAGCACCCGTGCTGAAGTCTGGTCCTTTGCTCCTGGACACGCGCCAGATGCGCATCTCGCTCCGTGGCATTCCTATTTCTCTTTCGCCTCTGGAATACCGGCTGCTGGCGTTTCTGATGCACCACGCCGGAAGGGTCGTGGCGCCTACCGAGCTTGCCGAGCACTTGTACGATTCAGGCAACGACCGCGATCCGAACACGATCGAGGTCATAGTCGCGCGGTTGCGACGGAAGCTCGGAGGCGACATCATCGAAACGCGCCGCGGATTCGGGTATTTGATACCTGACGATTCCCGCTGATGGGCAACTCGATCCGCTTCAGGCTCTGGTTGGCGGCAACGATCTCGATCCTGGTTGCTCTTGCCATCGCCGGTATCGGACTGCGCTATCTATTCGAACTGAATGTCGAGCGGCGCGTCGTCAGTGAGCTGACCGTCGACCTGAACGACCTTATCGGAGCGACCAGTTTCACCGCCGATGGCCGGCTTTCGGTCCAGGCGGGCTTGGCTGACCCGCGTTTCGCCATCCCCTTTTCCGGTCACTACTGGCAAGTACTGGATACCGGCTCGGGCAGCCTGGTCCGGTCGCGTTCGTTGTGGGATGCGACACTTGTCCTGCCTGAGCGCGCAACTGCTGGCGTGCTCAGAGAGATCAAGGAATTCAAAGGGCCGCAAGGGGAACTCACCATCGCCGTCGAGCGCACCATCATCGACGCCAGCGGCCGCTCGTTTCGGGCCATCGTGGCCGAAGACCACCAAACCGTGAAAGAATCCGTCGACGGGTATGTCCGCGACCTGGCGCCTGCCCTGATCTTGCTCGCCATTGCGCTCATGGCTGCCTTCTTCATTCAGATCACCGTTGGTCTAGCGCCTCTGGAGACCTTGCGGGCCGCCGTCGGAAGCGTGATTGCTCAGCGAACTGCACGCCTCGAGGTGACCGCACCAAGCGAGGTGCAGCCGCTCGCGGACGAAATCAATCGTCTTCTCGACGCCCAGGAGAGGGCACTGGCGCGCGCCCGGTCGCGCGCCACCGATCTGGCGCACGGTCTCAAGACGCCTCTGCAAGTGCTGTCGGCGGACATCCGCGCTTTGCGAAAGAAAGGCGAGACGGAACTGGCCAACGAGATTGAGAAGAGCGCTGGGGCGATCCGGCGCCATGTCGAGCGGGAGCTCGCGCGCGCCCGACTCGCGCCAGGCGTCTCTGGCAAGGCATCCTGCCGGGTCTCGGACGTTGCGACTGGTATCATTGCCGTCGTCAAACGGACGCCAAGCGGCAAGCAGCTTTCATTCAATATGGACGTCGCGGCAGAACTGGCGGCGCCAATTGACGAGGGTGACTTGTCAGAGATCCTCGGCAATCTAATCGAAAACGCTGCGCGCTACGCAAAGTCGTTAGTCCGTGTCGATGCATCCGCCACGACTGCCGAGGTGATCGTTACCGTCGCCGACGATGGCCCAGGTATACCAGATGCCGATCGCGAATCCGCCTTGTCGCGCGGCGTCCAACTCGACAGCAAGGGCGGCAGCAGCGGCCTTGGCCTGGCAATCGTTTCCGACATCGTCGAAGCTTACGGCGGACGCCTTGCCATGGCCAACGCCGATCCGGGCCTGGTCGTGACCATTGCCTTGCCGCGACACGGTTGAGCGTGCTTCAGGCAAAACCTGGAAAATAGTCGACCTTTATCTTCGAGCGGCGAACGCCCATGGCCAGCAGCTTCTGGCGCAGCGCCTTGACCATCGCCTGCGGGCCGGAAATGTAGAAGGTGCGCTCGAGGTAGTCGGGTATGGCCAGACGTATCAGGCGCTCGTCTATGTATCCGGGATATTGCCCGCGCTCGCCGCCGCGCGCCACAGCGTGGATCGTCTTGATGCCAAGTTCCTGCCTGGCCGCGCCAAGCACGTCGCGATAAGCGATATCCTGCTGGCCTTCGGTTCCATAGAGAATGACGATCGGTCGCCGCTCCTTGCGGTCGAGCAGATATTGCAGCATCGAGCGGAACGGCGTGATGCCGATGCCTCCGGCCAGGAACGCGATCTTGGTTTCGCGCCGGGCGGGCAGCGTGAAATTGCCGGCCAGTTGCGCGGCATGGATCGTGCTGCCTGGCTTCATGGTCAGCAATTCGCGCTTGAAGGCACTTGATCGCGGATAGAACTTGACGCCGAGGCGGACTGTTTCCTCCGTCGGCGCCGAGGCGACAGTGAAATAGCGGCGGTTGCCGCGATTGTCTGCACGATCGAGGCCAAGCGTCCATTCGAGATACTGGCCGGCCTCGAAGGCGAGCTTGCGGGGCGAGCGGAAGACGAAGTCAAAGCTGTCGTGGGCCGATTGCTCGATGCGTTCCAAGGTCAGCACGAAGCGCCCCTTGGGACCCGCCGCATAGGCGAACAGGTTGCCGGCGAGCAGCGCCAGTTCCGGGGTGAAATAGAACGAGCCGACATGGATGTTGGGCGCAAACAGAAAGCCGACGATGGCGGCAAAGGCGATACGCGGCCAACGCATCGTCGGCGCGGTAAGCGGCTCTGTCAGCATCACGAAGGCAAAGAACAATACAGGCGACGAACCCAGTGTCTCCGTAAGCGCGGTCCAGTATTGCGACGGGTCGCTGGTTGCCAGAATGGTTGCCAGTGCCACGACAACGAAGGTCGAGACAAGATCAAGCCGGCGCAGTTTGCGAACAATGAGCATGCCACCGATGAGGACGAGCGGAAGCAACGGCAGATTGCCGCCGATCCACCAGGTGGCTGGTTGGTCGAGCAGCAGCGCGGACAGCGCCACACCCAAAGCAGCCGGGTTGAAAAGGTGCTTCCGTCCGACGGCGAGAATGAATTTGGATGAAATCGCCCAGACAGACGCGAACGCCACCGCCGCGATCCCCTTGATGTCCGTGACCGCAACCGGATCGAGGATAAGCGCCAGGATGAGTGCGGTGATGTAGACGGACTCGTTGTTGGCCGGGACTTTGAACACATGCGTAAAGACCTTGTTGGTGATCCAGCAGGCGGCCAGCGCAAGCGCCGTGGTGAAGGCAAGCGCAATCGGATCATGTGGCACCAGCTTGACGAAGCCGAGCACGAACGCCGCGCCGACCAGTGTCATCAGATAGTAGAGGACCAGCCTGTACATGGTCAGGTGATCGAGAAATCGGTCGATGGTCTTGATCATGGCAAGCAAAAGGCTCCGAACCCGGTTGTCGGCGTGGCGCGGCCATTGGCGGCGACGAGATAGCCCTCCAGGCCGGGCGTCTGCTCGATGAAGAGAATGCCGTCCCGCCCCATGGCGAAGGCCGCTGTGGCGAAACGATCGGCTTCGAGCACATCGGCGCCGATCACGGTCAGGCTGACGATGTCCTGGATCGGAATGCCAATTCCGTGCGGATTGTAGATGTGTTGACCGCGGACATAGGTGCCGGAGGTTGCGACGCCGCGACCGCGGGGATAGACGATCTTTACGATCTCGTCCGCGTTGAAGGGGTTGCGGATGCCGACACTCCAGTCATGACCCGAAGCATTCTTGCCGCAGGACTGGACGTCGCCTCCCGCCTCAATGAAGAAATCGCTGATGCCGGCCCGCTGAATGATGGCTGCCGCGTTGCGGATGGCCCAGCCCTTGACGATACCGGAAGGATCGAGCGACCCGTCGGGCTTGCGAATGTCGAAGTATCCGTCCGTCTCGTCTTTCGTCTGCCGCGCGAGAGCAAACACTTCGGTCATCTCGCCGCTCCAGTCGACGACCGGAACGTCGCCGCGGTTGATGGCCGTGATTTCGCTGTCGGTCCGGTATGTGCTGAAGCGCCGGTCGATATGCTCGAAATAGCCGAAGACCGTCTCGATCAGCTCACCGCTCGACGCGTCGCCGATGTCGACCGTAACGGGCATTCCCATCAAAATACGCGTTTCACGCATGGACCTAGGACGACGCTTTCTTCAGCGCGCCGCGCAGCGACTGGATGAAGGCCCTGCTGGTCAGCGTCGCGCCCGAGATAATGTCGACATCGGCACTCTGGGCGCTGATCGCTTCGTCGCGCAGCATGGGCAGCGCCTGCCTGTTGATGTTGACCGAGGTGCGGCGATCGGAAGGGTATTTCAGCACTTTCAGCGCCGTAAGCTGTCCGCCCTGTACGAGGGCCTGGATCTGGATGATGCCGTAGTAGGCATCTGCCGTGGGGCCGGTGTAGACGCCATCGGCATAGCCATGTGCGGCGAGCTTCATGCCCACCCGGACGACACGCGCTGGTGCATTCGGATATGCCGGCCTCGGCTGCGGGACTGGTATGTAGATGGCGGGCGTTACGGCGAATGAAGGCGTTGACGACGCAGGATCGGTGACAGCCGGCGCCACTGGCTGCGCCGGCGGCGCTGGCGACGGCTGTGGTGCCACTGGAACCACTGTCTGTTTGACTGGATCATTTGGCCGTTTGGCGGGCACGGCTATGCCAGCCGTCGTTTCGCGGGCAATCGGGAACCTTGTTCTGAGCCGGGGATCGAGGGGCGCCGGCGAGGTGCGGAGCACCGGCAAAGCCGCAGCGGATGCGGGCTCTTTCGGTTGCACGGAAGGCGCTTCGGCTGCATCGGCCGGCAGCGCTTCCCCAAGCATATCGTTTGCCGGATTCCTGCCGGCCTGATCCCAGACATAGGCGCCGGAGGCAGCGATCACGAAAAGCGATAGCGCAATCTGTTTCATCGAATTGTATTTCCACGTTGAAATCTCGCAAGGCGGTCCATCTGGTCCGCCTCGGAGGCAATATCCCACGACCAAGCTGACAACTGGCTGTCAGCCGAGCTCAAGCTGCGAGAAGCCGTGAAGCTTCAGGGTAGGCAGCAAATTGATTTGTCCTAAATCAGGAATCTCGCATAAGCCGCGAGGTAGGGAGGTGCTCCTAGCGAGGTAGCTGTCTATGACCGTTGCCAACGAGCATGCCGGCCATTCCAGCACCCGCATCCTGAAGCATTGGGCGTTCGCGTGAGCCGCCTGCATACGGAAAACCATCTCATATCCCGCATTGGCTGGCTGCGCGCCGCCGTACTCGGCGCCAATGACGGCATCGCCCACGCGCGCGACGAACTCGGCATGTCGGAGATGACGACGGCGCGGCCGATCCAGGCGGCTCTGGCCTCGGCGGCTGCATTTTCGGTTGGAGCGGCCATGCCATTGGCGATGGTGCTTGTTTCACCGGCCGCATGCTCGCCGCAACGGTGTCTGTCGCCTCGCTCCTGTTCCTGGCCGTGCTGGCGCCATTGGGGCCAAAGCCGGCGGCCCCAATGTGCTGAGGGCAACTGTTCGCGTCGCCTTCTGGTGCGCGCTGGCAATGGCGCTGGCCGCCGGTATCGGTGCCGTCGTTGGCACCGCCATCTGGCGGTCCCGAGATGGTTCAGAACCAATTCCTATGAAGTTGCGAAAGCGCAACGAGGGCGGTCCTAAGGAGATTTATGAAGGGGCTTCGCAAATCGCGGAGACGTCATCGTGAAGCAGCGCAGTTCAATCAACCCGGACATGGTCGTCGACGAAATCATGAGAAAATGGCCGGCAACGGTGGCTGTGGTGCTGAGACACAAGATGCTCTGCGTCGGCTGTCCGATCGGCACTTTCCATACAGTTACCGAGGCGTGCAGGGAACATCGGGTCGATGAGGGCGACTTTCTGATCGAACTCGAATTGACCATTCGAGGAGAACGATGACGGTCAGTCCTTGTCCCGGTTCTCGGCCAGAACCACGAGGCGATGCGCATCCTTGACGGTGACTTTCTGGCGCCCGCTGATGACTATTCCGTTCTCCTCCCACTTGCTGAGCAGCCGGCTGACGGTGTGCAGCGTCGTCCCCGTCATTTCGGCAATGTCCTGCCTCGATATCGGGAAATCGATCTCGAGGCCGCTGTCGGTCTTTCGGCCGGTCTGGTTTGCCAATCGCAACAAGGCATGCGCGACCCGCTGCTCCACCTGTTCCGTGGACATCTCCACCACGCGCGTCTGGGCCTCCTGCAGCCTGGTTCCCACCGTCCTGTAGGTGCTTGCCCCAAAGGCCGGGAATCGTCGCGCCAACTCCGGCCAATGAGCATTGGGCCAAGCCAGCACCACGCAATCCACCGCCGCGATGGCGCTGGCGGGGTAGGTCGTCCGCCCCAGCGCCGCGGCGACGCCAAAGATCTCGCCTTCGCTGATGTATCTGGCGATGACCTGCTGTCCGTCCGGCGTGGTGCGGATCACCCGTATGTGCCCGGCGATCAGAACGAAGAAGGAATGGGCCTCGGCCTCCTGCTCGAAGATCGCAGAGTCCTTGGCATAGCGGGACGACCGTGCGTTTCGCAGGATCTCGCTCTGCTCGTCGGGTGTCAGCCCCTGGAAGAGCGGCAGTCGAGAAATCAGCGATCGGTCCAGCGCAGCCAAGCGGATCCCTCACGGCCCCTTCCGCATCAATCGTGCGGCAGCCCTTTCTTATCCCGAGTTTGCGCCAGCGCAAATTGTTCCCAGTCGCATCAGGCTAAATGGCATGGAACGGCGCAATGCCGCGAAGACGAAACAAGGATAAACCGATGAAACTCTCCATCCTCGCCGCCGCAGTCTCCATCCTGGCGCTCGCCGGCGGCGCAAGCGCCGAAGAGCATGTGGTGCAAATGCTCAACAAGGGCGAAAAAGGTGCAATGGTTTTCCAGCCGGCCTTCGTCAAGGCCGCTCCTGGCGACACCGTGAAGTTCGTGCCGACCGACAAGACGCATAATGCCGAGTCGATCAAGGACATGATTCCGGACGGCGCTGAGCCTTTCAAGGGAAAGCCCAGTGAGGAAATCACCGTCACGCTGACGAAGGAGGGCGTCTACGGTGTGAAATGCGCGCCCCACTACGGCATGGGCATGGTCGCGCTGATCGTTGTCGGCAAGCCGGTCAATCTCGATACGGCCAAGGCGGTCAAGCATCCTGGCAAGGCAAAGACGGTGTTCGCCGACCTGTTCACCCAGGTTCCGGCCAACTGAAGCATCGTACAGCCTGCCTGCCATAAGTGAGGCGGGAAAGGGCCGGACGGACCGAGGGCGGCGGTTCATCCGGCCCTGTTCATTGGAGATACAGATCATGGGGACTCCACGCCTGCGGGCCTACACCGGACCCGCGGTTCTATCCTACGGGTTCAGGCCTTTCTTCTTCCTCGGTTCGCTGTATGCCGCGCTCTCCATTCTGCTCTGGCTACCGATGTATGCCGGCGCGCTCGATGGCCACAGTGCGTTTGTCCCGGTCGACTGGCACATCCACGAAATGTTGTTCGGCTATCTGCCGGCGATCATTACCGGGTTCCTGCTGACCGCCATTCCCAACTGGACCGGCCGGCTGCCCGTGCAAGGCCTGCCGCTGCTGGCGCTGGTTGTCCTGTGGCTTGCCGGCCGCGCCGCCGTCTTCTTCTCGGCGGATATCGGTTGGCAAACAGCCGCCGTGGTCGATGGCTCTTTTCTGCTGGCGGTCGCTGCGGCGGCGACACGCGAAATCGTCGCGGGGCGCAACTGGCGCAACCTCAAGGTGCTGCTGCCGCTTGCGGTCCTGGCTTGTGCCAACGGTGCGTTCCACATCGAAGCGCACCTTGAAGGCGCATCCGACATCAGCCGCCGGCTCGGCATGGCTGCTGCAATCATGCTCATCTCGCTGATCGGCGGGCGCATCATTCCGAGCTTCACACGCAACTGGCTCGTGCGCGAAAATCCTGGCAGGCTGCCGGCACCGTTCGACCGTTTTGACATCGCATCCATAGCCGTTTCAGCCGTTGCGCTAGGAACATGGACATTGGTCCCAGACAAGACCTCCTCAGCACTGCTTATCGCCGTCGCCGCCATTTGCCAGGCGTGGCGGCTATCACGCTGGGCTGGCGAGCGTACATTGCGGGATCCGCTGGTGCTTGTTCTGCATCTTGCCTATGCCTTCGTGCCGGTTGGGCTTGCCCTGATCTCGGCATCGATCTTGTTTCCCGATGCCGTGCCGGCGGCGGCGGGACTGCATGCGCTCGGAACAGGTGCGGTGGGCTCGATGACGCTTGCCGTGATGACCCGCGCGACGCTCGGGCATACCGGGCGAGAGCTCAAGGCTGGGAAAGGTGCCTCGTTCATCTTCGTGACCGTCCTGCTCGCGGGATCATTGAGAATCCTGGCCGCCTTCGTCCCTTCTGACGTGGCGATCGACATGGCTGGCACGGCATGGGTGGCGGCATTCGCCGGCTTCGTCCTCGTCCACGGACTCGCGTTGATGACGCCAAAGGCGCGGTGAGGCGGGAGAGCGGGCGGCCGTCGAAGACGCGACCGCAGGAGCCGCTTCCGATCTGTCAGGCAATGCCGAAGTAGCCGAGGATACGGTTCACCCATTCCGTATGGTCCCGCACCAGCCTGAAACCCAGATTGTCAGGAGGCGTGCCAACGGCACAGCCGCCGCTTTTGCCGTCGCTGACGAAGTTCGACATATAAGCTCTGTGGAGGCCTTCAAGAACGTGGACGCCGCAATTGTCGACCGAACTCGCAACACCGCCTCCTTGGTCGGCCAGCGTCGTGCGGACATAGCAGGTCGAAGTCCATTCCCAGACGTTGCCCGAAAAGTCGGCGAGGCCCAGGGAATTGAAGCCAAAAGAGCCGCGGCTCCTGGGTAACGGATCCGGTTTGCGATTGAGGTCGACCTCGGCCTGGTAGCCGGTGAGCCACCGCCTAGCGGGATTGTTGGCGTCGTTTTCGACGCCCTCGAATTCTCCTGCAAACCGCTCCGCCGCGGCAAAGGCCCACTCTTCGTCGGAAGGCAGCCGCCATTGGCTGCCGGTCACATCGGAATACCATTGGGCGTAGGCGACGGCGTCGAGATAACTCACCCCTGTCGCAGGTGCGTCACGCGGGATTGACCGGGTCTCCTGCGCCGGCCGACAGGCACCCGCCGACACACAATCCGTGTAGTCAGCGGCGCTGACTTGGTTGGCCATGATGTCGAGTGGGGCGCTGATTTGCCGATCAACCTTGGGATTGGCTTGCGGGTGTCCGTCCTTCAGGAACTCGCCCGGCATTGGGTACGTGATCGAGCCGCCAGGCAGGATAACCGTCATCGCAACGGCGTGGGACTGTCGATGACCACGGGCCGCCTGCATCGAGAGCCCCGCCGTCACAGCCGCGGTCACCATGGCGATCGGTACGAGCTTGAGCATGAGAGGGGACATGTCTTTTCTCCAAGCCCGGACAGCGTCACTGTCCGGGCAAATAGGAGTGACGTTCAGTTGGTGGCGATGGGTTTGGGCGCCTCGACCTGCGTCATCAGGTCGTCATTCCATTCGCCCTCGACCTTGAAGTGAGCGGTCGCCCCGAGTTCCACGGCCTCGATCAGATTGTGGTTGACGTATGCGTAAACCCCTGGCTGCAGGAAGGTGTAGAGCGCCGAACCCGCAGAACCGCCACGGATGAACCATGTCTCCAGATCCTTGGCCGGCGGATTGGCGAATTTGCCCTGTTCCCAGACATAATCGCCGTGGCCGCCGATCAGGTGCGGCCGGGTATCGCGGTTGGCCTGTGAGTGGACGATCAAGACGGTTTCTCCGACTTTCGCCGTCATGGCGTTGTCGCCGGTCAAGGAGCCGACCTTGCCGTTGAACACGACATGCGTCGGGATCAGTCCGCGCATCACCTTGACGATGTCATCGTAGCCGTCACCGGCCGATTCGTAGCTCTTGAAGTTGCCCTTCTCATCGCGCGGGATATAGAAGTCGCTCTCGCCGATATAGAAGATCTTGTCGTATTTTACCGGCTCGCCCTTGTCGTTCCTCAAGCCGTGGCGCGGCAGCACCATGATTGCGCCATTCATGCCGGAGACGACATGCCATGGGATCATCGGGCCACCTGGCGCGCAGTGATAGACAAATGTTCCGGTTCGCGTCGCCTTGAAGCGCAAGGTCACCTGTTCGCCCGGATTGATCAAGGTCAGCGCGCCGCCGCCCAGTGCGCCGGTGGCGGCATGGAAGTCGATGTTGTGGGCAAGTGAGTTGGTGTCCGGATTGATCAGCGTCAGCTCGAGATAATCGTCCTGATGCACCACCATCAGCGGCCCGGGGATCGACCCATCGTAGGTCATCGCATTGAGCTTTGTGCCGTCGGCATCGATGACGACAGGCTTTTCCTCGATCGTCATGGTGAACTCGACGATTTTCGGTCCGCCCTTGGCGACCTGCTCGTGCGGATGCACGAAAGGCGGCGCCACAAGCTTGATCTTCTCTCGGGCGAGACCCTGAATGTCTGCCTTTGTCACAGTTGCCGAAAATGCCGGCAGTGCTGCCACGGTGGCAGCGCCAATCGCTGCACCGAGCAGAGCTTCGCGTCGCGTGATCATGTCAGAGTCTCCTGTCTCTCAACCGTTGCGGATAAGCAGAACCTAGCTGACCTGACGCAGCGTTTCTTTGCGCTGGCGCAAATTGGTGGAGGTTAATCGCAGAAAGAACTGCTTCGGCATACGAGCAAGATTTGACATGTAAAAGTTTGGTGTTGCAGTTTTCTGCAAATGTGTGCTGTCACTGGCGGAGTTCTGAAGATCAGCGGCCAATTTTATCTTCTGGATCGATCAGAATCCGCTCGGCGGCCCCGTCGAGATCTTCATATTGGCCGCTTTTCAAAGCCCACAGGAAGCCCCCCAGGCCAAGCGCACCAAGAAAGAGAGCAGCGGGTATGAGGTAGGTGAGGGTGGTCATGCGGATGGGGCCAATTCATTTATTTCGGAACGTCCGTCGCGCCGAACACTCTTCGCCAGCGAATTTGGCATTGAACCTTGCAGTCGCAGCGCATTTCCGATCACAAGCAGCGAAGAAGCGGACATGGCGATCGCCGCGATAAGAGGTGTGACGTGTCCCAGGATGGCGATCGGCACGGCGACAGCGTTGTAGATGATCGCAATCGCGATGTTCTGGCGGATCAGGCCGCCCGCCTTGCGCGAGACGTCCAACGCGAGAGGCACGGCCAGAAGACTTTCGCGCAGGAAGACAAAGTCGGCTGCGTTGCGGCCAATGTCGGCGGCGGTGGCCGGCGCGATCGAGACATGCGCTGCGCGCAGCGCCGGCGTGTCGTTGAGGCCGTCGCCAACCATCAGAACCTTGCGCCCGTCCTTCTCCAGGGTCTCGATGCGCTCGACCTTGCCGGATGGCAGCAGGCAGGGAACGAAGTCATCGACACCCAGCCCTTTCGCAACCTCGGCGCAGGCTGCCGCGGTATCGCCCGACAGCATTTCCACCGACATCCCAGCATGCTTCAATTGATCGATGGCCGCACAAGCGTCGGCACGCAATGCATCCTCGAAAACGAAGGATGCGACAATCATCCCGTTTTTCGTCAGGACCGTTCCGCCGTAGCCATGTTTGCCTTCACCACCGGTTCGAGCCTTCCACCCAGCCCATCCGCGTCGACCCAGCCGCCAGGTGCTTCCGGTGTCAGTGGCTTCGATGCCAAATCCCGGGTGCTCGGTGACCGCATCGAATTTATGGTGCCCGCCAGGAGCGGCAAATCCGGCCACGGCCTTTGAAAATGGATGGCGCGAATGCGCGGCCATGTCTGCCGCGATTGCCAACATTGCGGGATCGATCGACAACGCGTTGACGAGCCGGGGCTGGCCGAGCGTGAGCGTTCCGGTCTTGTCGAACACCGCCGTGTCGATCGTTGCCAGGCGTTCCATCGCCGAGCCGTCCTTGACCATGATGCCGTTCTCGAACAGGCGCCGCGCGGCGACCACCTGGACGATCGGCACCGCAAGACCGAGCGCGCAGGGGCATGTGATGATGAGAACAGCGATGGCGATCGTCATCGCGCGGTGCCAGTCGCCGGTCGTCGCGATCCAGCCCAGGAACGTCACCAAGGCGGTGAGATGAACCACAGGCGCGTAGAGCGCCGAGACGCGATCGGCGATGCGGCGATAATGCGCACGACCGCCCTCGGCAGCCTCCATCAGCCGAACCATTTCGGCCAGGAACGAATCCTTTGCGGAGGCTGTCGCCTCGATCGTCAGCGGGCCGGTAAGGTTGAGCACGCCAGCCTGCACGGCTTCGCCTGACGCCACGTTTTTCGGCGTGCTCTCGCCTGAGGCCAGCGAACAGTCGAGATCCGACGCTCCCTGGATGATCTTGCCGTCAACCGGGATTCTTTCACCGGCTGCTATCAGCAGCTGCATCCCTGGTTCGATCTCGCCAACCGGCAAATAGTCCCGTGCGCCGTCTGCGCGCAGCACCATGGCGCCACGCGCGGCCAGCTGCGACAGGCTTTTCACCGCGGTGCGGGCACGCTCCCGCATCACGTGATCCAGCGTGCGGCCGATCAACAGGAAGAACAGCAACGACACCGATGCGTCGAAATAGGCTTGTTCGCCATGATTGATCGTTTCATAGAGGCTCATGGCATAAGCAAGCGACACCCCGACCGCGATCGGCACGTCCATGTTCATGCGGCCATGGCGCAATGCGTTCCAGGCTGAGCGGAAGAAGATGCCGCCGGCGAAGGCCAGTGCGGGAATGGCGATCAGCGCCGAGACCCAGTGAAACAGGTCGCGCGTCGCGCCATCCGCGCCGGACCAGACCGAGACAGAAAGCAGCATGATGTTGCCAGCCGCAAAGCCGGCAACAGCGACGGCGCGGATCAGCTCCGCAAGCGTCTTATCCTTCTCATCCACCTCAGGGGCGAACAAATGCGCCTCGTAGCCCAGCCTGCCAAGCGCGTCGACGAAGAGTGGCACTTGATCCCCACGCCACCGGATCGCGACGCGCTTTGTCGACAGGTTGACGCGCGCGCCTTCGACATTGTCCAGTTTTCCCAGCACCGTCTCGATCGTCTGGATGCAGGCCCCGCAATGAACACTCGGCACCGAAAGATCGGTCTGGCGAAGGTTGTCGCCAAGCGGCCGGCTCGCCAGCCTGATCTCCTGGCCGGATGGCAGAACCGATGTGGAGCTGCCCAGGTCCAGCGCCATTTCGGCGCCCGGCGCACAACAGCTCATTTCAGCGCTCCATGGGAAATCATGATCCTGCGGACCTCGCGATAGGGCGTCGCGAGACCTGCATCGGCGTCCACCTCGACGATCCAGACGCCGTCCTTCGGCGTATGCTGGGCGGCGAATTCCTGGCCCGTGGCGGGGGCGAGCGTGATAGCCTTGTCCTCTTTCTCGTAGGCCGGATGACGAAACAACACCTTGACGCCACGCAGGGTAACCGGCTTGCCGGCCGCATCGGTCAGGCTATAGCGAACCTCACCCCATGCGATGGTCAGGTTCCCGCTCCAGCCAAGGGCTGCCTGCGCGCGCCCTTCCTCGGCCTTTTTGTTGAATTGCTGGCTGGCCACGTAGGTGTTCTCAACGACAAGGCCGGTCCAGCTTGTGTTGGCGAGTGTCGCCATGGTCAGGTTGACCGCGATGACCACACCGAAAAAGGCAAGGATGATGGCCAGCATGTGCCTGCCGGTGAATTCGCGGGGCCTTTGCGCCTTGGCAGTCATCTGGCGATCTCCGGTGCGTTGAAGGTGGCCGTGTATTCGTCCGATTCGAAGCTCGCCTTGTCCTCGACCCGGAACGTGAAGGTCTGCGCTGTGCCCTGGATCTGGTCCGCTGGCTGCCGCACGAAGACCTTCAGCATTTTCAGGCGATCGGGCTCGACCGGAATGGCGAAGGAGCGGCTTGCCTTTAGGTCGTCGCCGACCACGCTCATTTCGGCCCCTTGCAAGCCTTGCATCGTGACGACGATCGTTCGTGGCTCAGGGATCATGTTGAGCAGCTTGACGGTGTAGCCGTTGCGGATCGAACCGTCGGACAGCGTGACGAATTGCGGATTTCGGTCATGCAGCACGTTCACCTCGAGCCGGTCACGCGTCAGCAGCGAATAGACCACGCCCAGGCCGATCAGCGACCACATACCCATGTAGACATAGGTGCGGGGCCGAAAGATCTTGCGGACATGGAAGTGAGCCACCTTGTCGGAGAACAGGCCATCAGCGGTCCTGACCAGCGACGGTTGGACTGAACTGGAGCCGCCGGCGGTCGCCAGCATCATGTTGGCGTTGTAGTCGGAGAGCGTCGCGTAGGAGATCAGTCCATGCTCCCTGCCCAGCTTTTCCATGACGCCGTCGCAGGCGTCGATGCAAAGCCCGCAGGTGATGCATTCAAGCTGTTGTCCGTCGCGGATGTCGATCCCCATCGGGCAGACCGCCACGCAGGCATTGCAGTCGACGCAATCGCCGACGGATTCCCCTGCTGCCAGAACCTTCTTGGCGTGACGCGAACGCGGTTCGCCGCGCCAGTCATTGTAGGTGACGGTGAGAGAATTTTCATCGAGCATGGCTGCCTGGATACGCGGCCATGGGCACATATAGGTGCAGACCTGCTCGCGCATCAGCCCGCCGAACGTATAGGTCGTCGCCGTCAGCACGGCGATGGTGATGTAGGCGATTGGCGCCGCGGTGCCGGTGAAGAGTTCGCCGACCAACGTCGGCGCATCGGCGAAATAGAAGATCCATGCGCCACCGGTCGCCGCGCCTATGACCAGCCAGATGGCGTGCTTTGATACACGCAGCACGAGCTTGCGGGGGCTCCAGGGTCCGGCGTCGAGTTTCATACGCGCGTTGCGGTCACCCTCGATGGCCCGCTCGACGACCAGAAACAGATCGACCCATACGGTCTGCGGGCAGCTATAGCCGCACCAGGCGCGTCCGACAGTCGACGTGATCAGGAAAAGACCGACGCCGGCCATGACCAGGAGGCCGGCCACATAATAGAATTCCTGCGGCCAGATCTCGATGAAGAAGAAGTAGAAGCGCCGGTTGGCGACATCGAGCAGCACCGCCTGATCAGGGGCAAATGGGCCTCGATCCCATCGCAACCACGGCGTCAGATAATAAATGCCGAGCGTTACCGCCATCACGATCCATTTGAACTGGCGAAAGCTGCCCGATGCCCGCTTCGGGAAGATTTTCTTGCGCGCGGCATACATTGGCTGGCGCACTTTGGCGGAGTTGACGGCCTCGGCTTCGAGCCGTTCTACCTGCGTATTGTCCAGCACTGTTGTCTCCCGTCGCGCAGCTTGTGATTTCGCAGGCAGTTGGCCTGATCGGTTTCAGACAAGCGCGCGAAATGCAGCGTTTGCCGGACTTTGCCACCGATAGGGTTGAGCCGCGTTGATGCAGGTCAATCGCCGCATGCCGCTAACAGATCGAGGCCCGGCATGGCCGGGCCTCGTCGCTTGCACGGAGAGGGCCAGAGAATAGACCCCCGTTGCTATTCTCCACCGCCAAGCGAATGCACGTAAACCGCCAGTTCCTTGACCTTGGTTTCGCCCAGGCGCGCGCCCCAGGCCGGCATCACGCCCTGCTTCGGTGCGCGAACCTGGTCGGCGATTGCCGTCTCTCCGGAGCCGTAAAGCCAGATCGCGTCGGTCAGATCAGGGGCGCCGAGTTCCTTGTTGCCTTTTGCGTTGTCTCCGTGACAGGCCACGCAATTCTCGGCAAAGACCTTGGAGCCCGGCGCGACGAGGCTTGCATCCACGACCTTTCCGGACAGGCTGGCGACATAGGCGCTGACCTGTGCGATCTGGTCGGCGGTTATGATGTCGCCGAAGGCCGGCATTTCAGACAGCCGCGTGTCCGGGTCGGATACGAAGCGGATGCCGTGCGTGATCGTCTGCTGGATCTGCTCCGCCTTGCCGCCCCACAGCCAATCATCATCGTTGAGGTTGGGAAAGCCCTTGGAGCCCTGAGCACCAGAGCCGTGGCACTGTGTGCAGTTGACCTTGAAGGCGGCGCCGCCGGCGGCGACGGCGAATTCGCGCAGCGCATCGTCTGCCGCAATCTCCGAGACGCTCTTGGACTCTACCGCCGAGAGATATTTGCCTTTCGCGACTTCTGCCGCGGCCAGTTCGTTCTTGACTTCATTGCGGCTAGAATAGCCGAGCACCCCCGTTGTCGCCGAGTGCAGCAGCGGCCATGCCGGATAGGCGATGGTGTAACCGATGGCCCAGACAATGGTGACGTAAAATGTGATCACCCACCAGCGAGGTAGCGGGTTGTTCAGTTCCCGGATGCCGTCCCATTCGTGGCCGGTGGTCGAGACGCCGGAGATTTCATCGATGTGCTCGTCGCTCATGATCACTCGTCCTCAAGGGGAATCCGGGCAGCTTCTTCTGCCAGCTTGCGGCTACCGGGGCGCAGGGCGAAGACAATTGCCCCAACAAAGAAAAGCGCCATCGCGACCAGGCCCCAGCTGTCAGCAAACTCCCGCATTAAATTGTAATCCATGGATAAAACTCCTCAGCGGTAGCCGGCGGCTTCGTCGTAGTTCTTGAAATCGACCAGAGTGCCCAGCATCTGCAGGTAGGCGACAAGGGCATCCATTTCGGTGACCTGCTGCGGGTTGCCGTCGAAGTCGCCGATCTTGGCTTTTGGATAGCGTTTCTCAAGGCCGGAGGTATCGGCGTTCGGATCGGCCTGCGCCATCAGATCGGCGTTGGCGTGCGCGATCATGTCGTCGTCGTAGGGGACACCGACACGCCGGTTGGCGACCAGATGCGTTGAGAAATCCTTCACTTCGATGGGCACGTCCTTCAGGAACGCATAGCTCGGCATGATCGATTCCGGCACCACGGAACGTGGATCGGAAAGATGCGCGACGTGCCATGCATTCGAATAGCGGTCACCGACCCGGGCGAGATCGGGTCCGGTACGCTTCGATCCCCACTGGAAGGGATGATCATACATCGACTCAGCAGCCAGGCTGTAGTGGCCGTAGCGCTCGACCTCGTCGCGGAACGGCCTGATCATCTGGCTATGGCAGAGGTAGCAGCCCTCGCGCACATAGATGTTGCGGCCGGCGAGTTCGAGCGGCGAGTAAGGCCGCATGCCTTCGACCTTCTCGATCGTGTTGTCGAGATAGAAGAGTGGTGCGATCTCGACGATGCCGCCGACCGTCACCACCAGAAGGGAACCAACGAGAAGAAGCGTGGCGTTCTTCTCGACGATCGCGTGTCTGTCCATCAAGCCCATTTTCTGGCTCCTTATTCGGCAGGCTGAGGGGCGGGAACGGAGCCCGGCATCGGTTGCTCCTCGCGCTGGTGGCCGAGGATCGTCATGGCGATGTTCCAGGCCATGATCAGGGTACCCGAGAGGTACATCGCCCCGCCGATAGCGCGCATCACATAATAGGGGTGCATGGCGGCGACGGTTTCGGCGAAGGAGTAGACCAGGAAGCCCTGCTCGTCGTACTCGCGCCACATCAGGCCCTGCATGATGCCCGACACCCACATGACGGCGGCGTAGACGACGATGCCGAGCGTCGCGAGCCAGAAGTGCCAGGTGACGAGCCTTAGTGAATAGAGCCGTTCACGGTTCCACAGCTTCGGCACCATGAAGTAAATTGCGCCGAACGAGATCATGCCGACCCAGCCGAGCGCACCGGAGTGCACGTGGCCAATGGTCCAGTCGGTATAGTGCGACAGCGAATTCACCGTCTTGATCGACATCATCGGCCCTTCGAAGGTCGACATGCCGTAGAAGGCGATGGCCATCACCATCATGCGGATGATCGGATCGGTGCGCAGCTTGTCCCAGGCACCGGACAGCGTCATCAAGCCATTGATCATGCCGCCCCATGATGGCATCCACAGCATGATCGAGAACACCATGCCAAGCGTTTGCGCCCAGTCTGGCAGGGCGGTGTAGTGGAGGTGATGCGGGCCTGCCCAGATGTAGAGGAAGATCAGCGCCCAGAAGTGAATGATGGAGAGGCGGTAGGAGTAGACCGGCCGGTTCGCCTGCTTGGGTACGAAGTAATACATCATGCCGAGGAAGCCGGCGGTGAGGAAGAAGCCGACCGCGTTGTGGCCGTACCACCATTGTATCAGGGCGTCCTGGACGCCGGAGAAGGCAGAATAGCTCTTCGAGCCGAGGAATGAGGCCGGCATCGACAGGTTGTTGACCACATGCAGCATCGCGACAGTGATGATGAAGGACAAATAGAACCAGTTGGCGACGTAGATGTGCGGTTCCTTGCGTTTCAGGATCGTGCCGAGGAACAGGATGAGATAGGCGACCCAGACGATGGTCAGCCAGATGTCGACATACCATTCAGGTTCGGCGTATTCGCGGCTCTCGGTGATGCCGAGCAGATAGCCAGTCGCCGCCATCACGATAAAGAGCTGGTAACCCCAGAACACGAACCAGGCGAGATCGCCACCGAAGAGGCGGGCGCGGCAGGTGCGTTGCACGACATACAATGATGTGCACAGCAGCGCGTTGCCGCCGAAGGCAAAGACGACGCCCGACGTATGCACCGGCCGCAAGCGGCCGAAGTTGAACCAAGGCTGTATGTTGAGATCGGGATATGCAAGCTGTAGCGCGATGACGACGCCGACCAGCATGCCGACGACACCCCAGAATATGGTGGCGATGGCCCCGTAGCGGATGGGACCATCCATGTAGGCTGACGGATCGACCGCGACTGCCGGCGCGAAACTCGTGTTGCGTAGAAGAATGGCGGTGAAACCCAGCAGCACGATGAGCAGCACCCACATATGCTGGCGAAAGGGCTCGTCCACCCCGAAGCCGGCAGCCACAAAAGCCGCAAAGGCGAACAGGCCCAAAACAAAGATGTGCGTGCCGAACTTCATGACATGTCCCCGACGTCGACTCCGATGCGCGGACGTCAATCCGCAGCAACAGCAATTCAGCAGGCGCCCCTTCGCCGCCTTGATCCATGTCAAAGCCACTTGCTTTTGGATTGGGCAGCTTCGGTCGCGCAAACGATCTGGAGGCTGCCGTTGAACTGGGAGAAGGAGCTGGAATCGTTGCTGTTCGAAACGAGCCGCGAAAATTCGATACGGGCAGCTCGATCCGGCAGGGAGGCAGTTCCGGCGGCGGTGATGAAACGTGCGCATCTGGAAAAGCTGCGGCTCTGCGAAGCCCTTGAGAGGATCGCAGACACCCTGCCCAGGGTCGATTGCCTCGCATGTCTGGCTACCGCAAATGCGATCGTTCCGCTGTTGCGGAACACGCATCGATACGAGGAGGCAATCATCTTTCCGGTCTACGAGGCTGCCGCGGCTGATAGCGACGCCAGCCTTGCTTCAATCCGGCGATTGCGCGCCGAACATGTCGAGGACGAATGCTTTGCCGGCGAGGTGACCGAAATCCTGCTGGCGATCGGCCATGGCGAAACGGTCGAGAATGCCGAGGCAATCGGCTTCATGTTGCGCGGCTTCTTTGAAAGTATGCGGCGGCATATCGCCTTTGAACGTGAGCACGTCTTGCCGATGATCGGGATAGTCGATTGATCCTAGACGCCGGAGCGTCGCTGCAACCGGGTCAAGTTGTCGACGGTGACTTCCCTGTTGTTCTCGATCCGAATCACGCCATCCGATCGCAGCCTGGTCAGCTGGCGGCTCACAGTCTCGATCGTCAGACCAAGGAAATCAGCGATGTCGGCGCGGATCAGCGGCAGGTCGAAACTTGTGGACTGGGCGGACGGGTCAAGCGCAGGGTCGATGTTCCTGGCGATCATCAGGAGAAAGCTCGCCACCTTTTCCGAAGCACTCTTGCGCCCGAGAGTCACCATCCAGTCGCGAGCTTCGTCGAGTTCGTTCAGGGTCTGCTTGAGCAGACGATGCTCCAGTTCCGGTGATTCCTTCATTATCCGTTCGATGGCGGCCTTGGGAAACGAACACACGGAAACGGCAGTGGCGGCTTCGGCGTTGATTGCGCTTTCCGCCTTGAAAGGCCGCCCCAGAAAATCAGGGGCGAACTGGAGGCCGACAATCTGCTGGCGCCCGTCTGAAAGGCTCTTGGTGAGTTTCACCACGCCGGAAAGCAAATTCGAATAGTTGTCGACAGTTTCGGCGTCGCCTATCAGTTCCACGCCTGGCTCGACGTTGTGCCTGGACGACGTCTTGGCAAGCCCAGCGAGCTGCTCCGCGTCGAGCGCACCGCAGACGCCGCGATGCCGCGCTTCGCAGGATTGGCAAAGCACGGGGATGCCGGAGCTGTGGATGTCCTGGCGCATTGTCATCATGATTGTCCAAGGAATCCTTGACTGCGGGCAAGATCGTATCGGCGACCAGAAATCCCTGCCCCAGTTTACGCACAGCGGCATTGACCGAAATCAAGGCGGCCGCAAGGGCCATTAGCCAGAACTCATTCCTGCAAGATTCAAGCTTGCCGGGATGATGGAAGGTAAAATGAAATCGGAACTGGCCGCCAGATTGGGTGAGAACGTCCCGCGCTACACAAGTTACCCGACCGCTCCGCATTTTCACCCGGGCGTGGATGCCGCCATCCAGCGGGGCTGGCTGGAAGCGATTGGAAGCGGTGACGAGATTTCGCTCTATCTGCATATCCCCTATTGCGACAGGCTCTGCTGGTTCTGCGCCTGCCATACCAAGCAGACACGCCATTACCAACCGGTGGCCATCTATCTTCGTTCGCTGCATGCCGAGATCGCAACGGTCGCCGGTCTCGTCGGCGGCAGGGGTCATGTCCGCGCCGTGCATTTTGGCGGCGGCTCGCCAACCATGCTCAAGCCGGAGGATCTGGTCGCGCTGGGAGCGGTTTTGCGCAAGAACTTCGAATTTCTCCCGGATGCCAGGATCAGCGTCGAGATCGATCCCAACGATATGGATGATGCGCGCCTCGACGCTCTTGCCGAGATCGGCATGACCCGGGCGAGTCTCGGCGTGCAGGATTTTGACCCGAAGGTGCAAAAGGCGATCAACCGCGAGCAGAGCTTTCTACAGACCAAGGCGGTTGTGGACGGGGTTCGCGCGCGGGGCGTCAGATCCGTCAATCTGGACCTGCTCTATGGCTTGCCACATCAAACCAGGGAGAGCGTCTCCTCTACGGTCGCGCAGGCGTTGACCCTGGAACCGGATCGGATGGCATTGTTTGGATACGCGCATGTGCCGTGGTTCAAGAAACATCAGACGATGATCGACGAGGCATGGTTGCCGGGCTCGGCAGAGCGGTTTGCCCAGTCGCAACTGGCCGCTTGTCTTATGCTGAACGCCGGATATGAAGCCGTAGGCTTCGACCATTTCGCCAAGCCCAACGATTCATTGGCCGTGGCGGCCCGAACCGGCTGCTTGCGCCGCAATTTCCAAGGCTACACCGAGGATCGCTGTGAAACACTGGTCGGTCTCGGCCCATCGTCCATCAGTCAATTTCGCCAAGGCCATACCCAAAACATGCCGTCGACCGCGGAATATGGACGCATGGTCTCGGACGGTGGGCTGGCGGCTGTCCGGGGTATCGCGCTTACCGAAGACGACCGCGTTCGCGGCTGGATCATCGAGAAGTTGATGTGCGACTTCGCCTTCTCGGCGATCGAATTGGTGGAGCGCTTTGGCGAAGCAGGCCAAAGACTTCTGCTCACGGCGAGCTCCACCGCGCTTCGTGACCCCGAGGGCTTGCTGGAACTTGATAGTGACAGCTTCGTCGTGCCGGCGGAAAACCGCCCCTTTGTGAGAAGCGTCGCGGCGAAATTCGACAAATATCTCGAGACCGGCAAGGCCAGGCATTCTGTGGCGGTCTGAGTGTCTAGATGGTCAGAAATGTTCCCCGGCCTTGAATGGGCCGATACGGGTGCCGGCCGCGATCAGGTAAGCAGTCGACCATCCGATGAGCAGGAATCCGTTCACGCCTTCGAGCGCTGCCAGGACGCGCCATGCATGGGCGGGCACGACATCCCCATAGCCGACCGTCGAAAACGTAATGGTCGAGAAGTAGAGCGCGGTTTCGAAGTCGTCGAAAATCTCCAGCAACCTGTATAGGCCTGCCCAGAGCCAGACCTCGGCGGTCATGACGGCGAAGAGGCCCATTACCACGCTGATCATTGCGACAATGCGGCTACGGCGGCCATGCATCCGGAAATGCGCAACCATATGGGTCATCGCATGGGTGACTGCGATGAGACCAAAGGTGTGAACAAGGACCGTCAGACTAATGGCGATTGTGCCGACAAGAAGGTTCGCGAGCATGCCCGAAGCTTAGCGTCGCGACCGCGGCTTGCGTTGCGCGAAATCAATCCAGACAGGTTTGCACGGCTGGTGGCAACAATTTGACAATATGCACAATCCCTCAAATAGCTTTTACCAAATTGAAATCTGTCATCGGTAAGACCAAGCAGTTACCTCGGACGATCGCCACAAGGCGAAGGCATGATGCCGCCCGTCCGTGCCGGTTTGAGGCCGGCGGTTGCGATTTCCTTGCACAATAGCGACGCCACAGTCGCATCCCCGTGCCTGCCGCCGCGACCAGCGCCGGCTACAGAAAGACCATTCGATGAAATTCCTGATTGCGGCTGCGCTGCTTGGCGCCCTGTCGGTGTCCAGTGCGATGTGTGCGTCCCTGGAGGCGCCGAAGGGCGCGGTCATTCTTACGATTACCGGCGATATACAAAACACCAACGCAGCAAATACGGCGACCTTCGACCTGGCGATGCTACAGGCGCTCGCCGGCCGGCAGGCGATCATGGACACCCCCTGGACGGACGGCGCCACCGAGTTCGACGGGCCCTACCTGCAATCGGTTCTCCAAGCCGTTGGTGCTCACGGCAAAATACTGAGGATCAAGGCCCTCAACGACTATTCGGCCGACGTGCCGATGGCGGATGCCACCGACTACGAGACCATTCTTGCCCTGAAGATGAACGGCAAGTCGATGTCGGTTCGCGACAAGGGACCACTCTTCATGATCTATCCATTCGACAAGAACCACGAACTTTACAACGAGAAATACTTCTCGCGCTCGGTTTGGCAGATCAAGGAAATCGAGGTCGTCGATTGAAGCCCGAACTGATCGAGAGCCGCGAGGCGGTTCGCACGGCGGGCAAGGCGACCCGCTATCTGATCGTGGTCTCGGTCGGGCTCATGGTTGCGCTGGCGGGTGCCTTCGCTCACCTGGCGGCCAGGCAGAACACATTGCAGGATGGCATTCGTGAAGACGCCTTATGGGCCGTCTACCAGCTCGACCGTGAAAGCCGAACACTCGCGCAGGCGACGGAGAAGCTGGCTGGCAAGAGCAGCGTCGGCGCCGATGAGGTCCGGGCGCTCACCCTGCGCTATGACATCCTCTATTCGCGGCTCTCGATCCTGGACAACGCCAAATATGCTTCGTTCTTTGAAGCCAGTGAGACCTTTCGCGGCGTGCGCAGCCAAGTGCGCGACATCGTCGTTGGCCTTGAGCCGGTCTTCGACCGCATCGCCGCTGACGAGATGGTTGATCCTACCACTCTGGTCAGCGCCTCGGAAACGCTTGGCGGTCTGCTGAAAATCACCGAGTCGCTGCTCAGCTACACCAACGCCTCGGTTTCGGCCGCACGCGCCGACGCACGCGACGAGGTCATGCGGCTGCAGCAGCTTTCCGCGACCGTCGTCATGGCGCTTGGCTGCTCGATTGCCCTCTTGATCCTCAACCTCATGCGGCAACTGCGTATCGTCCAGTTGACAAGCCGACAACTCGAGACCACGGCCCACGAACTGTCGACTGCCTATCGCGCGGCAGAGATCGGCAACCGCGCCAAATCAGAATTCATGGCCACTATCGGGCATGAAATTCGCACGCCGCTGAACGCCATCCTTGGCATGTCTGAACTGCTGTCCCGTTCTCAACTTGCCGCTCGAGACCGCGAGAGCGTCCGCATCATCAACACTTCGGGCGAGGCGTTGCTGGAAGTCATCAACGAGATACTCGACTTCGCCAAGATCGAGCACGGCGACCTCGCTGCCGAGACGGTTCCCTTCGATGTCCCTGCAATGCTGCGGGACGTAGCCAACGTCATGGAGGGCAGGGCGGCGGAGCAGCGCGACCGTATAGAGATATCGAATGACTGCATGGCCCAGTCAGGATGGTATGTCGGTGACCCGACGCGCCTGCGGCGCGTGCTGCTCAACCTGTTGAGCAACGCCGTCAAATTCACCGAGAATGGGCTGATACGGCTCAGCGTGGCCGAGAGCGGAGACGGGACATGGTTGCGCTTCCAGGTGTCGGATACGGGCATTGGCATTCCGCTGGAATCACGCCATCGCCTGTTCATGCCCTTCAGCCAGGTCGATGGCACGATCAGCCGGCGCTTCGGCGGCACCGGCCTCGGCCTCGCCATCTGCAAGAAGGTGGTCGAGGGGCTCGGCGGCACGATCGGTGTCGACAGCGCCGCGGGGGTCGGATCCTGCTTCTGGTTCGAGGTGCCGGCTCAGCGCAGCGATCCACCGGTTGTCCCGAAAACACAGGCTGTTGTGCTGCCATCGTTTGACATCCTGGTGGTTGAGGACAATCCGATAAACCGCGAGGTGGCACAGCAATTCCTCGAACTGTTGGGGCAACGTGTCACCTTCGCCGCGGATGGCCGTGACGGGGTGCGGCTTGCATCCGAAGGCAGCTTCAGCCTGATCCTGATGGACATGCAGATGCCCATCATGGATGGCATCGAAGCCACCCGGGCCATCAGGGCGGCGGGCAACCGCGTCCCTATCATAGCCATGACCGCGAATGCGTCCGATGTAGACCGCCGGCGTTGCATCGATGCCGGCATGAACGGGTTTGAGGCCAAGCCGGTCACGATGGCAAGGCTCGAGCATTTGCTGGACGGACTTGCTGAATCCGCCGACAAAACGGAATCCCTCTCGATCCGTCCACGCGGTGGAGACCCCCAGGACGGCGCCATTCCCGCAGATCTGCGAGCCAAGGAACTGATCGAACTCCTTGGAAAGGACGCGTTCCATCGCCTGCTGGATTCGTTCTTGGAGGACTCCGCCGCCCTGCTGTCCGATCTGCATCGCGCAATGTCGACCAGCGACCGGACGCTCGCCGACCGGACTCTCCATTCGCTGAAGGGCGCCGCCGCCAACATCGGCCTGACGTCCCTTGCGGCGATGGCTGAGGCGGGACGCCAATACCCACTCGACCTCGAATTGACCAATGATATCGAGCGAGAAATGGTGCGTATCGCGGACAGCGAGAGAAGGGCGGCGTAAGCCATGGACGAAGCCACCAAGATATTGATTGTCGAGGACAACCGGACAAACCGGATGCTGATGCAGATGCTGGTCGGGCAAATCCCAAATTGTGTGGCCATTAGCTATCCGACGCCGGCTGACGCGTTGCGCGACCTACCCGCGATTACCTTCGATCTCGGCATCGTCGACTTCCAGATGCCAGGTATGAATGGCATCGAACTCATCAAGTGCATTCGGCGCGACCGGCGGTTTGCCGATACGCCATTCGTCATGGTGACGGCCGATGGTGATGCCGGCACGCGCATCGACGCCATTCATGCCGGCGCCATCGAATTTCTACACAAGCCCGTCGAGCCGGTGGAGTTCAAGGCTCGTATGAGAAACCTGGCCCGGTTGTGTGAAGCGCAAAGAGACCTCGTTCATCGAGCGGAGTGGCTGAAGGTTGAAGTGGACAAGGCCACGCAGGAGTTGCGCGAGCGCGAGGAAGAGATCATCCGGCGCCTGACGCTCGCCGCCGGTTACAAAGACCGGGAAACCGCAATGCATACGATCAGGATGGCGCACTACAGTTCGGTCCTGGCCCGGCATCTCGGCTTCTCCGCCGACCAATGCCGCGACATCCTGCTTGCGGCGCCGATGCACGACATCGGCAAGGTCGGCATTTCCGATTCCATCCTGCTCAAGCAGGAACAGCTCAGTGCCGCTGAAAAACTGCGAATGAACGAGCACGCGCGGATCGGTGGCGCTATCCTTGCAGGATCGACATGCGCACTGCTTCAACTCGCCGCGAAAATTGCTGAAACCCATCACGAGCGTTGGGACGGCACAGGATATCCAAACGGATTGAGTGGCGAGTCCATTCCGCTGGTCGGACGCATTGCCGCCGTGGCCGATGTTTTCGATGCCCTTACCTCTGACCGGACCTACAAGGAGGCTTGGCCTATCGATCGTGCGTTTGCCTATATCAAGGAGCAATCCGGAACTCAGTTCGACCCGGAATGCGTCCGGGCGCTGCAGGCCGCATCCGAGGAGTTCCTTGACGTGAAGGCGGCATATCCTGACGATCCGGCCGAGAGGCGTTACGTGGCTTGAGCCCAAAGCTTATACGCTCAGGCGCTTGTCAACGCTTAGTCTCCTTGCGTCTCACTCCGGCAGGAGAGGTCTGACGATTGCGCCAGATCAATGCTGAACCAGTCGCTTGCGTGCGAAATCGGCCAAACGGGCACGGGAGCGCACCAACTTATGTCCAACGGCATCAGCAAGATGATACGCATGTCGCTTGCCAAAGCCGTCCCTTATGTCAGCGAAAAATTGGCCAGTCACGGTTTCAAAGTGGTTCAGTCCGTTGGAATGAGGAGTCAGAAACGTGCCCGGGACGGCTCCAGAACGGGCGGCTTTCGGGTGCTTGGTGTGTCCAATCCCGATGTCATATTCAAGGCTAGAAATGGAGTAGCTACCGCTGTCTGGTGCAACGTGCTGCTGACAGAAAATGGTGACAACGCGGTCAAGGTCCTTGCGGTAGATCCGTTGCCCTCAGTGGCAGCTTCGGATCCTTCAGCGATGAATGTCCGTGTTGCGCTTTCGAGGGCGATCCACAGTCTTTGAGCTGCATTTGCGATCGGCGTACCTAACTGCCGATAAGCGCCTCGTCCCGCCAGTTCCCGGGTGCATTCTCAGGCAATCCGGCCCGTCGCTCTCCGATCCCAATCAAATCGGGCGACGGGCCGTTTGCGTTCCATAAGTTGGTGTCGTTCCCTTGAGGACGCGGATGAACTTACCTTCGGTTTCGGCCCGTTTGCCAATGATTTTGATCTAGAGCAATGCAGCTTCGGCTTGCCGGCCGTAGGAACCAGTTCGACCGTGGAGACTTCGATATGACTTTCCACCCAACAACCAGACGCGCTGTGCTCGGTACCGTCGTCTCCATTCCAACCATTGGCGCGCCCGCGGTGGAATGGCCTTCTGCTGCAAACTTGAACGAAAGCCCGATCCTGGCGGGCTTTCGTCGTTGGGAGGCGCTAAGGGAATCGATCTGCTTTGACATTTGCGACAACGATCTGGATCGGCTTTACGCCGACATGGCCGACATCGTGGAAACCATGCTCGCAACTCCGGCCAAAACCATCCCCGAGTTCGCTGCGCAGTTCATGGTCGTTTTTAGCGGTGACGAAATTGCATACCCTCAGGCTGCCCGCGACCTCCACGCTCACTCGCAAACCCTTGTCGGTATGGCGCAGAGGGCTCGTGCCGGGTCAATTCTCGGTGGCGACTGACACCCATTGACGCGGGACCATGCGGATATGGGAAGAATTCCGATTCTGGCCTACGAAAAATCCAATGAAATCAACAATTTTGCTACATCCTCCGGGCCCACCATAACTGTTCAATATCAATTGGTTATGGCTATCCTCGCTTTGAAGTGGCCCAATTCAGATACGCTATGTTCCCGCGCTTAGTTTCCTGAAAGCCGCCATTCGGTCATTTCTTGGCGCCTCGAGCCCGCCTTCGACCCGATGCAAGGCATTCACATGCGACTGTGATTTCCGCGTTGGCTTCTACCGGTGGGACAACGACCTGTTCATGGAGACATGGTGCGTGGGACATCGCGTTGAGCGTTGATTGAGGCCGCACCACCGACACCACGTCCTCATTGACAGGTTCATAACGTTACCGTGGGCAGTCATTCTTATCCGCGGGATGCGTCGTCGGCGACCTGCCGGGCATCAGTCACGCGATATGGATAGCCCCGCGAGAAGCGGCGCGTATGCGGCGAGCCTGCGGGATACGAACTCCGTGAAGAGCCGCACGCGCTTCGTCTTGCGCGTCTCCCCCTGTGTGAGAAGCCAGAGCGTTCCGTACATGTGCAGGTCGGTGCCTGGCACTCTCACCAGCAGAGGGTTGGCATCTCCGACGAAGCACGGCAGTGTCGTGATCCCAAGCCCCTGCCGTACAGCGACGATCTGCGCCTCGCCGTCCGTGGTCCTGAATGGAGCCCCCGTGGTGCGAACCTCACCCTCGCTGGCCCAATCCGGGATTCCATGAATGCTTATGACGATCCACCGGATGGGATCAGGCGCGCCCGCACGCCACGCGGCCAGTAGATCCCGGGACATGTAGACGCCGCCGAACAGCTCCGGTCCCTTCAGGCCGTGAAGATTGAGCGGCAGGGTTTTGCGGTCGTAGACGACGCGGATCGCCACGTCGGCCTCTCGATTGGTCAGATTTGCCAGCTCGCCGGAAGACAGGATTTCCATCTCTATGTCCGGATGCAGACGCGCGAAATCGGCGAGGTCCGGCATGAGCAGGTGTGTCGCGAGGGTCGGTGCCAGCGTCACCCGCAGAAGCCCGCGCACGCTCTGGTCGCGCCCGAAGACCCGCGTCTCCAGTTGGTGCGACGACGCTTCCATCTGGTTCGCAAGCTCGAGGACCTCCTCGCCCGCAGCCGTCAGGCGGTAGCCCGAAGGCAGCTTTTCGAACATCCGCGCCCCGAGGCGTTCCTCGAACTGGGCGATGCGTCGCAGAACCGTCGCATGGTTGACACCGAGGTGCGCGGCGGCAGCCCGCACCGAGCCTCCACGCGCGGCGGCAAGAAAGTAGCGAACATCATCCCAGTCGATCATGGTGCATTCCTGCGCCAGGCAGTGCGGTTTGCAAAGGCCATTCTAACACGATCAGCCATAGTTCGCGCGGTCGTCGCGGCGTTCAATCATTTAGCCGGATCGTTTTCGCACCACCGATGTGCGCGATTGCGCACTCACCGCCCGACTTCGGCGAACCCATCTTGGGGCTCTCGCGGGACTTTCCGTACAGCCAAGACACGAGACGGCGAAACGAAGGATGCATGACATGAACAGACTGAATGGCAAGACCGCCGTCATCACCGGCGGCGCGACCGGCATCGGCCGCGCCGCGGCAAAGCGCTTCATCGAGGAGGGCGCCTTCGTCTTCATCTTCGGCCGCCGGCAGGAAGCGCTCGACGCCGCCGTGGCGGAGCTCGGACACAATGCCCGCCCAGTGAAAGGCTCGGTCTCGAATGAGGCCGACCTTGACCGGCTCTACGCGGCGGTGAAGGCCGAGCGCGGAACGCTTGACATCGTCTTCGCCAATGCCGGGGCGGGAAGCCCGTTTCCCCTCGGCAAGATTACCGCCCAGCACATTGATGAAACCTTCGACACCAATGTGAAGGGCACGATCTTCACGGTCCAGAAGGCGTTGCCGCTGATGGGGCAAGGCGGCTCAATCATCCTGACCGGATCGAGCGCCGGCACAACGGGCGCTCCGGGATTCACCGCCTACAGCGCGAGCAAGGCGGCAGTGCGCAACCTCGCACGGACCTGGGCGGAAGACCTGAAGGGCACCGGCATCCGGGTAAACGTGCTGTCGCCCGGAGCGACGGCGACCGAACTCGCGAAGGAGGCGTTGGGCGAGGAAGGCCAGAAGGCCTATGGCGCGATGACTCCGCTCCAGCGCATGGCCGATCCGGCGGAGATCGGGGCCGTGGCCGCCTTTCTCGCATCGTCGGACAGCAGCTTCATGACCGCCAGCGAGGTCGCCGTCGACGGCGGTCTGGCGCAACTCTGACCCCCATGCGGGGCCACGCTTCTCAAACTTTACGAAACCCAAAAACATACAACCAAAGGTGAAAGATCATGAAAAAACTCGAAGGCAAGGTTGCTGTCATCACAGGCGGAAGCAGCGGGATTGGCTTGGCGACGGCCAAGCGTTTCGTGGAAGAAGGTGCCCAGATCGTGATCTTTGGGCGACGCGAGAAAGTCTTACAAGAGGCCGCAGCCCTTATCGGGAGAAACGTGACCACGGTCGTGGGCGATGTTTCGCGCTTGGAAGATCTGGACCGGCTCTACGCCACTGTGAAAGAGAAACATGGTCACATCGACATTCTCTTCGCGAACGCGGGCGCAGGGACAATCGCGCCGCTCGCGGCAGCCACTGAGGCTCATTTTGACCAGACCTTCGATGTGAACGTGAAGGGGTTGTTCTTTACGGTGCAGAAGGCCCTTCCCCTCTTCAAAGACGGCGGATCGATCATTCTGAACTCTTCGGTCTCGAATGTGATGGGGCTACCAGCGTTCAGCGCCTACGCAGCAAGCAAGGCGGCTGTTCGCAGCTTCTCGCGGTCCTGGACCATGGAGTTGAAGGACCGAAACATCCGCGTCAATACTATGAGCCCTGGCGCGATCGAGACTCCCGCCTTGGCGACAACGACCGGCCTTACCGCTGAGCAAGCCGAGGAGGCGGTCGCCCAGTTTGCTGCACAAATCCCAATGGGTCGCAGGGGCAAGCCAGAGGAAATCGCGGCTGCGCTCACGTTCCTCGCCTCCGATCAAAGCTCCTACATCACCGGTATAGATCTCGCCGTCGATGGTGGCTGGGCACAGGTCTGACCCGGCGTTAACACAGGATCGGAGAAGCATTATGAGCTACGCAATTATCGGCTTCGGCAATATCGGCAAGGCCCTGGCCAAGGCGTTTGCCCGCAAAGGCATCGAAGTGTTCGTGGCAACCACGCGCGACCCGAAAAGCTTTGCAGCCGATGCGGCCGCGATCGGACCCACGATCATTCCCAAAACACTGGCGGAAGCGGTCAAGGCGGACATCATCTTTTTGGCGGTCCGTTTCGAAGCGCACCCGGATGTCGCCAAGGCGCTCGCCACCTGGCAGGGAAAGACCATCGTCGATGTGACCAATGCCTACGGCGTGCCTCCTGAAAAACTGGGGGGACAGCCTTCTTCCAAGTTCGTTGCACAGGCATTCTCAGGCGCAAAACTGGTCAAGGGCTTCAACCATCTGGTCGCTGCCGTCCTTGACCAGGATCCGGCCGCGCATGGTGGCAAAAGAGTCGTGTTCCTGGCGAGCGACGATGACGCTGCCGCAGCGGAGATTGGTGTGCTCGCGGAAAAGCTCGCTTTCTCGCCAATCAAACTTGGCGGGCTGTCGGAAGGTGGGCTGCTGGTCCAGGCGCGCGGAAATAGCTGGGGGCATCTGATCTTCAAGGACTTGGTCAAGTTCGACGGATGAACACGACATGCCAACCGGCAGCGTCGGGATACACGGATCGAATCGAGCGCGATGGAGAAATTCCCATGAGCATCGAGAAGACCACCCAGACCGCAAGGAGACTGGGCTCTCTTGGATTGTCGCCTCGCACGCCGCCCGCTCGTCGAATGCCAAGCCGTAAGGGAGATTCCTATGTACGACCAGTCCAAGCTATCCGAATTGATCCGCTTCGCACGCATCGATGCGGGCTCCACCGTGATTGACGTGTACCCAGGCGACGGAGACTGGACGCGCCTCTTCTCCGACATCGTCGGACCCAAGGGGCGAGTCTACAGCTTCGTCCCGGCTGAGGTCGCTCACTTCAAGAACGATCCGGTCGGCCGCATGCGGACGCTTGCGAAGGAGCCGGGCCGAGAGAACGTCGAAGCCGTCTCGGCTGACCTCGTGGCGATGCCGGAGGTCACGCAGCCAGCGGATGTCCTGTGGCTGCACCTGTTCTACCACGATCTCTACACCGCGCTGATCCAGGCCAGGGGCGCGACCGCGGCCGACTTCAATCGAGCCGTCCACGAGCGGCTGAAGCCCGGTGGGTCCTACGTCATCGTAGACCACGCCGCCACCGCAGGGGCGGGCACGAGCGACACTCAGGCGCTGCATCGGATCGACCCTGCGTCCGTCCTCGAGGAGGTGGAGGCGGCCGGCTTCGTGCTGGACGCGCAAAGCACCATGCTCGCGAACAAGGACGATCCGCACTCGACCAAGGTGTTCGATCCCTCCATCAAAGGCCAGACCGATCGCTTCGCCTATCGATTCTTGAAGATCTGATACTGGCCCACTCGCCAATGATGAGGTCGGCTCTTACCGCAGCAGCTGGTTGCAACAGGATCGACCGCTGTCGGCCCCCGATCTAGACGCTCCTTTGCCGGTCCGACGGAGGCATGCGATCGTTCAGATCGCGTCGTCTGCAAGGTAAAGACTTGCCTCGGCACAGAGCTCGCTATGGGGCCCGGACCAGACCTGCACGACGGGCCGCTTTCAAAAATGCCCTTCTTGCTTGTTGCGGAGCCCGCCATCCGTCCAAGGAGTCGCGGCAAGTGCGGCAGGCAGCTCGATAGCTTGGTCCTCTCGCCCATTCTGGCCACTGGTCATGGAGGCACTCAAGTGCCTCCCAACTGCTGGCAACCACCCGTTCCCTCGAGGGTCTCACGCGCAGTCTCACTGGTTCGGGAAATCGAATATCCCTCATGGCTTTCTCCGCCCCCGCGGACCGATTACATCGACTTGTTGTAGGGGCCTTTCGAAGCAGCCCCGAAAGCGCCAACTGCCTTGGCCGCGACGATGTCGCCTTCGGCCTGTACAAGCAAATCCATGCGGCGGGCGAAGGCGACAAAAGTGCCGCGAGCGGTCTCGGCATCCACCTCACCGGCGAGGGCTGCCCGACAGGCATTGAGCGCGACGCCATGAGCAGGGCCTCGCTTCGAGGGCGGCCATTCATCCAGCAGGACGAAGGCGTCTTTTACGCTTTGAATGTCGGTCGGAAACCCAAGACCCACGAGCACCCTTACGGGATGCTGAAATCGATCATGTTCCATGTTTTCCTCCGTTTTCACGTGGTTAGCTCAATCGATCGGAAGCCCTTTCCCTCGGCGCGTGCGCGATGGATCGCGTGCGCCGCGCCTCAGCTTGCCGAACTCCCGTTTCCAGGCGGGCCCTTGCTGTCGGTAAGATTCCGCGCGGCCAGAAACATCACCGTGTATGCTGCCTTGCGCCGATCCCAACCCGCGGCCTCCGCTCTGTCGAGCAACTCGACCAGTATCGGGTCAAGCGCAACCTTGAGGTCTGCTTCGTAGTTCAGATCGGTGGCCGCACGCGACGGCGGGGGGATTACGTTAAAGTTCATCACGTTCATGGCTCTACCTTTTGTCAGGGTGTCCGCGCCCACCGGGCGCGGACACTGCCGTTAGCGTCAGAAATCCATGCCACCAGCCGGCATTGCCGGAACGGCGGGTTCCTTCCTTGGTTTCTCGGCAACCATCGCTTCCGTTGTCACCAGCAGGCCGGCAACCGATGCCGCGTCCTGGAGCGCGGTCCGCACTACCTTCACCGGATCGATGACCCCCTCGTTGTAGAGGTCGCCGAACGCGTTGGTCTGTGCGTTCCAGCCCCAGCCGAATTCCGGCTTCTCGCGCAGCTTGCCGACGATGATCGAGCCTTCCGCGCCGGCGTTCTCGGCGATCTGGCGCACGGGCGCCTCGATCGCGCGGCGCACGATCTCGATACCGTGCTTCTGGTCCTCATTCTCGGGCTGCACGCTGTCCAGTGCCCTGGCCGCCCGCAGAAGCGCCACGCCACCGCCTGGCAATACGCCTTCCTCGACCGCGGCGCGCGTCGCATGCATGGCATCGTCGACGCGGTCCTTGCGCTCCTTGACCTCGACCTCGGTCGAGCCCCCGACACGAATGACGGCGACACCGCCGGCGAGCTTGGCCAGCCGCTCCTGCAGCTTTTCCTTGTCGTAGTCGGAGGTAGTCTCCTCGATTTGTGCCTTGATCTGGCTGACGCGGCCCTGGATCTCGCTTTTCGAACCGGCGCCGTCGACGATGGTGGTGTTCTCCTTCTCGATCACCACCTTCTTGGCACGGCCCAGCATGTTGAGCGTGACATTCTCAAGCTTGATGCCGAGATCTTCCGAGATCGCGGTGCCGCCGGTGAGGATGGCAATATCCTCCAGCATGGCCTTGCGGCGGTCGCCGAAACCCGGCGCCTTGACGGCGGCGACCTTAAGGCCACCGCGCAGCTTGTTGACGACGAGCGTGGCCAGAGCCTCGCCCTCGACATCCTCGGCGATGATCAGCAGCGGCTTGGACGACTGAACGACGGCCTCCAGCACCGGAAGCAGCGCCTGCAGATTTGACAGCTTCTTTTCGTGGATCAGCACATAGGGATCTTCAAGCTCGACGCGCATCTTGTCCTGATTGGTGATGAAGTAAGGCGAGAGATAGCCGCGATCGAACTGCATGCCTTCGACAACTTCGAGTTCGGTCTCGGCGGTCTTGGCTTCCTCAACCGTGATGACGCCCTCATTGCCGACCTTCTCCATCGCTTCGGCGAGGAAGCGGCCGATCTCGGCGTCGCCATTGGCCGATATGGTGCCGACCTGGGCGATCTCGTCGTTCTTCGTCACCTTACGGGCATTGGCCTTGAGCTCGCCGACGACGGCGTCGACCGCCTTGTCGATACCGCGCTTCAGGTCCATCGGGTTCATCCCCGAGGCGACGGCCTTCGCACCTTCCTTGACGATGGCCTGGGCCAGCACCGTTGCGGTCGTGGTGCCGTCGCCGGCGATGTCGTTGGTCTTCGAGGCGACCTCACGGACCATCTGCGCGCCCATGTTCTCGAACTTGTCCTCAAGCTCGATTTCCTTGGCGACGGTGACGCCGTCCTTGGTGATGCGCGGGGCGCCGAACGACTTGTCGATGACGACGTTGCGGCCCTTGGGGCCGAGGGTCACCTTCACCGCGTCGGCGAGGATGTTGACGCCGCGCAGCATGCGCTCGCGGGCGTCGGCATGGAATTTCACTTCCTTGGCAGCCATTGGATCACTCCTTTGTCTGGGCAGCATTCGTTGACTGTTTGGATTTTGGGGAAGCCGTCACGCGGCCTTCCTCACTTGGGCGCTTTGCTCGATCACGCCCATCACGTCGCTTTCCTTCATGATGAGCAGATCCTCGCCATTGAGCTTGATCTCCGTGCCGGACCATTTGCCGAACAGGATGCGGTCGCCGATGGCGACGCCGAGAGGCGTGAGCTTGCCGCTGTCGTCGCGGGCGCCTGGGCCGACGGCAATCACCTCGCCCTCCTGCGGCTTCTCCTTGGCGGTGTCGGGGATGATGATGCCGCCGGCCGTCTTCTCATCGGCTTCGATGCGGCGGACCAGGATACGGTCATGCAATGGACGGAACGTCATATCGTTCTCCTTCGGGACAAACAGATTTTTGAGGTTCCTCCACACCGGACCGGCAATATCGGCCGGTGCGGGGCGCCGCGACCCTTTCTCAGGCATCGCGCGCATATCGAGCTAGTTTTGGTATTTTCGAGTTTCAAGAGGTCGCTGGAAAAATTTTGGCACTCTGCATTCACGAGTGCTAGGGACATGAATTCATGCAGCTATTTTCGCCAAGGCGCGAGATTTTCAGGTCTTGAAATTCGCCCCGAACTCCACGAAATTTTTTGGCGGCTGGAGTCCCGAAGGGGGTACGGCCCACAACGATGCCAAGGAGATGTTAGGAAGCGGAGACTGTCGATGGAACAAACCTTGTCGAAAAATATCCCCTCGATCGCCCCTGAAACTTCTGATCCTTCGCTTGACCGCCTGCTGTTTCCGGCGCGCCACTTCAGTCATCCCGATGAGGTGGTGGGCGACCGCACGCTCGACACTCAGGAAAAGCGCGCCATTCTTGCCTCATGGGCGTCGGATGCCTGCGCAGTCGACTCCGTGCCTGCGCTGCGAAAACCACCGGGTGCTTCGAGACCGGTGACGTTCGACGCCGTCATGGATGCACTTCGCCGACTGGACGACATTCGCGCTGAAGTTGCCAGTGACTTCAAGGAATGGCGGGATCAAGGACGCCCGCAAAGCCTTGATGGCTGAACGCAGCTAAGAAGCAGCTAAGAAGGAGAGAAACATGGTCAGCAGGGAATTCCGGCTGCAGATGGAGGGCTACGGTCTCACAACCGCGGAGATCCACTACCATCTCCCCGATCATCCAAGCCTGTTGCAGCTCTATGTTTGGCAGGAATACGATCTCGCACCGGAATTCCCGACCCTCAAAGGGTTTCTGGATTACTGGGAGCGGGAACTGGAAGGCGCGCTCCATTCCGTGCGCGTCGCCCATCACCGCCTGATCCGGCCTTCCGAATGGCAGGCCCTGGACGGCATTTTGACCTTTCAATAGTACTGAAACCGATGCGACTTGGCTAAGCGGGACGGCCCTTTAGTCGCCATGGCACCCGATTGAAGAAGGTTCTTGCTGGCCGGTTGCCAACACCCCTTGAACCGAAGAGAGGCTTCTCCAATCTTTTTCTGTGTCGAGCGCGGCTTGGTGGATGTCGAGTCGGAATCCGTCCCGTTTGCCATGGCATTCACTCAAGCTCGTCGATTTGCCGGAACTGACATCCTCGCCACACAGGGGTGAGGCAGGATCAGGTGCCACACGGGTTCAAGGAGGTCACCATGGAAGATGGAATGTTCAAGCAGGCGATCTTCGTACGAGATGATGGCTTCGCTCTCCGAAGGATCGATTGTGTCATGGATGCGATAGAGTTTCTTGAGGAATGGCCGATCGAAAGGCGCGGGCTGCTTCACGCAGCGGCGAGTGACGCTTGCTACTCCGCATATGATGGTCGAAAGTCGGTCGATGCGGCGCACAAGACATTTACGACCTGGGCACGCAGGGTCGGTGTCATCGAGGATGTTCCCGTGGCGCCGCCGTGGATGACAGGACCCAAGATCAGCGGTCCGGACCATTCTGCAGAAATTGACGGTTGATTTCGCTTGCGGCGGCAATCGTACCGCCGCCGCATCGATCGACGCGTCACAGGGGGCCTGATGTCAAAATGGCGCCAAAATCGTTGGCGATCAAAGGCAATGCGCCCCTTTTCGGGGCTGACATTGTATGGAGGTTAGCATGATCCGCAAAATCGCAATCGCCAGTGCACTTGTCGCCATTTTCAGCATCCCTGCATTTGCGGCCACGGAGTACTGGGTGGCCAAGGATGCCACGACCAAGAAGTGTGAGGTGGTGACCAAAAAACCGGACGGTACGAAACTGACCGATGCTGGCAACAAGACCTATGCGAGCAAGGCCAATGCCGAAAAGGCATTGAAGGAACTGGCCGCTTGCAAATGAACTGACAGGCTCGTGCAGGCCGCCCTGGTTACTCCTGGGCGGCCACACTATCGGCCAGTCGTCGTCCTCGCAGTCTTGCAGGAATGAGGGCATCCCGGATCAATTGTCCGCGCCTGAATGCGCCTGGGCGTGATCTGTCAGGTCGTCTTCGTCGGGCTCGATCAGGTCGATTAGCGCTGCTATCCGTGTTCCCGGCAATGGCCATCCCTGGCTCATCAGCGCCTCATCAGCAACGGCCCAAGCCCAAGCCTCTCTCAATGGAGCGCTTGCCACCAGCCATTCGAAGGCGGTCGCGAAAATGCCTTGGCGCACTTGACGCAGCCGAAATCGATTCCCAACTCATCACTGTCGGTCGCCGCGAAAGGGGCCGATGTGTCAGGGAGCGCCACGCTTCTTGGCGTTCCCTCGTATCTATGTTGCTCCAAGGAGGATGTAGTTATGAGAACGAACCTGGACTTTTCCCCCTTCTATCGGTCGAGCATCGGCTTTGACCGCGTCTTCAACCTGCTCGAAAACGCCAGCCCGTCACAGAACGCGGACAACTGGCCGCCTTACGATATCGCCAAGCTCGGCGAAGACACCTATCGCATAGTCCTCGCGGTCGCCGGTTTCGGTGAAGACCAGCTTACGATCACGCATCAGCCAAATATGCTGGTTATCGAGGGCGTCAAGACAGAGAACGACGAGGTTCAATACCTCCATCATGGCCTGGCGTTGAGGCCGTTCGCGCGCCGCTTCGAGCTGGCCGATCATGTGACCATTGTCGGGGCAAAGCTCGAAAACGGTCTGCTGATTGTCGACCTCAAGAAAGAAATTCCCGAGGAAATGAAGCCGCGCCGCATCGCGATCAACGTCGAGACCGACAAGAAGGCGGCGACCAAGCGCATTGAAAGCGCGGCGGCCTGATCTTCGGCGGTCGGCCCGCGGCAGACACCCCGTCCTGTCGTGGGTGGGGTTCTGGGCGCGGCCCAAAAACACGAAAAGGAGAAGGAAAAATGAGCGTACGTGACTTGATTCCCTGGAGCCGTGGCGGCAGCCAGGCACCGAGCATCTATCGCGGTGACGACATGGATCCGTTCCTGTCGTTGCATCGCAATGTCAACCGTCTGTTCGACGAGGTGTTCCGCGGTTTTGACACGCCTTCGTTGCTGGGCCGCGTGGCCCCTCTCAACGGCACCTGGCCAAGCGTGGAGTTCTCGGAAACCGACCAGGAAATCCGGGTGACGGCCGAAATCCCCGGCCTCGATGAAAACGACGTCGAGGTCATGCTGGATGACGGTGTTCTGACGCTTCGCGGCGAGAAGAAGGCGGAGAGCGAGGACAAGGACCGCCAGTTCAGCGAACGCCACTACGGGCGTTTTGAGCGGCGCTTCAGTCTCGGCCGTGAGGTTGAAGAGGACAAGGTGGCGGCGACGTTCAAGAACGGTGTGCTCACCGTGACACTGCCGAAGACCAAAAAGGCGCAGGCAAACGCCAGGCGCATTGCAATCAACGGCAACAAATGACGGTCGCGAAGGAGGCCGGGGCTCGATGGGCCCCGGTCCTCGCGGATGGCGAGGAACGTCAAATGACGTCCGGCAGTCACAGACGAAAGAGCCGCATCATGGGATGCTGGAATCAACCCTTTGCAATTCACAGGAGGTAACAAATGACCAGTCTGGCTTTCCTTGCTCCCGTGCAGGTTAAGACCAGTAATGTGGTACACGACATCAACACGGTGCGGGAGGCGCTCGTATTCCTGAATCAATGGCCGAAGGCCCGTCGGGGACCGATATACAGCTGCGCGGTGAGAGGCTGCAACGCCGCGATCGCCGGGCAGATGCCAACCGAACAGGCGCGACAGGCATTTGTCAGCTTTGCCGAGACAGCTGGGGTGCTGGCCAAATCCGATTTTCCGCCATTGGCCGGGGCTGATCAAAAGCTCTCCGTTTCTGGACGCAGTCCCTGACTTTCAGTTCAGGACTCTCCACGAGGCTCGATCAGCGCCGCCCTCGATCCACACGGTTAGCGGTTAGACTGGCTTGTGCGTTGCTGAATTTTCCGCATCAATTCCTGAGCGACAAACAGGTCAAGGTGGCCACCGCCGCAGTTCTTGTAGAGCGTTATGTCTTCCGGCAGAATACGGCGCGGGTCGGAGCCACCACACAATTCAAAAAGGTCGGCTTCGATATCGTCCCATAGCATGACACCGCTCTCCACCGGCTGCAGGAAGTCGCCGCACGAGCTGCATTGAGAACGGCTGTCGGTGAACAGCCTCGCACGCTCGATCGTCCGATCATCTGCTTCCCGCATCTGGGGGTTCCAGCCGCCAATCAGGCTGACATGGCAACCGGGGCGAAGCAGATGCCCGTGGATCAACGGGGACTGCGCCATCGTCGCGCTTGAAACGATGTCGGCCTCGCAAAGAGCGTCGTCAAGCCGCTCCGCCACTTCCACGGGAAGTCCTTCCCGGGCCATTGCATCGGCGATCTCTATCGCCCGCGCTGGCGTCCTGTTCCAGATGCGGACGATGCTGATGGATGGGCGGACAGCGAGCATCGCACTGATGACGTGAGGCGCTAGGGCACCAGCGCCGATCATCAGTAAATTGCGAGCATCCGCCCTCGCCAGAAGATCCGCGCCAAGGGCGGAATCGGCGGCCGTCTTCCTCAACGTCAGGGCGGTGCCGTCCGCCACCATTACCGGTGTTCCGGTTTGTGCATCGAAGGCTGCGTAAATTCCCTGATTGGCCGGCAACGGTTCGATGCGCGACGGGTTCTCGGGAAAGACCGTGACCAGTTTTGCCCCCAGGAGCCTGTCTCGCTGCCAGGCCGGCAACACGATCAGATTGCGCGCATTGTCGCCTCCGGGCTCGCTGAGCACGACCTCTTGAACCTCTGGCATCGGAGCCTGGTGCGCGAGGCGCAACGCGTCGACCAGGCCGCGGTAATCGAGCAGTTCATGCACGGTCGGGCCGTCGATCAGATGCATGGCTTCGCCATCCCGAATTCCCGCGCAACGAGATTGTTGTATCGCTCGACTTCCTGCGCGACCTCGGCGGGCGACCAGCCCATGATATCGGCGATCGCCTCGGCCGCCTGCCGAGCGATATCCAGGCCGAGCCGCTCTGACCATCCAAGGCCAAGACGACGAAACAGCAGGTCGTCGAGATGGAAAACCAGTTCCTCGCGGGCAGCGAGCCGCAACTGCTCGATGTCAATTGCTGCGTGGCTCGATGTGGAATGACCGGTTGAGGAAGGCTTGGCGATCCGGGCAGCGTAGGAAACGGGACGGCTGGGATACTCAGGCCGGATTCGTTTCGACACCGCTTCGGCGATGCTGGCGCCGGCATTCCTGTGTGTCATCAGCAAGCCGCCAGTATAAGTATAGTAGGCGGATCCGCCGGGCCTTGACAGATCGTGGAGCAGAACCGCCTCGCAACCATCCGGATGGCCCGGACGCGCCGTCCTCGGCCGTACCCCGGCCCAGCTATAGAGCACATCTTCGCGCGCGATGGGGATGGAAGGAAAGATCGACCTGAAATCCTGCAGCAGGGCAAGTATGGTCGACTCGTCCGCGCGAAAGCCATCGGGCGTGGGGTCGCACGGCTCGTCGCGCGGTCCGAAATAATGCAGATCGCCCCATGGGATGACATAGAACGGATTGCCGTCTGGCAGGACCGTCTCAAGCGCCAGACCGCGGAATTCGTCCGGCAGCCGCGTGACGATGTTTGTTCCCTTCAGTCCCTGATTGACGTGAGGGACCGAAAGGCCGCACCGGGAAGCCGTTTCATCCACCCAGGCGCCGGTCGCGTTGACGATGCAGTCGGCGGCTATCGTCGACAAGACATTGCCATCCTCGGCCCGGCCGCGCCTGTCGGCAACAGCAAGATGCCATCTGCCATCCGTGGCCTGCCTGATGCCGGTCACTTCGGCATAGTTGCGCACCTGCGCGCCGCAATCGCGGGCATTCATGACTGTATCGACGCAAATGCGCTCGGGCCAGTCGAACTGGTATTCGGTGAACTTGACCGCGCCGACCAGATCCTGCCTGCCACGCAGGTGGCGAAGCGCAGGCTCGGACGCCGCCTCCTCGGAACCGAGCACCTCGAAATCGAGCGGCACGCCGCCGGGATCGAGCAGCTCCAACAGTCGGAAACCCAGCCGGGCCTTCCACGCTGGGATGCCGTCGTTGCGATAGAGCGGCGTGTAGAAGCGGACGGGGCGCACCCGTTCCGGCGTCGCCCGGACGAAACGCGATCGGTCGCGCATGGCGCGCCTTGCCAGTTCCAGATGTTCGATGGCCATGCGGGGCTTGAGCAGGAAGTTCCAGATCGACCGGCCGGGAGAGAAATAGGTCAAGCCGCAATGCTGCAGGCGGCTGGAGCGGCTCGACGTGCCGGAGGCAAAGTCGCCGCGTTCGAGCAGCACGGTGCTAAAACCAGCGGCGGCCAGATGGTTGGCGGCGCTGGCGCCGGTGATGCCGCCGCCGATGACGGCGACCTGAAATGAGGCCCTCTGGTTCATAGGGCGAGAGAAAGGCGGAAGGCCTCGTATATGGAGGCGTGGATGTTCCTGCTGGCAACGGCATCGCCAATGCGGTGCAGCTCAAATCCTCCGCTGGCACGGGCTTCCTGTGGCACAGCCGTCGGGTCAAGGAGCGCCGCCAGCGACGTCACCCCCTTGTTGCGGGAAAGATCGCGCAGCGAATTGAAGACCTCGTCGAGAGGCATGGTGCCACGCTCGACAATGATGCGGGGAGCCGAAATTTCGAGTTCCTGTCCGGTCAGTTCATGCCTGAACACGGCGTTCAGCTGGTTGGAGCCGTTGCGTTCGACCCTGACCAGATGGTGGTCAACGGTCACCTTTATGCCGCGCTGGCGGAATTGCTTGCGGTAGACAGCGCGAGAGGAATATTCGATCTCCTGCCCGAGGCTGTCGTCTATGGTGACGAGATGGACGGATGCTCCCTGCTCGGCCAGGTGCAGCGCGGTCGATATGCCTTCATGCCTGCCTGTCCCGTCATAGAGCAGCACGTCGCCGCCTTGCTGCGTGCTGGCGCTCAGGACATCCCAGATGGTCTCGCAATGTTGCGCGCCCGGCAGCCAGTCGAGGTCCGGCAAGCCGCCGGTGGCAACGATGACGCTGTCCGGCTCCTCGGCCAGCACATCGGCGTCACCGGCGTAGACGTCGCAGCGAACGTCCACGCCGAGACGCTCCAGTTCGGACACCCGCCAGTCGATGATGCCGATCAGATCCTTGCGCCAGGTCGCGCGGCAGGCGAGGAGAACCTGCCCGCCGGGCCTGCTCGATGCCTCGAAGAGCACCACGCGATGGCCGCGCTCGGCGCACACACGTGCGGCCTCGAGGCCGGCGGGACCGCCGCCGATGACCACCACCTTGCGGATGTGGCTGGCTGGCTCGATAATCTGCGGCAGGATCGTCTCGCGACCAGAAGCCGGATTGTGGATGCAATTCACCTTCTTGTGCATGCAGTAGGACGCGCCGACGCACGGGCGAATGCGTTCCTCCTCGCCGCGCATCAGCTTGTTGACGATCTGCGGATCGGCCATGTGGGCGCGTGTCATGGCGACCATGTCGAGAAGCCCGTCGCGTATGGCGTGGCGCGCCGTGGCGAGATCTGTAATGCGGGCGGCATGGAAGACCGGAAGCTTGGTATGCTGCCGGAACATCCCGACCCGTGAGAGGAAGGGTGACAGAGGCTGCGACATGCCCGGCATGTTCTGCTCGGCCAGCGCGATGACGGTATCCATCCTGCCGAATATGCAGTTGAATACGTCGATAAGCCCTTCGCGCTCGAAAATCCGCGCGATTTCAAGGCAGTCCTCGAAATTCAAGCCATCCTCGCTCGCCTCGTCGATGACGAAGCGCATGCTGACGACGGTTTCGTCCCGGACTCGCTTGCGGATTTCTTCGTGCACCATCAGGCCGAAGCGAACGCGGTTCTCCACCGAGCCGCCAAAGCGATCGGTGCGGAAATTGGTACGTGGAGAAAAGAACTGGCCGATCAGGTGGCCACCGGTCAGTGTCTCGACACCGTCCAGACCGCCTTCGACGCAGCGCGCGGCCGCATCGCCATAGGCCTTGACCACGCGCGCTATGTCATGTTCGTCCATCTCTCGGGAAAACGCGCGATGCTGTGTCTCCCTCGATCGGGAAGGGGCGATCGCTGGCAGCCAATTGCTGGTCGTGGCGTCGGCGCGGCGACCCAGATGCGATATCTGGCACATCAGGGCCGCCCCCTGTGCATGGATGCGCCGCGAGAACTGCTGCAGGTGCGGGATGATCTCGTCGGTGGCGATGTTGATCTGGCCGCCGCCCCAGTTCGAATCCACATCCACCATCGAGGAACCGCCGAACATCGTCAGGGCCAGCCCACCCCTGGCCTTTTCCTCGTGATAGCGCTGGTAGCGCTCCAGCGGGAATCCGCCTTCCTCCATGAAAGAGGCGTGACTGGTGCTCATGACGCGATTGCGCAGCACCAGCTTTTTGATGGTCAGCGGCTGCAGCAGGGGATCCTTGCTGCGTGCCGTCGAGGCGGACGACGAATCTGGTTGGGGCATTGCCGGGTCCATGGCTTGCACTTGCGCTGGAGCGGAAGAGTGGAAAAAGGCGTGGTTCAGAACCTGCCTTCCGCGCGGATCTCCGCCTGCACTTTTTCGATGCTGTCGCGCAGGATCGAGATCATGGTGTCGATCTCTTCCTTCTTGATGATCAGCGCCGGCGAAAGCACGCACATGCTGCCGATAGGCCGAACGATCAGACCGTTCTCGTAGCATAGGCGGTCGATGCGTGCCGCCACGGCCTTGTCGAAGTCGGTCGCCGCCTGCGAATGCGGATCGGTGGCGCATTCCACGCAACCCAGCAGACCGATGCCGCGTACGTCGCCGACAAGAGGAATCTCGCCGAGCTTGCGCAACTGCTCCTGGAAATAGGGCGCGACTTCGCGGACATGCGCGAGTAGCCCGCCTTGCTCGATCACCTCGATGTTGGCAAGCGCCGCCGCGCAACTCACTGGATGGCCGCTATAGGTGTAACCGTTGGTGTAAGCGCTCCCCTTCGCGTTCTCGCCGGATATACGTCCCAGGACCGCGTCCGAGATGACGAAGCCGCCAAGCGGCACGTAGCCGGAGGTTACCCCCTTGGCGAAGGTAATGATGTCGGGGACGATATCGAAGGCGGGTTCGGACGCGAACCATTCGCCGCAGCGGCCGAAGCCGGTGACGACCTCGTCGGAGATGTAGAGGATGTCGTGCTTGCGGCAGATCTCGAGGAAGCGGCGATGATATCCCTTGGGCGGCACGATGACGCCGCCCGAGGCCAGAACCGGCTCCGCCAGGAAGGCGCCGATATTCTGCGGCCCCAGGCTCTCGATCCGCTCTTCGAACTCGGCCACGAGGAATTCGAGGAAAGCGGCTTCGTCGCCGCCCTGCGGATGACGATAGCGGTTTGGCGCCGAGATGAAGGTGACGTTATCCATCTCCAGGTCGAAATTGGGACGGTTGCCAGCCCGCCCCGAACAGGCCGCGGTAAGATGCGTGCTTCCGTGGTAGCCGTCGATGCGGCAGATGATCGTCTTCTTGCTGGGACGCCCCAGCACGTTGTTGAAGAACTGCATGAAGCGAAGCGCCGAATCCACCGCCGATGAGCCGCCGGTGGTAAAGAACACATGGTTGAGATCGCCCGGGGCGAATTCGGCGATACGCCTTGCCAGCCCCGCCGATGGGCCGTTCAGCGAATACCAGGGCGAGTTGTAGCAGATGCGCAGCGCCTGCGCGGCGATCGCATCGGCGATGGGCTTGCAGTTGTAGCCGACCTGCGTGCACCACATCCCGGCGGGGCCGTCGATCATCCTGCGGCCGCGACTGTCGGTGATGTAGATGCCATCTGCCGACGTGAACAGGGTGCGGCCGCCGGAGGTGCCGAGCTTGGCCAGCTCCTCGGCCGGGCTGATGAGATGGCGGTGGGCCGCATCTTCGAGTTCCGCGACGTTCCACTGGGATCCGGTCTCTGAATACATGTGTTGTCTCTTGTCTTGGCTTGTTGTCTTGGTGTCCGCGGGCATGCCGTCGTGTCAGCGGGGCGAAACGGATGGTGCCGGGCTGAAATCGTCTGGGAAGAATGCCGACAGGAAGGTCAGGCAGATCTGCCTGTAGCGTTTGCGGTCTTGCGGGCCATTCTGGCCGGTGACGTGCCCGAATATCCAGCAGCCGTCAGTGATGGCATAGAGACCCTGGGATACCGCATCGACATCGATGTCGAGCGACCGAAGCGTGGCAAGCTCGCGGACCAGATCGGTTATCGACTGCAGGGACCGGCGTTTCAGTTCGCTGCAACGCCTCTTGTAGGCCGTGACGCGCGGGGCTTCGTCCCAGAAGGCCATCCAGACCGCGAGGTCGGCTGCCCTGGCTATCCTCGGATCGAAATCGACCTCAAGTAGAATGCGCAGTCGCTCGGCGGGAGAGCTTGGGGCGGCCGCCATCGCCTCGGACCAGACCGCCTCATAATTGCTGGCCACGAGGTTGAGGGCCGCAAGCAGCAGGCGCTCCTTCGTCTTGAAGTGAAAGGCGATGACGCCATAGCTGCATCCGGCTTCGCTGGCGATGTCGTTCACCGTGATCCCGGACAGGCCGCGCCTGGCTATCACCGCGCACGCCGCCTCCAGCAGCTGCTTGCGGCGCTGGGCGCTATGGTTCGATATCTCGGTTTTTTTTAGGCTCATCAGCAATGCTATGAACTTTATGTGATTGTCGTCAATGGCATTTTCGGGACAATTTTTTGATTGATCGATCATATTTTTATTGACCAATCAGATTTCGGAATCGATATTGCCGGCCTAATGAAGGAGGCGCGGCCTGTTCTCGATCGAGCAGGCGCGGCGTTGAAAGAACTAAAAACAAAGGGGAAAGAACATGCAGGACAAGCAGGATCCGAGCCTCGCCGGAATCATGGCGACCCGTCGCCAGTTCATGGGCGCCGTTGGCATGCTGGCCTTGAGCGCGTCGCTCGTGGGTCAGACTTCCATGGCTCGCGCCGAGCCGAAGCAGGGCGGCTCGGTGAAGTTCGCCATCAACGACGGAACGCAGACCGATTCCTACGATCCGGCGACGTGGCAGAACTCCTATACGCAAGTGATTTTCGGCGGCACGCTTTGCAATGCGTTGACGGAACTGGATGTGGAGGGCGCCGCCGTACCTGACCTCGCGGAGAGCTTTGCCCCTTCGGACAATCTCAAGGTCTGGACCTACACGCTCAGGCCTGGCCTGAAATTCCACGACGGCACGCCGGTCACCCCCAATGATGTCATCCAGTCCTACCGCCATCACATGGGGCCGTCTTCGTCGTCGGCGGTGAAGGCGCTTGTCGATTCAATCGTGGACATCAAGGCCGATGGCGACCGGAAGGTCGTGTTCACGTTGAGCGGCGGAAACGCGGACTTTCCCTACCTAACGGCCGACGTCCATCTGGTGATCTTGCCCGCAAAGCCCGAAGGCGGAGTCGCGTGGGAGAAGGGCGTCGCGACCGGCCCGTACATGATCGACGACAACCAGCCGGGCATTTCGGTCCGCATGAAGCGTAATCCTGCCTATCACAAGCCCGGTCAGCCTTACTTTGACGCGATCGAATTCGTCAACATCATCGACGTGGCGGCTCGCACCAATGCCTTGCTGACCGGCGAGATCGACTACATGGTCGATGTCGACATAAAGACGCTCAAGATGCTCGAGCAGAATACGGATATCGAGATCACAAAGGTGAGCGGCCTTCGGCACTTCAGCTTCAGCATGAACACCAAGACCGCGCCATTCGACAATCCGGACGTGCGTCAGGCGTTGAAGCACGCCATTGATCGCAACGACGTCATCAACAAGGCCTTCCTTGGCAATGCCAAGGTCGCGAACGACAATCCGGCCGCTCCTCAGATCGTGTTCGCGGTCAATCCGGAGCCGATCCATGAATACGATGTCGCCAAGGCCAAGGAATATCTGGCGAAGGCGGGGCTGACCACATTGTCGGTGGACCTTTCCGTCGCCGAAACCGCTTTCCCGAACGCGATCGATGCCGCGCTGCTGTTCAAGGAGCATGCCGCCAAGGCCGGGATCGATATCAATGTCATCCGCGAGCCTGACGATGGCTATTGGGATAATGTCTGGCAGCACAAGCCCTTCGTGGGTGTCGACTGGCTGGGCAAGCCGACGCTGGATTCCCTGTTCACGACAACCTACGCGACCGGCGCGCCCTGGAACGATACAGCCTGGAGCAACGGACGCTTCGACGAACTCCTCGTTCAGGCGAGGGCGGAGTCGGACAAGACCAAGCGCCAGGCGATGTATAGCGAGATGCAACAGATCCTGCACGACGACGGTGGGGCTCTTGTCATCGCATATGCGCTTTTCATGGACGCGCTGTCCAAGAAGATCACCCACGGCAAGATCGGCAATATGCTCCAATGCGACAATTTCCGGATGGCGGAGCGTTGGTGGCTGGCGTGACCGGGAGGCCGACGCTTCTCACCTGACCGGATGGCTGGCGCCTGGTCGCCAGCCGCTTTTCGAAAGATTCGATTGTTGCAACGGCTGAACCTACCACCTTTGGCAAGAACGGCGTTTATCAGGATCGGATCGGGGTTCTTCACTCTGTTTCTCGTCTCCCTGATTATTTTCGCGGCGATCGCGGTTCTGCCCGGTGACTTTGCCAAGGTCGCCTTGGGCCGCTCGGCGACGCCGGAGACGGTGGCCAATTTCCAGAAATCGCTCGGCTTGGATCGCCCACTGCCGGAACGCTATGTGAGCTGGATCGGGAAGGCCCTCACCGGAGATCTGGGGATGTCGTTCTCCTCGGGCGCCGGAACGCCGCGCACGGTCGTCAGCATTGTCGGACCGCGTCTGAAGAATACGCTTTTCCTGGCGGCCATAACCGCGATCGCCTGTGTCCCGATCGCCTTGGCGCTCGGCATGATCGCCGCGATCCGCCGCAACAGCTGGCTGGATCACCTGCTCAACACGATCACGCTGATCGGAATATCGTTTCCCGAGTTTTTCGTCGCCTATGTGCTCATGCTTCTCTTCGCGGTGAAGCTGCCGATCTTCTATTCGCTGGCGCGCATAACGCCGAACATGACGGCATACGAGATTGCGCTACGTCTGGCCTTGCCAATCGCCACTCTCAGTCTGGGAATTATCGCCCACATGATGCGGATGACCCGGGCCGCGATCATAAACCTTCTTTCCGCACCGTATGTGGAAATGGCGAAGTTGAAGGGCGTCGCTACCCGTGACATCGTTCTTCGTCATGCGCTGCCCAATGCATGGGCGCCCATCGCGGCTGTCGTGGCGTTCAACCTGGCATATCTGATTGTCGGCGTGGTCGTGGTGGAAGTCGTGTTCGTTTATCCGGGCATCGGCCAGGCGATGGTGGACGCCGTGCGCTCGCGCGATATTCCGGTCGTGCAGGCCTGTGCCCTGATCTTCGCCACGGCCTATGTCCTTTTGAATCTGCTGGCCGACATAGTCGCGATCGCCACGAACCCCAGACTGGCCCATCCACGATGACCTTCCAAGCCAACCGGCAGAGCGGTGCCGACTCGTCGCCGATCCGGTATCGCCGGTCCCGCCTATCGTTCCGCAACGGCTTCCGGACGGCGCCTCTTTCGGCCCGTATCGGACTGGTCGTGATTGCGATCTATATCGCAATGGCGGTGTTCGCGCCCCTGCTGGCGCCTTTCGGCGAGGCCGACGTGGTTTCCAGTGAACCTTTCGCTCCATGGAGCATCATCCATCTGCTCGGTACCGATCAGATGGGCCGGGATGTGCTGAGCCGGCTGATCTACGGAGCGCGAAATTCCGTCGGCATCGCCTTCATCACGACGTCGCTCGCTTTTGTCGTGGGGGCTGGGCTTGGCATTTTCTCAGCCATCTCGTCGCCGTGGTGCGACAGCATCCTGTCGGTCGTTGCCGATACGCTGATGGCGATCCCGCAACTGATCTTCGCGCTCATATTGCTGGCTTTGTTCGGATCGTCCATCACCAGCATCGTGTTGATCATAGCCATGCTCAACGCCACTCAGATTTTCCGCTTGTCCCGCTTGCTCGCCCGCAACGTCGTGGTGATGGAATATATCGAGGCGGCCTATCTGCGCGCGGAAAGCACGTGGTGGATCGTCACCAAGGAAATCCTTCCCAACGTGCTTCCCACGCTCCTGGCAGAATTCGGATTGCGCTTCTGCTTCGTGTTTCTGACCATCTCGGCTCTTTCCTTCCTTGGTCTTGGCATTCAGCCGCCTTCCGCGGATTGGGGAACGATGGTGCGCGAAAGCGCGACCTTCATAAGCTACGGCAACGTCACCCCTCTGCTCCCGGCCGCGTCGATCGCGATCCTGACCGTGAGCATCAATTTCGTCATAGACTGGTTTCTGGATGTCACGAGCGGACTGCGCAATGATAGTTGAACCGTCATTGCCGCAAGGGTCTTCCGATACGATCCTGGACATCCGGGACCTTTGGGTTGAGGCCGACACCGACGGCGTCTGGCAACCGATCGTCAAAGGCATCAGCCTCTCCCTGCGGCGTGGGGAGGTTCTCGGCATCATCGGGGAGTCGGGGGCGGGCAAATCCACGCTCGGGCTGGCCGCGCTCGGCTTCACCCGCTCCGGATGTCGCATAGCCTCGGGAGAGGTTCTCTTCGGCGGACGTGACATGCTGGCTTTGGGCGAGGATGATCGGCGCAAGCTGCGCGGCACGCGGATCTCCTATGTCGCGCAAAGCGCCTCGGCTTCCTTCAATCCCGCGCACACATTGATGGATCAAGCCGTTGAAAGCGCAATGCGCGACGGCGTGACCTCACGCAAGGAGGCGGAGGCTCGGGCTTGCTCACTCTTTGCCGAGATGCAACTGCCTGATCCGAATACGATTGGTGATCGCTTCCCGCATCAGCTGTCCGGCGGACAATTGCAGCGCGCGATGACCGCAATGGCAATGATGTGCAAGCCCGATCTGATCGTGTTCGACGAGCCGACGACAGCGCTCGACGTGACCACGCAGGTCGAGGTGCTGGCTTCCATTCGCCGAATTGTCAGCGATCACAACACGGCCGCGCTTTACATTACCCACGACCTGGCCGTTGTCGCGCAAATGGCGCAGCGCATCATGGTCCTGCGCTATGGTGAACTGGTCGAGGAGCAGCAAACCGGACTGATGCTGGAAAGGCCCCAGCAGGAATACACTCGTTCCTTGTGGGCCGTGCGCTCTCTGGAAAAGGAAGCGGTCCCACCGACATCCGCGATCCTCCGGGTCGAGCATATCGTGGCCCGCTACGGGCAGGCCAAGGTCCTTGACGACGTCAGCCTGGTTTTGCCCAAAGGCCGTACGCTGGCCATCGTTGGCGAATCCGGATCGGGAAAGTCGACTCTTGCCCGTGTCATAGCAGGGCTGCTGCCGGCTGCGGGCGGGTCGGTCGAGCTGAACGGCCAGAAGCTCGCTCTCTCCTTCCGCAATCGCGACGTCGACCAGCTGCGGCGCATCCAGATGATCTACCAATCGGCCGACAACGCCCTCAATCCGCGCCAAACCGTCATGGACATCGTCGGCCGCCTGGTCACACTGCATACCGGCCAGAAGGGGCAGCAATGCGCGCGCCGGGTGACCCAGTTGCTGGAAACGGTCGAGTTGCCGCAAAGATGCCTCACCAGTTTCCCTTCGGAGCTGTCGGGCGGGCAGAAGCAGCGCGTCTCCATCGCCCGGGCGATCGCGGCCGATCCGGATGTGTTCATCTGCGACGAGATCACATCAGCGCTCGACCAGCTCGTCCAGGAGCAGATCCTCAAACTGTTGCTTCGGCTGCAGAAGGAGCTCGGCAAGTCCTATATCTTCATCACGCACGACATCGCCACGGTGAACGCGATAGCCGATGAGGTTGTGGTGATGCAGCGGGGGAAGATCGTGCAACAGGGACCCAGGAGAGGCGTCATGGAGGCGACGGATCATCCCTACACGAAAGCGCTGTTGTCCGCCGTCCCGCAGATGGATCCGCGCTGGCTGGACAATATCCTGGCCGCTGATCGCAGTGGTCGGGCTCGGGACCGCATCACCAACTGATTTCGATGCAATGCTGCGACGCATCCTACTTATCGCCAGCGTGACGCCGGCGCACGATGACGAAAATTGAAAGACACGAGAAGAACGAGCGGCTCAGCCTGATCGTCGTTCACAATGGGACGATCCATCTCTCGGGCCTCACCGCCGATGACAGGCAAGCCGATACAGCCGGCCAAACGCGACAGATACTGAAGAAGGCCGACGCCCTTCTGGGCAGGGTCGGTTCCGATCGATCGCAACTGCTGTTCGCGCAGATATGGCTGAAGGACGCCGGCGACTTCGACGCGATGAACAAGGCCTGAGTCGACTGGCTCGACGGCGCCGAACCGCCGGCGCGGGCCTCCGTCGGAGCAAGCTTCGCGCTGCCCGATATCCGCGTTGAGATACAGTTTACCGCGGCGAGCCGACAAGGGCGCTCTTCGGTCAAGTCAGGGATCAGCTCCGGTTTCTAGAGCTGTCGCCGCGCGCGCTCCACCTTGCCGCAGGTTTGACCTACCAGGAGATCGTCGACCTGGATCTCTATCATCACCCGATCCGCGCGGGATTCAAACGCCGCCGGTGGCGTCGAATGGGACAATGAGATGCAAGCACATTTCCCCGGTGCATTCGACCGGATGATGGTCCGATCAGGCCGGTGATGTCTCGCGCACGAAATGGGTAGGCGAAACGGCATTCATCGGCAGGCGGACCGGAACAAAATCAACGCCGCGTACCGCGCTGGGGATCTCATCCGACATCGGTTCGCGCCCAACCGTTCGTCGCGCCGGATCCGCTACGGGAACCGCCGAAAGCAGCTTGCGCGTATAAGGGTGTTGAGGATTGCCGAAGACCGATCGGCGGTCGCCGATCTCCACGATCTCGCCCAGGTACATGACGGCAACGCGATGCGCGATGCGCTCGACCACGGCCATGTCATGGCTGATGAACAGAATGGCGATGCCCATGTCGCGCTGCAGGTCCATCAACAGGTTGATGACCTGGGCTTGGATCGTGACGTCGAGCGAGGCGACCGCTTCATCCGCGATGAGGAGGCGGGGATCGAGCGCCAGAGCCCTGGCGATGCAGATGCGCTGCCGCTGACCGCCCGAGAAGGCGTGAGGGTAGCGTTCGAGATATTCCGGCGGCAGATGCACTTTTGCCAGCAGGTCCGCCGCCCGTTTCCGCAGCGCACTGCCGCGCGCGACGCGGTGGACGCGCATCGGGTCGGTCAGGGCCTGCCCGACCGTCATCCGCGGATTGAGCGAGGAGAACGGATCCTGGAAAACCATCTGCACCTCGCGCCGGAAGCCCGCGAGGGTTGCCCGTCCTGCGCCGATCATCTCCTTGCCGTCATAGCGAATGGCGCCGGACAAGGGCTTGTCCAATTGCATGATGCTGCGCGCCACGGTCGACTTGCCGCAGCCCGACTCCCCCACCAACGCCAGGGTCTCACCTGGGAAAATATCGAAGGAAACGCCCTCCACCGCATGAACCCGGCCGGCGACGCCGCCGAAGATACCGCCCCTCAGGTCGAAACGCGTAACAAGCTCGCGGACTTCGACCAGGGGCTTTCTGTCCGTTGCGAGCGGTGCGACGCTCATGCCGAGACCTCCGGCCGCGAGACTTCGGCATTGTATATGACGAGCGGGAATTTCTCGGGCCCATCCTTGTCGGCCATGCTGCCCAGCCTCGGCACCGCCGAGATCAGCGCGCGTGTATAGCGGTGTCGGGGGTCCACCAGAATCTGGTGCACCGAGCCTGACTCCACGATCTCGCCCTTCAGCATGACACAGACGCGATCGGCGATCTCCGCGACCACGCCCATGTCATGGGTGATGAAAAGAACGGACATGCCGATATCGCGCTGCAGTGCCCGGACAAGATCCAGAATCTGCGCCTGGATGGTGACGTCGAGCGCGGTGGTCGGCTCATCGAGGATCATCAAGGAGGGGCGGCAGGCCAAGGCAATGGCGATCATGACGCGCTGGCGCATGCCGCCGGACAGTTGATGCGGGTATTGGTCGAGCCTGAGGGCGGCGTCGGGCACGCGCACGAGCTTGAGCACATTCAGGGCGATGTCGCGCGCCTCGCGCGGCGACTTGCCCTGGTGTCTGGTGACCACCTCCGCAATCTGGTCGCCGACGGTGAACACCGGATTGAGGCTCGACATCGGGTCCTGGAACACGATCGAGAACTCAAAGCCGCGCAGCCCCTCCATGCGCTTTTCGGAAAGCTTTGCCAGGTCGGCCACGCCGCCGTCCTTGAGCCTCATCAGGATGCGGCCGCCCGTGATCCTGGCGCCGTCATATTCCGTCAGGCGCATTACGGTCATGGCCGTGACCGATTTGCCAGAACCCGACTCGCCCACCAATGCCACTGTCTCGCCGCGCTTGATCTGGAACGATACGCCCTGAACAGCCCGCACCGCTTTTGTCGCCGTCGACCCGAAGCAGACTTCAAGGTTCTCGACCGACAGGATCACGTCGTCGGGAAGGCTCGCGGTGGCGGCGGACTTGACGGTCAAAAGGCACTCCAGGCGCAATGGTCGCGACAACAGGCATCGAACGCAGTGAGCATGTGAGCTGTCAATAGGCCCCATCGCCAGATCGCCCGCAGGCCGTGCCGTGGAATGCCCCGGAATGCCTCGCCAGGCGGCATCCGCCCCACGATTGTCGGGCTTCCCGGTCGCTCCACCGAAGTTATGCAATCTCTGCATCGCCCTGTCGGATTTCGCATGAAGCGCGCGAATGGGCCTTCGGTCCGCTCAGCGCATGGTCAGTGTCGGATCAACCAGGTTGCGTCCGTGCGCCTGCTCCGCGGTTCGCGAGAGATATTTCCACAGCGCTTCGCCGTCCCGGCTGCGCGCGCCCACGCGGCGGAAAATCCTGATTTCGATCTCCAGGGACAACTGTTGTCCGCCAATCTGGATGAGCTCACCTTGGGCTATCGATTTCTGAACACAGATCTGCGGCAGCCAGGCCACGCCTTGCCCGGCGATCGCCATCTGCTTCAGGCCTTCGGCAAGCGAGGACTGGTAGACGATGCTGAGATTGAGAGGACGCCGCCAGCGCGACTGGATGAGCGAGATCAGCTTGCCGAGATAGCCGTCGCTCCAGGAATAGGCGAGGTAGGGAATCCTGGTGCCCTCCGGCACATCGACATCGAAGAGCGGCGCTCCCGTCTGGTCGACTCCAGACACCAGAACGAGGCGATCCCTGCCGATTTGCAGCGATTCGAACGGTCCGCCCTCAAGGACCGGCGGTCCGTCGGGGTGATCGTAGGTGATGGCGAAATCGCATTTGCCGGACGACAGGTGCTCGACGCATTCCAGGAAGTCGCCAGTGTGCATGCTGCTGCGGACCGGCGCATTCGGCAGTTCGGGCTGGCTGATCCACCTGGGAAAGAAATAGATGGCCAGCGTATGAAGCGCGGCGAAAGTGAGAAGCCGTGAGCTGGCGCCGGCGGCGTTGCGGCAGTCGGTCCGCAGGCGGTACATGTCGCGAAGCATTTCCTGGCAGCGCGGAACGAAAATGTTGCCCGCGCTGGTGAGGTGCACCGGATATGTACTGCGGTCGATAAGTTCGGCGCCGACCCAAGCCTCCAGGGCCTTGATGCGACGGCTGAAGGCCGGCTGCGAGATATTCCGGGACGCCGCGGCGGTCGAGAAATTCCGCGTCGCGGCGATCTCGAGGAAGTCTTCAAACCAAGCCAGCTCCACGGTCGACCTCATGCATTATTCGCATAACTGATCCTATCTACGCATTGGACAGTGGCGCAAGCCTCCTCCTAGCTTTCGCACGCAACGATAAAAAGACCTCGAGTCAATTGTGGGAACATACTCATGAAAATGAAACATGCCTTGGCATTAGCGTTCTGCATGGGCATAGGCGCTTTTGCGTCGCCCGCCGTGGCAGAAACCAAGAATCCCGGAACGTTTGTGTTTCTTTGGACCGACGATGTTCAGTCCTTTGATCCGGCCTACATTGCAAACACGCCGAGCTCCTACGGCGTGCTCAACGTCTACAGCCGCCTGTTGAATTACAACGGCTCCCAGATTTCCGAATTCGTGCCCTCATTGTCCTCGGAAGTGCCGAGCCTCGAAAACGGCCTGATCAAGCAGAACGCGGACGGTTCGGTCAGCTACACCTTCCCGATCCGGAAGGGCGTCCACGCCCACAAGGTCGGCATCAAGGGCGACGACGGCAAGATCACCTGGCAGTACTATGACGGGCTGAGCGACGAGCAGAAGGCCAAGATCGAGCCCGGCTATGGCGAGATCACGGCCGAGGACGTGCGTTACTCGCTGCTGCGCGCCATCCTGATGGGCCAGTCTTGGATGTCCAACGCCATCACCGAGGTGGTGACGGCGAGCAAGTACACCGACGTCGCCAAATGGGTCGAAGCCGAAGGCAAGGTGTCGGACATCAAGGATGCCAGCCCCGAAGCGCTACGCAAGGTATATGACGAACTCGCGTCGCAGATCACCGTCGAGGGCGACAATGTCACGCTGAAGCTGCCGAAGTCCTTCCCCGCCACGCTTGGCGTCCTGGCGCTGCCGTTCGGTGCCTCGATCGTCGACAAGGAATGGGTCGCCTCCGTCGGGGGATGGGATGGCGACGGGAATACCTGGAAGAAGTACTACCGTCCCGAACTCGGTGACGATCCGCTGTTCGCCCAGGAAAACGGGACCGGCCCGTTCATGCTCGACGAATGGGATCGCACCGATCGCCGCATCACGCTGAAGCGTTTCGACAATTACTTCATGGGCAAGGCCTCGCTCGAGCGGGTGGTCATGCGCACGGTTCCGGAATGGACCACGCGTCGCCTGCAGCTGCTCTCCGGCGATGCCGACTTCGTGACGACGCCAGTCGAGTTCCTGGACGAGCTCAGCAAGACGGACGGTGTCAAGGTCGTCGACGGCCTGCCCAAGGTGTTCAGCCGCGGCCTCTATTTCGCATGGCCGCTGGATGATACCGACAACCCCGCCATCGGCAGCGGCAAGCTGGACGGCAACGGCATCCCGCCGGACTTCTTCTCCGACATCGATGTTCGTCAGGGCTTCAACTACGCCCAAAATTACGATGCGCTGATAAAGCAGGCGCTGCTCGGCAAGACCGTGCAGGCGCGCGGTCCGACCGTTCGCGGCATCATGGGCTACCGCGCGGACTCGCCAATCTACAGCTACGATCCGAAAAAGGCCGCGGAGCACTTCAAGAAGGCCTTCGGCGGCAAGCTGTGGGACACCGGCTTCACCTTCACCGCCTATGTGCAGGAAGGAACGCCGCAAGGCACGGCCGCGCTTTCCGCGCTCCAGCAGGGACTGCAGCGGATCAACCCGAAGTTCAAGATGAAGATCCAGTCGCTGCCCTGGGCCTCCATTTCGGACAAGCTCAACAATCGTGAAAAACCCGCCTCGCCGCTCACCTACATGGGCTGGGGACCGGACTATTCCGACCCGGGTGGTCCGCTGGGTGCGGCGACCTACTATCTGTCCCCGACCGGTCTTGTCGGCGGCATGCTCGGCCAGGGCTACCGTGACCTGATGACGGAGAAGTTCAAGCCGCTTCTCGACCAGGCCTGGGCCTCGAGCGATCCCGCCGTGCGTGAGCCGATCTATGCCAAGCTGCAGGAAATGTCCTACGACTATGCCACCACGCAGTTCCTCTGGGAGGACTTCGGGTACATCGTCACCCGCAGCAACATCGACGGCTATGTGCACAACATGATCCTCTACGGCGCCTGGGATTTTTATCCCGTCACCAAGAAGGCCGACTAGAGAGCTTCGGGTTTCGCCGGGCGCCATCGTCGCCCGGCGAAACGGCTATTCCTCATGGTGCGGATGCTGATGTGCTGAACTACGCTTTGCGGCGGCTCCTGATGTTGCCCGTCGTTCTCTTCGCCCTGTCGCTGATGCTTTTCGCGCTGCAGATGTCGCTGTCGCCGACACAGCGCCTGGCGGCGTACGCGCCGTCCCCGGACTTCCTCAAGGGCGGCCAGGACAGCATTCGCAGGATGATCGAGCAGTATGGGCTGAACGATCCTTTCTACATTCAATACGGGCGCTGGATCGGCAACATCCTGACCGGCAATCTGGGCTGGTCCGAGACCGCGCGCCAGCCTGTTGCCCACGCGCTGGCTTCCCTGCTGCCGGCGACGCTGGAACTGGTCCTGCTGGCGTTCATTCCCGGCTTTCTGCTCGCCATCTACCTGGGCTCGCGGGCCGGCATCCATCTCAACCGTTGGCCGGACCATGTGATCCGCATCTTCACCATCCTGGGCTGGTCATTCCCGGTCTATGTCTTCGGACTGCTGATGCTGCTGATCTTCTACTCCGCGCTCGACTGGTTCCCGCCCGGGCGTCTCAGCCAGTGGGCCCAGGCTGCCGTCACCGCGCCCGGCTTCACCCGCTACACCGGCGCGAACACGATCGACGCGCTGCTCAACGGCAATCTGCCAATTTTCTGGGATTCGCTCAGGCATCTCGCTGCCCCCGTCATCACGCTGACCTACGTCAATCTTGCCAACATGACGCGTGTCATGCGCACGTCGATGCTGGAAACGCTGCGCCAGGACTATGTCCGCACGGCACGCGCAAAGGGCATGCCCCGGCGCGTGGTGGAGCTGCACCATGCCAGGCGCAACGCGCTGCTCCCGGTCACGACGATCGCCGGAATGGAACTCGCCGCCATGATGGGTGGCGTCGTCATCACCGAAACCATCTTCGACTATGCGGGCCTCGGCCAGTTCGCGGCCAAGACGGCCGCCAACCTGGATTTTCCGGCCGTGCTGGGCTTCGGGCTCTACTTCGCGGTCGTCCTCGTGGTGCTGAACCTGGCCGTCGACATGATCTATCCGCTGCTCGATCCGAGGGTAAAGACGCGATGAGAGCGTTTGGCTATCTGAAGCGTAATCCGATCTCGTTGATCGGGGTACTGCTGTTGCTGGCATTCGTGCTGATAGCGATTTTCGCGCCGGTGCTCGCACCGCCGCAGGAATTCCAGATGTCGGTATACGACACGCCGAGAGCGGGCTTCCTGGCAACGCCGCAACCACCGTCGCCCGAGGCGATCTTCGGAACGACCGAAGGCCAGTACGACATCTACTACGCCGTGATCTGGGGCACACGCACGGCATTCAAGATCGGCCTCGGCGTCGTCGCCATCTCGGTGCTGATCGGCACGATCATCGGATCGCTCGCGGCCTTTTACGGCGGCATCGTGGACGAAGTGCTGATGCGTATCGTCGACGTCTTCATGGCGGTTCCCTTCCTCATCGCCGCCATGGTGCTGACCGCCCTGCTCGGCAAGGGGCTCGGGCCGATAACCGTCGCGCTGACGACTTTCGGATGGATGGGTTATGCGCGCGTGGTGCGCAGTGAAATCCTGCGGATCCGCGAGATGGATTTCGTGAATGCGGCGAGAAGCTACGGCGCCGGCGACTTCAGGCTGATCGTGTTCCACATCCTGCCCAACGCGTTCTTCCCCGTGCTGGTTCTGGCTACCATGGCCACGGGTTCGATGGTGCTGACCGCGTCCGCCCTGAGCTTCCTCGGAGTGGGCACGGAGGAAGGCTACGCCGACTGGGGGCAGTTCATCGCCTATGCGCGCAACTGGATCGTCGGCCAGCCCGGCAATCCGTTCCAGTACTGGTACACGCTCGCCTTCCCCGGAGCCGCGATCTTCCTGTTCGTGCTGGCATGGAACCTCGTCGGCGACGCCCTGCGCGACATTCTCGATCCCCGCCATACAAACTGAAATCAGGGAGTATCCGCCCGTGTCTTCGCTATCCCCCCACGCCATCGAGCTTCTTGAAGACCTTATCCGCCACGAGGTGGAGGACAAGGCCATCCCGTCGATCTCCTATGCCCTGGTCGACCGGGACGGTCTCATGACGCACGGCCACATACAGCGGCACGATCGCCACTTCGACATGAAGGATGACACCTGTTTCCGCATCGGCTCGATCACGAAGACCTTCACATCGGTTGCCATCATGCAACTCGTGGAGAAGGGACTGGTCGACCTCGATGTCGATGTCTCGGAGTATCTGCCCGGTTTTCACCCGGTCAATCCGTTCGCCGGACGTGAAAGCGGACCTCACGGCTCGCATGTCAGCCTGGGCAAGCTCATGAGCCACACCGCCGGGATCGTGCGCGAACCCAAGAGCGGACACTATCTGGATTCACACAAGCCGCCGCTGGCCGACACTGTCGCCGAACTCGCCACATCCACGTTGAAGCAGGATCCCAGCGCCGGCATCATGCATTATTCCAATGCCGGCATTGCCGTGGTCGGCATGGTGATCGAGCGGGTGACGCGAAAGAGCTACTCCGACTACATCACCGAGAACATCCTGAAGCCGCTGGGCATGAACGACACGTCGTCGGGCATGGCTCCCGGCATCCGTGAAAGGCTGGCGCCGGCCGACATGTGGACGCTGGACGGGGACAGCCCCGCGCCGGTGTTCAATCTGGGCGGATCGCCCGCCGGCAACATCTTCTCCACCACTTCCGACATGGCCAACTATACGCGGTGCCTGCTGCGGGGCGGCTTCGCGCCCAACGGCGATTCCATCGTCAGCCCGGCGTCGCTGCGCAAGATGTGGACCCCGATCGGCAAACGCCCCGAAGGTCACAACAAGGACCTCAACGGGTATGGGCTGTGCTTCGGCGTCGGCGACATGGACGGGTGGACCTCCGTCGGCCATGGCGGCGCGGTCTATGGCTATGCGTCGCAGATGATGCTGCTGCCGAGGGCCGGCTTCGGCGTCCTGATCTTCGCCACGCTTGATTTCGCCAACCAGATTGCCTCACGGCTCGCGGGCGATGGCCTGCGCATCGCCCTTGCCGACAGCGGCATGGGACGCATGCCGCTTCGCGGCCAGACCCCGCCGCCCATCACCGAAGACCAGTTCGCAAGCCTGCCCGGGCTCTATCGTCATGAGGTGGGCGGCGAGGTCGTCGAGGTGAAGAACAAGGATGGCAAGCTCTATCTGATGGGGGAGGGCGTGCCGCTGCAGATCCGCCCGGTCTCGGGCAACGACTTCGTCATCGACGGACGCATCTACGGTCGCGGCGCCGACTACGCGCATATGAACCTCTCCTTCTCCAAGGCCAACCAGCTGACCTGGAAAGGGGCGAACTGGTCGCGTGTCGACAGTCTGCCTGTCGAGAAGGTGCCGCCGGAGATCGCGCCGCACCTGGGCGAGTACGGGCCGGATTTCAACATCACCTATCTGACCTACAGCCACGGCCAGCTGAAATGCCTGATCGAGTATTTCTGCACCCATACCTGCGAGCCGGTGGATGCCGGCCGGTTCCGCATGCACGGTCTGCTCTACGAGGAGGAGATTCTCGAGCTGGACGCCGTCGACGACAATGGACGCTGCGGCATTCGCGTCGGCCCCATGTTCCTGGAGCGACGGCGGGCCGAAATGGCAGCCTGAAGACGCCCGGTCCGGGCAGCCATCGCCGCGCGGGCCACCTCCACCGCACGAGCCCGGACGCCATTGAAGGCGCGTGCGCGGTGACCTTCTCTGAAATCGAAAGGCAAGCACATGAAAGTCTTTATCAGCGCCGACATCGAAGGCACGGCGGGCATCACCAACTGGGACGAGGCGCGCAAGGGCAATCCCGACTATGCCGAATTCCGGGAATACATGACCGACGAACTGGTCGCAGCCTGCGAAGGCGCCAAGGCCGCGGGCGCGACCGAAGTCGTCGTCAAGGACGCCCATTCGACGGCGCGCAACCTCATCCTGTCCAAGCTTCCAGCCTATGTCCGCATCGTGCGCGGCTGGAGCGGCCATCCGGATGCGATGATGTTCGGCATCGATGACACCTTCGATGCCGCTCTCTATACCGGCTACCACAACAAGGCCGGCACTGACACGAATCCGCTGGCACATACGTTGACCGGCACCGTGTCCAGGATGCTGATCAACGGGGAGGTGGCATCCGAATACACGCTGAACGCACACTGCGCCGCCCGTTACGGCGTGCCTTCGGTCTTTCTGTCTGGCGATGCCGGCATGTGCGGCGAGGCGAAGGCACTGGTGCCAGAGATCGCAACCGTTGCAACCAGCGAAGGTTTCGGGCCGGCGACGTCTTCCCTCTCGCCTCAAGGCTCGGTCAAGGCCATACGCGAGACCGTGGAGGCCTCGCTTTCGCGCGATCTGTCGAAATGCCTGCCGAAGCTGGCCGACCGGTTCGAGCTCATCGTCGAATACACCACGCCTATCGAGGCCTACAGGGGAAGCTGGTATCCGGGCATCGAACATCCCGCCGCGCGCACGCTTCGCTTCGAGGCAGACAATTTCTTCGACATCCAGCGCGCGATACGGTTTGTCGTATGAGTTAGAGCAATTCCAGGAAAAGTATGAGCGGTTTTCCGTCCGGAATTGCCTCAAAAACAAAGAGCTAGAGTGTTTCGCCGTTTCTGTGAAACGGCGAAGCGCCCTAGCCCGCCAGTGTGTGATCGACTTGTTTCCGGCGCGGCCCGTTCGATGGTCGACGGGCTGTCGCGACATGTCGTCGGAGTAGGGTGAAGTCGTTTCGACGGCGCGATGATCGCGGTGCCAACGCTGGCTTCCGGTCAGAAATAGGTCTTGAGCGCGCCGACGATCTCATAGGCGTCGTCGACCAGGAAGAGTATCTGCCATTTGTCGAAGGTTGTGCAGGGATGCGACACGCCCAGTCCGATGCGATCGCCGACTTTTACCGAAACCGTCGCCGCAACGCGCATGTAGGCGTGCTGGTCGTTGCTGGCGAAGATCTCGCAGCCCGCCAGCGTTTCGGGCGAACCGCCATCGCGCGAAATGAGCAGCGGCACCGGCAGTCCGGAGTCGGTTCCGAAATCCCGCTTGCCGGCGGTCAGGATGGCCAGCCCCGGTTCAGGACAGGACTGGACATGGGTCCATACTTCCAGCGCGTTGACCAGGCCTTCATTCTCGCCGGTCGCGGCGAGGATGCGCTTCTGCTCGGCCTGGTAGATGCCGCTGTCATGGCTGACATAGCAGCCGCTGCGCGTCATCACCTGCGCGCCGCTGCCGGACAGGCGATCGAGCACGATGTCGTAGAACGACGAACCGCCGGCCGTCACGATCGGTGGCGCGCGCTCGAACAGGTTTTCGCCGGCGCATGCTTCGTAGAGCGCGCCGATCTCGTCGACGAAATCCGCAACTGCCCGTGCCGGACCACCGTCCTTCGGCTTGATCAGTCCCTCGAAAGCCTCGACGCCGCAGAGCCGCAGTTGCGGCGCCGCATGCGCGGCACGCGCGACCTCGAGCGCCGTGTCGTTGTTGCGGCAACCGGCCCGGCCGCCCGGATAGCCGCGCTCGACCAAAACCTGGATCGGCCGCGAGCCCGGTCCGGCGCGTCCGACCGCCTCGCTCGCCAGGCGCACGGCATCAAGGCTGTCGATCAGCATGTAGAAGTCGAGGCCGGCCGAAGCGTTCAATTCGGCGACCAGAGCGTCCAGTTCCAGCCGTCCGACAAGCTGGTTGGCGAGCACGATGCGATCGATGCCGAACCGACGGCAAACTTTCATCTGGTGCAATGTGGCGACGGTCACGCCCCAGGCGCCGTCGCGCAATTGCCTCTGCATGATCTGAGGGCACATCGTCGTCTTGACATGTGGCGCGATGACCGCGTTGCGCTTCGCGAGGAAACGCTGCATCCAACGCGAATTGTGGTCGAGCGCGGACTCCCTGATGACCGCCGCCGGCAGCGGAACATCGCCGCGCAGGAGGTTCCAGCCCATCGAGCCGACATCATGAAGACGGACCGCGACGCCAGGCGGAATGGCCTTGGTGGTTTCGTCCAGCACCAGGTCGTCGAGCGGGTGAAGATGCATGTGAATTTCCGATTCTGTGCCACCCGCCAGAGGCCGCGTGAATGCGGCTTGGCGCAGCTCTTACATGGTCCAGGTGCTTGCGGAAATTATATAATAGTTTGATGATGAGAAAAGATTTTTCTTAAACGAAAGACGAGTTGAGGGCGAAAGAATGCGCATTTTCATAGCGGGCATGGACACCGAGACCAACACGTTCGCGCCTATCCCGACCGGCTACCACAGTTTCGAGGAAATGGGCATCGCGCGGGGCGACGCCACCTCGAAGGCATTGAACGAGCCGTCCTGCCAGCTGTTCGTGTGGCGTCAGCGCGGCGAAGCCGACGGCCACGAGATCGTGGAAAGCCTGTGCGTTTGCGCCGAGCCCGGAGGCATAACCATCCGCAATGTCTACGAGCAGTTCCGCGACGAGATCCTCGACGAGCTCAAGGCCGCCATGCCGGTGGACTGCGTGCTTCTGGCGCTGCATGGCGCTTTCGTCGCGGAAGGCTATGACGATACCGAGGGTGATCTTCTCGCGCATGTCAGAGCTGTCGTCGGTCCCGACATCCCGATCGGGGCGGAGCTCGATCTGCACTGCCACACAACCCAGAAGATGGTCGACAACGCCACCGCTATCGTCGCCTACAAGGAATATCCGCACACCGACATCATGGACCGTGCCGGCGAGCTCTACCGCATTATCGTCGACACGGTGGAGGGCAAGGTCAGGCCGGTGATGGCGCTTTACGACTGCCGCATGATCAGCACCTTCCGCGTGCAGGAGCAGCCGATGCGCGGCTTCGTTGATGGCATGACTGCCGCCGAAGCCGAGCCTGGCATATTGTCAGTCTCGCTTGGGCATGGCTTTCCGCATGGCGACGTCGAGGATGTCGGAGCCCGCATGCTGGTGGTCACCGACGATGACAAGCCGCTTGCCGAGCGGACCGCCGAAAGGTTCGGCAAGCAGCTTTTCGCATTGCGCAACGACCTGATCCCGAAATTCCTGGGCATCGACGAGGCGCTCGACATGGCGCTCGCCGAGCCGCATGGGCCGGTCGTCATAGCGGATGTTTCGGACAATGCCGGCGGCGGCGCACCGGGGGACTCCACCTACATCCTGCGCCGGCTGATCGAGCGCGGCATCGGGAACGTGGCCAGCGCCATGTACTGGGACCCGATCGCCTATCGCTTCTGCGTCGAGGCCGGGATCGGCGGTACCATAAACCTGCGGGTCGGCGGCAAGTGCGGCGTGTTCTCGGGTATGCCTGTCGACCTGCGCGTTACAGTAAAAGGCCTCGGCCGCGAACTGACGCAGCTGTTCGGCACCATGCCGTGGCCGCTCGGGGATGCGGCGTGGGTCACCACCGACGGCGGCATCGACCTGATCATCAACACGGTACGCACGCAGGTCTTCCATCCCGACTGCATGACCGCGCTCGGCCTTAATCCAAGCGAGCGACGCATCGTCATCGTCAAATCCAATTACCATTTCCAGGCCGGTTTCGCGCCGATCGCCAAGCGCATCCTGTTCTGCGCCCCGCCCGGTGCGACGCAGCCCAACTTCGCCGCGATCCCCTACACAAAGCTCAAGACGCCCTATTGGCCGAAAGTGGAAAACCCATTCGCGGCCGACGCGGCTTAAGCAATCGCATCATTAGGGGAGGAAAACACCGGCCGCGGCGCCGTGCGTGGCAACGCGGTGTCGTTTGCGCGCGTGACCAGATGACAGCGGACTGTGCGCGATCCGTCGGCGGGTACCAGAACCTGCGGCAGTTCGCAGCCGGCCGTCGCGGAAGGGCAGCGCTCCCGGAAGAAGCAGCCGGTCGGCAGCGTCCGGTTGCTCGGCAATTCGCCGGCGCGCGGCGCGATCGAGTTCAGTGGACGATCGAAACTCGGAACGGCATCGAGGAGCGTCCTGGTATAGGGATGCCTGGGAGCGTCAAGCACGTCGAGTGTCGGGCCTTCTTCGACGATCTGGCCGAGATACATGACGGCGACACGATCGGCCACGTGGCGCACCAGCGACACGTCATGCGAGATGAGCACATAGGATAGTTTGCGCTCCGCCTGCAGCGACAGCAGCAGGTTGACGATCTGCGCCTGCACCGACACGTCCAGCGCCGAGGTCGGCTCATCGAGGACCAGCAGCGCCGGTTCGACGGCGAGCGCCCTGGCAATCGCGATGCGCTGGCGCTGGCCGCCCGAGAATTCGTGCGGATAGCGATCGACATGCTCCGGCCGCAAGCCGACCGAGACGGCCAGTTCGGTTGCGCGCTCGATCAGTTGCTTGCGGGTGTAGCCGCCGCGAATGTGCAGAGGTTCGGTGATCAGGCGCCAGACCGGAAGCCGCGGATCGAGCGACGATTGGGGGTCCTGGAAGATGATCTGCAACTGGGTGCGCCGTGCGCGGTCCCGTTCAGTTCCCCTGAGTTTGATCGCACCGGCGGAAATGCCGGTCAGGCCGAGGATCGCCTGTCCAAGCGTGGTTTTTCCGCAGCCGGATTCCCCGACAATGCCGATCGTCTCGCCTTCGGCGACGCTGAACGACACGCCGTTGACGGCATGGACGTCGGCGCCACCGAACCAGCCCGAGGTGACGCGGTAGCGGACTTCCAGGTCTTCGACGGAAAGGAGGGGAAGCTCGGTCACGCGGCTTGCGTCTCCTCGATACGGCGCCAGCAGGCGGCACGGCGGGTAGGCTCCATGGCAGCCAGCGGCGGCACCGAGCCGCAACGATCATCCGCCTCGCGGCAGCGGGCCCGAAAGAGGCAGCCGGCAGGCGGGTCAAGCAGGTCGGGCAAGGTACCGGGGATCTGTTCCAGCGGCTGCTTGGGTGGTGCCAGCCCCGGCAGACAGCGTATCAAGGCGCGCGTGTAGGGATGGGCTGGCGCCGCCAGCACCGACGCGGTCGTTCCGGCTTCCGCGACCCGTCCCGCATAAAGCACGTAGAGCCGGTCGCAAAGCTGCGACACCACGGCCATGTCATGCGATATGAAAACGACGGCCGTTCCCGTGCTCATCGCCTTGTGCTTGATGAGGCCCAGGATCAGCGCCTGCACAGTCACATCGAGTGCCGTCGTCGGCTCGTCGGCGATGATGAGCCTGGGTTCGCAGGAAAAGGCCATGGCAATCAGCACGCGCTGCCGCATGCCTCCGGAAAGCTCGAACGGATAGGCCTGCATGATCCGCTCCGGCTCGCTGATCAGCATGTCGCGCAGCAGGCCCGAGGCCTTGCTCGTCGCTGCGGCGTTGTCGAGACGCTGGTGGCGGCGGATGACCTCGACGATCTGCTCGCCGATCCGTCGGGTCGGGTTGAGGGCGTTCATCGGTTCCTGGAAGATGGTCGACACCTGCCGCCCGCGCACATGCTGGAGTTCGCGCTCGCTGAGCTTCATCGGATCGCTGCCGAACAGACGGATGCCGCCTCCGGTAATGTGCGCGCTCCCCTTGGGCAAAAGCCGCGTAGCCGCCATCATGGTCACCGATTTGCCGCACCCGGATTCCCCCACGATGCCGACGATCTCGCCGGCACGGACATTGAGGCTGACCCCGTTCAGCGCCTTGATCGGCCCGCGATAGGTGCGGAACTCGAGCGAAAGATCGGTGATTTCGAGCAGGACATCGCCGGACGGTTCGGTCATCGGCCACCCAGCCTCGGATCGAGCATGTCGCGCAATCCGTCACCCAGCAGGTTGAAACCCATCGCGCTGATCAGAATGGCCAGGCCGGGAAAGGTGACATACCACCACTGGTCGAGGAAATAATTGCGCCCGCTCGACACCATGGAGCCCCATTCAGAGGTCGGCGGCTGGGCGCCGAGGCCGATGAAGCTCAAGGCCGCCGCCGTCAGGATGGTGCCGCCGAGATCCAGTGTGGCCTGAACGATGATGGGTGACAGGGCGTTGGGCAGTATGTGCCAGCGCAGCATATAGGCAGGCGAAGCCCCGAAGCTGCGCGATGCCTTCACATAGGTGCGGTTGCGCAGCGACAGCGTCTGCCCACGCGCCAGCCGCACATAGGCGGGCACCCGCACCACGGCGACGGCCAGCATGGCGTTGAACAGGCTCGGTCCCAACGCGGCGGCCAGCGCCATGGCGAGGATGAGTGCCGGCAGCGCCAGGAAGACATCCATCAGCCGCATGATCGCGGTATCGACGATGCCGCCGACAACGCCGGACAGGCAGCCGATGATCGAGCCGATGACGGTCGAGATGATGACGATGGCAAAGGCGATGCCGCAGGACGCGCGCGCGCCGAAGAGCACCCGCGAAAACAGATCGCGCCCAACCTCATCGGTGCCGAAGAGGTGCTGCAGGCTGGGCGCCGCAAGCCTTGCTGAAAGCGAGATCTTGTCGGGTGGGTAGGGCGCCAGCAGGGGCGCGGCCATGATCACAAACAGGACCAGCAGCGCGATCGCGGCGCCGACCAGGGTGAGGGGGCTTCCCTTCACGCGATACCACAACCGTCCCATGCGAAGCCGCGATGCCGGCCGGGGCGAGGTGGCGATGCCATCCGCCGCCATCAGCCGAGTTCCCTGATCTGTGGGTCGAGCACCATATAGGTCAGATCGACCGCGAGATTGATCAGCACGTACCCCAGCGAAGCGACAATGGTGAAGCCCATGATCGCGGGAAAATCCAGGGTCTGGATCGATGACACCACATAACTCCCCATGCCTGGCCACGCGAAGATCGTTTCGGTCAGCACCGCGCCGTAGAGCAGGTCGCCGAAGGCGAGGCCAAGCAGCGTCACCGACGGGATCAGGGCATTGGGCAAGGCGTGCCGCAGGATGACCGCCGATCGCGACAAACCATTCGCGCGCGCGGTGCGGACATAATCCTCCTGCAGGACGTCCAGCATCGAGGCCCGGATCTGGCGCGTGATGATGCCGAGATTGGCGAAGGCGAGGACAAAGGCCGGCAGGACGAGGTGATAGAGCGACGACCAGAAGGCTTTCAGGTCGCCGGCGACAAGCGAGTCGACCAGGAAGAAGCCGGTGATGCGCGGCGGCGCGGCGATGCCAAGCGTGATGCGGCCGCTGCCCGGCAGGATCGGTATCTTGACATAGAACAGGAGGATGAGCGCCAGCCCGAACCAGAATACCGGCATTGAAATGCCGGCGACCGACACGACACGCGCTGCCTGGTCGACCGGTCCGTCCTTGTAGATCGCCGAAAGCACGCCGAGCGGCACGCCAATCATGATCGCCATCACCAGCGCGGCGATGCCGAGCTCAAGCGTGGCGGGCAGGAACAGGGCAATATCGCCGGCCACCGGGCGCCGCGTCCGCAAGGACTGGCCGAGATCGCCCGACAGGAGTTGCTTGACGTAGATGACAAACTGCTGGGTAACGGGTTTGTCCAAGCCAAGCTCCTGGCGCACATGCGCCAATGTCTGGGCTGAAGCCTTGTCCCCGGCGATCAGCTGCGCCGGATCGCCGGGGATCAAATGCGAAATCGTGAAGGTGATGATCGCGACACCAGCCACGACGAACACCAGCAGCACGAGACGCCGAAGGATCGTTGAAATTAGCGACATACCTTCGGCGCCGATTTCTATTCGGACTTGGACATATCGGCGATGTTGTAGACCTGGATCAGCATCGGATTGTAAACGTACCCTTTCACCGAGGATCGCATGGCGAAGATGTCGTTCTTCTGGAACAGAAGGACGTATGGCGCATCCTCGTTGGTGATTTTCTGCGCATCGATATAGAGCTGCTCACGCTTCTTCTGGTCGACGGTCGCGAGCGCCTGGGTGATCAAATCGGTCACTTTCGGGTTTTCATAGAAGGCCCGGTTGCCCGGCGCGCCCATCTTGGTCGGGTCGAACCAGATGTTCATGAACATGAACGGATCGGCGAAATCGGGCGTCCAGGCGCCGGTCGCTATGTCGTAGTCGCCCTTGGCGACCAGCTCGCGCTTTGTCGTGTCGGCGACATTCTTCATGTCCATCGTGACGCCGATTTCGGCGAGCGAAGCCTGCAGCGCAAGTCCAACCGGCTCCCAGGCGGAGTCAGCCTGCGAATAGGTGAAGCTGATGTGCAGATTGGAAACACCGGCGTCGGCAAGCAATTGCTTGGCCTTCTCCAGATCGTAGCTGTACTGCATGCCCTGCGGGTCATGGCCCCACATGCCGTCCGGGACAGCCCCGCGCATCTGTTCGGCCTGGCCCTGCATGACGCCATCGACCAGCCCCTTGTAGTCGGCCGCATAGGATATGGCCTGACGGACCTTCGGATTGTCGAAGGGGGCCTTCTTGTTGTTCAGATAGAGATAGATGACATAGAGGCTGGGATTGCTCTCGATGACCACCCCCGCGCTCGATTTCATGGCCTCGGCCTGGTCGACCGGAACCTGGTCGATCAGGTCGGCGTCTCCGTTCTCCAGTTGCAGGCGACGCGACGACATCTCGCGTACGATCTTGAATATGACCTGCTTGAAAGCCGGCTTCTTGCCGGCATAGTGGGGATTGGGATCGAGCGTGATCTGCTGGTTGCGCTCCCAGGCCGAGATCTTGAAAGCGCCGCTGCCGGCGGTGTGCTCGGCGAGCCAGGCTTTCGCGTCGTCGCCGTTGACCGCGTGCTCTTGCGCCTTCGGATTGATGATCGACCCGGCCGACGTGGCGAGCGCCGACAGGAACGGTGCGAATGGCGCCGATAATTCGAACTTCACGGTCCGCGGGTCGACAATGACGACGTCCTTGACGGTCGGGAACATGTCGCCAGGGCCAGCCGCCAGCTTCTTCACGCGGTCGAATGAATATTTGACCGCGGCGGCATCGACCGGCGAACCATCGTCGAACATGTGTCCCGACGCCAGCTTGAATGTCCAGCTGAGGTTGTCGGGCGCCGTGGTCCAGCTCTCGGCAAGCTCCGGAATGACCTCGGTCTTGGCGCCGTCATATTTCACCAGACGCTCGTAGGCCGGAAAGATCAGCGTATAGCCGTTGTTGGAGACCTCGACGCCGGGGTCGGCCGTGGGCGGATCCTCGGCCTTGTCGATAACCAGGACATCCTTGTCGGTGGCCCAGCTCGGTCCCGCGAAAGTCAAGGCTGTCAAAGCGGCAAATGCCGCAAAAGTCGGCAGGCGACGTAACAACATGATGCGCTCCCCTCGAGCTTGTGTTTTGCATCTCTCACGGGATCACCGAGGGATGCCTTTCGCACACGCTAACACCCGCATTTCGGATGGCAAGCCGATTTTTCTGATAGGAAAGAGATTTTTCTAATTAGCCAAGTGTCATTTCCGCGTCGACAGTCTCGCGCTCGTCATGAGGGCGCACGCCCCTGGCGCCGCTGATGAGGGTCTGCTCCGACTGGCCGGATGCCGACGTGCACACGCACAGGATGCGGGCCGGCGTGTCGCCGACGCTGACATAGGCGTGGCCCATTGTGCTTTCGAAGTAGACCGACTCTCCTGTCTTCAGCCTCAGCGTTTCGTAGACGTCGGTGTGCAACTCGACTTCGCCCTCGAGAACATAGGTGAACTCCTGGCCGGGATGACGGATGAGCTCGCCGAACGTTTCTATGCTTTGCTGGGTGACTGCCCCCAGCATGGGAATCATTTCCTTGCGCGACAGCTCCGTGCATAGAAAGCGATAGACGTAGTTGGGCGTCTCGACGATCCGTCCGTCCTCAAGCCGGGAGACGGCACGCGCGCCGTGCGCGATGGGAGAGACGCTGGCCTTTCTCACGCCGAAAAGCTCGGTTATGTCGACCTTGAGCCCTTGGGCAAGCTGCAGCAGCTTGTCATAGGTCAGCGACATCTGGTTGTTCTCGACCTTCGACAGGGTGGAGATGGCGAGCCCCGACATCTGGGCGACCTGCGTCAGTGTCCAGCCCCGCTCCCGGCGCAGCAGTTTGAGGCATTCTCCCAGACTTGGCTTCGAATCGCTCATGGCTGACCTTTTTTGCATTGGCCGCAGTCTAGGGTTGAGACCGAACAAAGTCGACTCGCAAGCGACGCGGCCTTTATCATAGGAAAGATGTTTGACCGATCGGAAATATTCTGCTTGGCTGCCGGCACTTGCGCGAGGGAGGCCATGCAGCACTTTCTTATGATCGACGGCGGCATTCTTTCTTGCGCCCGGTCGACAGGTGACCGTGCTTGAAGCCGAAGCCCATTGTCGCCGGCCCGCTTCATGCACCACGACCAACCTGAATGACTGTTGAGGCGCCCATGTTGCCGGATACGATCCCTCGATCACGCTTCTGTCACACGCCCACGCCGCTTGAGCCGATGACCGCGCTGTCGCGCCACCTTGGCGGACCCAACCTCTTCGTCAAGCGCGACGACTGCACGGGTATGGCGCTCGGCGGCAACAAGACGCGCAAGCTCGAATTTCTCGTTGCCGAGGCCATGGCTTCTGGTGGCGACACACTGGTGACGGCCGGCGGCGTACAGTCAAACCATTGCCGTCAGACAGCGGCGGTGGCGGCGCGGCACGGATTGCGCTGCGAACTGGTTTTGTCGCGCAACGTCGCGCGCAACACGCCGGGCTACGACCGCACCGGAAATGTTCTGCTCGACCGGATGTTCGGGGCCGAACTGCACTTCGTCTCCGGTGATACAATCCCCGCGATCGAACTTGAACGTCTTGCCGAGGACATCCGTGAGCGCGGCGGAAGGCCTTATGTCATGCCCATCGGCGGCTCGACCGCGACCGGAGCGCTTGGCTATGTCGGCTGCGCCGAGGAGCTTGTTCGACAAGGCAGCGACAGCAGCTTGACGGTCGACGCGATCGTCCACTGTACCGGAAGCGGTGCCACGCAAGCCGGCCTTCTCGTTGGCCTCGCCGTCCTGGGGCATCAGACGCCCGTGGTCGGCATCAGCTCGGCCGAACCGAGCGATGTGATCGAAGCGCGCGTGCACGAATTGTGCGGCGAGACGGTCACCAAGCTCGGAGCTTCCGTCGTGATAAAGCGAGAGCAGGTGGACGTTCTCGACGGGTATGTGGGACCAGGCTATGGGCTGCCGACCGAAGCCATGCGCGAAGCCATCGACCTGTGCGCAAGGCTGGAGGCGTTGCTCCTCGATCCGGTCTACACCGGCAAGGCCATGGCCGGCCTGATCGATCTCGTTAGAACGGGACGCTTCCGTGCCGGTCAGAACGTGGTCTTCGTTCATACGGGTGGCGTACCCGGCCTGTTTGCCTACGAAGATGTGCTGAGCCCATGACCGGCCGGGAGTTCGTTGCCTCGCCCGGCGGTGACGGCATTTCAAGACGTCTCGCTGCCACCGACGGAGGCCGGCCCGTCACGGTCGATGCGGCCAGCCTTGGCAAGCTCGGCAAGCAGCTTGGTCGCCGCCTCGAGGTAGCTGGCGCTTATCTGCTCGGCCATCGGCAACGCGCACCAGGCGCTCAGCTCCGCGATCAGAGCGTAGCTGCCTCCGTCGACTGGCGCTGAAGCAAGTCCTCCGTCCCTATCCATGACGACCGCGACGACGCCCTCCGCCCCGTAGCCGATTGCCGCGATCCGTTGAATGCCAGGATCGCCGTCGACGCGAACGTCGAACAACACGGAGCCGGCGGTCTTCTGCGCAATGTCGCCCACACGATCGGAGAACGGGCGATTCAACCCCCCGGTATCGGCCAGCGACTGCTCAAGCAAAACGAGATCAACGTACTGCGCCCCCATCCCCGCGACTATGGACGCGTTCGTGCAATCGGCAATCCCTCCCTTCAGCCTTTCACACAGGAAAACATCATGGGGATCCGCCACGCCAGCAAGCCCGTCAACACCGCTGCAACTGCCAGCAGGCCGCCGACTATCGGTCCGTTGGAAAGCAGCGCCGCCTCCGCGCCTTGTCGTGCCAATCCCTCTATCGTCGCTCATCGTCGTAGTTCGACTGGATCTGGCTGGCGAGCAATTGAGCGATAGCTCCGCGTTGCACGTGGCGTTGCGAAAGGCGCGAGCCTCCGACCTTGGCAATGCGCCTCGCTGTTCGAAGCTTTGAGCTATCGCAGCGATGTCGCCATTACGCCGCCGTCGACAGTGAGGACGGCCGCGTTGACCTTGTCCATCTGAGCCAGATGCAGGAATGCGTTGGCAATGTCGCTTGCCGTTACCTCTACTCCAAGCAGATTGCCGGCCATGTATTCGTGCGGGGTCATCCCGCGCGCGCTGGCACGCTCAACGATCATCTGATCGGTCATCAGGCCGGAGCGGATACGCCCCGCATTGATGCCATTGGCGCGGATCCCCTCGCGGCCATGGTCGACCGCATATTGCTTCATCAAGGCCAGCGTCGCGGCCTTGGGTATGCCGTACGGACCGAAATCCTTTCCCGGATTGACGGACTGGTTGGAAATGTTGAACAGGATCGCGCCGCCCCTGCCTTGGCGTCGAAAGATCCGTATCGCCGCCTGGCAGGCGTTCTGGTGGCCGAAGAAGTTCAATTCGAAGCTTCGCCGCAACTCCTCCATCGGCAGGTCGCCGATCGCGCCTTGCTGGGCCGAGCCGGCGTTGGAGACGAGGATATCAAGGCCGCCCAGCTCATCCGCCGCCAGTTCGAGCACGCGCTTCACCGACGCCGCATCCGTCACGTCGCACCGGTATGGCCGGCAGCCATATTCGGCGGCGAGCGACCCGAGTGCGGCATCATTGATGTCCAGCGTCGCGACAGCGGCACCCGCCTGGGCAAAGACGCGCGCAATCTCGCGCCCTATCCCGCTGGCCGCGCCGGTTACAGCCACGACCTTGCCCTGCATCGGCTTGAGGGCCACGTCGCGTGATGCCTCGTCGAGGGTCATCGTCAAGCTGCCTCTGCCGTTTCCAGATCGCGGAACATGGCATAGGCCTTGTCCGCCTTCTCGCCGCGATGAACGATGGCGGCGAGCGCCTTGAGCATGGCGACGGGGTTCGACGACTGGAAGACGTTGCGGCCCATGTCCACACCGGCCGCGCCCTGGTCGATCGCCAGCCACGCCATCTGAAGCGCCTCGCGCTCCGGCAGCTTCTTGCCGCCGGCAATCACGATCGGCACCGGACAGCCAAGCACGATGCGCTCGAAGCCCTCGTCGACATAGTAGGATTTCACGAACTGGGCTCCGAGCTCAGCCGCGATGCGCGTTGCCAGGCCGAAATAGCGGGCATCGCGCACCATGTCCTTGCCGACGCCGGTAACCGCCATCGTGGGAATGCCATAGCGCGTGCCGGTGTCGATGAGTTTGACGACATTGGAAATGGATTTGTGCTCGTATTCAGCACCAACATAGACCTGGGCGGCCATGGCCACCGCGCCGAGGCGGATCGCATCGTCGATGTCGACCGCCACCAGTTCGTTGGAAAGTTCCGTCAGAATCGAGTTGCCACCCGAGCAACGCAGCACCACGGGCTTGTTGACTTCCGGCTGTATCGTGGCGCGCAGGCCGCCGCGCGTGCACATCAGCACATCGGCGTGTTGGGCAAGCGGCGCGATCGTCAGGTCCATCCGCTCAAGGCCCGTCGTCGGACCCTGGAAATAGCCATGGTCGAAGGCGAGCATGACTGTCCTGCCACTGTCGGGATTGAAGATGCGCGACAGCCTCGCCTTCATGCCCCAGTCGTGATGCGCCGCTCCCTTGAGGTAGAAGCGGCTGGTGTCGGCGGGACGGTCCCGGCCCCAGTCCTTGCCGTCCTTGATGTCGTCGAGATCAGCCATGTCGAAGTCCTTTTCGCCTAACCGGCAGGGTCAAGCCCTGGCCGTGAAGTCCTGCATTGCCTTCAGAATGAGCGAAACCGAGATCGCGCCCGGATCCGGGTAGCCAATGCTGCGCTCGCCAACCGAGCGCGCCTTTCCCGTCGTCGCTATCATTGCCTTGCTGGCCTCGACCCCATCCAGCGCGCCCTGTGTGGCGGCCGCCGTCGCGGCGGCGAGGCCCTTGCCAACGGCGGCGCGCGCGGCCCGCGCGGCCGGGGCGAGCGCGTCGACCATGGTCTTCTGGCCCTCGGTCACGCCGCCACGCTTCAGCACCGCCGCAAGGCCCTCTTCCAGCGCCATCGCGAACGAGGCGTCGTCGATGACCTCGGATGCCGCGAAGGCCTTGGAGCCGGCGCGAAACAGCGTGCCGAACACAGCACCCGCCGCACCGCCGGTATTGGACAGGATGGCGGTGCCGACCGCCTTGTAGGCGGCTTCGGCACTTTCCGCGGCGCCGGCGTCGAGCGCTTCGAGCGCGGCCTCGAAGCCGCGGCGCATGCCGACGCCATGGTCGCCATCGCCGATGGTCAGATCGGCCTCGGTCAGCACGTCGGTCTGGTCGATCAGGGATTGCGCGACGGAGCGCATCATCTCGCGCGCAGCGTTGGCATCGAGCGTTTCGATCATCGCCGTTACATCCTTGAATAGCCGAGCGATTCCGCCGGCATGTCGAGATAGTGTTTCAACTCGTCGTCGAGCTTCATCAGCGTCACCGAGAAACCGGCCATTTCCTGCACGGTCAGCCATGTGCCGACATCGGTGCGGTGGACCGAGATGCCTTCGCGCTCCAGGATCGCACGGATGCGCCGGTTGACGATCAGCATCTCCATCATGGTGGTGGCGCCGAGATTGTTGATCATCAAGGCAACCTCGTCGCCCCTGGCGAACGGCAGGTCGGCGAGGATCTTGTCCATGAGCTCGTCGGCGATCGCATCGGCCGATTTCAGCTTCTGGCGCGCGATGCCGGCTTCGCCATGGGCTCCCATGCCGACTTCGATCTCGTCGTCCCCGAGTTCGAAGGTCAGCTTGCCGGTCTCCGGGATCGATCCCGCGGAGACCGCCACGCCCATGCTGCGCACCCAACCCTGTGCCTTGCGCGCGACGCGTTCGACCTCGTCGAGCGTGTCAAGCTCGCTGGCTGCGCCGCCCGCGACCTTGATCATGTAGATGTCGCCCGCGATGCCGCGGCGGTCGTGCATCCGTTCGGGCGGCGCGGCAGCGACATCGTCGCAGACCCGCACGGTGCGGACCTCGATGCCGTCGTCCTCGAGCAGTTCCACGGCCATGTCGAAATTCATGTTGTCGCCGGCATAGTTGCCGTAGAGAAACAGGACGCCCTTGCCGCGATGCACCGCCTTGGCCGCGGCCGCGATCACATCGGGCGAGGGCGCGGCAAAGACGTTGCCGCAGGCGGCGCCGTCACCCATGTTCTTGCCGACGAAGCCATGGAAAAGCGGCTCGTGGCCCGAGCCTCCGCCGATTAGCAGCGCCACCTTGCCGTCCGGGATGTCCTTGCGGATCAGCGCCGGCTTGCCGTCGAGCTTGTAGACACGGCCGTCATTGGCAAGCGCCAGCCCCTCGATCATTTCTGGTACGACGCGCTTGACGTCGTTAAGGATTTTCTTCGGATTAGCCACGGTCTTCCTCCTCGGTTTCCGGCCGCCCGTCGGGCACGTGATCCAGGATCATGAAAAGCACAACCCCGGCAAGCAGCACCGGGAAACCGATGACGAAAAGCCTGTGCGTGAAGGGCTGGCAGAGCATGGCGAAACCGCCAAGGATCAGCACGCTCGCCAGGCGATAAAACCATTTCTTGCTGAACAACGGACCCATCAGCGGGCACCCTCCGCCTGCGAGATGCGGCGTCCGCCGGCTGCGTCGAACAGGAAGCCGCGGCCTTCCGGAATGCGGAATGAACAGACATCGCCCTGCGTGAAGCGCATCGACAGCGGAACGACCTTGCGGAACGAACCTCCTGATGTGTCGACCTGGATGGCGCGCTCGAAGCCGCGATTGTCCACGGCATAGATCGTGCCCGTGCTGGCGCCGGCGGCATCGGCGGAGCCGACCTCGATGTCCTCCGGCCAGACACCCAGCAGTACCTTGCCGCTGCCGCTGGCGACCGTGCCGAACTCGCCGATCGGGATGCGCTGCCGCGCACCCTTGACGATGACATGGCCGTCCTCGATGCCGGCCTCGAAGAAGGCCATCGAAGGACTGCCGACCAATCGGCCGACGACGACATTGGCCGGGAGCCGGTATATGTCCTCTATCGTGCCCGCCTGCTGGATGACACCGCCGTCGATGATGCCGATCCGGTCGGCTATGGCGATGGCGCCATGATAGTCGTGCGTGGCGTAGAGCATCGTCGAGCGATGCTGGCGGTGGATCTGGCGCAGTTCCGCGCGCAGGCCCTCGCGCAATTTTAGATCGAGCGCCGACAGCGGCTCATCGAGCAGGAACATCACCGGGCGGCGTACCAGCGCGCGGGCGATGGCGACACGTTGACGTTCGCCGCCCGACAGCGTGTCCACGTCGCGATCGAGCAGATGAGAAATGCGCAGCAGTTCCGCGGTGCGGCCGACGCGAAGGCTGATCTCGCCTTCGGATTCGCGAAACGCCGGCGAGCGCAACGCAAAGGCAATGTTGTCCTTGACGTCGAGCACCGGCAGAAGGTTGAAGCCCTCGAACACGATGGCGATGTCGCGGCTGCCCGGGTCGGACTCGGTCACATCGCGCCCGGCAAGGTCGACGCGCCCGGCATCGAGATCGATCAGGCCGGCGGAGGCGAGCAGCGTCGAGCTCTTGCCGGCGCCGGTCGGTCCGAGGAGCGCGAATATCTCGTTGTCATTGACGGTGAGGTCAAGGCCGCGAAGCGCCGTCTTTCCGCGATAGGACTTCTTCAGTCCCTTCAGTTGGAGCATTGGCCTGGGGGTCACGCCGCGACCTCCGCGTCGACACGCCGGCCGGTGGCGGCATCGAAAAACAGCAGGCCATCCGGATCGAAATGCACGCGCATCACGGAGCCCGATGGCGACCGGCGCTTGTCGACACCCTGGTGTATCGTGTCGCCGATGCGGAACGAGAAGAAGCGTTCGCGGCCGATGGAAAAGACATCGTCCACCGCGATCGCGACGCCGGCGGCCGGATCGTCGGTCAGGTGCACGTTTAGCGGGCGCACGCCGAGCTTCAACGGCCGCTTCGACGACAGGGCCCAGTCGGGAAGCCGGTCGCGCGCCGCAGTCAGCGTGACGTCGCTGTCGCCCAGCCGCAGGCCGCCCTCGACGGGCGCGAGGTCGATGAGGTTCATCGACGGCGAGCCGATGAACTGGCCGGCGAAGATGTCGACCGGTTCGAAGAACATGCGGTCAGGATTCGAGACCTGGACGATGCGGCTGTTGTTCATGAGCACGATGCGGTCGGCGAGCGACATGGCCTCGCGCTGGTCGTGCGTGACATAGATCGTGGTGACGCCGAGCTGGCGCTGCAGGTGCCCGAGCTCCCAGCGCATTTCCTCACGAAACTGCTCGTCGATCGCCGATAGCGGCTCGTCGAGCAGCAGGACGGCCGGATCGCGGATGACGGCACGCGCCAGCGCCACCTTCTGCCTTGCGCCGGGTGGCAGCGCGCCGGGATAGCGGGCAAGCTCGTCGCCGAGCTTGAAGATGTCGGTGACCCAGTCAAGCTTGCGCGCGATCTCGGCCCTAGCGACGCCACGCGCCTTCAGCGGAAAGACGATGTTTTCCTTGATACTGAGATGCGGGTAGAGCGAAACGAACTGGAACACCATGGCGATGTTGCGCTCGCTGGCGCTCAGATCGTTGACGGCGGCACCGTCGAACAGCACGTCGCCGCTGGTTGCCTTCACCAGGCCCGCGATGCAGCGCAGGGTCGTCGTCTTGCCGCAGCCCGAGGGCCCGAGATAGACGACGAACTCGCCGTTCTTCACGGTCAGGCTGACGTCGTCCACCGCCTTGAAGGCGCCGAACTGGATGCTCAGGTTCCTGAGAGTGATCTCGGCCATCAGTATTTCTCGCCCATCTTGGTCAGGTGCCGGACAAGGATCATCGACAGACCGATAATGATGACCAGAAGAATGACCGCGAGCGCCGACGCTTCCCCGGTGTAGAAATAGCTGAATGCCGTCTTGGCCACCGAGAAGGATACCGTCTCCGTGCTCGACCCCGGACCGCCGCCTGTCAGCGCGACGAAAAGGTCGTACTGCTTGAAGCTGTCGATCAGGCGCAGGATCAGCGCGATGAACAGCACAGGCGCCGACATCGGCAGCGTGATGCGGAAGAAACGATAGGCGGGGCTGGCGCCGTCCACCTCGGCCGCCTCGTAAATGGTCTCGGGAATGCCGCGGAAGGCGGCGGTCGCCAGAAGCACGATGAAGGGCGTCCACATCCAGGTGTCGGCGGCCGCCGCCGCCCAGAGCGCCGGGCTGGTCTGGCCGAGCCAGTCGACCTTGCTGAAGCCGACCGACGACACCAGGAAATTGATGACGCCCCACTCCGAATTCAGCATGTAGCGCCACAGGAAGCCAACCACGACCGGGGACAGCATCATCGGCATCATCAGCATGGTGAAGATGACGTCGCGGCCACGGAAATTCTTCTGCATCTGGTAGCCGACGAAAATGCCGATCAGCATCTGCAGCGTGACGCAGATGAACACGAACTTGCCGGTGAATATGAAGCGGTCCCAGAGATCGGGATCCGAAAGCAGGAACTTGTAGTTGTTGAAGCCGACCGGCTTCATCGTGCCCTGGCGCAAGGCCGAGAAATTGAAGAACGAATAATAGATCAGCGAGAAGATCGGATAGGCGACCATGAATATCAGGATCGCCAGCGTCGGCGACAGGAAGCCGAAGATCATCATGCGGCCAGAGGAGCGCTTGCGCAGTTGCGTCTGCCGCGCCGCGTGAGCGGCGGCCTGCGCTTCGGGTGCAAGAGGCGTGTTGGTGGCAGTCATGGTCTACCTCCTTCCCAGCACGCCGAAGGTCATTCCCATCAGCAGATGTTTGCGGATGAGATAGAAGAAGATCAGCACGGGAATGATGAGGACGACGCCGGCCGCGCATATCTGCGTCCACTCGATGCCGGTTGCGCCGGAAGCGGCCGAAATCTTGACGGGCAGGGTCTTGGCCTGGGTGGTCGTCAGGATGGATGCGAAGGCGAACTCGTTCCAGGCGAAAATGAAGCAGAAGCCGGCGGTGGCGGCGATGCCGCCCTTCACCATTGGCAGCACCAGTTTGAGGAATGCGTACATGCGCGTGTAACCGTTGACGATGGCGATCTGCTCGACTTCCTTCGGCACGCCGTCGAAGAAACCCTTCATGATCCAGGTGGCCAGACCGACATTGGCGAAGATCGAGACGAGGACGAGGCCGATGCGCGTGTCGGCGAGCCCGAGCCGCGCGAACATCAGATGATAGAAGACGAGAACGGCTACAGGCGGCAGCATGCGGGTCGACAGGACGAAGAACATGAAGTCGCCCTTGCCGATGAAATTGAAGCGCGAGCAGACATAGCCGGCCAGCGTCCCGAAGAAGACGGCGAGCGACGTGCCGGCGACAGAGACGATGATGCTGTTGATCAACGAGTCGAGGACCCCGACCGCCGAAGCGCTGTCCTTGGCCGCACCGATGCCGAAGACCGCCTGGTAGCCGCTGAAGTCCGGCGTGAAGAAGAGTTTCGGCGGCATGGTGAAGAAATCCATGCGGCTCTTGAACGAGGACAAAAGCAGCCAGAAGATCGGGCCGACATTGTAGACCGTGTAGATGGCGAGCAATCCCAGCACCAGCCATCTGCCGGCAAGGTCCATCGTCGATGTCTTGGAGTGCGTCATGACGACCTGTCTTCGAGCCGGCGCGGTGCGGGCTCTGTTGCCTGGGACGGGATGAGAAAGGGCACGCGGAAGACGCTCCGCGTGCCCTTCGGGTCAAGGCGTTATTCGACGGGAACGACCGCGTCGACGCCAACCGGCGATATGACCTCGTCCGGCACTTCCGGGGTCTTGTCGCCACGCTTGATTTCGTATCCGGCGCGTTGGAGCGTGCGCTCGTTCTTTTCCGCGGCGTCCGAAAGCGCCTGCTGCACCGTCTTGGCGCCGGTGGCGGCGTTTGAGATCTCCTGCTGCAGCTCGTCGAGCAGCACCGGATATTCAGGCAGGTGCCAATAGTCGTTCAGATATTGCAGCGCGGTGGAGAACTGGCGGTTGTAGGAATTCAACCCCTGCCAATCCGGGCTTTCCAGCACCTGCTTCAGGCCGGTCTGGCAGACGGCGGCATAGCGCTTCTGCTGCTCGGGCTGAAAATACCATTCCATGAACTTGGTCAGCTCGGGCAGTTTCTTGGAGTACTTGTTGATACCCATGCCCTGACCGCCGACCGAGAACTGGCGACGGAACTTCTTGTCGCGGCCGACCGCGCCCGGCAGAACCCCAAATGCGATCTTGTCGGCGAATTTGCTGACCTTGGGATCGACATTGGACCCGTTGAAATAGAACCACTGCATCGCCATGGCGACCTGGCCTTGCTGGATCGCGGTGTTGACCTCGTCGAAGCCCCAGTTGGTCGATCCGGGCGGACCATATTTGAACATATCGACATAGGCCTGCACCCCATCCACCGAAGCCGGCGAGTCGAGATAGCCCTTCACTTCCATCGTTTCCGGATTGTAGAGCTCGCCGCCGAACGACCAGAGGAAGGAGTTGGATGCCGTGGTCGCGAAGTCATAGTCGCGGCCGCCCATCTGGCCCCAGCCATAGAGCCCCTGGTCGGGACGCGTGAAGAACTCGGCCACCTGCTTGGCGTCCTGATAGGTCTGCGGCACCACCAGGTCCCTGCCGTACTTGGCCTTGAAGGCTTCCTTCTCCTTGGGATCCTCGAACAGGTCCTTGCGGTAGGTCAGGCCATAGGCATCCTGGTTGGCCGGCAGGCCGAAGAACTGCCCGGAGCCATCCGGATACTCGCCATAACGCGAGAGCGAAGCCGCCGGGAAGATGTCGGCCTTCAGGTAGGTCGACTTTTCGAAGATGTCATTGAGCTTGACGGCATGCTGGGCGAACTCGGCGGTGGACTGGCTGTCCCACATTGCGAAGTCGAAAGCGTCGCCCTGGATGGCGAATTCGGACGCGATCTTGTCGTGCCACTGCGGGCCATAGGGGACAAGCGCGGGCACGATCCTTACCGATTTGTCCGGATAGTCCTTGGCGATGGTGGTCAGCGCGTCGGCGCAAGTGCCTGCGTGCCAGACGAAAGTCAGATCGGTGGCGCGGGCAGAACCCGCGGTTGCAGCGAGCGCGGCTGCAAGCGCTGCGGCTGACGTCAACAGACGCGTGCGCATGGCCATGTTCATGTTCTCCTCCACTTGTCAGTTCAAGGGGGCAATGGTCGGACCCGACCTTCTCCTACCCCTATCCGAAGCCTATGCATCGGCGTTATAAATATCAATAGAAAAGTTACAAACAGCACTTTTTGATGTTAAGTGTCTTCGCGCGGCTTACACGAAACATTTGCTAACACGCCCATTCTGGTGCCGTGCTGCACTGCAAAAAAGCCATTAAACTCATAATTTTGAGATGCTTCGCGCCGAGACTGCGGAATCCGGATGTTTTCTCGCGGCGCAGTGCAGCATCGAAATTTTGATATCTTAACATTTTTCTCTGGCGCGGTTTGCCGATGATGTTAAAACAGGCGAGGGGCAAATCGCCGGAAGGACAAGCAGCTTGGAATCCGAAGAGGCGCAACATTTGTCGAAGGCGGACCATCGCCGTTCGGAAATCATCCGCATTCTGATGGAAAGCGGAACGGCGCAGATCAAGGACCTGGCCGTCCAGCTCGACGTATCGCTGATGACCATCCACCGCGATCTCAACGATCTGCATGACCAGGGGCTGGTGCGGCGTATTCGTGGCGCCGTCTCGGTAGAGAAGTCGATGCTGTTCGAGAGCAGCTACCTTTACCGGGCGCGTCAGCACGTGGAGGAGAAGCGCCGGCTGGCGCGCGCCGCGGCCGCCCATATCGAACCCGGCAACGCCATCGTCTGGGACGACAGTTCGACGACCTTCCATGTCTGCGACTTCATCGAGCAGGTGACGCCGATAACCGTCATCACCAATGCGCTGCCCGTGATGGAGCGGCTGCGCGACAAGCAGGACGTCGAACTGATCGGACTGGGCGGCAAATACCACCGCGTCTACAACGGCTTTTTCGGCATAGCCTGCGAAAGGGCGATCCGCTCCTACCATGTCGATGTGGCGTTGATGTCGACGACCACCATCCAGGGCATGTCCCTCTATACGCAGGACGAACAGGTCGTGCGCTCCAAGCAGGCCATGATGGAGATCGCGCGCAAGAAAATCCTTCTTGTCGACGAGAGCAAATTCCACTTCTCGGCTCTCAATTACGTGGCCGAACTCACGGCATTCGATGTGGTCCTGGTTTCGCAATCGGTCGACCGCGACATCGTGCAGAACATGAAGGAAGCGGGCGTCAGGCTGGAGCTTGTCTGACCGGGCCGCGTCCCACCCGAAGGAATGAAAGAAATGTCTGAAATCGGTAAGGCACGCCGGCTTGCCCGGTTGCTCAACAAGAATTCGGGGCGAATGCTCTGTGTTCCGCTCGACCACGGCATGCAGGTCGGACCGATCGCCGGCATCGCGGATCCCGCGCCTTTGATCGACATCGTGGTGGAGGCAGGGGTCGACGCGGTCATCGTCAATCCCGGCATGCTCTTGCGCCACGGCCACCGCCTGGCAGGCGGGCCCGCCGTAATCCTGCGCCTCGACCAGACGACCATGTGGCGCCACGGGACGCCGACAGGGTATGCGGACACGCACAGTCGTCTCGTCGCGACGGTGGAGGAAGCCGTGCAAATGGGCGCCGAAGCGGTGATCACCTACCTCTTCACCTGCAACAACCGTCCGGAGGAGGAAACGAAATCGTTTGAAACCGCGGGCATCGTCGCTTCCGAATGCCGGAAATGGGGTGTCGTGCACGTCATCGAGGCGATGGCGGCAAAGGGCGGCTTCGCGCGCGCCAACGACCCGGCCGTGGTGGCGATGAACTGCCGCATGGCCGGCGAGCTCGGCGCCGACATGATCAAGACCGACTGGTGCGAACCAGAGCGCTTCGCCGACATTGCCAGGCAATCGCTGGCGCCCATCGCTGTCGCGGGCGGCCCCGCCTTGGCCACCCTGGCGGGTACGCTGCAGTTCGCAAAGGACACGATCAGCGCCGGCGCGACCGGCCTGATGTTCGGACGCAACGTGTTCCAGCAGGCTGATGTCGCGGCAACTCTGGCGAGATTGGCGGACGTGGTTCATGATCGCTCGGAACTCCAGGGCGATCCTTGCGCGATGCCGTTGGGGGCGGGATAGACGGAAGGCCGGTTTTCGCCGTTGCCTCAATAACAAAATGTTATACGGTGGCCCTGCATCAAGCCCAGGGAGCCGGTTTGGACCTTCGTCAGCTTAGATATTTTTCCCAGGTCGTGGAGAGTGGCTCGTTTTCCAAGGCCGCGACGCAGCTGCACGTGGCGCAGCCGGCGTTGAGCCAGCATGTCCGGCACATGGAAGAGGAGCTTGGCCTCTCTCTCCTGCATCGCGGGCCGCATGGGGTCAGCGCGACGGAGGCCGGCGCGCGGCTCATGGTGCACGCCAAGCGCATTCTTGCCGAATTTGCTGAAATCACCGACAGCGTCAGGGGCGCCGCCATCGCCCCCCGTGGCGAGGTGCGCTTCGGATTGCCGGGTACAGTCAGCGAACTGCTCGCGGCGCCGCTGATCGAGGCCGCCCGCGAGCGCTTCCCCGAGGTTCGCATCCGCGTTGTGGAGGCGATGAGCGGCTACATTCTGGAATGGTTGAAACGCGGGGAAGTCGACCTTGCGATGATCTACGCGACGTCGGATCCCCGGGGACTCGCGGTACACCATGGGTTGTCCGAGGAGATCTGTCTCTTTGCCAGCCCGTCGATGCCCGGGTCGGACGCTTTTGAGGGCTCCTCCGTGGAGCTTCGCGACGTCGCCGGATTGCCGCTTGTCGTGCCAGGCCCCGGGCACGGCCTGCGGGAACTGATCGATGCCGTGGCGACGTCGGTCCAGGCCGTCATCAACCCGGCGATCGAAATCGACTCCTACACCCAGATCAAGAGATTGGTGACGCGCGGAATCGGTTACGGGATCTTGCCGAGGATGGCGATCAACGCGGAGGCCCAGGCCGGACTATGCCGGGCATGGAGTTTCAAGAACCCTCCGATTACCCGGAAAGTGTATCTGGCTTACTCGACGGAACGCCCCTTGCAAACCGCTCCCCGCGCCGTCGGGCAGCTATCGTGGGAAATCCTTCGCCAGCTGGTCAAGGACCAGATCTGGAGCGCCGAACTGTCCGACGAAAATCAGCGCCCCAACCTCTTTGGCTAGAGCCTTTCACGTTTTGACGGAAGCGTAGCCTGCGTTTTCGAAGTAGTTCCTGCATTCGGCTGCCTCAATGGTTTCGACGAGGTGGCCGATGTGGCGCCAGGTGTCCTCGACGGTACGTTTCTGAGCTTGGCGCATCCAATGTTT
>NZ_JBWKRC010000020.1:0-88972 GCF_059419085.1 Mesorhizobium sp. GW821-FHT07A06
AGATGCCCGCGAACCTCGCCAGTTCCACAGGAGGAACGTCGTCTGAGACAGCTTGACTGTTCAGATAACGCGCCGAGGTGGCAACTGCCTCCGGCGCCAGCGCGGCGGGTGCCCTTTATCAATCCTCCGGCGCGTCCAACCGCCCACTCGAAGAAATTGCGAAGGCCACGCAGGGCCCAAAATGGTTCCAGCTGTATTTCAATTCGGATATCGGCGTCACCCGATCGCTGCTGCGCCGCGCGGCGGCGTCTGGTTACACCGCGATTGTTCTGACAGTCGATGCGCTCGGTCCGGGAGGTAGCGATCGAGTTCGCAAGTTGGGCAAGCCGTTCCCTCAGGGGATTACTTTCGGAAATCACGACCCTCGATATAGCGGCTCCGGCAGTTTCAGGGATCAGAAGCAGGGCCTCACGTTGGAGGACATCAATTTCTGCCGTGAGGTTTCCGGTCTGCCGGTAATTGTGAAGGGAATCCTTCGCCCCGAGGACGCAGTAAACGTCGTGGATGCCGGCGCGGCCGCCGTGCAAGTCTCGAACCACGGCGGTCGCCAGATTGATGGCGTACCAGCCAGTACAAGTGTCCTGCCGATGATTGCGGATGCGCTTAAGGGAAGAGTTCCAATCATCTTGGACGGCGGCGTCCGCCGGGGCATCGACGTGTTTCGCGCTCTTGCGTTGGGAGCCGATGCAGTCGCCGTTGGCCGTCCAATTCTCTATGGGCTTGGCGTAGGTGGTGCCCCAGGCGTGAAGAGCGTTCTCGACTTCCTGAGCGCCGAACTCAAGACGGCGATGCTGCTTGCCGGAGTCGGCGAGATTGGTGCGATTGATCGTGCAAGCATTGCCAGTGCTCAAAAATCTTGAATTTCGTGAGGAAACATCTATGAATCTCAAAAATATCGTTGTGGCAATACTTCTAGCCACCACTTCAAGCGCAGCTCTGGCGGCATCCGATACCGGAGAAGCCGTTCCACTTGAGCAGTATTCCAAGCGCGAGACACTTCCAGATCCGACCGCGACATCCTGCCCGGACCTTCCACGCACCTTGGAGCATGTGAAAGGCAATCTGTACCGTCATACAAACACTGCCTTGCCCGCATTGCACAGTGGATTGGTGCTAATCACGAACGAGGGGGCGCTGGTCATCGATCCCGCATCCACGTGCGCGACCGTGGCGCTTCGGGACGAAATCAAGACGCGCTTCAACGTAGGCGTCCGTTATGTAGTATATACCCATGCGCACTTCGACCACATAGTTGGTTCGCAACTGCTTCAAGACGATGGGGCGACCGTGGTCGCTCAGCGAAATGCGGTCGACGCTATCGTTGGCGAGAAACTCCCCGTTGCGGTCCCCAACAAGGTCTTTGACAAGGAGATGACGATCACCCTGGGTGGGGAGACCGTCGAGCTCCATCACATCGCTCCAAGTCACTCTAACAGTATGACACTGGTGCTCTTTCCGAAAGAGAAGGCACTCCAGTGCACTGACATATGTGAGTCGAAGACGATGCCTTACATGGACCTCCTGGATTTCTACTATGACGGCTGGATAGAAAGCCTGGATTGGGTGTTGAAGCAGGATGTCGATTACATTGACGTGGGACACTATACGCCAGCAACGAAAGACGACCAGCGAGCGCTGCGCGACTACATGATCTCGCTTCACTCTCAAGTTCTCGATTTGATCCGCAAAGGTCAGAGTTGGGATCAACTGTGGCGGAACGTCACGTTCACCGACGAACAGAAGTCATGGTTTGGTTATGCCTTCATGCGAGTTCCAAACATAGAAGGCATGTACCGCTGGGTCGGAAATCACCGTCGAGGCGTATGGTAGGCAGGTGGATAAACCAGCATCGATAATTTGAACTTAGACCCGATCGGCGGTGGACATCGCCGATCCCTCCGCCTTACTGAACTGGAGGATGAGCATCATCGCCGAAATAGGACCCGAGGGGCACCTCGATCATCGTGGCGCCTGTTTTTTCAGCCGTTTCTTTGGCGTGAATCCCCGGATCGTAGAATCCTACAGGCGGGCATATTCAGGAAAAATAACGGGTTAGCTGAATGGCTTCGATTTGGCCCATGCAGAACGATCGCCTTCCGAAAAGCCCTTACCCGCCATCCAGCCCCTGGCCAGCGTGTGCAGTCCGGTCAGCGCGACGTCCAGGACATCCGATGAGACTGGGTTGCTCGGATAGGCAAGGTAGATCGGTCGCTGGAACACCGGCGTGTTGTCGATGCGGCGCATCTCGCCGCGTTCAATATGACCGCTTACGGCGCTGAGCGGCAAATAGGCGGCCGCCTGTTGCGACAGCACATGCTGCAGGCCGATGAAGACCAGCCCGGCCGAAATGGCCGGCTTGACCATGCCGGCAAAGGCACGGTCGTGCTCGATGCGGAATTCGAGCCCCCAGTCCATAAGGATGTAGTTTTCGGACCATGGCTTGGTCTGCGCGGCATGCTGGACAAGCACCACCTGATCGACGGCCAGCGTTTCATAGACGATGCCGGGATGCGGGCGCGGCAGATAGAGGATGCAGATGTCGAGCAGTCCTTCCGCCAGTTGGTCGATGGCCAGATCCGGGAAACTGCCCTCGAGCCGTAGCGCCACGTTCGGCCGCCTAGCGCGCATCCACTCGACCCATGGCGAGGTTATGCGCTCCCACAGATAGGCGGGTGCGGTCAGCCGCAGCAGGCTGTCATAGCCATCGGGAACTGCGATATCCTGCCTCGATTGCTCCCAGGTGCGGGTGATGGAAGAGGCGTGCGGCAGGAACTGCCGGCCGGCAGGCGTGAGCGTGACGCCGTCACGATCGCGCACGAAAAGCCGGCGCCCCAACTGCTCCTCCAGCCCCCTGATCCGCGCGCTGACCGTGGATTGCGCAAGGTTGAGGCGGCTGGCCGCGACGGTGAAGCTGCCATGCTCGGCGACTTCCAGGAAACTGCGCAGGTTCTCGGTATCCATGGTCACACCTCGCATCGAAAATTTCGATGACCCCTATCAAAAAATATCGCTTTCCGGTCGCGGTCAACAATGACCTAAATGGCCGATCCCCCGAGGGCAAGCGAGGAATGCAGCCATGCCAACGCCTTTCGTGACGATCGACGCCGCCCGCAAAAATCTGACCGCAATCGAAAATTCCGCTGTCGACGAACTGCTTGCCGGCAGGCTCGACCGCCGCGATTTCCTGCGTCATGGCAGCGTTCTTGGCCTTTCCCTGCCGTTCCTGGGCAGCCTTGTCGCCGCTGCCGGCCTCGGCACGCAAAAGGCCCGCGCCGAGGGCAAGCCGGGCGGCACGGTGCGCGCCGGCGTCGCCACGCCGGGCGGCGCCATCGATCCCATCACCTACTATGACAGCGGCAGCTACCAGCTGGTTTTCCAGACCGCCGAGTTTCTGTGCGTCACGCAACCGGATCTCACCCTGAAGCCGGTGCTGGCGGAGAGCTGGTCGCCGAACGCCGATGGCAGTGTATGGACCTTCAAGCTGCGCAAGGGCGTGAAATTCCACAATGGCGAGGACTTCAAGGCCGACGACGTGGTCGCGACCTTCGATCGCCTCGCGGATCCCAACGGCGCCTCTAACGCGCTTTCGGTGTTCAAGGGCCTGCTGTCGAAGGGCGGCACGCGGAAGATTGACGACCACACCGTCGCCTTCCATCTCGATCAACCGAACGGCAGCTTTCCCTATTCGGTGTCGATCGACAATTACAACGCCGTCATCCTGCCGGCGAGCTACAAGGGCGACTACGAAAAGACCTTCGAGGGCACCGGCCCGTTCCGGCTGGAGAGCTACACGCCGAAGGTCGGCGCGACCTTCGTGCGCAACCAGGACTATTGGGGCGAGAAGGCCCTGCCCGACCGGCTCGAATTCAAGTTCTACGGCGACGTGCAGCCGCGCATCCTGGCGCTGCAGGCCGGCGAGGTCGATGTCCTCGACGCAGTACCGCTCGATGTCAGCCAGGTGGTGCTCAACAGCCCAGACATCACCGTGCTGCGCGTCGCCTCGACCGCGCATCGCCAGTTGCACATGCGTTGCGACACCGGCCCGTTCACCGACAAGCGCGTGCGCCAGGCGCTGGCGCTCAGCATCGACCGCTCCAAGCTGGTCGATGGTCTCTGCCGCGGCATGGCGGCAACAGGCAATGACAGCCCGTTCGCGCCCGCCTTCCCCGCCACCGACAAGTCCGTGCCGCAGCGTGTCCAGGATATCGCCAAGGCCAAACAACTGCTCGAAGCGGCCGGCCTCGCCAACGGCTTCGACATGACCCTGACGACGCTGCGCTATTCCGACATCCCGGGCTATGCGCAGCTGTTCCAGAATTTCGTCAAGGAGATCGGTGCCCGCATCGCGCTCAACATCGAGGACCAGGACAAATATTACGGCAAGGCGGTATTCGGCCAGTCGGACTGGCTGGACAGCCCGTTGGGGATCACCGACTACGCGCATCGCAGCGTGCCCAACGTCTTCCTCAAGAGCCCGCTGGTCAGCGACGGCCCGTGGAACGCGGCGCATTTCAAGAGCACGGCCTATGACGGCATGGTTACCAGCCATCTCAAGGCGCTCGACATCGGCGCGCAGCGCGCGGCCGCATCCGACATCCAGAAACTGCTGCTCGACGAGACGCCGGTGATCTTCAGCTATTTCCCGGATCTGCTGGTGCCGGTGCGCAAGAATGTCAGCGGCCTGCCGCCGATCGCGGCCGGACTGCTGCTCGATCGCGTATCGCTGGGATAGAGGCCGGATTGGACAATTCTGTCTTTCGGGCGGTGCGGCTATCCCCTGGCAGGCTGCAAAGAGCGATGGGGGCCATCGCTCGAGCCGCTCGATGCAAGAGAAACCCGCCGCCCGGAAACCCTCCGACACCATGGCTCAATCCAGGTTCATCTCGCTTTGCGCCAACGCTCGATGACAAAAGAAAAGAAACGGGAGACTACCATTCGCAAGCCTCATTTGCGCGGTCGCGGACCGCATTTCCCCCTGCTCGACACTATCGTGCAGTATGAATCGGAACCCGGCTATGTCGCCTTCACCATGCCGATGCAGAAGCGGCTGCGCGTGCAGGTGGGATCGATGATCGTCGCTGACACGACCAAGGCGCTGGTGCTCTACGAATCCGACCATTTGCCGGTCTATTACTTCCCGATCGGCGATGTGCGCGAGGAGTTCCTGCTGCCCAGCACCACGACGACCGAGAGCCCGTTCAAGGGCGTCGCCACGCATTATTCGCTGAACACCGGCATCACGCTGGTCGAGGATGCCGCCTGGCGCTATCTCGATCCGGTCAAGGGATCGCCGGACCTGTCGGACTACATGTCCTTCTATTGGCCCAAGATGACGCACTGGTACGAGGAGGACGAGGAGATCTTCGTCCACGCCCGCGATCCGTTCCGCCGGGTCGACTGCCTGCCGTCGTCGCGGCGGGTACAGGTCATCCTCGACGGCGAGCAGGTCGCCGATTCACGCCGCGGCGTGTTCCTGTTCGAGACCGGCCACCCGGTGCGCCACTACTTGCCGATCTCGGACACGCGGCTCGATATGTTTACGCCCAGCCGCTACATTTCACGCTGCCCCTACAAGGGCATCTCCAACTATTATCACGTGACGACGCCCAAGAAGCGGCACGAGAACCTCGTCTGGTATTATCCGGAGCCGGTGCACGAGGCCGAGCGCATCAAGGGGCTGGTCTGCTTCCATCACGAACTGGTCGACAAGATCCTGGTCGACGGCGTCGAGATACCGAAGGAATTCACGGCTGCATCCAGCGGCTATTTCTAGGCATCGCCCGCCCTCCCTAGTCGGCTTGCGCGCCGAAGGCTTGATAGAAAGGCGGCTCCGCGCATACCTTCCCTATGGCAGGGAGGACTATCGATGGATCTTTTCAAGCTGGACGGCGATGTCGCGCTGGTCACCGGCGCCGGCAGCGGCATTGGCCAGGCTATCGCGATCGGACTGGCTGAGGCAGGGGCTGATGTCGCCTGTTTCGGTCATGCATCGAAGGGCGGGCTGGAGGAGACCGCGCACCGGATCACGGCACTTGGCCGCAAGGCACTGGTGCTGACCGGCACAGTGACATCCGAAAGCAATCTCGCGGCGGCAATCGATCGCGTGGAGGCCGAACTCGGCGCACTGACCGTCGCCGTCAACAATGCCGGCATCGCCGGCTCGGAACCGGCCGAGACCTTGTCGCTGGAGACATGGCAGAAGGTGCACGAGGTCAACGTCGCCGGCGTGTTCCTGTCCTGCCAGGCCGAGGCGCGCAAGATGCTGGCGCGACGCAAGGGCTCGATCATCAACATCGCCTCGATGTCGGGCACCATCGTCAATCGCGGGCTGACGCAGGCGCACTACAACTCTTCGAAAGCCGCCGTCATTCACCTGTCGAGGAGCCTCGCCATGGAGTGGGCCGATCGCGGATTGCGCGTCAACGTCGTCAGTCCCGGCTACACGCTGACGCCGATGAACAAGCGGCCGGAGGTGGCTGAGGAGATCAAGATCTTCAAGCGCGACACGCCGATGGGGCGCATGGCCGCGCCGGAGGAAATGGTCGGGCCGACGGTGTTCCTGGCCAGCCGCGCGTCGAGCTTCGTCACCGGCCTCGATCTGATCGTCGATGGCGGCTACGTCTGCTGGTAAGATCACATCTTCGCCTGCAGTCTGAATTTGTGCAGCCGCGAGGCGTTAGTCGTTGCGTGAGATGAACGTTGGTATATATAATTTCACCCCATGAAACGGCGTTGGCGAGACGGGGCTTGCCAGGCCGGTAGCCGAGATCATGGGACCTTGATGGCTCGCACCTTGCAGGGCGCCGCAAGACTGGCAATTGATCCGCGGATGATCGCTCCCGCAGCGATGCATCGGCAGTCATGACGCTGACCCTCCCGGCACACTCCACCATCACCGAAATTCAGCATCATTTCGCCTGCGCCGGCTTTAGCCGCGACGTGGCGGCAAGGGCCTTGCGCAACGACCAGTCTTTCCACCACAATCATAAAAAGACGCAAGAAGGGAACAATAACCGCCACAGCTTGAAGGAGAACAAGCATGTCATTTCGCAGCTATATCTCGAAGTTATCGATGAGTGCCGTCGCGCTCGCGACACTAAGCCTGTTGTCACCTTCCGCCCACGCCGCCGCACCGGAATCCAACGACCCGATCAAGATCGCGCTGTTCGACTGGACCAGCGTCAACCTGAACGCCAAGATCCTCGGCGGCATCCTGGAAAAGCTTGGCTATACGGTTGAATACCCGACCGCCGACTACCTCTCCAGCCTGACCACCGGCCTCACCAATGGCGACCTCGATGTCGGCCTGGAATTCTGGGACACCACCGCCGGCGAAGCCATGAAAGCGTCCGATGCGACCGGCCAGACCGAACGTCTCGGCAAGCTCGGACCGAAAGCCAAGGAAGAATGGTGGTTTCCCGAATACATGAAGGAAAAATGCCCGACCTTGCCGGATTGGCATGCCCTTCTGGATGCCACATGCGCCGCATCGTTCTCGACGGCGGAGACGGCGCCGAAGGGCCGCTATCTCGGCGGCCCGGTGACCTGGGAAGGCTTTGACGACGAGCGCGTCGCCGCACTGAAACTGCCCTTCACGGTCATTCATGCCGGCACCGACGCGGCGATGTTCGCCGAACTCGATTCAGCCTATCAGCGCAAGGCGCCGATCATGCTGTGGATCTATTCGCCGCATTGGGCGCCGGCCAAATACAAGGGCGAATGGGTGCAATTCCCCGAATACACGCCCGAATGCTACAACGACCCGAAATGGGGCGTGAACCCCGATGCCAAATATGACTGCGGCAAGCCGCACGGCGAGATCTGGAAATATGCCTGGAACGGCATGAAGGACAAATGGCCGGTCGCCTACAAGGTGGCCAAGGCCTATACGATCGACACCGACGAGCTCAACAAGATGAGCGGCGAGATCGACCTTGACGGCAAGACGACGGAAGATGTCGCCGCCGCCTGGATCGCCGCGCACGAAGCCGACTGGAAAGCCTGGGCGCAGTGATCGTTCCTACTGGAAAATGGGGCCTGGCCGTTTGATCGGCCGGGTCTCAAATCTTTATGGTTCCAGAAGGACGATTGGATGACGGACAGGACTGAACAGAGGTCGGCTCAACCGGGCACGGATGACCGTCCGGTGAAACTTGCCTGCCGCAATGTGTGGAAGCTGTTCGGGGCGAACGCGGCCAATTTCATTCGCGAGCACGACGGCAAGGCCAGCATGGCCGATGTCACGGCTGCCGGACTGGTCGGCGCGGTGCGGGCGGTCGATCTCGAAATCCGCCAAGGCGAAATCTTCATCATCATGGGTCTGTCGGGTTCCGGCAAATCGACGCTGGTGCGCTGCATGTCGAGGCTGGTCGAGCCGAGCCACGGCAAGGTCGAGTTCGAAGGCAAGGACCTGCTGAAGATTTCCGACGCGGCGCTGATCGAACTCAGGCGCCATCGCATGGGCATGGTGTTCCAGAACTTCGCGCTGCTGCCGCATCTCAATGTCCTGGACAACATCGCCTTTCCGCTCAGCATACAGGGGCAGGACAGGCCGAGACGCGAGGCGCGCGCCCGCGAGGTCATCGAACTCGTCGGTCTGCGTGGCCGCGAACATTTCTATCCGCGCGAGCTTTCCGGCGGCCAGCAGCAACGTGTCGGCATCGCCCGCAGCCTGGCGACAAAACCGGAGATCTGGTTCCTCGACGAGCCGTTCTCCGCGCTCGATCCGCTGATCCGCCGCGAGATGCAGGACGAGTTGATGCGGCTGCAGACCATGCTGCACAAGACCATCGTATTCATCACCCATGATTTCGACGAGGCGATCAGGCTCGCCGACCGTATCGCCATCATGAAGGACGGCGAGGTCATCCAGACCGGCACGCCGGAAGAACTGGTGGTCAATCCGGCGACCGACTATGTCGCCGAGTTCACCCGCGACGTCGACCGCGCCAAGGTGATCTCGGCGCGCAGCCTGATGCGCGCCTGCGACGGCACAGAGCATGGCGGGACGGTGGCGCCGGAGGCCAAGATCGCCAGTTTTTCCGCCAGCATCGTTTCCGCCGGCAAGCCGTTCGCGGTGGTCAACGGCACCGGCAAGCCAATCGGTGAAGTCACACCGCAAGCGGTCATCGACCTTTTGGCCGGCATCGAACATACGAGAACCGGCACATGACGGTGACGGCAAGCGCCAGCGAGCCGAGGCCACCGCTTCAGCGGTGGCTGCTGGTCTGGGCGGCGGCACTTGCCGCCGTGCTGGCGGTGTTCCTGCTGCAGGACAGCGTCCCCTGGGCTGTCAACTATCCGGCCAACGCGGTCGTTCCCGTAGCGGACTGGGTCAGCGCGCTGATGGGCTGGATCAAGTCGAACCTGTCGTGGCTGACCCGCTCGATCACCGCGGTGCTCGGCGTGCCACTCGACTTCGCGCTCAATCTGCTCGCCAAGAACTTCAAGGTCGGCCACGGCGCGGACGCCTATGTCCTGCCGCGCCTGTCCTGGGTCGGGGTGTGCGCCACGGCTTTCCTCGCCGGGCATGCCGTGGGCGGTCGCAAACTCAGCCTGCTGGTCGGCGGCTGTTTCCTCTACATCGCTCTGTTCGGCCAATGGACCAGCGCCATGCTGACGCTGGCGCTGATTTCCATAGCCGTGCCGTTCTGCATCGTCACCGGCCTGTTCGCCGGCATCTGGGCCTGGCGCAAGCCATGGGCGGAAAGGCTGATCGTCTCCCCTGCCCTCGACCTGATGCAGACCATCCCGACCTTCGCCTATCTCATCCCGATGCTGCTGCTGTTCGGCAACAGCCCGGTATCGGCGATGATCGCCACCGCCATCTTCGCGACGCCGCCGATGGTGCGGGCGACGATGCTCGGACTGACGCGGGTGCCGCTGGAGATCGGCGAATTCAGCGACATGGCCGGCTGCACGGCGCGGCAGAAACTGTGGCGGGTGCTGTTGCCGTCGGCGCGGCCGACGTTGATGGTCGGTGTCAACCAGGTGATCATGCTGGCGCTCAACATGGTGATCATCGCATCGATGATCGGCGCCGGCGGCCTCGGTTATGACGTGCTTCTGGCGCTGCGCGCGCTGAAGGTCGGCGAAGCCATGGAAGCCGGGCTCGCCATTGTGGCGCTGGCCATCGCGCTCGACCGGCTGAGCCAGGCCATCGCGCGCAAGCAGGCAAAGGGCTATGTTCATCAGGCGGTGAACCCGAGCTTCTGGCGGCGCTACCCCAATCTGACGGTGGCCATCGCCATCCTTGCCGTCACCACGCTGCTCGGCCTGTTCGTGCCGGCTTTCGCCGCGGTGCCGAAGGCCATCACCTTCACCACCGCGCCGCTGTGGAAGGCGGCGGTGAACTGGGTGACGATCAACTTCTTCGATGCGATCGAAGCCTTTCGCGTGGCGCTGATCCTCAACGTGCTGAACCCGCTGCGTGCCTTCTGCGAGGGCTTTCCATGGCTGGGGGCCGTGTTCCTGCTCGGCCTCGCCGGCTATCAGCTCTCAGGTCCGCGCCTGGCCGCCCTGGTCGCGACACTGACTGCCTTCTGCGCCGTCACCGGGCTGTGGGAAAAAACCATGGCGACCGTCTATCTCTGCGGCATCTCGGCCTTCATCGCCTGCCTGATCGGCATCCCGATCGGGCTGATGGCGGCGCGCAGCGACCGTTTCGAGAAGATCGTAACCCCTGTCATCGACACGCTGCAGGTGCTGCCGTCTTTCTGCTTCATCATTCCGGTGGTGATGCTGTTCAGGGTCGGCGACGTCACCGCCATGATCGCAACAATAGCCTTCGCCGTGGTGCCGGCCATCCGCTACACCAATCACGGCATCAGGCAGGTGCCACCGGCATTGATCGAGGCGGCCAAGGTGTCAGGCTGCACGCCGCGCCAGACCTTCTTTCGCGTGCAATTGCCGCTGGCGCTTCCCGAGATCATGCTCGGCGTCAACCAGACCATCCTGATGGCGCTGGCGATGATCATCATCTGCGCCATGGTCGGCACACGCGACCTCGGCCAAGAGGTGTTCATCGCGCTGTCCAAGGCCGATTCCGGCCGTGGCATCGTCGCCGGCCTGGCAATAGCCTTCATCGGTATCGTCGCCGACCGGCTGTTCAACGCCTGGACGGCGAAAGCGCGGGCAAGGCTGGGATAGGGCAGGACGACGCGCCGCGGCCTATTCCGCCGCGACGCCCTTCACCTCGAGATAGCTCTCCATCGAATCGTCCAGCGCCTGCAGCCACGGCGTATGATGCAGCGGCGCCATGGTGCCGGTCATCAGCGAGCGATAGGCGTGATCGCGGAAGCTCATGATGTCTTCCGCCTTGTGGTGTTCCCATTCCATGAAGGTCTGGTTGACCGCCTCGACATCGAAGCCGGGATAGTCGGTCTGGTCCATCAGTTCCTTGGTGTAGTCGCCCTGGAACCAGATCATCTGCTCGGCGTCCTCCAGCGTCTCCTCCCGCGCCCGCCACTTGGCACTGTGTTCGGCCATCGCCTTGGCCGAGGGAAGCTTGATGCGGCCCATGATGACATCGCGCGCGAACCAGGCCTGCGCGTCGAACATGTTGAAGGTGTAGAACTGGTCCTGCATGCCGATATAGGACAGCTTCGGATTCTTCTCCCACACCACGCCTTCATAGAGGTCGAGCGGCCACATGCGGTTGGCGGTCTTGAGCTTCAGGTCGTCGGTGAGGAAGGGGAAGGAATGCAGATAACCGGTGCACAGGATGATGGCGTCGACATCCTTGGTGGTGCCGTCCTTGAAGTGCGCGGTCTTGCCGACGACCTTCTGCAAGAGCGGTACCTCTTTCCAATTCTCAGGCCATTTGAAGCCCATCGGCTTGGAGCGGTAGCTGGAGGTGATCGACTTGGCGCCGTATTTGTAGCATTGCGAGCCGATATCCTCGGCCGAATAGGAGCGGCCGATGATCAGGATATCCTTGCCCTTGAATTCCATCGCGTCGCGGAAATCATGGCTGTGCAGGATGCGGCCGTTGAAGGTCGAGAAACCCTCGAAGTACGGCACATTGGGCACCGAGAAATGCCCGGAGGCGACGACGACATTGTCGAATTCTTCGGAATAGGTGACGTCGTTGGTGCGGTCATGCGCGGTGACGGTGAATTTCTTTATCTCGTCGGAGAAGGTGACCATGCGCACCGGGCTGTTGAAGCGTACCCATTTGCGCAGTCCCGACTTCTCGACGCGGCCCTTGATGTAGTCCCACAGCACGGCGCGCGGCGGGTAGGAGCCGATCGGCCGGCCGAAATGCTCCTCGAAGGTATAGTCGGCGAATTCCAGGCATTCCTTGGGTCCGTTCGACCAGAGGTAACGGTACATCGAACCGTGCACGGGGTCGCCATGTTCGTCGAGGCCGGTGCGCCAGGTGTAGTTCCACAGGCCGCCCCAGTCGGACTGCTTTTCGAAGCAGACGATTTCGGGAATCTCGGCGCCCTTGTCGGCAGCCGACTTGAAGGCCCTGAGCTGTGCCAGGCCGGACGGTCCGGCTCCGATGACGGCAACGCGAGTTTTCATTTCAGGGCCTCCTCTTTTTTGATTTCCCCAGCGAAACAAATTTCACTGAGAGTGACAGTAATTGGCCCTTCCGTGCTGTCAACAGACATCTGCTGGAACGGCATTTGCGCGCAGCGGATTCCTGGCGAAAAACCTGCGGCGATTGCAGTCGCCGAGCCGGCACATGCGACACAAGATGGCTTGCCGTCGCGGTTGCGCTCCTGTATCGGCACCTAAGATGTTCACCGTGAGTGAAATAAATCCTGAAGTTGCGGGGGCGAGATGGCAAAGACAATTTCGGATTCGAAGGCCGGTCATGGTCCTGCAAAAGCCAAGCCGTTGGCAAAGGTCTCCGCGGACGGAAAGACCATCCGCGCGCCGCTGACGCAGAACCCGCACGCCATCCGCGACACACGCGAGAAAGTGCTGGAGGTCGCGATCGGCCGCGAGGTGCGGGCGTTCCGCAAGAAGCTCGGGATCACAGTCGCCGACCTGGCGGTCGCCACCGACATTTCGCTGGGCATGCTGTCGAAGATCGAGAACGGCATCACCTCGCCGTCGCTGACCACCTTGCAGGCGCTGTCACGGGCGCTCGGCGTTCCCGTCACCGCCTTCTTCCGCCGCTTCGAGGAAGAGCGAAGTGCTGTCTTCGTCAAAGCCGGCGAAGGCCTTGATGTCGAGCGCCGCGGCACGCGTGCCGGTCACCAGTACAATCTGCTCGGCCATATCGGCTCCAACACCAGCGGCGTCGTCGTCGAGCCCTATCTGATCACCCTGACCGAGGACTCCGACGTGTTCCCGACCTTCCAGCATGAAGGCATGGAGTTCCTCTATATGCTGGAAGGCGAGGTCGTTTACCGGCACGGCAGCAACCTCTACCCGATGAAGCCCGGCGACAGCCTGTTCTTCGACGCCGACGCGCCGCATGGCCCGGAGCAGCTGACGAAGCTGCCGATGCGGTATCTGTCGATTATCTGCTATCCGCAGGGCAGTTCCGGGTGATTGGCTAATCGCCCTCTCGTGGGAGTGATGTACGGTAGCACAGAGGGGCGCGCCCTCGGCATGTCTTTGCTTGCACCGGCTCAAACCGCGCGCTTCGTCATCCTCGGGCTTGACCCGAGGATCCATGCCGCGACCTTCGCCGACGGTGCAACGGAGCAGAATTCTCGACCGTTACAACGCTTTAACGTCACGGAATGGATCCTAGAGCAATTCCAGGAAAAGTGTGAAACGGTTTTCCGTCCGGAGTTGCGTTAAAACAATGAGTTAGAGCAGTTTGCCGTTTCCGTGAAACGGTGAAATGCTCTAGGGTCTGCGCCGCGTCGCTTCGCTCCTTGCTTCGCCCAAGATGACGAATTCGATGGTTCGCGTTCCTTCGTGCCCATCTTGGCAGCTTCGACGGCAGCTCTAATCCGGCCCAAACCCTGGGCTCGTCGGGCTGCCATCATCCAGCCTCGACAGCCACTCCACCAATGTCGGGCGGTAGCGCGTCAGGCCCTTGTAGGTCGCGAGTTCTTCGGGCAGGTCGCGGATGACGCGGTGCAGGCGCCGCGCCCATTTCGGCTGCGTCACCAACTCGTCCATCTTGATCAGGTAGCAGCGGATCGGAAAGACGATGCCGTTGGAGCGCGGCAGCCGCCAGAAGCTCTGCAATTCGACGCGCAGATGGACCTTGTCGCCGACATTCTCCGGTGACACGGTTGTCCGGTCCGGACCCCATTTGTGATAATTCTCCGGGCTGGTGTCGAGGCGCGGATTGATGGTCATCGTCCAGTTGAGACGACGCGCCGGCTTGCCTTGCTGGATGTTTGTGAGGAACTTCAACGCCCTGACGAAAATCCCCTTCTCATGCGCCAGCGGCACTGGCGCGTGCCACTCGAAAAAATTCATGCCTATGTCGAAATCGAGCGACCAGTCGGCCTGGGTTGTGACCATGCCGGCATCCATCCACAGATTGCCGTCGCGCTGGTCGAGGATGCAGAAATCGCCCTGGCTCTGCCTCGTGATATATTCCATCGGGCCGTAAGGCAGCGTCGAGGTGTCGCCGAAGGTGAAGGTATCGTCGATGCCGAGCGGCCGGTTGATCCAGCGCCAGCGGTCACCGTCGCGCGTCAGCGTGAAATGCTCGGGATAGCCAAGCGCCTGCTGCTCCATCAAAAGCTCAAGCAGGTCCCAGCCGGCCAGCGTCATGTGCGGCAACGATTGGCAGCGCAGCGGATCCTCGGCCAGCACCAAAGCGCGGTCCTGCATCTCGGCGACATAGTGCTCGTCGACGTCGATCAGGTTCTCGAGCACGCTGCCCTTGGGGCCGACGACATGCGGTTCGATGTTGACCGCATACATGTAGGCGTCTTCGTGGAACGGGAACGGGAACCGCCTGATATGCTCAGGGCTGTTCCTGAAGGTGAAATCGTCGCGGAACGTTTCCTTGCGAAAGGTGATGCCCATGATTTCCTCCTAGAGCGGGATGCCCACTCTATCTCTTTGTTTAGCCGCATTTCTGCGACGCCAAGTGTATCCACTTGGCTGCAAAATGTTTTACCGCTCCAAGACCAGCGACCGGCCCTCGAAGCGCGACACGCACGGCATGATCTTGCAGCCGGAACGATGGTCCTCCTCGCTCAGCCAGTGGTCATTGTGGATGAACTTGCCATCGTAGGAGATGACGTTGGTCTCGCACTGGCCGCAGACGCCGCCGCGGCAGAGATAGGGCGGGTCGACACCGGCCGCCTCGATGGCCTCGAGCAGGCTCTGCTGTTCGCCGACCTGGATCGTCTTGCCGCTGACGGCCAGCGTCACGTCGAAGGGCAGTCCGGGCTGGGGTGCCGCGAAATGCTCGAAATGCACGGCTTCCGACGGCCAACCCAGACTAGCCGCGCGGTCGCGCACCCAGTTGATCATGCCGGCCGGGCCACAGACATAGAGATGCGTGCCGAGCGGCTGCGTCGACAGCAGCCGGTCGAGGTCGATGCGCTCGTCGCGGTCGTCATGGTAGAGCCTGATCCGGCGGTCGTAACGCTCCCGCAGCACATCGGCATAGGTGCCGAGCGAGGCGGTGCGGCAGGTGTAGTGCAATTCGAAGTTTCCGCCTTCGCCGGCCAGTTGCGCGGTCTGCGCCATGAAGGGCGTGACGCCGATGCCGCCGGCAAGCATCAGGTGCTTTCTTGCACGCAGGTCGAGCGAGAACAGATTGACCGGGTAGCTGATCACCATCTCCAGCCCCGGCTTGACGCTGCGATGCATGAACAGCGAGCCGCCGCGGCCGACATCGTCGCGGCGCACGGAGATCGTGTATTCGCGCGTGTCGAGCGGCGAGCCCATCAGCGAATAGGGATTGAGCCGGGTGCGATCGCCGTCGCGCATCTCGACCACGACATGGGCGCCGCCGGAAAAGGTCGGCAACATCTGCCCGTCGCGCCGGCGGAAATGGAAGCGGGTGACCAGTTCGTTGACAGGAACGACGTCGCTTACCACGACATCGAGCTTGGTGGTGCCGGTGCTCATGGGAAGGCCTCCTCCATCGGAGGAATCTCGGAGCGATCCTCGGCGTTGATGCACACGCCCTGGAAAGCAGCGAGGCGCCTGGAGTAATGATCGCGCACCAGAAGCAGCAGCCCGCAGTGCGAACAGGTGGCGGGCTGCGTCGTCACGTTTTCGGTGATGCCTTTGCAGTGCACGCATTGCATGCGCCGTGCCAGGGAACCGCGATGCTCGGTCTGCATGGAGGTATGGTCGATGCCGGCTTCGAGCGCTACTTGCATGGCCTGGCCGATCAGGCCTTCGGTGCCGGCGAGGTAGAGGCGCAACCCCATATGGGCATTGCTCAGTGTCTGCTTCAGTCGCGGCAGCACGCTTGCGAAGGACGGCGCCTGATGAAACTGCCCCGGTTTCAGCGCTTCGAGGGCGTCGACATGCTTGCCGTCGGGGCCCGGGATGAAGACGATTTCGGCGCCGTCGAAAAACCCGGCCGGCGCTCCTGCGGCCATGTCTGAAATAGCGAGCGCACCTTCGGCATCGGCGATGAAAAGATGGTGTTTGCCGGGCTGCGGAGAGAGCGTTCCGTAGACCGGCCGGCTGATGATGCTTTTGGCTGCCATTTAAGTCTTCGTGCCTCGAACCCCTCGCCGTTGATGATGCCTCAACCCTTGGCCGTGCGCTTGGTCTTTTTGGGATCGTCGAAAGGCAAGGGCTGCGCCGTCGCCTTGATCGACCCGTTCTTGTTGCGGATCTCGAGCTTGGTGTCCTTGACCGCGCAGTCGACGTCGAGGCGGGCGATGCCCATCGATTTCTTGACCAGCGGCGAATACATGGCACATGTCACCACGCCGACCTTTTTGCCGTCGCGGTAGACCGGTGCGCCTTCGTCGGCGGGCTCCTTGCCGTCGAGCAGCACACCATAGATCTTGAAGCGCTCCTTGCCCTTCAGCCGGTAGTGCTCCTCGGCCCCACGGAAGCCGGTCTTCCCGGGGCTGACGGTGAAGTCGAGGCCGAGTTCCCACAGCGTGTCACCGGGGCCTTCGTTCTCGAACGGATATTTTTGGGAATTGTCGTAGGGGTAGAAAAGCAAATAACTTTCGACACGCAGCATGTCGAGCGTGGTGAAACGGCACGGAATGATGCCGGCGCTCTTGCCCTCGTCGAGAATCCTGTCCCAGATCGTGCCGGCGTCCTGGCCGCGGCAGAAGATCTCGTAGCCGCGCTCGCCGGTGTAACCGGTGCGCGAGATCATTACCGGGAAACCGAACAGCTGCGTCTGCATATGATGGAAATAGTTGAGATCGCGGATACCGGGCACATGCTTGGCCAGATAATCGACCGCGGTCGGTCCCTGCAGCGACAGATCGTGCAGATTGTCATCGAAGCGCAGCGAGACATCGCGGCCCATCGCGGCGCGCTGCAACTCCTCATGGCCGGTGCCCGAACCATGCACCACCATCCAGCTGTTCGGGCCGGTACGGTAGAGGATGCAGTCGTCAGTGAATTTTCCCGCCTCGTTCAGCATGCAGGCATAGGCCGACTTGCCCGGATAGATCTTTTCCACGTCGCGCGTGGTGGCGAGGTCGATGAGGTGCGAGGCATGAGGCCCAGTGATGTGAACCTTCTTGAGCCCCGACACATCCATCAGACCGGCCTTGGTGCGGATGGCGATGTATTCTTCGTCGGCGTCCTTGTCGTAGGTCCAGGCGGTCCCCATGCCGCTCCAGTCTTCGAGCTTCGAACCCAGCGCGCGGTGGCGGTCCGCCAGGGTCGAAAATCTCCAGGATGCCGTCATCCGCTCGTCCTCCGTTCAAAAATCCACTGTTCCCTGCTCCTTGGCGCGGAGGCCGGAGCTTTGGCTTGAATATTGACCGCAAACGCAGGAGAGCCGCAATCCCCTGAAAGCAAATAATTTCATTGTCAGGCAAAATTGACCGCCCCAAGCAAATGGTTAACCCACGTAAATTCATCTTGACAATTGCGGGAAACGGCCTGAATTTATGAAAAAAATTTCACTCTCTTGAAAGAGAGCGGCGCGCGGAGGATTCGGAACCGGGCGCCCGGAAAAGGGGAAAACCGATGTCAGACCTGCAGCAGCGCATCGAAGCGCTGTACCGTTCCGACTTGCGCGGAGCCGCGTTGCTGATCATCTGCCTGTGGGCGACGATCCTCTTCGTGCTCTTCATGACATGGCCGTACATTCCGCACGACGGCATCAAGGCCGTCGTCGCGATTGCCGCCGCGGCCGTGCTGATCTTCAACACGGCCGCGATCCTGGCGATGGTCAAGCACTACAAGGAAGACAAGGACTTCATCTACGGTCTCGATATCAAGAACGCCGACGCCTCCCGCAACCGCAAGTCCTGAGGGGTACAACGCATGTCCCGCTACACGCCGCCGGAGCAGAGCAAGACCGGCCAGGTTTTCGACATCGTGGTCGTGGTGGTCGCCATTTTCGTGGCGCTGTGGCTGCCGCTGAAACTGGGCCTTGCCGGAGCCGCCAAATCCATCGACGCGCTTGACGCCAAGACCTGGGAAGCGCTTGGCCAGAACCCGACGATGGCCTCGATTTGGGAAAAGCTCGGCTACACGCCCGAGACCGCGCACGACATCATCCAGAACCGTTTTCACTACGTCATCGACTGGCCGACGCTGATCATCATGGCGGCGGTGCTGATCGGTTATTTCGTCTTCCTGTTCCGTGCATCCGATCGCGAATATCGCGACGTCATCAACGAGAAGTTCGACGACAAGTAAAAGTTCTGGCGACGAGTCATCGGGGACACGATCATGTGGATGGCACTTTCTTACGCATGCTGGGGCATCTCGATCTTGCTCGCGATCTGGATGCTCTACGACTGGTTCAAGGTCGATACGACCTATTCCGAGGACGTTCTGACCTCGTCGCGCGAAGGCGAGCTTGAAGCCGTTTCCGAAAAACACCGGATCTGAGTGGGGATTGAACGATGACGGTCGCGCTTGAAACGGCAGAAACGGTAGTGCATGGCGGCCGGGTTTCGCTGCTCAGGGTACTTGGCCCTTCCCATGTCTGGGCCCTCGGCGTGGGTATCGTTCTGGTGGGCGAATTCACCGGCTGGAATTTTGCCGCGGACAAGGGCGGCACGCTGGCGGCGCTGATCGTCTGCTGGATCGTCGGACTGCTCTACACCTCGGTCGCCATGATTGATTCCGAGGTGACGTCGACTGTTGCCGCCGCCGGAGGCCAGTACGCGCAGGCAAAGCACATCGTCGGACCGCTGATGGCATTCAACGTCGCGCTGTTCCTGGTCTTCGCCTACACCATGCTGGAGGTCTCGGATGCTATCCTGCTCGGCGACACGATCGTCGCCAAGGCGGGGGTCGAGGGGCTGAACCACAATGCCTTCATCGCCGCGACCATCGTCGTCCTGGCCTGGCTCAATTACCGCGGCGTGCTGATGACGCTCAACGTCAACTTCGTCATCACCGCCATCGCCTATGTCTCGATCGTCATCCTGTTCTTCTCGGTCAGCCCGTGGACGCAAGGTGCCGTGCTGAAGCTGAACGAGCTGGTCACACCCGCCAATGCCCTGCCCTATGGCTGGATCGGCGTCATCGCCGCCTTCCAGTTCGGCATCTGGTTCTATCTGGGCATCGAAGGCACCACGCAGGCCGCCGAGGAAGTTCGCTCGCCGGCGCGCTCCCTGCCCTACGGCACCATGGCCGGCATGATCACGCTTCTGATCGCCGCCGCCATGACCTGGTATGTCTGCGCCTCGCTGATGCCCTGGGAATATCTCGGGATCACCTATTACCCGCTGTGGGACGCCGGCAGGCTGACCGGCAGCCCGCTGCTGGAGAACCTGCTGTTTGTCGCCACGCTGCTCGCGGCCCTGGCATCGGCCAATGGCTGCATCAACGACGCGGCACGCGCCTGGTTCTCGCTCGGTCGCGATCGCTATCTGCCGAGCTGGTTCTCGGCCGTGCATCCCAAATACCGCACGCCTTACCGGTCGATCCTGTTCCTGCTGCCAATCGCGCTCGCCTTCGCCTTCATCGCCGACCTCAACCAGGCGATCACCTTCTCGATCCTGTCAGGCGTGCTGCAATACACTTTCATGAGCATCAATATCATGATGTTCCGCAAGAAGTGGCCGCTCGGCACGATCCGCCGCGGCTATACGCATCCCTTCCATCCGCTGCCGGCGATCGTGCTGTTCTGCCTGTGCGTGGTGACTTTCTTCGCCATCTTCCTCGGCTTCGGTTCGCAGCTGAGCGCCATGGTCGCGTTCTACTTCCTGATCTCGTTGTGGTTCCACTTCTACCGCTACAAATTCGTGCGGCGTGGCGACCAGTTCACCATGCCCTGGCCGAAACCTCAGGGCTATTGATGGGAGTAGGCTTGCCCGGATTCGGGGTGAGCCTGGCATGACAAAATGTCCGAAGTGACATCAGCACTATTCGCCGGGGCCATTGTCCTGGCTCTCGCCCTCCATCTTGCGTGGCTGGCGCGTCGCGGCCGCAACAGGGTTCTGGCGGCGCTTGCCGCCGACGAGGCCGCCGTCCGAACCGTCATCGCCGATGCCGCCGATGTTTCTGACGGCACCGCCGGTGTCATCACCTGGGAAGGATCGTGGAGCGGCCAACGCGTTCAACTGCGCACCATTGTCGATACGCTGGCGACAAGAAAACTCCCGGCCCGCTGGCTCAGCGTTTCGATCATCGAAAAGGTCGCGGTGCAGGCCACGTTCGACATGATGATGCGGCCGGGCTCGCCGACGACCTTCTCCAATTTCGACCATCTCCAGCATACGCTGCCCAAGGCTCCGGGATTTCCAGCCGAGGCGGTGCTGCGCACCGACCGTCGAGGCACGCGTTTCCCGCAAGGCATCATCGCCGACCACCTGGAACCCTTTTCGGAAGGACGCGCCAAGGAACTGTTGATCACCCCCGGAGGTGCGCGCATCGTCTGGCTGCTGGCCGAGGCCGAGCGGGCACGCTACGGCGTTTTCCGGCAGGCCGCCTTCGTTGACGCTCGGATCGATCCGACGCTTGTTCAGCGGCTGCTTGTCTCCCTCTCGGAGCTGCGAGACGCCATCAATCGCAGCGAACGGCAAGCCGCATGACCAGTCCAATCCCTAAGCCGGCCCCGGTGAGCCCTTATCTCGTCCTGGGTTCGGCAATCGTGCTGCCGGCAAGCGGCCATGTCATTCTGGGCGTGCCGGTGCGCGGGCTGCAGTTTCTGTTCTTCATGATGATCCTGGCCTGGGTGACCGTCAGGATCGCGCCGCCGGACGCCGGCTTCATCGGCCGTCATGCCGGTGGCTTCCTGATCTATGCCCTGTCGATCCTCGACGCCTACAAGCTCGCCCGCATCCGCCACGCCCGATGGGTTCACAATGCCGTGCAGGACAGCGAGAATTCGCATGGCGGCATTGCGCCACATACGTAACTAGAGGAAAATTTTTTTCATATGATTGAATTCGCACAACGCATTCGATACATCATCTCTTAGCTGCAAACGCCGGGAGGCTGACATGTGTGGAATTGTCGGACTGTTTTTGAAGGACAAGTCGCTGGAGCCGAAGCTCGGCGCGATGCTGTCGGAGATGCTGGTCTCGCTCAGCGATCGCGGCCCGGACAGTGCCGGCATCGCCATCTATGGCGCGCCCTCCAGGAATGAAGCCAAGATAACCATCCAGTCGGCGAAGCCGGCGCGCGATTTTCGCGACCTCGATAGCGAGCTTGCCAAGGCGATCGGTGTGCCGGTGAGCATAGCGGTGAAATCGACTCATGCCGTCGTCAGGACAGCGCCTGCCAAGATCGACGAAGCGCGCGAGGCGATCCAGGCGCTGCGCCCCGATATCCGCATCATGGGCGCCGGCGACGTGGTCGAGATCTACAAGGAAGTCGGTCTGCCGGAAGCGGTCGTCGATCGCTTCGATGTCCGCAAGATGGCAGGCACGCATGGCATCGGCCACACCCGCATGGCAACGGAATCGGCGGTGACGACCATGGGCGCGCATCCGTTCTCGACCGGCGCCGACCAGTGCCTGGTGCACAATGGCTCGCTCTCCAACCACAACAATGTCCGCCGCGAACTGGTTCGCGAAGGCATGAAATTCGAGACCGAGAACGATACAGAGGTCGCCGCCGCCTACCTCTCCTCGCAGATGGCGCATGGCAAGAACCTCGGCGAAGCGCTGGAAGGCACGCTTTCCGACCTCGACGGCTTCTTCACCTTCGTCGTCGGCACCAAGAACGGTTTCGGCGTCGTGCGCGACCCGATTGCCTGCAAGCCCGCCGTCATGGCCGAGACCGACCAATATGTCGCCTTCGGCTCGGAATATCGCGCGCTGACCAAGCTGCCCGGCATAGACAATGCGAGGGTCTGGGAACCGGAACCCGCAACTGTCTATTTCTGGGAGCATTGAGTTCATGCCGGCAACCAAACTTTCGAAGGCAGCGACGCAAGACCACGCCTCCCGGATCTTCGATCTCGATGTGTCGTCGCTGCGCGAGCTCAACCAGGCGCTGCACAACCTGGCTCCGGGCTCGAATGAAACGGCATGGGAAGTGCTGCACCCGAAGGGCAGCCATTCGGTCGCCGTCGGGGTCGACCAGCCTGTCAGCATCGATGTGCGCGGCAGCGTCGGCTACTACTGCGGAGGCATGAATTCGGGCAGCACCATCACCGTCCATGGTTCGGCGGGACCCGGCGTCGGCGAGAACATGATGTCGGGGTCGATCATCGTGAAAGGCGATGCCAGCCAGTATGCCGGCGCAACCGGCAAGGGTGGCCTGCTGGTCATCGAGGGCAACGCGTCGTCGCGCTGCGGCATTTCGATGAAGGGCATCGACATCGTCGTGCACGGCAATATCGGCCACATGTCGGCCTTCATGGCGCAGTCCGGCAATCTGGTGGTGCTGGGTGATGCCGGCGATGCGCTGGGCGATTCCATCTACGAGGCGCGGCTGTTCGTGCGCGGCAAGGTCGACAGCCTGGGTGCCGACTGTATCGCCAAGGAGATGCGGCCCGAGCATCTCGAGTTGCTGCAAGGCCTGCTCGACCGCGCCGGCATCACCGGCGTCAAGCCGTCGGAGTTCAAGCGCTACGGCTCGGCGCGCACGCTCTACAATTTCAATATCGACAACGCCGACGCGTATTGAGGCAGCATGACCTATCGCAACCCGCCGACAACGCCGCGCAAATCCGCGACCTTCGACGACTACACGCTTTCCGAGATCCGCCGCGCCGCGGCGACCGGCATCTATGACATCCGGGGCGCCGGCGCCAAGCGCAAGCTGCCGCATTTCGACGACCTGCTGTTCCTCGGCGCCTCGATCTCGCGCTATCCGCTCGAAGGCTATCGCGAGCGCTGCGACACATCGGTCGTGCTCGGCTCGCGTCACGCCAAGAAGCCGATCGAGCTGAAGATCCCGATCACCATCGCCGGCATGAGCTTCGGTTCGCTGTCGGGCCCGGCCAAGGAAGCGCTTGGGCGCGGCGCGACGCTGTCAGGCACCTCGACCACGACGGGCGATGGCGGCATGACCGAGGAGGAGCGAGGCCATTCCAAGCAACTGGTCTACCAATATTTGCCGTCGCGCTACGGCATGAACCTGCGCGACCTGCGCCGCGCCGATGCCATCGAGGTCGTTGTCGGCCAGGGCGCCAAGCCGGGTGGCGGCGGCATGCTGCTCGGCCAGAAAATCTCCGACCGCGTCGCCGAGATGCGCACGCTGCCGAAAGGCATCGACCAGCGCTCGGCCTCGCGCCACCCCGACTGGACCGGGCCGGACGATCTCGAGATCAAGATCCTCGAACTGCGCGAGATCACCGACTGGGAAAAGCCGATCTACGTCAAGGTCGGCGGTGCCCGCCCCTATTACGACACCGCGCTCGCCGTGAAGGCCGGCGCCGATGTCGTCGTGGTGGACGGCATGCAGGGCGGCACGGCGGCAACGCAGGAAGTGTTCATCGAGAATGTCGGCCAGCCGACACTCGCCTGCATCAGGCCGGCAGTGCAGGCACTGCAGGACTTGGGCATGCACCGCAAGGTGCAGTTGATCGTCTCCGGCGGCATCCGCAACGGCGCCGATGTCGCCAAGGCGCTGGCGCTCGGCGTCGATGCCGTCTCGATCGGAACGGCAGCCCTGGTCGCGCTCGGCGACAACGACCCCCGCTGGGAGGCGGAATACAACAAACTCGGCACCACGGCCGGCGCCTATGACGACTGGCATGAAGGCCGCGACCCCGCTGGCATCACCACGCAGGATCCCGAACTGATGAAGCGGGTCGACCCAGTGGCCGCCGGCCGCCGGCTGGCCAACTACCTCAAGGTGATGACGCTCGAGGCGCAGACAATCGCGCGTGCCTGCGGCAAGAACAGCCTGCACAATCTCGAGCCCGAGGATCTCGTCGCGCTCACCATCGAAGCCGCCGCCATGGCTGGCGTACCGCTGGCCGGCACCAACTGGATACCGGGGAAGAACGGCTTCTAGAGCATGATCCTGAAAAGTGAATTCCGGTTTCCGGAAGAGATCACGCTCGAACGAAGAAACAGCACACCGAAAATACCATAAGCGAGGAACTATAATGGGGAACGATCTCGCCGCATTCGCCAAGGAGAACGGCGTCAAATATTTCATGATCTCCTACACCGATCTGTTCGGTGGCCAGCGCGCCAAGCTGGTGCCGGCGCAAGCCATCGCCGACATGCAGAAGGACGGCGCCGGCTTCGCAGGGTTTGCCACCTGGCTCGATCTGACGCCGGCGCATCCGGACATGCTGGCGGTGCCGGATCCGGATTCGGTCATCCAGTTGCCATGGAAGCCCGACGTCGCCTGGGTCGCCGCGAACTGCATCATGGACGACAAGGAGGTCGACCAGGCGCCGCGCAACACGCTGAAGCGGCTGATCACGGAGGCTGCCGGCGACGGCATGCATGTGAAGACCGGCGTCGAGGCCGAATTCTTTTTGATCTCGCCGGACGGCAGCGTCATCTCCGACAAATACGACACGGCCTCGAAACCGTGCTACGACCAGCAGGCCGTGATGCGCCGCTACGACGTCATCGCCGAGATATGCGATCACATGCTGGCGCTGGGCTGGGGCCCCTACCAGAACGATCACGAGGACGCCAACGGCCAGTTCGAGATGAACTGGGCCTTCGACGATGCGCTCGCGACCGCCGACAAGCACTCGTTCTTCAAATTCATGGTCAAGTCAGTGGCCGAGAAGCACGGCCTGCGCGCCACCTTCATGCCAAAACCCTTCCAGGGCCTGACCGGCAATGGCTGCCATGCTCATATCTCGGTGTGGGACAAGACGGGCAAGACCAATGTCTTTGCCGACAATTCGATGGAACTCGGCCTGTCGGCCAAGGGCAAGAATTTCCTCGGCGGCATCATGAAGCATGCCTCGGCGCTTGCCGCGATCACCAACCCGACGGTCAATTCCTACAAGCGCATCAACGCGCCGCGCACAATCTCCGGCGCGACCTGGGCGCCGAACACGGTCACCTGGACCGGCAACAACCGCACCCACATGGTGCGCGTGCCAGGCCCCGGCCGCTTCGAACTGCGCCTGCCGGACGGCGCGGCCAACCCTTATCTGTTGCAGGCCGTCATCATCGCCGCCGGCCTCGACGGCATCCGCTCGAAGGCCGATCCGGGCAAGCGCTACGACATCGACATGTACCAGCACGGGCACACGGTGAAGGGCGCGCCGAAACTGCCGCTCAACCTGCTCGACGCGCTGCGCGAGTTCGACAAGGACAAATCGTTGAAGACGGCGCTGGGTGAGGAATTCTCGTCGGCTTACCTAAAGCTGAAGCACCAGGAATGGAATTCCTATGCTTCGCACTTCACGCAATGGGAGCGCGACCACACGCTGGACATCTAGCCGTACCAGCGGTGCGAGCGACCTCGGAATGAACTGATGAAATACTCGATCTTCTCGCTCGCACGGGCCGCCCTTTCCGGCCACAAGAACTGGCAACGCACCTGGCGCGACGCCACGCCGAAAGATCGCTATGACGTGGTGATCATCGGCGGCGGCGGCCATGGCCTTGCCACGGCCTGGTTTCTCGCCAGCGAATACGGCATCAGGAATGTCGCCGTGCTGGAAAAGGGCTGGATCGGCTCCGGCAATGCCGGCCGCAACACCACGATCATCCGCTCCAATTACGGCCTGCCGGGCAACACCGGCTTCTACGAATTGTCGATGAAGCTGTGGGAGCGGATGGAGCAGGACCTCAACTACAATTCAATGGTCAGCCAGCGCGGCGTCATCAACCTCTACCATTCGGACGCGCAGCGCGACGCCTATGCGCGACGCGGCAACACCATGCGCATCAACGGCATCGACGCCGAACTGCTCGACCTCGCGGCGGTCAAGAAGATGATGCCGTTCCTGAACTTCGACAATGCGCGCTTTCCCGTGCAAGGCGGGCTGTTGCAGCGGCGCGGCGGCACGGCGCGGCACGACGCCGTGGTCTGGGGCTACGCCCATGCGGCGAGCGGTCTCGGCGTCGACATTATCCAGAATTGCGAGGTGACGGGCTTTGTCAGGGACGCCAACGGCAAGGTGACCGGCGTCGAGACCTCGCGCGGCAGGATCGGCGCCGGCAAGGTCGGCATGGCGGTCGCCGGCTCCTCGTCGCGCGTCGCTGATATGGCGGGCCTGCGCCTGCCGATCGAAAGCCATGTGCTGCAAGCCTTCGTTTCCGAGGCGATCAAGCCGCTGATCCCAAACGTCATGACATTCGGCGCCGGCCATTTCTATGTCAGCCAGTCGGACAAGGGTGGGCTGGTCTTCGGCGGCGACATTGACGGCTACAACTCCTATGCCCAGCGCGGCAACATGCCCGTGATGGAAGACGTCTGCGAGGGCGGCATGGCGCTGATGCCGATGATCGGCCGCGTGCGCCTGCTGCGCCAGTGGGGCGGCATCATGGACATGTCCATGGACGGCTCGCCCATCATCGACAAGACGCCGGTCGACGGCCTCTACTTGAACGCCGGCTGGTGCTATGGCGGCTTCAAGGCAACGCCAGGATCGGGCTTTGTCTTTGCCCATCTGCTGGCCCGCGACACGCCGCATGAGGAGGCCGCACGGTTCCGCCTCGACCGGTTCCGGACTGGCGCCATGATCGACGAAAAGGGCCAGGGCGCCCAACCGAACCTGCACTGAGGACGGCCAGAAAATCATGCGTATTGTCTGTCCCTTCTGCGGCGAACGCGAACTCGGCGAGTTCACCTATCTCGGCGACGCCAAACCGGTGCGGCCGGCGGCGGATGCCGGCGAGGATGCCGTCTTCGACTATGTCTATCTGCGCGACAACATCGCCGGCGTGATGAACGAGAGCTGGTACCATGGCGGCGGATGCCGGGCCTGGCTGAAGGTCACGCGCAACACGCTGACGCATGAGATTTCCGCGGTCGAACCGGCGCCGGGTGCCGGCGCGGCGAAGGTTGACGCGTGATGGCCGGCGCGCAGAAAAACCGGCTGGACAATGGCGGTCTCATCGACCGCACGGCGCCGCTGAACTTCCGTTTCGACGGCAAGAGCTTTTCCGGCTTCCAGGGCGACACTCTGGCGTCGGCACTCGTTGCCAATGGCGTCAAGCTGGTCGGCCGCTCGTTCAAATACCATCGCCCGCGCGGCATCCTGACATCAGGCTCGGAAGAGCCCAACGCGCTGGTCGAACTGCGCACAGGCGCCAGGCGCGAGCCCAACACCAAGGCAACGACGGCCGAGCTCTACGAAGGGCTCGAGGCCGCCAGCCAGAACCGCTGGCCGTCGCTGCGCTTCGACGTCATGTCGGTCAACCAGCTGTTCGCGCCGATCTTCGTCGCCGGCTTCTACTACAAGACCTTCATGTGGCCGGCGAAATTCTGGGAAGCGATCTACGAGCCGGCGATCCGCCGCGCCGCTGGCCTTGGCCGCGCCGCCGGTGTTGCCGATCCCGACCACTACGACAAGGCCTGGGCGCATTGCGATGTGCTGATCGCCGGCTCCGGTCCGGCTGGCCTGGCAGCGGCACTTGCCGCCGGCCGCGGCGGCGCCCGCGTCATCCTGTGCGAAGAGGATTTTGCGCCCGGCGGGCGGCTGCTGTCGGATGGCGGCACGATCGATGGCCTGCCGGCCGCCGAATGGTTGTCGCGGGCCCTGGCTGAGCTCACGGCAATGCCCGATGTCCGCATCATGACCCGCACGACACTGTTCGGCGTCTATGATGGCGGCACCTATGGCGCGCTGGAGCGGGTCAACGACCACCTGCCCTCGCCGCCCGAACACCAGGTGCGTCAGCGGATGTGGCGGGTCGTTGCGAAGCGCTGTGTTGTCGCGGCCGGCGCCATCGAACGGCCGATCGTCTTTGCCGGCAACGACACTCCCGGTGTGATGATGGCCTCGGCGATGCGCACCTATGTCAAGCGCTACGCCGCCACTCCCGCAAAACGCGTCGCGCTGTTCACCAACAACCAGGATGGCTGGCGCACGGTCGAGACCGCACTCGCAGCTGGACTGCGGATCGCCGCGGTTATCGACGCGCGGGCTGACGTCTCCCCTGCCCATCGCTCGCTTGCCTCCAAGGGCGGCTTCCCGGTGCTGCACGGCGCTGTCAGCGGCGTTGACGGCGGCAAGGATGGCGTCAGGAAAATCGCCGTGTCGCTGACCGGGGGCGCGCGCGCCGAGGTCGAGGCTGACGGGCTTGCGGTTTCCGGTGGCTGGAATCCGGCGGTCGGGCTGACCTCCTATCATCGCGGCCGGCCAAAATGGCGCGACGACATCGCCGCCTTCGTTCCCGACGGCGCGCCGCCCGGCATGGTCGCGGCGGGTGCCGCCAATGGTGCCTTCGGCCTCGGCGCCTGCCTGGCTGAAGGGTTCGCCGCAGGTGCTGCAGCAGCGCGCGATGCCGGGCGTGCCGGCAAGACCGGCTCAGCCCCACTCGCCGGCGACGAGGCGTTCTCGCTGACGCCGCTCTGGCACGTTGCCGGCAAGGGCAAGGCCTTTGTCGACTACCAGCACGATGTCACCGCCTCCGACATCGAGCTGGCGCAGCGCGAGGGTTTTGAATCGGTCGAACATCTGAAGCGTTACACGACGCTCGGCATGGCGACCGATCAGGGCAAGACCTCGAACGTCGCCGGCCTCGCCATCATGGCTGCGGTGAGCGGCCGCTCCATTCCCGAGACCGGCACGACGATCTACCGGCCGCCTTATGTGCCCGTCGCCATCGGTGCCTTCGCCGGCCATCATCGCGACGAGACTTTCCACGCCACAAGGCTGACGCCGTCGCATCACTGGGCAGCCGAACAGGGTGCCGTTTTCGTCGACACCGGCCTGTGGAAGCGCGCGCAGTGGTATCCGCGCGCGGGCGAGAAGGACTGGCTGGACTCTGTGACCCGCGAGGTCAAGGCAGTACGAAGCGGCGTCGGCTTCTGCGATGTCTCGACGCTCGGCAAGATCGACGTGCACGGCCCGGATGCCGGCGCCTTCCTCGACCGCGTCTACATCAACACTTTCTCCAACCTCGCCGTCGGCAAGGCACGCTACGGGCTGATGCTGCGCGAGGACGGTATCGTCTACGACGACGGCACGACGTCGCGGCTGGCCGAAGACCACTACTTCCTCACCACCACCACCGCCAAGGCCGGGCTGGTGATGCAGCATCTCGAATACTGTCGGCAAGTGCTGTTCCCGGAACTCGACGTCCAGTTGACTTCGGTCTCCGACCAATGGGCACAGTTCTCCATCGCCGGACCGAAGACCCGCGATCTGCTGAAGGAGGTCGTCGACCCGGCGGAGGATCTTTCCAACCAAGGTTTCCCGTTCATGGGCGCGCGGGAAGTCGCCTTGCGCGGCGGTATCAAGGCACGGCTGTTCCGCATCTCTTTCTCCGGCGAGATGGCGTTCGAGATTTCCGTTCCCGCACGCTACGGTGAAGCGATGGCGCGCAATCTGATGCTGGCCGGCCTGCCTTTCGGCGTCACGCCTTACGGCACCGAGGCGCTTGGCGTGATGCGTATCGAAAAGGGCCATATCGCCGGACCGGAACTGAGCGGCACGACGACGGCCGCCGACCTAGGCCTCGGCAAGATGATGTCCACCAAGAAAGATTTCATCGGCCGTGTCATGGCCGGGCGCGAGGCGCTGGTCGCGCCAGACCGTCAGGTCGTCGTCGGAGTCAGGCCCACCGACAGAGCGCGCCGGCTGCGCTCCGGTGCGCATATTATCCCGAAGGGGCAGACGCCCGGGCCAGGCAACGACCAAGGCTATGTCACCTCGGTCTGCTTCTCGCCGACATCAGACCAGTGGATCGGGCTCGCGCTCGTCGAGCGCGGCCGCGAACGCATCGGCGAGATCGTCCATGCGCACGACCCGATTCGCGGCGAAGACTATGATGTCGAACTGTGTCATCCCGTCTTCTACGATCCAGATGGAGGGCGCCAGCGTGGCTGAGTTTTCCTGGGACATCCGCAGTCCGCTTGACCGCGCGCTCGTGTCGGGTGCGTATGGCGCACGTGGCGATGCCGGCGTCTTGCTGACCGAGATCCGCAATTTCGACCTCGTCCAGGTGATGGCGCGACGCGGCAAGGCAGCCGACATGGCCAAGGCCGCGAAGGGCAGGTTCGGCGTCGCCGCTCCGGAAACGCCGAAGGCGGTCACCACGGCGGACGCAACACTGATCTGGTCGGGGCCGGATCAGTTTTTCGTCCTGTCGCAAGGCGGCAAGCATGGGACGGGGGCGCTTGCGCCTGCCTTTGCCGCATCGACGTCGCTGTCCGACCAATCGCACGCGCGCGTGCTGATCAGCGCCTCCGGCGCCAAGGCACGCGCAATGCTGGCCAAGCTGTCTTCGATCGATCTGCACCCCGATACGTTCGCGGTTGGGACGGCGGCCGCAACCTCGATGGATCACACCAGCGTCACGATCTGGCGCGGCAATGACCGGGCGGATGGCCAGGCGGTGTTCAACGTTCTTGTGTTTGCGACTTTTGCCGAAAGCCTGTGGCATACGATGCTCGACTCGGCTGCGGAGTATGGCGTCAACATCGGGCATTCCGAGGAATTGACCTAGTCTAGCACCTTACCGTGGCCTTCCCTTCTCCCCCTGTGGGAGAAGGTGGCCTCGCGAAGCGAGGTCGGATGGGGGGTGCTACAGCTTGGCAATGACGGTGATCCGTCACGCACCCCTCAACCGTCTCGGCGCTCCGCGCCGATCCACCTTCTCCCACAAGGGGAGAAGGGAAGATGGGCGCTTCACCTTGCCAAACGCAACCGCACTGCTATTCTTGCTGCTAAAATAATTTTACACACAGGCAAACTTGTTTCTCGAACCGCAAGGCTGAGATGAGCCAGTCGCCCTACCCCACGATCACAACAGGACCGCCGCGCCCGAGCCTCATCCTGAGGCCTGGCCAGATCGCGCTGCCGCCGGGCATGGAACGCTACACGATCCAGGGCAATGGCGCGGTGCTGATCGAGGTCGAGGCGGGTGATACGATCACGGTCCGCAATGTCGAGGGCGGCCAGGCCTGCGAACTGCTGGCCTGGGACGCCACGGGCGTCACCGATGCCGCCATCCTCGGCGAAAGATCCAACAGCAATGCCGCCGGCATCAAGGATTTGCTGACCGCTGGCGATGACAGTCTCGGTGCCTTGCGGCGGGGCATCGCGCGCCGGCAAGTTCAGCTTGACCAGACCAAGGCAGTCCGCGTCTTCGGCAGTGCCACGCCTGCAGGCACCGAACAGGGTTTTACCGTCGCTCGCGACGGCTCGATGATCATCGCCGCCCCCGGCGGCCCGATGCTGGTCGACGGCCACGACACGGCAACGCCGCTTACGGTTGTCGTGCGGCGCGTCACGATCCGCCTGAAAACAAAATCGCAGCTTGCCGATCCCCTCGCCGATCCGGTGCTCGACCTACGCGTCCATTCGGCAACCGCCGAATCCTATTTCGTCAAGGCGGGCGACTATCTGCAGATCATCGATGTCGACGGGCGCCAGTGCACCGATTTCCAGTGCTTTTCGGCGCGCAAGCTCGACAAGGGCCTCGACCATCCACTCGACGTGACGACGACGCGCACGTTGATGGGATCGAGCTATCCGATGCCGGGCCTGCACTCGAAATACTACGACCAGGACATGGAGCCGCTGGTCGAGGTGGTGCAGGACACGTGCGGCCGGCATGATGCCTTCGCACTCGCCTGCGCGGCGAAGTACTATGACGACATCGGCTATCCCGGCCACACCAACTGTTCGGAGAATTTCAACGGCGCCCTGGCCGGCAAGGGTGTCAGTCCTCGCGCCGGCTGGATGGCGATCAACTTCTTCTTCAACACCGCGATCGACGCGCATGGCATCATGGTCTCGGACGAGCCCTGGTCGCGCCCCGGGGACTATGTGCTGCTGCGCGCGCTGACCGACATCGTCTGCGTCTCCTCCGCCTGCCCCGACGACACGACGCCGGCCAATGGCTGGGACCTGACCGACATCCACGTGCGGACCTATTCCGGCCAGCACAAATTCTCGCGAGCGATCGCCAGACGCATGACGCCCGATTCGGAACCGAAAATGACCCGCGAGACAGCCTTTCATTCGAGCTTTGCCAAGCACACCCGCAACTTCGCCGAGTACAGGGGCTATTGGCTGGCCAACGCCTTCGCCAAGGATGGGCCGATAGCTGAGTACTGGGCCTGCCGGCAGGACGCGGTGATCATGGACCTGTCGCCGCTGCGCAAGTTCGAAGTCACCGGCCCGGATTCCGAAGCGCTGCTGCAATACACGCTGACCCGCGATGTGAAGAAACTCGGCGTCGGCCAGGTCGTCTACTCCGCCATGTGCTACGAGCATGGCGGCATGATCGACGACGGCACGTTGCTAAGGCTCGGCAAGGACAATTTCCGTTGGGTCGGGGGCGACGATCTTTCCGGCGAATGGCTGCGCGAGACGGCAAAAAAGCTCGATCTCAACGTGCTGGTGCGCTCATCGACCGACCAGATGCACAATGTCGCCGTGCAGGGCCCGAAAAGCCGTGACATCCTCAGGGACGTGATCTGGACATCACCGTTACAGCCATCAATCGATGAGCTCGAATGGTTCCGCTTCGCCGTCGCCCGCATCGGCGGCGGCAACGGCGTACCGGTCGTCGTCTCGCGCACCGGCTATACCGGCGAGCTCGGCTACGAAATATGGTGCCATCCGCGCGACGCCGAAAAGGTGTTCGACGCCATATGGAAAGCCGGCCAGCCGCATGGGCTGAAACCAATGGGCCTGCAAGCGCTCGACATGGTGCGCATCGAGGCTGGACTGATCTTCGCCGGTTACGAATTCTCGGACCAGACCGACCCGTTCGAGGCCGGCATCGGCTTTACCGTGCCGCTAAAGAGCAAGACCGATGATTTCATTGGCCGCGAGGCGCTGATCCGGCGCAAGGAAAACCCGCGGAACAGACTGGTCGGTCTAGACATCGACGCCAATGTCGCTGTCGGCCATGGCGATTGCGTCCATGTCGGCCGTGCCCAGATCGGTGTCGTCACCTCGGGCATGCGTTCGCCGGTCCTGAACAAGAACATCGCGCTGGCGCGGCTCGACGTCACCCATGCGGCCATCGGCACCGAGGTCGAGATCGGCAAGCTCGACGGCCATGCCAAAAGGCTGCCGGCGCGTGTCGTCGCCTTCGCCCACTACGACCCGCACAAGACCAGACCGCGTTCCTGAGCATTGCCTCCAGGACAGGCAAAACCGCGCACCAGCAGTGCCGCGAGCCTTATTGTCGCGTGCGCGCGCAAGCGTGATGTGTACGGTTTCACAAAACGCTTGACCTGAAAGCGCGCCGGATCAATCTTCACTCTTAAGAAAAAAATACGACTGAGTGGAAACATTAGAGTCGTGTTGTCATGGGCCGGGGAGCAAGCTTCGCAAAGTCGAGGCATCGCCGGCGGGGAACATCGAAAAAGGGGAAGTCACTGACATGAGCACCATAAGTACGGCCCTGGAGCAGCCTGCCGATAGCAAGCTGCTCAGGCATATCGACTGGCGCGGCGCCTTCTGGGTGGCAAGCGGCGTTCCGGCACTGGTTCTGTTTTCGATCGGCGGCATTGCCGGCACGACCGGAACGTTGGCCTTCCTGATCTGGACGGTGTCCATGATCATGGGTTTCCTGCAATCCTTCACCTATGCCGAGATCGCCGGCCTGTTCCCGAACAAGTCCGGCGGCGCCTCGATCTACGGCGCAACGGCTTGGCTGCGCTATTCCAAGTTCATCGCGCCGCTGTCTGTGTGGTGCAACTGGTTCGCCTGGTCGCCGGTGTTGTCGCTCGGCTGCTCGATCGCGGCCGCCTACGTCCTCAATGCGCTGGCGCCGGTGCCGTTGTTCACCGAGACCTCGGCGGAAGTCGTCGCCTATATCGCGGCGCATGCCGGAACGGCGCCCGCCGACGCGATTGCAGCGGTGACGACCGCCGCGACGCCGGCAATCCGCAACTGGACGCTGTACAGCCACACGCTGGGTCCGGTCTCCTTCACCTTCAATGCGACCTTCTTCATCGGCGCGGTACTGATGCTGATCATCTTTTCGATCCAGCATCGCGGCATCCTCGGCACCGCCAATGTGCAGAAATATATCGGCCTGCTGGTCATCATCCCGATGCTGATCGTCGGCGTCGTGCCGATCTTCACCGGGCAGATCAACTGGGCCAACTTCTCGCCACTGGTGCCGCTGGCGGCCGCCTATGCGCCGGATCCCGGCGCCTGGAATATCGCCGGCTGGACGCTGGTGCTCGGCGGCATGTTCATTGCAGCCTGGTCAACCTACGGCTTCGAGACCGCCGTCTGCTACACCTCCGAGTTCAAGAATCCCGGCACCGACACGTTCAAAGCCATCTTCTATTCCGGCCTGCTCTGCATGCTGTTGTTCATCCTGGTGCCCTTCACCTTCCAGGGCGTGCTGGGCCTCAACGGCATGCTTGCAACGCCGATCGTCGACGGCTCCGGCGTCGCTGACGCGCTTGCCGGCATGGTCGGCGGCGGCAAGCTCATCCACAGCCTCCTGGTGATGCTGATGATCCTGGCGCTGGTGCTGTGCATCATGACGGCGATGGCCGGCTCCTCGCGCACGCTCTACCAGGGCTCGGTGGACGGCTGGCTGCCGCGCTATCTCAGCCACGTCAACGAACATGGCGCGCCGACCCGTGCCATGTGGACCGACCTCTGCTTCAACCTGATCGTGCTGGCCATCGCCTCGGCCGATGCGACGAGCTTCTTCTTCATCCTCGCCGTGTCGAACTGCGGCTACATCATCTTCAACTTCCTCAACCTCAATGCCGGCTGGATCCACCGCATCGACAACGGCCATATCGCACGGCCATGGAAGGCGCCGACCTGGCTGCTCGCAATCGGAGCGATCTTCGCCTATGTCAACGCGATCTTCATGGGCGCCGGTGCCAAAGTGTGGAACCCGATGGCGTTGTGGGCCGGGCTCATCACCGCGGCGCTGATCATTCCGGTGTTCTGCTTCCGCCACTACATCCAGGACAAGGGCAAGTTCCCCGACCACATGCTGGCCGATCTCGGCATGACGGGAACCGACCTCTCGGTGAAGAAAGCAGGCATGCTGCCCTACCTGACGCTGGTCGCCGGCGTGGTGGTGATGCTGATCGCCAACTGGGTATTCGTCATCTGACAGGGCAACTTGACAAATATCGGGCGCGCTTCGGCGCGCCCGATGCTTTTCGGCCACCAGCCTTCACCTCACCCAGCCTTGCGGATCGACGCTTCCGTATCTTCGAAGAACCGGTTGGGCGGCCGCTTCAGGCCGAGATTCTCGCGCAGCGTCGAGCCCTCATACTTCAGCCTGAAGATGCCGCGCCGCTGCAGTTCGGGCACCACCTTCTCGACGAAGTCGTCGAGCCCGGCGGGCAGATAGGGAAACATGATGTTGAAGCCGTCCGATCCCTCGGCGACCAGCCATTCCTCCATCTCGTCGGCAATCGTTTTCGGCGTGCCGACGAAAGCAAGGCCGGAATAGCCACCCAGTCTCTGGGCCAGCTGGCGCACCGTCAGGTTTTCATCCCTAGCCAGTTCGATGACGCGCTCGCGGCTGCTCTTCGAGGCATTGGTCTCCGGTATTTCCGGCAGAGCGGCGTCGGGATCGAAGGCCGACGCGTCATGCCCAAGAGCGATCGACAACGAGGCAATGCCGCTCTCGTAATGGACCAGGCTGTCGAGCTTCGCCCGCCTGGCCCGCGCTTCCTCGACACTGTCGCCGACAATGACGAAGGCGCCAGGCAGGATCTTGATGTCGTCGCGGGAACGGCCAAGTTTCTGCGCCCTGGCTTTGACATCGGCGAAGAAGCGTTGGCCCGACGCGAGATCGCCATGGGCGGCGAAAATGACTTCCGCCGTTTCCGCGGCCAGCTGCCGCCCGGCCTCCGACGCGCCGGCTTGCACGATGACCGGCCAACCCTGTACCGGTCGCGCGATGTTGAGCGGTCCGCGCACGGAGAGATGTTCGCCCTTATGGTCAAGCACATGCAATTTGGCGGGGTCGAAATAGAGGCCGCTTTCGGCATCGCGGAGGAAGGCGTCGTCGGCAAAGCTGTCCCAGAGGCCGGTGACGACATCGTAGAATTCCCGCGCCCGGTGATAGCGCTCGTCATGCTCGACATGTTCGTCCAGCCCGAAATTCAACGCCGCATCGGGATTGGACGTCGTCACGATGTTCCAGCCGGCGCGCCCGCCGCTGATATGGTCGAGCGACGCGAATCGACGGGCGATGTGATAGGGCGCGTCAAAGGTTGTCGATGCGGTGGCAACCAGCCCGATGTGATCGGTGACGGCGGCAAGCGCCGACAGCAAGGTGAACGGCTCGAACGAGGTCACCGTGTGGCTGCGCCGAAGCGCCTCGATCGGCATGTTCAGCACGGCCAGATGATCGGCCATGAAGAAAGCGTCGAATTTCGCCGCCTCCAGCGTCTGTGCGAAACGCTTCAAATGCGCGAAGTTAAAGTTGGCGTCGGGATAGGCGCCCGGATAGCGCCAGGCGCCGGTGTGCAAACTGACGGGACGCATGAAGGCGCCGAGCCGCAATTGCTTTTTTTCTGCCATGGGAAGACACCCTGATAAGGACGAGCGGTACCGCTCCGGTGCCGCTCAGCATGGAACCGCTTGGCCGCACTGGGAAGGAATTCTGTTTTGCAGAATCGGCGCCAGGGAGCATTTTAATCGGCGTGATGGGATCGGCCGTCGCGCCGGATCATCCGCCATCGACATCAGCGACGACGGATGATCCGCGCCGCGCTATTCGGCCGCCAGCGCCAGTTGCGGCCTTTCCGGCAGTTCCGTCGCGGATGCTTCTGCGACGGCGTCGACACCACGCTTCTTCGGCTCGCGGCCAAAGAACAGGGCGTAGCCGGCGGGCAGCACCAGGATGGTCAGCACGGTGGCGACCACGATGCCGCCCATCATCGCATAGGCGAGTGGCCCCCAGAACACGGCGCGCGAGATCGGGATCAGCGCCAGCACCGCCGTCATCGCCGTCAGCACAATCGGCCGGAAACGGCGCACAGCCGAGCCGATGATGGCCTCCGAGCGCTCCATGCCTCTGGCGATGTCCTGGTCGATCTGGTCGACCAGGATAATCGAGTTGCGCATGATGATACCGACCAGCGCGATGACGCCGAGAATGGCGACGAAGCCGAACGGCGCGCCGCTGATCAAAAGGGCCGCGGCCGCACCGATGATGCCGAGCGGACCGGTGGCCAGCACCAGCATCGCCTTGCCGAAGTTCTGCAGCTGGATCATCAAGAGCACGACGATGATGGCCAGCATGATCGGCGCCTTGGCGGCGATCGAAGCCTGGCTTTCGGCTGAATCCTCGGCACCGCCCTGGATTTCGATCTTGTAGCCGGGCGCCAGGCCGTCGCGCAGGCCCTGGATGTCCTTGTACATCTTGGTGACGACGTCGTTGGACTGCACGCCGTCGGGCAGCGTGGCACGTACGCTGATCGTCGGCAGGCGGTCGCGGCGCCACTCGATGCCTTGCTCTAGCACCGGAACCACCTTGGCCACCTGCGACAGCGGTACGAAACCGCCGAAATCGGTCGGGATATAGACCGAGTCGACCGACGACAGCAGGCTGCGGCTGGCGTCCGGCTCGCGGGCGACGATGGACACCGTCTCCTCGCCGTCGCGGAAATTGTCGAGCGGCGCGCCGGACATGGTTGCCTGCAGCATCTGGCGGATGCGCTGCGAGGTGACGCCGAGCGCACGGGCACGGTCCTGGTCGATCACCAGCTTCATCGCCGGCACCGGTTCGAGCCAGTCGTCGTGGACAGCGCCGAGCAACGGATTCTCGCGGAACTTCGCCTTCACCTGGTCGGCGATGCGGCGCACCTCCTGGCGATCCGGGCCCATGACACGCATCTGCACCGGCCAGCCGGTTGGCGGCCCGAGGAACAGACGGTCGACCTTGGCACGGATCGAGGGGAAGTCCTCGGCCAGAACCGTGCGCAGCTTGACGATCAGCCGCTCGCGGGCCGGCTCGTCATTGGCCATCACCAGCATCTGGGCGAAATTCGGATTGCTGAGCTGTTGGTCGAGCGGCAGGAAGAAGCGCGGCGCGCCTTCGCCGATATAGGTGGCGATGAAGCGCTTGTCCTTGTCGTCCATCATCTTGGCCTCAAGCGCCTTGGCCTGCGCTTCGACCTCCTTGATGCTGGTGCCTTCCGGCAGCCAGAGGTCGACGAGGATTTCCGGCCGCGACGATTGCGGGAAAAAGTTCTGTGGAATGAACTGGAACGCCCACAGGCTGGTGGCGAAGGTTACCAGCGTCATGACAAGCACGATGATGCGATGGCGCACCGCCCAGCCGACGGTAGAGCGAAGCCGGCGGTAGAAGCGGGTGTCGAATGCATCGTGATGGGTACCGGCGTGCTTGCGCTGCTTGAGGATCATGTTGCCGAGCCACGGCGTGAAATAGACCGCGACGAACCACGACACGATCAGCGCGATGCCGACGACATAAAACAACGTGCGCACATATTCGCCGGCCGTGGAGGCGGCGAAGCCGACCGGAATGAAGCCGGCGGTGGTGATCAGCGTGCCGGTCAGCATCGGGAAGGCGGTCGATGTATAGGCGAAGCTCGCCGCCTCGATCTTGACCAGGCCCTCCTCCAGCTTTCGCTCCATCATCTCGACGACGATCATGGCGTCGTCGACAAGCAGGCCGAGCGCGATGATCAGGGCGCCCAGCGAAATGCGCTGCAGGTCGATGCCGAGCTCGTACATGATGGCGAAAGTGGCTGCGAGCACCAGCGGAATGGCGATGGCGATGACAAGGCCCGAACGCCAGCCGATCGACAGGAAGGAGACGACAAGCACGATCAGCAACGCTTCGCCGAGCGCGTGCATGAATTCGGCCACCGCGTCCGTGACGACGCCCGGCTGGTCGGAAATCTGGTCGACCGACACACCATAAGGCAGCGCCTCCTCGAAGCGCTTGTAGGTTGCCTCGACATCCTTGCCGACATCGGTGACCTTGAAGCCCTTGGCCATGACGACGCCAAGCTGCACGCTTTCGTGGCCGTTGAAGCGGTACTTGCGCTGGAAGGGATCTTCGAGCCCCGAGGTCACGGTGGCGATGTCGCCGAGCCTGGTGACCTGGCCGCCGGCACGCAGGCGCAGTTCCCTGATATCGGCGGCCTTGGTGACGTCGCCTTCGACCGAAATGCGCACCGAATTGACGCCGGTGTCGACGGCACCGGCCGGATCGACATTGTTCTGGCCCTTGATCGCATTCTGCAGGTCGGTCAGCGTCAGGCCGCGTTCGGCCAGCGCCTTGGACGACACGTCGATATAGAGCTTTTCCGGCTGGTCGCCGATGATGACGGCCTTTTCGACGCCCGGCGTGGTCAACAGCATGTCGCGCGCCTGGATGGCGAATTTCTTCAGCTCGGGATAGGAGAAGCCATCGCCGCTGATCGAATGCAGCGTGATGAAGGTGTCGCCGAACTCGTCGTTGAAATAGGGGCCGAGCAGGCCCTGCGGCAGGTCGCCGGATATGTCGCCGACCTTCTTGCGCACCTGATAGAAGGCATCCGTCACCTCGGCGGCGTTGGTATCGCCCTTGATCTGCACCGTGATGATGGCGCTGCCGGCGCGGGTGAAGGAGCGCACGAAGTCGAGATGCGGCGTTTCCTGCAGCTTGCGCTCGATCTTGTTGACGACCTGGTCCTCCATCTCCTGGATCGACGAGCCCGGCCAGATCGCCTGCACGACCATGACGCGGAAGGTGAAGTCAGGGTCTTCCTTCTGGCCCATGCGCATCAGGCCGAGCGCACCGGCGATGATGATCAGCCCGAACAGGAACCGCGCTATTGAGGGGTGGCCGATGGCCCAGCGCGAAAGGTTGAAGGGCCGCTTTTCTTCAGTGGAGGTCGTCATCGGTGCTGTCCACTTTGCTGTTTGCCGGCGCCTGGTGCCTCGAAGAAGCGCGGCGCGCGAAAACGAAATCAGTTGCGTTCGATACTGGCTTCCGGGCGGCGAGGCTTTCCGAGCGGAGAGACACTCATCGCGGTGGGACGCTAGGGTCGATGCGGGGGTACATCGGCCTTGACGTCTCGACCTTCGGGCGCACGCCGCCCGGAAACCTGCGGCCGCGGGAACGCGCGGCCGACCTGTCTGTCCTCAGCGCAGTCGGCTGGCGTCGTCACCATCGGCCGAGGCGGATTGCTGCTCGATGCCGCCGGCGAGCTTCACCTTCAGATTCTCGGTCATGAACTGTGTGCCGGCGGCGACCACGATATCGCCGGGATTCAATCCTTCGGCGACGCGCACGCCATCGGCGGCGAACTTGGCAACCTTCACCGGACGGGCGTGGACGGTGTCGGCGCCACGATCGACGGTCCAGACGATCGACTGGTTATCTTTCTCAGCCAACGCGCTCAGCGGGATCGATACGAGTTGCTTTTCGTTGGCCGCCGAAGCCTCGATATTGGCGGTCATGCCGAGAAGCACACGCTGGTCGTTGGGCAGGCTGACGCGGACGGCGAAGGTGCGCGACTGCGGATCGGCGCTGCCGGCAACCTCGCGGACCTTGCCGTCGAGCGTCAGTGTGTTGTCGGACCAGAAGCCGGCCTTGACCGGCTTGCCCGGCTTGAACTCGGCGATCTCCATTTCGGGGACCGCGATCAGCACTTCCTTCTCGCCGTCGACCGCGACGGTGACCACCGGCGCGCCGGAGCCGACCACCTGGCCGACATCGGCATTCACCGCCGTGACGATGCCGTCCTTGTCGGCCTTGAGGTCGGTATAGCCGACCTGGTTCTTGGCCTGTGCAAGTGACGAACGGGCGGAGTCGCGCGTGGCGACCGCCTGGTCATAGGTCAGCGTCGCCTGTTCGAGCTGCGATTTCGGCGAGAAATTCTTGGCGAAAAGCTGCTCGGCGCGCTTGCGCGCAAGCTCTGTCGTCTCGACCTGCCGTTCGGCGGCATCAAGAGCTGCCTGCGCGCTCTTGACCGAAAGGTCGTAGTCGGTGGGATCGATGCGGGCGAGCACATCGCCCGGCGCCACGTGCTGGCCGATGTCGACAAGGCGCTCGGTAATCTTGCCGTTGACGCGGAAAGCCAGCGCGCTTTCGGTGCGGGCCCGCACCGAACCGGAATAGGAAAGCGTGCGAGTGTCATGCGCCTGGGCAATCTCGACGACCTTGACCGGGCGGATGATCTCCTTGACCTCGGCCTTTTCCTGGCTGCAGCCGGCAAGCGTGAGCCCTGCAACGACCAAGCCCGCGACCGGCAGCCGGCGGATGATGGAATTGGACAAAGACATCTGGTACTCCCGACTGAGGCGAACTGTCGACACCGGCGACCGGCGGCTATTTCAAGGCTCTGATGGCGTAATCGATAAGTTCGTCGGGCATTGCCCGGTTGGTCTTGGCAAGGCACTGCGCCACCATCTGCGGGTGGCAGAGAATGACGGTGGCGGCGCCAAAGCAGCGCGAGGCGGCTTCGGGATCCTGCTCCCTGAACTCGCCGGTCTCGACGCCCTCGCGGATCACCTCGGCGAACAGGTCGTGAATGCTGTTGACGTGCTTGTCGATGACGCTCCAGTCGCGCTCGAGCGCGACTATGACCATTTCATGGACCTTCTGCTCGTCGAGCATGGTCTCGAGCGTCATCTTGTACTGGGCATGAATGTAGCGACGCAGCCGCTCCTCCGCACTGATCGGCAGGTGCATGATCTCGTAGGCCATCTTGTAGCTGGCGCCGAGCATCCGGCCGCAAACGGCTTGGTGGATTTCAACCTTGGAGGCGAAGAAACGGTATATGTTGGCCGGCGACATCCCAAGTTCGCGGGCTATGTCCGCGACATTCGTCTTGCCGTAGCCATAGTGCCGGAATAGGCGCTCGGCGCAGTCGAGAATGCGTGTCACATTCTCCTGCCTGGCGGCATCGGCCATGATGTTGGCTGCTTCGGACATGGGTCCCTGTCGTTTTACGAGTGACGAATTTTAATTTTCGTCACTCGTAAATTGAAGAGAGGGCGATGTCAACGCGAAATCGACGTACGCGTATAATTGGTGACAGATGGTGACAGAAGGCTGACGCGACAACCGGCGCTCGCGATAGGAGGCAGTCGCTGATGAGTTCGTCATCCTAGGCGGAGCAAGGAGCGCAGCGACGCGGCGCAGACCCTAGGATCCATTCCATGACGTCGGTCAAAAAATGCTGCGGATCAATATGTTACATCAAAAGGCCCGCAGCGAGCCATTCCCAACCGCTGGAGCACGGCCGCGAGGTCACGGCATGGATCCTAGGGTTTCCGCGACGGAGCTTCGCTCCTGCTCCACCCTAGAATGACGAAGTCGCCGGTCCGCGGCAAATTGTCGAGGTCTAGCAAAAATGACGGTGCGCTCACGCCACCTTGGCCATCTCCCGCAGCCGGAACTTCTGGATCTTGCCGGTCGACGTCTTCGGTATCTCCGCAAAAATCACCGCTTTCGGCACCTTGAAGCGGGCAAGCAGTGCTCGGCAATGCTCGATGATCTCGGCTTCGGTCGCGGTCTTGCCGGGCTTCAGTTCGACATAGGCCACGGGCACCTCGCCCCATTTGTCGTCCGCGCGGGCAACCACACCGCACGACGCCACAGCCGGGTGTTTGTAGAGTGCGTCCTCGACCTCGATCGAGGAGATGTTTTCGCCACCCGAGATGATGATGTCCTTCGAACGGTCCTTGAGCTGGATGTAGCCGTCGGGATGCATGACGCCGAGGTCACCCGAGTGGAACCAGCCGCCGGCGAAGGCTTCGTCGCTTGCCTTGCGGTTCTTCAGATAACCCTTCATGACGATGTTGCCGCGGAACATGACCTCGCCGATCGTCTCGCCGTCGGCCGGCGTCGTCTGCATCGTCTCGGGATCCATGACGGTCAGGCCTTCGAGGGCTGCGTAGCGGACGCCCTGCCTTGCCTTCTTGGCGCTGCGCTCGCCTTTTGCCAGACTGTCCCATTCACCGTGCCATTCGTTGACCACTGCCGGACCATAGGTCTCGGTCAGGCCGTAGAGGTGGGTGACGGCAAAGCCGGCATCGGCCATGCCCGACAGCACGGCTTCCGGCGGCGGCGCGGCCGCGGTGTTGAAGGTGACGGTCTGCGGGAATTCGCGCTTGTCGTCATCCCGGGCATTGATCAGCACCGACATCACGACCGGCGCGCCACACAGATGGGTGACGCCATGATCGGCAATGGCATCGTAGATCGGCTTCGGCCGCACCCAGCGCAGGCAGACATGGGTGCCGGCCTGGACGGCGAGCGTCCAAGGAAAGCACCAGCCGTTGCAATGGAACATCGGCAGCGTCCACAGATAGACGGCGTGCTTGGCCATGCCGGCATGGATCGTGTTGGTGTAGGCCATCAGCGCCGCACCACGATGGTGGTAGACGACACCCTTCGGATTGCCCGTCGTGCCGGAGGTGTAGTTGAGCGAGATGGCGTCCCATTCATCGTCCGGCATCGACCAGGCGAAGCCCTCGTCGCCGCCAGCGACAAAATCCTCATAGTCTGATGCGCCGATCCGCTCGCCTTTCGGATAGGGCGCGTCGGCGGCGTATTCGGGATCATCATAGTCGATGACCAGCGGCTTGACCTTGGCCAGGTCAAGCGCCTGCCGGACGACACCTGAGAATTCACGGTCAACGATCAGCACCTTGGTCTCGGCATGGTCGAGCTGGAAGGCGATGACCGCGGCGTCGAGGCGAGTGTTGAGCGAATGCAGCACCGCCCTGGTCATCGGCACGCCGAAATGCGCCTCCAGCATTGGCGGCGTGTTGGACAGCATGACGGTGACCGTGTCGCCCTTGCCGATGCCGCGCTTCTGAAGCGCCGAGGCAAGCTTCAGCGAGCGACGCCAGAAATCACGATAGGAGGTGCGCTGGCAGCCATGGATGATGGCGGCATGATCAGGATAGGTCTTTGCGGCCCGCTCCAGATAGGTAAGCGGCGTCAGCGGCTGGTGGTTGGCCGCGTTCCTGTCAAGATCCTGTTCGTAGCGATTGCCCATCCCGGTCTCCCCAAAGTTCTTTTCGAGCTTTCTAACCCCAGGACTCTTGTCAGGCCATCCCCCCGGAGGGCCGAAAATGCTATGCTATGCAGGCTTTGTAGAACGGCGATCCCGGATGCACCTTGCCGAGAGACGATCGTGTCCCCGCATCCGAATTTGACTTTTGTCGAGAGCCGTGACTAATGTCAGCCGAGGAGACGGCATGGCGATCCGACCGGCAGAACAGCTCATTCACAAGGCCGCCTGGCTCTACTATGCGCATGGCCTGCGGCAGGACCAGGTTGCGAGCCAGCTTAACATTTCCCGTGCTTCGGTGGCCATGTATCTGCGCAAGGCGCGCGAGACCGGCATCGTCAACATCTCGACCTCGACGCAGCTGTTCACCGACGATGTGATGGCGCGCAAGCTCGAGGACGCGCTGGGCCTCGACGCGGTCTGGATCGCGCCGGAGAACGGCCACATCCCCGACCCTTCGACTGATATCGCCGTGCTGGCGGCGAGCGTCTTTCTGGAACTGGTCAAGAAGGGTGACCGCATCGGCGTCGCCTGGGGCCGCACCGTCTACATGATCGCCGACATCATGTCCTATGCCGACCTGCAGGAGGTCACGGTGGTGCAGCTTTGCGGCAACCTCGGCGCACCCTACTCCTATCGGCCCGACCAGTGCACCATGGAAATCGCACGCCGGCTCAACGCCAAGGGGTTGAACTTCTATGCGCCGCTGGTGCTGTCGACGGAAGAGCTGGCGCGCGCGCTGCGGGACGAACCGGTGATCCGCGAGCAGTTGTCGGGAATCAAGGACTGCGATCTCGCACTCTACTCGGTCGGCGCGGTCGACGCAGAGAGCCATCTGGTCAAGTGCGGCGCGCTGACATCGGGCGAGATGGCGGAGCTGCGCAGCCGAGGTGCCGCGGGCGTCATTGCCGGGCAGATCATCGACGCCGAGGGCAAGGTGCTCGACTGCAGCTACAACCGCCGGGTGATCTCCGCCGAGCTTGCCTCGCTGCGCGCCATCGAAAAACGCCTGATGGTGGTGCAGGAGGACAGCAAGTTCGAACCGCTGCTCGCGGCGATCGCCGGCGGGCTCTGCACGCATCTGGTGGTCGGCGCGCATATGGCGCAGCGGCTGCTCGATCATGCCGGAGCGGCAACCCAAAAGGCATCCTGAACCAGCAACCTTTCGCCGGCGCATTGTCATCAAGGCGTCGCGGCATCCTGTTTCACCACCCAAGACAGCAACTGGACGAAGCGAACATGAAGAACCTATGGAACGACGAAGCGGCGGAGAAACTTGTCGCCGACTATGCCAAGAAGGGCGTCGGCCGCGACCTGGCCTTGCGCGTCTACACCACGCGGCTGCTGGGCGGCGTGCCGCAGCTCGTCCTGCATGGCGGCGGCAACACCTCCTGCAAGATCAAGGCAACCGACCTCGTCGGCGATGAATGGGACGTGCTCTGCGTCAAGGGCAGCGGCTGGGACATGGCCGTCATCGAGCCGCAAGGCCTGCCGGCGGTCAAGATGGGCGCCCTGCTCAAGGCGCGCGCGCTGGACAAGCTCTCCGACGAGGACATGGTGGCGCTGCAGCGGGCGAACCTGATCGATCCCTCTTCGCCCAATCCCTCGGTCGAAACGTTGCTGCATGCCTTCCTGCCGCACAAATTCGTCGACCACACCCATTCGACCGCGATCCTGGCCATCGTCGACCAGGAAGATTCGAAGCCGCTGGTGAAGACGGTCTTTGGCAGCAAGATGGGCTACGTGCCCTACATCATGCCAGGCTTCGACCTTGCCAAGGCGGCGGCCGACGTTTTCGATGCCGACCCGACCGTTGAAGGGCTGATCCTCGACAAGCACGGCATCTTCACCTTCGGCGACGATGCCAAACAGGCCTATGACCGGATGATCCACTATGTGAACGTCGCCGAGGACTATGTGGCCAGGCACGCCAAGCCGAAGGCGGCAAAGGCCGCGCTGCCGGCAAGGCTCGCGACGCCGGCCTCCATCGCTCCGATGCTGCGCGGCGCCGTCGCGGTGTCGCGCGGCGAAGGCCGCTTCGACCGCATGATCTCCGACTTTCGCACCTCCGACGCGATCGTCGATTTCATCAACTCGGCCGCGATCGCCGACTATGCCGGACGCGGCGTGTCGACACCGGATCTGTCGATCCGTATCAAGACAGGCCCGATGGCGGTGCCGGCGCCCGATGCCGACAAGGCGGGCGACTATAAGGCCATCATCAAGAGCCATGTCGACGCCTTCGCCAACGATTATCGCGCCTATTTCGAGACCAATGACGCGCTCGACGACGTCAAGCGCATCATGCTCGACCCGATGCCGCGGCTGACGCTGGTGCCGGGCCTCGGCATGTTCGGCCATGGCCGTACGCTGAAGGATGCCAAAATCGCCTCCGACGTCGGCGAAATGTGGATCGAGGCGGTGCGCGGCGCGGAAGCGGTCGGACGGTTCCATCCGCTGTCCAAGGCTGACCTCTTCCCGCTGGAATACTGGTCGCTCGAACAGGCCAAGCTTGCCTCCAACAAGCCGAAGCCGCTGACTGGCCAAGTGGTCCTGATCACCGGCGGCGCCGGCGCGATCGGGGCGGCAACGGCAAAACTGTTCGCCGACAATGGCGCCCATGCCGTCGTTGTCGATCTCGATGCCGACAAGGCTGTTGATGCCGCAAAGAAGGCCGGTAACAATTCGATCGGCGTCGCCGCCGACATCACCGATCCGGCCCAGGTGCGTGCCGCCTTCGACAAAGCGGTTGCCGTCTTCGGCGGCGTCGACATCCTGGTCTCCAATGCGGGGGCTGCCTGGGAAGGCCGGATCGGCGAACTCGATGATGCGCTTCTGCGCAAGAGCTTCGAGCTCAATTTCTTCGCCCACCAGTCGGCGGCGCAGAACGCCGTGCGTATCATGCTCGAACAGGGCACAGGCGGGGTGCTTTTGTTCAACACCTCCAAGCAGGCGGTGAACCCCGGTCCGAAATTCGGCGCCTATGGCGTACCGAAGGCGGCGACTTTGTTCCTGTCCAGGCAATATGCGCTCGACTACGGCGCCCATGGCATCCGCTCCAACGCCGTCAACGCCGATCGCATCCGGTCCGGCCTTCTGACCGACGCCATGATCGCCAGCCGCTCCGGCGCGCGCGGCGTCTCGGAGAAGGAGTACATGTCCGGCAATCTGCTCGGCCAGGAAGTGACCGCACAGGACGTGGCTCAGGCCTTCCTGCATCACGCGCTGGCCGAACGCACCACCGCTGACGTGACGACTGTCGACGGCGGCAACATCGCGGCGGCGCTGCGGTAGGCATTTTCGGCTGACAACAAAAAAGGGCGGCTCACGGCCGCCCTTTTCATATCTGTCGTGACGATCCTTACTTCGCGTTCGGATTCGGCATCCAGGCCGGCATGGCGACATCGGCATGGGCGAACTGCGGCAGCTTGGCCGACAGGTCTTCCATGTTCTTGATGTCCTTGTCGATCAGTTCCTTCTGGGTGATCAGCGTCGGCGGCACAATGACGTTGTGGCCGGGGTCCTCACCAGCGAGCAGCTGTGCCAGAGCGCGCACCGAGACCTGGCCGACAACGGCCGGGTTGGTCGCCGCGGTCGCTGCCCAGGCGCTGTCGGGCTCGCGCATCGCCGCGATATCCGAAGTCGAGATATCGGCCGAATAGATCTTGATGCCCTTGTTCAAGCCGGCTTCGTCGACGGCGATCTTCACGCCCTTGGCGAATTCGTCATAGGGGGCGAACATCACCTTGATGTCGGGATGAGCCGACAGCACCGAACGCGCCTGGTTGGCGACGGAGTTGGCGATCGGGTTGTCGAGCGTGCCGAACATGGCCACTTCCTTGATGCCCGCATACTTCTTCTTCACGTCGACCCAGGTCTCGTTGCGGCGGTCGAGCGGCGCGATGCCGGCGACATAGACATAGCCGGCATTCCAGCTTTCGCCATTGTCCTTGACCGCCTGCTCGAGCGCGAGGCGGGCAAGGTCTTTGTCCGACTGTTCGATCTGCGGGATCTTGGGGTTTTCGACATTGACGTCGAAAGCCACCACCTTGATGCCGGCGTCGACAGCGCGCTGGGCGGCGTCCTTCATCGATTCCGTCAGGCCGTGCTGGATGATGATGCCCTGTACGCCGAGCGCGATCGCCTGGTCGACCATGTCGGACTGGAGGGCGGCGTCCTGGCGGCTGTCGAGCACGCGCAGATCGATGCCGAGCGCCTTCGACTGCGCCTCGACGCCCGAGAGATAGGCCTGGAAGAAGTCACCAGTCGAGAGATAGCGCACCAGCGCGATCTTGACGCCGGGCTTGTCGAACGGCGCCGGCTTGTCCGCGGCCAGCGCGGGAAACTGCATCAGCATGGTTGCCCCGGCCAGCCCGAGCGCCACCTTCCCCAGAAGTCTTCTTGTGATGTTCACCTTGTTTTCCTCCACTCTTGTTGAGCCCAAAAACCTATCCGGCCGAAATTATCTCCGGCCCCTGCCCGACAAGGCAAAGGTGAAGACAAGGGCGACGACCAGAACCACGCCCTTGACGAAATCCTGCGTGTAGTAAGGCGCGTTCATCATCGTCAGGCCTTGCAGCAGGATGCCGACGAACAGCGCGCCGACGGCGGTGCCGAAGGCGTTCGGCTTGGCGGCGCCAAGCACCGCGTAGCCGATCAGCGCCGCGGCGACAGCATCGAGCAGCAAATTATTACCCGAGGCGATATCGCCGCGTCCAAGCCGGGCAGCGAGCAAAATGCCGCCGATCGAGGCAAAAACTCCTGAAATAACGTAGGCCCAGATCTTGTATGCCTTGACAGGCGCGCCGGCGAGTTCAGCGGCGCGCTCATTGCTGCCGACCGCATACATCATCCGCCCGAAGCGCGTGTATTCAAGGAAGAACCAGATCAGCACGGCAAGCACCAGCAATACGACCACCGACACCGGAATGAGGTTCGGGATGAAGAAATCGAAGCGGTGGCGGCCGAGCGCAAGGAAGGCGTCGGAGAATTTGCCGTTGGCGACCGAACCGTCGGGCATGGTCATGCCGGTGGCGATGGAGCGGCCCTCGGTCGGGATGCGCTGCAAGCCGACAAGCAGGAACATCATGCCGAGCGTGGCGAGCAGGTCCGGCACGCGCATATAGACGATCAGCCAGCCATTGATCAGGCCGACAATGGCACCGATGAGCAGGCAGACGACCACGGCGACGACGGCATTCTGCTCCAGCACCACCATGACATAGGCAGCCGCCATCATGGCCGATGTGGCGACCGAGCCGATCGACAGGTCGAAGCCGCCGACAACCAGCGTGGCGGTGACGCCGAGCGCCAGCACGCCGGTGATGGCGACGGACTGGAAGATGAAGACGGCACTTTGCGGCGAGACGAAACCGTCGGCCGCGATCGCGAAATAAGCGACGAGTCCGACCAGCAGGACGATGAACCCGTAGCGGATTGCGTGGTCGCGCAGCATCATTCAGCGCACCCCGGCGCCGCTGCCCACTTTAGCCAACTCGAACCCATGGTCTCTCCATTCCAATTCCATCGACCGCCACGCTCAGGCAGCGCTGTGCAACGGCCCGCCGGCGACCTCGGCCAGCAGGCGATCGAGATCGACTTCGGCGTTGCGGTGTTCGCCGACGATCGTGTGTTCCGACATCACCAGGATGCGGTCGGCCGTCTCCAGCGCCTCGTCGAGTTCGGTGACGAACAAAAGCGTCGCGCGGCCATGGGCGCTTGCCCTGAGCTTGGCGGCGATGTCGCGCCTGGCCGAGATATCGACGCCCTGAAAAGGCTCGTCGAGCATGAACAGCGCGGCGTCCTGCGCCATCCAGCGGGCGACCATCACCTTCTGCTGGTTGCCGCCCGACAATGCCGACATTTCGTCCTTCTCGGAGCGGCAGACGATGCTGAGTTCCTCGATCTGCCGGCGCGCGGTCGCGCGTTCGAGCCGACGCTTGAGCACGCCCATGTTCGACATCCGCTTCAGGAACGGCAGGCTGACATTACGCTCGATGTTGAAGCCGCCGACAATGCCGCTGGTGGCGCGGTCCTTTGCGACGAGGAACACGCCGGCCGCGATCGCATCGCCGGCGGATCGCGGCGCGTAGGGCCTGCCATTCATCGCCATCGTACCCGACAGCGGCTTGCGCACACCGAACAGCGTTTCGGCAAAAGCGGTCTTGCCGACACCGACGAGGCCGGTGATGGCGACGACCTCGCCATCGCCAAGCGTCAGCGAGATCGGCCTGGCGCCCTGCGCGATGCGCAGGCCTTCAACGGTCAGGACCGGCTTGGCGGAACTTCTGGCAACGATCTGGTCGAGATGGATCTTGCGGCCGAGCATGGCATTGACCGCGCCTTCATAATCGAGCGGCTTGGTGTCAAAGGCACCTGAAACGATGCCGTCACGCATGGAGACGATGCGATCGGCAAGCCGCCTGATGTCGGACATGCGGTGCGAGATATAGAGGATCGCCACGCCCTGCTCGCGCAGCCTGTCGACCAGGGCGAACAACCGGTCGGCTTCGGCGCTGGAGAGCGAGGAAGTCGGCTCGTCGAGGATCAGCACCTTCGGCTGGTGCGCCAAGGCGCGTGCGATCGCCACCATCTGGCGATCGGCCAGCGAAAGGTCGTTGACGCGGGCCTTGAGATCGATGGCCAACCCCATGCGGTCGGCGACGGCCTTGGCCTCGCGGCGCACCCGGGCCGGATTGAACAGGGTCGGCGCGCCCTTGCCGCTCAGCCTGTCGAGCGTCAGGTTGGTGGCGACATCGAGGTCGGCCACGACACCGTCATTGATGTTCTGATGCACGGTGACGACGCCGGAGCGGATCGCTTCGGCCGGCGTGTTCGGCGCGAACTCCTGCCCGGCAAGCGTCATGGTGCCGCCGCCACGCTCGTAGACGCCGCTGATGATCTTGACGAGGGTGGATTTACCAGCGCCGTTGGCGCCCATCAGCACGGTCACTTCGCCGGCATGCAGCTCGAGCGAGATGCCGCCAAGCACCTCGTTGCGGCCAAAGGATTTCCTCAGTCCCTCTACGCGGAACACGGCATTGCCGACCATGCGTTCCTCCCTGACCTCGACGCTATGGTCAATATCGGCAATTGTCAACACGATTGACAATTGCCAGACAGGTTCCTAGCTTGGCCCCGCCGCTAAGGCTCCCTTATGATCGGAGCGCACAGGCGGGAGGGAGACGAATGACTGGGAAATTGCCGTTCGAAGCATTGTCGGTGGAGACGCTTGCAACGCGCCTCGGCACGAACGAGGCGCTGTGCGCGAAGATCGGCAAGGACACGACACGATGGAAGGTCCGCGAAGTCGGCGACGGCAATCTGAACCTGGTGTTCATCGTCGAGGGTGCCGGCGGCGGCGCCATCGTCAAGCAGGCCCTGCCCTATGTCCGGCTGGTCGGCGACAGCTGGCCGCTACCGCTGAAGCGATCCTTCTTCGAGTATCACGCGCTGACCCGTCAGGAGGCGCGCGCGCCGGGCTCGGTGCCGGCGATCTATCATTTCGATGAAGGCCAGGCGCTGATCATCATGGAGTATCTGGCGCCACCACATACCATTCTCAGGCGCGCGCTGATCGACGGGCGCCAGTTGCCCAACATTGCCAGGGATATCGGCCTGTTCATGGCCCGTACGCTGTTCCGCGGGTCCGACCTGTCGATGGTGACCAGGGATCGCAAGGCCGATCTGGCGCTGTTCGCCGACAATGTCGACCTCTGCGACATCACCGAGAACCTGGTGTTCTCCGATCCCTATTTCGACGCGAAGTTGAACCGGCATACCTCGCCGCAACTCGACGGTCTGGTCGCGGACCTGCGTGCCGACCGCGACCTCAAGGTGGAGGCGCAACGGCTGAAGCACATCTTCGCCGCCAATGCCGAGACGCTGCTGCATGGCGACCTGCATTCCGGCTCGATCATGGTCACCGACACAGAGACCCGGATGATCGATCCGGAGTTCGCCTTCTACGGGCCGATGGCCTTCGATGTCGGCATGCTGCTCGCCAATTTCTGGATGTCCTTCTTCTCGCAGCGCGGACATGAGCAGAAAGGCAAGCGCGACGCCATGCGCACCTATCTGCTCGGGGTCACCGCACAGACATGGGCGGTGTTCCGCGCCGAGTTCTCGCATCTGTGGCGCACCGAGCGCACCGGAATGCTCTATCAGGGAAGCCTGTTCGAGGATCAGGGCGACATACTCGCCGCGGAGCAGGCGCTCGATCACGTTCTGCACCAGATCTGGACCGATCTTCTCGGCTTTGCCGGCATCGAGGTGCACAGGCGCATCCTCGGCCTTGCCCACAATGCCGATTTCGAGACCATTGCCGACGAGGATCTGCGCGCCTCCTGCGAGGCGAAGGCGCTCAAATTCGGCCGTCACATCGCCGTCAACCGGCGGCGGATACACAGCATCGACGAGGTCAACAATCTGGCCGCGCTGATCGAACAGGAGAGCAGCATTTGAACGTCGGCGAGCGCCACTATCGCACCATCTGGCTGAGCGACGACGGACGTTCGGTTGACATTATCGACCAGCGTTGGCTGCCGCATGATTTCCGCGTCGAGACGATCGGCACGGTTTCCGGCATCGCCACCGCCATCCGCGACATGTGGGTGCGCGGCGCGCCGCTGATCGGCGTCACCGCCGCCTACGGTGTCGCCCTGCAGATGGCCGACGACCCATCCGACGAAGCGCTCGATGCCGTTTGGGAAACGCTGCACGAGACGCGCCCGACGGCGATCAATTTGCGTTGGGCGCTCGATGAGATGCGGCGCTTCCTCAAGCCGCTGCCAAAAGAACAACGCGCCGAAGCCGCCTATCGGCGCGTTGGTGAGATCGCCGACGAGGATGTCGGTCTGAACCGCGCCATCGGCGAGAACGGTCTTGCCGTCATCAAGGCGATCGCGGCGCGCAAGCAGCCGGGTGAGACGGTCAACATCCTGACACATTGCAATGCCGGCTGGCTGGCCACCGTCGATTACGGCACCGCCACCGCGCCGATCTATCTGGCAACCGAAGCCGGCATTCCGGTCCACGTCTATGTTGACGAGACCCGACCGCGCAACCAGGGCGCCCAGCTGACCGCGTGGGAGATGGCAGGCCACGGCGTGCCGCACACTCTGATCGTCGACAATGCCGGCGGCCATCTGATGCAGCGCGGGGCGATCGACATGGTCATCGTCGGCACCGACCGGACCACCGCCGACGGCGATGTCTGCAACAAGATCGGCACCTATCTGAAGGCGCTCGCCGCCGCCGACAATGACGTGCCGTTCTATGTCGCGCTGCCCTCGCCCACCATCGACTGGACGGTGCATGATGGGCTCAAGGAAATCCCGATCGAGCAGCGCTCGGCCGACGAGGTCTCGCTGGTATGGGGCAAGACCGCCAGCGGCGAGATCGCCCAGGTGCGCATCTCGCCCGAAGCGACGCCCGCGGCCAATCCGGCCTTCGACGTGACCCCGGCGCGGCTGGTGACTGGCTTGATCACCGAACGCGGCATAGCCAAGGCATCGCGCGAGGGCCTGAAGGCGATGTTCCCCGAACGGGCATAGCCCATGCCGGCTAGTACAGCGGCTTGCTCATGTGGTTGGGCGTTGGCCATTGCGTGGTGACGCCGGGCTGCACCGGGCGCTCGAGATAGGTCGACAGCACCACATAGCTGCGGGTCGAGGTGACGCCGGGCGTTTCGTAGAGGCGAGCGAGCAGGCCTTCCAGCGCCCGCGTGTCTTCGGTGCGGACCTTCAGCAACATGCAGGTGTCGCCGGCGACGGTGTGGATCTCCTCGACTTCCGGATATTGCGAAACCGCCATCAACTCCGGGGTCTTGCCCCAGCCCCTGGTGTCGATATGCACGAAGGCCAGCAGCGGCTTCTTCACCGCCTTGGGGTCGATGATCGCGGCTGTGCCGCGAATGGCGCCGCTGCGCCGAAGACGCTTCACCCGCTCATGCGCGGCTGGCGGCGAAAGCCCGACCCGATCGCCGAGTTCCGCATAGCTGACGGTGGCATCGTCGACGAGAACGCCTAATATCTTTCTGTCAATTGCGTCGACATCGCGGGGCGCCGGCGTGTTCCGCGGAATGGTATCTGTTTCTTCATCCATATCGACAATCCTGATTGCCACAGAATTTAATACGGCCATTATGGCCATATGTCGAACAGCAATCAAGTAACAGCCCTGCCAACGGATGCCAGGCCGCCGATCCCGGCCCTCGCCTATCTGTTGACCGGATGCATCGCCGTGATCGGCTCGAATTCGCTGGTCCTGGGCCCGATAGCCCCGGCCGTGGCGTCGTCCTTCGCGAGCAGCGTCCCGACCGTGATGATCGCGGCGGCCGCCTTTGGGCTCGGGACCTCGGCAAGTGCCCTGTTCCTGGCCCGCTATATCGACCGGCTCGGCGCCCGCCGGATGCTGCAGGGGGCATTGCTGTTGCTGGCCATGGCCCTGGTTGCCAGCGCGGCCGCACCGATACTGGCCGTGCTGGTCGCGGCCCAGCTGGTCGCAGGTATTGCCGCCGGCGTCGCCATGCCGGCGATCTATGCGAGTTCGGCGGCGATCGCGCCGCCCGGCCGCGAAAGCGGGACCATCGGCGTCGTGCTGACCGGATGGACGCTCAGCATGGTGGCCGGTGTTTCGCTCTCGGCCGTGCTTGCCGATCTCGTGCACTGGCGCGCCGTCTTCGCGGCCGTCGCGGTACTGGCAATGCTGGCGCTGACCAGTCTCACCATGACCTCGCTGAGCGACATCAGGAAGAGCGGCCCGGCCCCGACGCCGCTGGCGGCGCTCGGCATTCCCGGCATCGTGCCGCTTCTCATCGCCTGCGCCGCCTTCATGACCGCCTTCTACGGTGTCTATGGCTATCTCGGCGACCACCTGCACAGCGGACTTGGCAAACCGGTGAGCGCCAATGGATGGGCAGCCCTTGCCTATGGCATCGGCTTCGGCACGGCTGCTCTCCTCGACGGGGTGATCGATCGCCTGGGCGCACGCCGCGTCATGCCATTCGCCTATCTTCTAGTCGCCATCGTCTATGTCGCGATCGCCGCGAGCAGCCACAGTTTCGGCCTGACGCTCGCCATGGTGGCGGTTTGGGGGCTTGCCAATCATTTCGGACTGAATGTCCTGGTGATGAGCCTTTCGGCGCTCGATCCCTCACGGCGTGGCACGATCATGGGCCTGAACAGCTCGGTAACCTATCTGGCGGTCTTTGTCGGCACCACCGGTTTCGGGCCGCTCTATTCCAGCTTCGGCTTTGCGGTCTGCGCGATGGTTGCGGCACTGCTGATGCTGGTTGCCGCAGCGGCGGCAGCGTGGCGCACGCGACAGATCGCTTCTTTTACGTGATTGCTCCAGTCGACGGAACGTGATTGGCCACCGGCCTTTCGCCCGGTTGACAGTGACACCCCCGCCCCTCCATACAAAAGCCCGTTAATGTTCTCAGGGCGGGGTGAAAGTCCCCACCGGCGGTAAGGGTCTCAAACCCAAGCCCGCGAGCGCTTTCCAGTTTGGAAAGGTCAGCAGATCCGGTGTGAATCCGGAGCCGACGGTTAGAGTCCGGATGAAAGAGGACGAAACGGAAGACGGACCGCATCGGCGGGCCGGATTCCGTGTCGTGCGTCCTGATTCTGGTTCGAAACGGAAGGATGGACCCATGAATCAGCATTCCCACAAAGACTATGAAACAACCCGCATCGCCGTCATTCGAGCGCGCTGGCATGCCGATATCGTCGACCAGTGCGTAAGGGCTTTCGAAACGGAACTCGCCGAACTAGGAGGCGACCGCTTCGCCGTCGATGTCTTCGATGTGCCCGGCGCCTACGAAATCCCGCTGCACGCCAAGACCTTGGCTGAGACCGGCCGCTATGCCGCGATCCTCGGCACGGCCTTCGTCGTCAATGGTGGCATCTACCGGCATGAGTTCGTCGCCGGCGCCGTCATCGACGGCATGATGAACGTGCAACTGTCGACCGGTGTGCCGGTGCTTTCTGCGGTGCTGACGCCGCACAATTTTCACGACAGCGCCGAGCATCACCGCTTCTTCTTCGAGCACTTCACGATCAAGGGCAAGGAAGCGGCCAACGCCTGCGTGCAGATTCTCGCCGCCCGGGAAAAGATCGCGGCATGAAATCTTCCCGGCCGGGTGGAAATCGCGATAACACCCGGTAGTATTTGCGAAAATACCGAGTTCGGGGAGGATGCCGGTGCAGACCAAGAAGATCATCAATGACGGCAACCGCGCCGTCGACGAGATGCTCGAAGGGATCCTCGCCGCGCATCCTCGCCACCTCATGAGCGCGGACGGCAGCCCGCGCTCGATCATCGCCCGCGACGGGCCGCGGCCCGGCAAGGTCGGGCTGGTCATCGGCGGCGGCTCCGGCCACGAACCGACCTTTCTAGGCTTTGTCGGCAAGGGACTGGCGGACGCGGCGGCCATCGGAAACGTCTTTGCCTCGCCGCCACCCGATCCGATCCTGGAATGCGCCAAGGCGGTGAGCGGTGGCGCCGGCGTGCTATTCATGTACGGCAACTATGCCGGCGATGTGATGAATTTCGACATGGCGGCCGAGATGGCCGCGATGGACGACATCGAGGTGCGCACGGTGCTGACCACCGATGACGTCGCCTCGGCGCCGCGCGACCAGCGGCAGAAGCGCCGCGGCGTCGCCGGCAATTTCTTTATCTTCAAGGCGGCCGGCGCCGCCTGCGACCTCATGCTCTCCCTGGACGAGGTCGAGCGCATCGCGCGCAAGGCCAACGACCACACCTTCACCATGGGCGTGGCACTGTCACCCTGCTCGCTGCCGCAGACAAGGCGGCCGAATTTCGAGATCGGCGCCGACGAAATGGAGATCGGCATGGGCATCCATGGCGAACCCGGCATCGCTCGCGGCAAGCTTGGGAGCGCCGACGAAATCACCGACGAGATGCTGGACAGGATTTTCGCCGAGATGGCGCCGAAGCGCGGCGACAAGGTCGCGGTGCTGGTCAACTCGCTCGGCTCGACGCCGCTGATGGAACTCTACATCATGAACCGCCGGGTCAAGCAGCGGCTCGACGACATCGGCGTTTCGATCCACGCGACCTGGGTCGGCAACTACTGCACCTCGCTGGAAATGGCCGGCGCCTCGGTGACGCTTTTTTATCTCGACGAGGAGCTGCAGATCATGCTCGACCACCCCTGCGACTGCGCCATGTTCCGTGCCGGCTGACGAAGGAGCGTTCCCGTGACCATCGATGCCGCCGACTTGAAAAGAATGTTCGATACGATCGCGGTGGCGATCGAGGCCGACAGGGACAGGCTCTGCCAGCTTGACGGGGTCATTGGCGACGCCGACCACGGCATTGCCATGGCGCTCGGCTTCAACGCCGTGCGCGATGCGCTGGCGCCACTCGACCTTGCCTCGATCGAGCCGACGGCGCTGCTCAACACGGCGGCGAAATCGTTCCTGAATGCCGTCGGCGCTTCCTCGGGTCCGCTTTATGCAACGGCCTTCATGCGCGCCGCCGCCGCCGCCAAGGGCAAGGCGACGCTGGCGGAGGCGGACTTCATCACCCTGTTCCAGGCAATGGCGCAAGGCATCAAGGATCGCGGCAAGGCGGAACCTGGCGAGAAGACGATGGTCGATGCCTGGCAGCCGGCGGCCGAAGCAGCGGCCGCGGCCAATCTTGCCGGCAAGAACTTGGCTCAGAGCCTCGAAGCGGCCCTTGCCGCCGCCGGGCGCGGCGCGGAAGCAACCAAGGACATGATCGCCGCCAAGGGCCGCTCCTCGCGGCTCGGCGAGCGATCACTCGGGCACGTCGACCCGGGGGCGGCGTCGGCCGTCACCGTGATCGGCGCGATACGCGACAGTGTCGGCCCTATAGCTTCAGATCGAAGCTGACCTTGACGGCATGTCCCTGGGCGCCCTTGGCGATCTGGCCGGAATAGGATGCGCCGAGTTTGGCATTGGACGACAGGAGAACGTCGAACCCGGCTTCGACGGCCAGGGCATCCCTGGCGATCGGCACGCCCGAAATGGTGAAGGATGCTCCGGTGTTGAAGGCCAGATCGGAGGTCGGGCCGACGTTGCCGTAGGCGTGCTGCCAGCCCAGCATGCCGTGCAGGGCGGCCCCGGTCACCCCCGTGTCGAACTGGGTCGAAGCGCGAACGCCAAATGTCGAGAAGGTGTTTTCGGTCGTCGCCTTCTGTGCCGTCAGCGCCGAAGTCGCGCCGCCGGTTTCGGCGAAACCATCGGTGTTCAGATGGACATAGGCGAGGTTGGCGAAGGGTTCGAAGGCATTGTGGCCGATGTCGAACCGGTAGGCCAGTTCGCTGAAAGCTTGCGCCGTCGTGGCATTGTAGTCGGCGGAGACCTGTTCGCTGAAGGCAGGAAAGACCACGCTGCGCCTGGTCTCGATGTCATGCCAGCCATAGATCGCGCCGGCGCGGAAACCGAACTGTCCCAGTTGCGTGCCGGCATAGACGCCGAGATTGTAGTTGTCGCTCGAACCGGATGAAGCCCGGTCGGTGACATCGAACCTCGAATGGCTGTAACCGCCGAGCACGCCAAGCCGCCAGCTTCCAACCGGTGCGTCGGCGCCACCGATGAACCCTGTCGTGTTGCGGCCGAAGGCCGCGGCATCGCCGGAACCGTTCGTATCGCCCGTCATTGCCAGCGCCTGGCTCCAGATCACGATGCCATCGGCATTGGCGGGCGCGGCATGCACGCCGCCGGCATCGATGCTGGCGGTTGTCAGGACCGGTGCGGAGACCGCATCGAAGGCGGAGCGAATTCGGCTGCTGGCGGCATCCCGCGCGAAGCGGCTGTCCTCCACCAGAGCGCCGCTGATGTCGGTGTGGATCTCGCCGGAAAGCGCGTTTCCATAGGGACGCAGATAGCGATAGAAACCGACCGCCTCCACGGTGGGGTCACTCTCCAGCGCTTCCCGATTGAGGATGTACATCGACCAACCGTCCTTCGTCTGGTTGAAGGAAAGCCCTTCGACTTCCTGTTCGCGGCCGATGTTCAGATTGCCCAGATTCTCGACTTCGCCGGTTTTGAGGTTCGCCCGGTAGATGATCTTCTGGTCATTGTCGGTCGAAAAATACATCCAGCCGTCCAGAAGCTTGCCGCCCTGTGCCTGGTCGATGGTGTGCGTCAGCGGGATGTATTCCTTGAAGCTCCAATCCGACAGATTGTAGACCGCTATCTCCGTCGCGTTCTCATAGGCCATGCCGTAGCCGAGGCCGTTCTTGGCATCGACGGCCACCCAGCTGGCAATATCATGGATGCCATGGGGCGGATTGAGCGAAAATGCCTGACCGGTGAAGCTCAGGTCACTCGCGCGATACACCGCGAAAACCGGGTTTTCGTATTTGCCCCCGGTGACTGGGTCGCGCTGGCTCGAGTCCAGCGAAATATAGAGAAGCCCGTCGGCATAATCGATGTCGCCGATGTGGTTCAGCCCGATATCGGAATATTGGGACGGAAGCTTGAGGACATCGGGAATGGCGGGCGAGACAGTCAGGGACGGGTTATAGTTCCTGTCAGTGCGCTCGAGAATATTGGTGCCGGAGAAATACCAGTTCGTGCCGTCCGTCGTCACGCCCTGTTGCTTCGCGGATATCGCGTCGCCGGTGAAGGTCGTCTTCTCGACCATGATCCAGGGTTCGACGGCAAACGCCGGCACCGATGTCATGGCGAGCGCGCTGGACAGAACGATGCAGGAGGCTATGGTTTTCGGAAGACAGGCCGTCCCCTTGAGGGCGGCTTTGCTGGCGTGATCGATCATCTTGGAAGACATTTCTGACGCGTTCCTGTTGGTGTTTGTAATCGACGGCTCGACGCGCACGACATCGACCAACGACGCTGGCAATCGCCGGCGATGGCAAGACACGAGGTTTTGTGGCTCTTCGGGTGCTATCTGCGCTGTGGTTCGTCGATCGCTCTGGTGGAGAGTTCAACGATGTGCTCACTAGGGCGGGGACGTGACAATCATATGAATAATGGGAATAGTATGAAGAATTCAGCCCCTCTCTCTCGGGCGTCCCGGATGACGTCGCGCATGGCCGGCTCGTCGCATTCCGGTCTTCACGGCAGACTGCTCAATGAGATCGGCCTCAGCATCGTGCGTGGCGAACTGATTCCCGGCGACCAGTTGCCGAATGGCGACGATTGGAGCGCCTCCTATGGCGCGAGCCGCACGGGCCTGCGTGAAGTCGTCAAGGTTCTGGCTGGCAAGGGCATGGTGGAAATGCGCCCCCGGACCGGGACCAGGGTGCGCCCGCGCAAGTATTGGAACTTCCTCGATCCCGATGTGCTCTTGTGGCGCTTCGGCTCGAGAACGACAGCAGAGGAGGCACGTTCCCTGTTCGAGCTGCGCCGCGCGATCGAACCGACAGCCGGGGCCTTGGCGGCGCAGCGCGCCAGCCCGGAGCAGATCGCCGATTTGCGGGCAATCCTCGAAGAGATGGAACAGACCGGTGATGACGGCGAACGTTTCGCTGTGCCGGATCTGGCTTTCCACCAGGCGATCCTGCACATGTCAGGCAACGAGTTGATCGGTTCGCTCGCCGCTTTGATCGAGACCGCGCTGGTGATCAGCTTCCGGCTTTCGGACGACAACCCAGCCGGTCAGCGCCATTCGCTCAGCCTGCATCGGCAGATTGTCGAGAATATCGAAAAGCGCGACTCGGTAGCCACCAGCAAGGTGCTGATCGACCTGCTGGACGGAGCGGAAGAGGATGTGCGGCGTTCCCTCGCCGCCAGGCTCGGCAGACAGAAGTAGGCCGGCATCGCAGCATGCACGGCGCGGAACAAGCCCGCCCGGCTATGCCACGGGCCCGCGGCTCATGCAGGCTTCACCGCGTCGAGCCTGTTGATCGCCTCGACATTGCCCGCCGATGGCCCCTTTTCGTCGAACTCGGAGGCAAGCCACGTGTCGACGATCGCCTTGGCCAATTCCGGGCCGATGACGCGGGCGCCCATGGTGATGATCTGGGCGTTGTTGGATTTCACGGCGCGCTCGGCCGAATAAGTATCGTGGGTGAGCGCGGCGCGGATCCCCGGCACCTTGTTGGCAGAGATCGATACGCCGATGCCGGTGCCGCAGAACAGGATGCCGCGATCGTTCTCGCCGTCGATGATGGTCTGGGCGAGTTTTTGCGAGAGGTCGGCATAGTAGCCGGCCTGGCTGAGATCACTGACCGTCAGGCCGGATTTGGTGGCAAGGTGTGCGGCGATGACATCGAGCAGCGGCTTGCCGGCGCTGTCGGCTCCGATGGCTATTCTCATGGTTTCCCTTTCGTGTTTGGATGATTTCAGATCCCCGCCGAAGCGCGGCCGAGGATGTCGATGTAGCCATCCGCCTGCCAGGCGGAGCGGCCGATGAAGAGCCCATCGATATTGGGCTGACCGATCAGCTCGGCGGCATTGCCGGGATTGACGGAGCCGCCATAGAGCACGGGCGGCACGGACGGCAGCAGGCCGCCGGCGACCTTCTTGATCAACCTCTGCTGCTTGTCGGCATAGTCGGAGCCGGCCGGAATGCCCCTGTCGCCGATCGCCCAGACAGGCTCATAGGCGAACAGGATTTTCGCACCCTTCGCCTCGCCCTCGAGGAATTGCAGAGCGCCCTCGACCTGGGCGCTCAACACGGCATCGGCCTTGCCGCCTTCACGCTCGGCCAGCGTCTCGCCGACGCAGATCAGCGGTATCAATCCGTGCTTCACGGCGGCCGCCGTCTTCAGGCCGACAGCATGATCGGTCTCGCCGAAATGCTCGCGCCGTTCGCTGTGGCCGAGCTCGACCAGATCGAGTCCGCAATCCCTCAGCATCAGCGGCGAGATCTCGCCGGTCCAGGCCCCGGCATCGGCCCAATGCATGTTCTGAGCGCCGACCTTGACGCGCGTCGCCGACAGTGCTTGCTTGACCTCGCGCACCGCCGTGAAAGGCGGGATGACGAAAGGCTGGATGCGGTCATCGAAGCCTGGGATGAAACCGGTCAGGCGCTCAGCGAAAGCCATCGCCTCGGCGAGCGTCTTGTTCATCTTCCAGCTTGTGCCGACCCAGTAAACCACGCGTACTGCTCCTTGCTTTTGTCCAGCGATCAGTTGACGCCTTCGGGATCATGATCCCTTGTCGATCACCGTCAGCGACACGCCGGCGGCATCCAGCGCGGCACGCATCGCCGGCTCGGGCGCGCGGCCGGTGAAGACCGCGTCGAACGCGCTGAGATCGGTGAGGAAGTGCAGCGCCGTGCGGCCGAACTTGCCGTGATCGACCAGCAGATATTTGCGGGTCGCCGCCGCCATCATCAGCCGCTTGGCCTGCACCACTTCCTGGTCCTGGTGGAAGGCGGAAGCGCCGTGAATGGCGGAGGAGGACAGGAAGGCGACGTCGGCACGCAGCGATTTGAGCGACGCCTCGGCCAGCAGGCCGAAGAAGCCGTGGAACTTCTTGCTGTACTGGCCGCCGAGCGCGATGAGGCTGATGCCGCCCGCGCCTGCCAGATCCTGGATGACGGCCAGATTGTTGGTGATCACGGTCAGCGGCCGCAGATCGGCGAGATGCCGCGCAATGCCGCCAGCCGTCGAGCCATCGTCGATGATCACGGTCTGGCCGGGCTCGATCATGCCCACGGCGGCAGCCGCAAGGCGCTGCTTTTCCTCGGTCGCCTGCTTCTGGCGGTAGCGGAAATCGCTTTCGAACAAACCGCTCGGCTGGATCGAGGCGCCGCCGCGCACCTTGCGCAAGAAGCCGCTTTCCTCAAGCTCGTCGAGGTCGCGGTGCACGGTCATCTTGGAGACGCCAAAGAGCAAAGCCAAGTCGTCGACGCCGGCCTGACCGGCGTCCATCAGAAACTCCATGATCCCTTGACGCCTGATATCGCTCTTCATTGCCGCTGACCGCCAACGCCGAAGCGTGGCTCCCTGATCGAACTCAAATGATAACACCTATCGTCGCAAAAGTGACAGACATTTTGTGATAATGGGACAACTTCTTGGGATATTTCGCTGCCCTGATCGCGGCGCTGTAACAAGAATTGCGGCCGGGACGGTCCGTCACGGTTGCGGTTGCGCCGAAATCCGGCCAGAAGCATCGGGGGCTGGACGATGCGCGGACAGTCCGCAACCACAGGTTCGAAACCAGATACGGGAGACTATTCGTTGGCTCGCATCACACTGAGACAATTGCTCGATCACGCCGCCGAATACGGCTATGGCGTGCCGGCCTTCAACATGAACAACATGGAACAGGGCCTCGCCATCATGGAGGCGGCGGAAGAGACCAAATCGCCTGTCATCCTGCAGGCAAGCCGCGGTGCGCGCGCCTATGCCAATGACGTGGTGCTGGCCAAGCTGATCGACGCGCTGGTCGAGATCCACCCCGACATCCCGGTCTGCATGCATCTCGACCATGGCAATAACGAAGCCACCTGCGTCACCGCGATCCAGTACGGCTTCACCTCGGTGATGATGGACGGCTCACTCAAAGAGGACGGCAAGTCGCCGGCCGACTACGCCTATAATTCGGGCATCACCAAGCGCGTCGTCGACATGGCGCATTGGGGCGGCGTCTCTGTCGAAGGCGAGATCGGCGTGCTGGGCTCACTGGAGAGCGGCGGCGGCGAGCAGGAGGACGGCCACGGCGTCGAAGGCGCGATCAGCCACGACCAGCTTTTGACCGATCCCGAGCAGGCTGTACAGTTCGTCAAGGACACTCATGTCGATGCGCTGGCGGTGGCCATGGGCACCAGCCACGGCGCCTACAAATTCTCGCGCAAGCCGGATGGCGCGGTGCTGGCGATGAACGTCATCGAGGAGATCCACCGCCGCCTGCCCAACATGCATCTGGTCATGCACGGCTCGTCCTCCGTGCCGGAGGAGTTGCAGGAGATCATCAACAAATATGGCGGCCAGATGAAGCCGACCTGGGGCGTGCCGGTGGAAGAAATCCAGCGCGGCATCAAGCACGGCGTGCGCAAGATCAACATCGACACCGACAACCGGATGGCGCTGACCGGCGCGATCCGCAAGGTGCTGACGGAAAACCCGAGCGAGTTCGACCCGCGCAAATATCTGACGCCGGCGATGGCGGCGATGCGCAAGCTCTGCAAGGAGCGCTTCGAGCAGTTCGGCACCGCCGGCAACGCGCCGAAGATCAAGCCGCTGCCGGTCTCGGAGATGGCCAAGCGCTACAAATCGGGCAGCCTCGACCCGAAATTCGGCTGAGTCCCACCGACCGAAAACCTGGCTTCATCTTCGGGCAGGAGCCACACAGGCTCCTGCCCGATCTCTATTCGGCCCTTGGCAAAAGGCTGGGCCTGCCTGTCTCGATGAACGGCGCCCAATAGTCGACGGACTCGCGGATCATGGCCACCACCTGGTGGTCGACCGGCTCACGCTCACGGAACGACAGTTCGAGGCAGATCTCGTTGTCGGTGCCGCCGCCACGCCGCACCGTCTCCAGCAGCTTTTCCGGCGTGATGCGGCCGTCTCTGTTGTAGGCTGATGTGAAGGGCCAATGGCCGCCCTTGTTCATCGACGACTGCTTGATGTGGATGATCGGCGACTTCCTGGGAAAGGCCCCGGCCCAGGCATAGGGGTCGATGTCGGCCGGATTGCTTGATGTGACGTCGCCGTGGTCGATGTCGACCATCATCTCGAGCGGAATGGCCATGCCCGCGGCGTCGATCGCGTCTTGCAACAGCCGGCAGTTCTCGATGGTGTGCCCGAACTCCCGCCCGACCGACATCGGCTCCCAGAACAGGTAGCTCAGGCCGGCCGCGCGGGCATGCTGGGCGACCTCGCGCCAGCAGTCCAGCGCGATGTCGAACAGCTGGGCGCGGCGTTCGGGATCGTCAAAGTCGCGATGGGTGAAGATGGCGAATTGCGTGCCCATGCCGCTGGCGCCAAGCTCGGCCGAGATGTCGGCGAAGGTCTTGAACCAGTCGACATAGTAGCGGCGCACATCCGCGTCGGGGTGGCCGAAATGATTGAGCCGGCCGTAAGGGCCGGTCATGCCGGAGGTGACATGCACGCCGGTGCGGGAGAGTGCGCCGCGAAACAGGCGGACGAATTTGACGATCGTCGCCGCGGGCCAACCCGGATTGACGAATTCATGCGTGAGTTGCACGTCCCGGATGCCAATGTCGTAGGCGATGGTGTCGATCAGGTCAGCCGGATCGGCAAAACGGTTCACCAGCGGATTGGTGTTGAGGGAGAGCGTGAAGGCCAAGGCGCGCTCCCTCTTTCAGCGTTGGCTGGTGGCGAACAGTGCCGTCATTGCAACGTCGCCCCCTCGCGGTTGAGTTGCTGGCGGTATTTTTCGGCGTCCCAGTTCAACAGTTCGGCATTCTCCTTAGGACTGAGATAATTGACGCGCGCCGCGCCATCGACGCGGGCGACGACGTCGGCCAGACAACGCGCCATCGCCTCGGCGCCGGCATTGGCGTCCCGGCGCATCAGCACGCCCTTGCCGGGAAACAGGAGGGACGTCGGCGCGGCTGCGGTGCGGGCGACGATCGCCGCCGCGTTCTCTCCGGGACCGGCGATCACCGAGCCGACGCCAAGGAAGATGACATGATCCGGGTAGAGGCTGCCGGAAGCCGCGATGCGGCAACTGGCGAGGTCGGTCGCGACGTCATGCGCGGCGGCCGACGCCGGCAGCCGGTAGTCGCTGCCGGCGGCGAGCCTCAGCAAAGCGTCGAGATCGGGGGCTGGGGCCGGCCGCGGCGGCCTCGCGAGCAGCCCGGTCACCCGTTGTAGAAGCAAGGCCGCTTCGGCGACCGTGTCGGCGGCGACCACCAGCCCATGATTGCCAAGCACGAGCACGTTGGTCGCAGGCTTCAGCCGCTCGGCGATCCCTTGCGCCAGCGGCAAGCCGGGCCTGCGATAGGGCACGAAGGCCCAATCGAGGCCGCGCAGGCGTTCCTCCAGCAGGGCTTCGGCATTGGCCTGCACGGCGATCGAGATCGTCTCGACGCAATGGACGTGGACGACGATCTTCTGCGGCAGCAGAGCATGTACCGTCGTCTCGATGGAGGGCCGCAGCTGGCGAGGATTGAGGTCCGCCAGCGTGAACTGACCGGCAGTCTCGGCCGCCGGGCTGCGCTGCGCCACGGCGTCCAGCAGTGGCGCCAGCGCGACCGGCACCATGATCTCATCGTCGCGCGCGTTCTTCAGCCAGGTGCCCGAGGCTTTGATCCACAGCACGCCGGCCTGCTTGATGGAGGTGTTGCCGCCGGCGCCCTGGACCAGCAGCGGATCGGCGCCGATACTGGCCGACAAGGAGCGCAGCATGCGGAATTCACTGGTTCCAGTATTGACGAGCCCCCCCATCAGCCTGCCTTCGCCAGCCGGTTCGCGCACCAGTGCTCGAAAGTCGTCCTCTCCTCGGCGGACAGATGCAGGCCATGCTTGGTGCGCCGCTGCAGGATATCGGCCGACGTCAAAGCCCACTCCCGGTCGAAGAGATAATTGGCCTCGCGCTCAAAGAAGTCCTTGCCGAAGCAGCGTCCGAGTTCATCTATCGAACGGGCCGCGCCAACCAAAGCTCGTGTCCTGGTGCCGTAGAGCCGACCATAATGCTTGAGCAGCGATGCCGGTATCCAAGGATACTCGTGTCCGAGGTCGCCAAGAAACTGTTCGAAATCGGCATTGGCGATGTCACCGCCGGGCAGATGCGCCTTCGCGGTCCACGGCTTGCCCATTTTGGGGAAGAACGGGGCGATCCTGTCCAGCGCATGCTCGGCCAGTTTGCGGAAGGTGGTGATCTTGCCGCCGAAGACAGAGAGCAGCGGCGCCTGCCCGTCCGGTGCGTCGAGCTCGAAAATGTAATCGCGGGTGACGGCGCTGGGGTTGTCGGCATTGTCGTCGTAGAGCGGCCTGACGCCGGAGAACGAATAGACGACATCGCCGCGCGCAAGTCCGCGCTTGAAATAGCGGTTGACCACCCTGATCAGGTAGTCGATCTCGCTCCCGTCCGCCGCCACATCCTCAGGCCGTCCATCATAGGGAATGTCGGTGGTGCCGATCAGGGCGAGATCGTTCTGATAGGGGTTGATGAAGATCACACGCTTGTCGCTGTTCTGGATGAGATAGGCCTGACGCCCCTCCCAGAATTTCGGCACGACGATGTGGCTGCCCTTGACCAGGCGGACATTGCGCCTGGAGTTCTGGCCGGCAACGCGGTTGACGATGTCGTTGACCCAGGGGCCGGCGGCATTGATCAGCGCGCGGGCCCGAACCATCGTCCTGATGCCCGTCCTGCCGTCCTGCATCTCGACAACCCACAGGCCGTTCTCCCGGCGGGCGGCGGTGCAGGCGGTGCGGGTGAAAACCCTGGCGCCGCGCTCGGCGGCGTCGAGCGCGTTGATGACGACGAGGCGGGCGTCGTCGACCCAGCAATCGGAATATTCGAAGCCGCGCCGGAAGGCGTCCTTGATCGGCGCGCCCTCGGGCGCGGTGCGCAGGTTGAGCGTGCGCGTCGCCGGCAGCCGCTTGCGGCCGCCGAGATGGTCGTAGAGGAACAGGCCGAGCCGCACCAGCCAGGCTGGCCGGTCGTCCGGGCTGTGCGGCAGCACGAAGCGCATCGGCCAGATGATGTGCGGTGCCGATTCCAGGAGCACCTCGCGCTCGATCAGCGCTTCGCGCACCAGGCGGAATTCGTAATATTCGAGATAGCGCAGGCCGCCATGGACGAGCTTGCCCGAGCGGGAGCTGGTGCCTTCGGCGAGATCGTCCTTCTCGCACAGGATGACGGAAAGGCCGCGGCCGGCGGCATCGCGCGCAATGCCGGCGCCGTTGACGCCGCCGCCGATGACGAAGAGGTCGACGATTTCAGCGCCACCGCTCATGTCGCCATGGCCTCGATGCCGATTTGATGCGTCATGGCCATTGCCTCAGCATGGATTGACCGGAGGCAGGCCGGCGAGGTAGCGGCGCACCTCTTCGGCGGCCTGTTCGGCGGCATAGGTGACGGTGCGCACCGAAGCGCCGGCAATGTGCGGCGTCAGCGTTACATTGGGGAGCTGCAGCAACGGCCAGTCGGCAGGCACCGGCTCGACCGCGAACGTCTCCAGCATGGCGCTGGCGATCTGGCCTGAAACAAGCGCCTCGTAGAGGGCGTCATAGTCGACCAGCGGCCCACGCGCGGTGTTGATGAAGATCACTCCCGGCTTCATCCGCGCGATAGTGTCCGTGCCGATCATGCCGCGCGTCTCCTCGGTCACCCGGGGATGTAGCGTGACGACATCGGAGCGGGACAGCAGATCGTCCAGCGCGACGAGTTCGACGCCGGCATTGCGGTCGTCGACACTCAATTGAACATAAGGGTCGCAAACGAGGACACGGCAACCGAAGGCGCGCAAAAGGCGGACGACCTTGGTGCCGATATTGCCGTAGCCGATGACACCGACGGTCATTTCGTTGAGTTCGCGACCGGTGCGGTCAGCGCGGTAGAGATCGCCGCGCCATTCGCCCTTGCGCAAGGCCTCGTGGCCGACCCGGATCAGCCGCGTCTCGGCCAGGATGGCGCCGATGGTGAACTCGGCCACCGCGGTCGCGTTGCGGCCAGGCACATTGACCACGGTGATGCCGTGCGCCTTGGCCGCGGCCATGTCGATGTTGATCGGGCCACCGCGCGAAACCGCGACCAGCTTGAGACCCGGCAGGCGCCGCATCATGCCGTCCGACAGGGGCGCCAACTGGGTGACAAGGATTTCGGCATCGCCGATGAAATCGACGACCTCGTCGGGGTGGCCGAAATACTCCTTGATCTTGTCGAGGCCGAGCGCCGGATCGCCGAACTCCATCGGCTCGTCGGGCCAGGCCGTCTGCAATGTCCTGATATCGAGGTCGCCGCTCGCGACCTTCTCGATTTTGGCGCGAAAAACCTCCGGAAGCATGAAGTTGTCGCCGATGATCGCTATTCTCTTACGCATACTCGATTTCTCAACTTGCCTGCACTGAAGCCATCGCGCGCCAGACCGGCCGCAATGCCTGGTGCGCCAACATGTAGGATGGGGTCATCTTGTCGTAGATCGCGGCGAGGTTCCGGTCGCTCGGCTCGGCCTCGCCAAGCAGCGGCGTCACCCATTCGCCAACGCATTCGTCCATGGACGGGTAGAGACCGACACGGACAGCGGCGATCATCGCCGCGCCAGCCGCTCCTGCCTCCTCGCGCGCGCTGGTGCGGATGTCCGCCCCGACCGCCGCACCCAGGATCTTGCGCAGTGCCGGGCTCCTGGCCGCGCCGCCTGTCAGCCGGACTTCGCGCGGCAACGGCCCCATGGCGGCGTAGCAGTCACGCGCCGCGAAGGCCAAGCCCTCGAAGACGGCGCGGACGAGGTCGGCATAGCCGTGCCGTGAGGAGATGCCGACGAAGCCCGCCCGCGCATTGGCATCGACGAACGGCCCCCGCTCCCCCGCCTCCGACACATAAGGCTGATAGAGCAGCGAGGCGGGCTGCGAGGCCGCTATCCAGGCATCGACCAGCGCGATCATCTCGCCATTGCTTCGCGAAATGCCTTGGGAGGCGAGGATGCCGGAGGCAAGGCCAAGCACCCAGTCGATGTTGAGCGTCGCCGCCATGTTCGACTGCATCTGCGCGAACACGCCGGGCGCCGGCATCGCCATGGTGTAGCCCGTCGCCGCGTCGTTCAGCTGTACATCGTCGGGTGTCTCGGCCAACCGCATATGCATGCCGGTCGAGCCGATGATCGAGCAGCCGGGCTTGCGCTCGCGGTCGAGCAGGCCGGCACCAAGCGCGGTGCAGACGACGTCGACATAGCCGAGCACCACCGGCGTACCGGCCAGCATGCCGGTGGCGCCGGCCGCCGCCTGCGACAGCCCGGTGCCGTGCCTGGTGCCGTCGACGATCGGCGGCAGCAGATGCCTGAGATCGGCGACGCCGAGCACGTCGAGCACATCGTCGCAATAGTCGCGAGTATGGAAATCGCCGAAGGTGAAGGTTCCCTCGGAGGGATCGGTGGCGCGTTCGCCGGTCAGCTTGAAATAGAGCCAGTCCTTGCAGTGGAAGGCGGTCGCCGCCTTGCCGAGCATTTCAGGCATGGTGCGCTTCATGAAGACGAACTGCGAACCTTGCTGGCAGGCGGCAAGCCCGCTGCCGGTCTTTTCGAAGCGAAGCCGGTCCTCGGGACGCGCACGGATCTCCTCGACGATGGCCGCGGCGCGCGCGTCGAGCCAGAGCCAGCCCTTGGCCACCGGCTCGCCCTTGGCATCGATCAGCCAGGTGCCATCGCCTTGCCCGGTCACCGCGATCGCCACCGTCCGGCTGGCGAGATCGGGCACCTTGTCGGCGAGCTGGCGCAATGTCGTGGCGGCATCGCTCCATGTGCGCGCCAAATCCTGTTCGGCGCCGCCGCCCGGCAGCGTTTCATAGTGGTTGGGCAGTGCCGCGGCTGCAATCTGCCTGCCCGCCGTGTCGAAAGCGATGGATTTGATGACGGAGGTGCCGGCATCGATGCCGATCAGTATGTCGCGCATCACGCAAGCTCCATGCCGTGCGAAATCGCTTTGCCACTGGCCTGGTCGAAGACATGCAGGTTCTTCGGATCGATGCTGACATTGATCGGCGCGCCAAGATCCAGGCGGGTGCGATCATGCTCGACCAGCACCAGCGAGCCGCCGGCGAAGTCGGCGGCTATGTGCGTCTGGTCACCGAGCCATTGGTTGGCCGAAACCCTGGCGGGAACACCTTCCTTCGAGCGCCGGACCGCATAAGGCCTGATGCCGATGACAACCCGCTCGCGGCTGAGCAGTTGATCGCGAACCGGCGCGCTGAAGGCGTCCTTGTCGTAGTCGAGCGAAAGGCCGTCGGGCAGCCTGAGATTGATGCGACCGGCGGCTGTCGCGACATAGGCCTCGAAGACGTTCATCGGCGGCTCGCCGACGAACGTGCCGGTGAACAGGTTGGCCGGGCGCTCCTTGATCCTGTCCGGCGTGTCGAACTGCTGCAGCACGCCACCCTCCATCACCGCGATGCGATCGGCCAGCGCGTTGGCCTCGGTCTGGTCGTGAGTGACCAGGATCGCGGTCAGGCCGCGCTCCTTGATGAAGTGCTTGATGCGGCCGCGCAGCACGGCGCGCAGCTGCGGTTCGAGCTGTCCCATCGGCTCGTCCAGCAGATGCAGATCGGCCTCGCGGATCAGCGCCCGGCCGAGGCTGGCGCGCTGCTGCTGACCGCCGGAGATCGAGCTTGGATAGCGCTCCAGTATGTCCTCGATCTCGAGCAATTTGGCGATGCTGGCGACCTTGGCGTCGACCTCGCTCTTCGGCAGCCTTGCCGCCTTGAGCGCGAAGGCCATGTTTTCGCGCACGGTCAGCGGCGGGTAGAGCGAATAGCCTTCGAAAGCCATCGCCACATTGCGCTTGACCGGCGGCAAGGTGTGCACCTGTCGGCCGCCAACAGCGATCGCGCCGCGCGAGACCTCTTCGAAGCCGGCGATCATGCGCAGCGTGGACGTCTTGCCGCAGCCGGACGAACCGAGCAGCGCCACGATCTCGCCCTTGGCGATTTCCATGGTCAGGTTCTTGACCGCGTGGACGCCCCGGTCGATCGGGCCATAGAACTTGTCGACGCCCGAAATGGCGAGTGCGCTCTGGCTCATGCCGCTTCTCCATTGCGCAAAGCGACAACGTTCTTCGAGCCGATACGCTCGCCGCTGGCGTGATCGAACAGCAAGGCGCTCTTGCCGTCGACGGCGATATGAGCCTTGCCTTCGCTGCGGCCGGGCGTTCCGGCCGGGCGTGAAACCAGGATCTCGCGGCCGCGCACGGTGCGCACCAGCGTGACGATCTTTTCGTTGAGCGGCGTCTCGGCCTCGACCGTCACGGGGATGGCGCCCGGGATGCCTTCCTCGACGAAGCTCAGCGCTTCGGGCCGCAGGCCGATCACGCAGTCGCGGCCGACCGCCGTCTCATAGGCGCCGGCCAGATGGACCTGGACATTGGACAGGCCGACATAAATCCCCCTGGTATCCCGCGCGGGCTTGACGTCGAGCAGGTTGATGGTGGGGTCGCCGAACAGCCGAGCGATCTCGATATTGGCCGGCTCTCGATAGATCTGCTCAGGCGTGCCGAGTTGCCTGATGACGCCTTGGGACATGACGGCGATACGGTCACCAAGCGCCATGGCTTCCTTGTAGTCCTGGGTGACGTAGACGACGGTGGCGCCGCGATCGGCAAGCAGGCGCGGCAGTTCCAGCCGCATCTCGAAGCGCAGCTTGGCGTCGACATTGCGCAAGGGATCGTCGAGCAGGAGAAGCGGCGGCGAGCCGACAAGCGCGCGGGCAAGTGCCGTACGCTGCTTCTGGCCGTTGGAGAGCGCGCGCGGCTTGTGGGAGAGCACATGGGCGATCTTCAACAGCTTGGCGACGCTTTCGACGCCGGCCTTGATCGCGCTTGGTGACGACCGCTTGGCCTCCAAGGGCGTCGCGATGTTGTCGAATGCGCTCATATGCGGAAACAGCGCGAAATTCTGGAAAGCCATGCCGACGCCACGGAATTCCGCGTCGACATCGGTCATGTCGTCGCCGCCGATGAAGATCTTGCCTTCATCGGGGTCGATGACCCCGGCGACCAGCCGCAGCAGCACCGTCTTGCCGGCGCCAGAGGGTCCGAACAGCACAAGGGTTTCGCCATCGGCGACGGTCAACGACAGATTGTCGAGGACGGTCTGGCTCTTGTAGCGCTTGACGATGTTTCTGAGTTCGAGGCTGGCCATGTCTATCCTTTCACCGCGCCGAGCGAGAGGCCTTCGACCAGATAGCGCTGCGCATAGAGGGCGAGCGCCAGTGTCGGCGTGATCGAGAGCACGATGGCCGCCGAGATCTGGCCGTACTGGATGCCCGAGGAGGTGATGAAGGCGAGCGCGCCGACCGTCACGGGCTGCTTGTCGGCCGAAGCCAACACCAGCGCGAAGACGAAATTGTTCCAGGCGAAGATGAAGGCGAGCAGGCCGGCGGCGGCGATGCCGGGACCGGCGAGCGGCAGCGCGATCTTGCGGAAGGTGGCGAACCAGGAATGGCCGCCGATGCGGTAGGCATATTCGATGTCGGCCGGGATATCCTCGAAATAACCGCGCACGATCCACAGGATCAGCGGCAGGCAGATCAGCTGGTAGACCCAGATCAGCCCGATATAGGTGTTGGCGAGCCCGAGCTTCTGGAAATAGAGGGTGAGCGGCAACAGCACCAGAAGCGCCGGCGCGAATTTGAACGACAGCAGCGTGAAGGCGATGTCCTCCGAGCCGCGGAATTTATGGCGCGCGAAGGCGTAGGCCGCCGGCACGCCGAGCAGCAGCGAGACCGCGACCGAGGTCACCGACAGGAACACCGAATTCCAGAGATTGCGCATGAAGGCGATGTCGAGCGTGCCGGCGGCGGTCATCAGCTTGCCGGTGATCAGCGCCGTGTAATTGGCGAGCGTCGGCTCGAAGACAAGCTGCGGGGGGATCCGCAAGATGGTCTCGTTGGTCTGGAACGACATCATGAAGATCCAGACGATCGGGAACATGAAGAAGATCACGACCAGCGTCAGGGCTATGCCACGCAGGATGCGTTCGAGAAGCGAGGTATGTTCCATCCCGGCCTCCTATGCCTGGCCACGGGCGCGTTCGCGCAGCCGCAGCCAGTTCTTGATGAAGATGTTGGAGAGCAAGTAGGTGATCGCCCACAGGATGATCATCAGTGCCGCCGAGCGGCCGACATTGGTCGACTGGAAGAAGTTGAGATAGGCCTCGACCTGGAAGACGGTCAGCGTGTCGCCTGGCCCGCCTTGGGTCATGGCATAGATGATGTCGAACTGCTGGATGGAATCGAGCAGGCGAAACAACGTCGCCGTCAGGATGTAGGGCGTCAGCATCGGTAGCGTGATGCGGAAGAAGACAAAGCTCCTCGGCACGCCATCGAGCGCCGCCGCCTCGAAGGGCTGCGTCGGCAGGCTGCGCAGGCCCGCGAGCAGCAGGATCATGATGAAGGGCGTGTAGACCCAGATGTCGACGAGCACGACGGTGAACAGCGCCGTGGACGGCGACGAGGCCCAGCGGAAATCCTGCAGCCCGATGAGGCTGGCGAGATAGCTCAAGACGCCAAAGCCGGGATTGGTCATAAGCTTCCACATCAATGCCGCAAGCGCGGGCGCCGTCATCAGCGGCATCAGGAGCATGATCGAGATGAAGTTGTTCAGCGTCGAGCGCTTCTGCAGCAGCAGGGCGATGGCAAGGCCGAGAAGCAGTTCCAGCACGACGGTGGTGCCGGCATAGAGCAGCGAGACCTTGAGCGTGTTCCAGAACTTCGGATCGGTGAAGAAGGAGATGTAGTTGTCGCCCCAGTTGAACTGCCGCGCCCAGGGCTGGCTCAGCCGATAGCGCTGGAACGAATAGACGACCGAGGTCAGGAACGGGATCAGTATGCCTATACAGACAAGCAAGGCCGGCAGGCTGAGCACGTAGGGCAGCACCCGCTTGCTGATCCTGAAGCCGGATGGCCCGGTCCTTTGGGTTGTGACGGCGGTCATCCGCTGCTCCGTGATCCCTGTTGCTTCGCCCTGCCGGCCGCCCGAGGGAGCCGGACGGCCGGTGGGCGAGTTGGCGGCAACCTCGCGGTGCCGCATCGCAGTCCTGAAATGGTGGGCAGGACTGGCCTGCCGCAGCAGGCCAGTCTCCGGGGTCCGGCCTAGCCGAGACCGGCTTCCTTGAGCTGGCCGTTGATGCTTTCGGCAAGCTTGTCGAGGCCCTCGTCGACCGGCACTTCCTTGGCCACCATCTTCTGCAGCGTCGCCGCCCATTCGGTGGTGAGGTCGAAGAACAGCGGCTGCGCCGTGAACTTGATCGAGGCACCGGCCGCCGAGGCGTCGAACATCTCGACGTAGCCCGGATAGCTCTTGTTCAGCTTCTCGCGGAACATTTCGTCCTTCCAGACCGACTGGCGGACCGGATCGACGAAATCCATTTTGGTGGCGCCGAACAGTCCGTGCTCAGGACCGGAGGCCCATTGCAGGAAGTACCAGGTCGCGTCCTTGTCCTTCGAGAAGTTGGACATCGCCAGCGACCAGATCCAGATGTTGGGCGTCGAGGCCTTGGCCTCAGGATTGGCGGTGAAGGCGGCATAGGCAAGCTTGCCGGCCATCTTGTTGTCGCCGCCATTCATGAAGTAGCCGAGGCAGTCGGCGTCGAAGATCATCGCCGAGGCGCCGGCGCCGAGGTCCGTGCCGACCTGGTACCAGGTGTAGGTCGACCAGTCCTTGGGGCCGCTCTCCTGGATCATCTTCACCCATTTGGCGTGGAAGGCCTTGGAGCCGGCCGTGTTCATCGCGGCCGCGAGCTTGCCATCTGCGGAAACAGTCAGGTCCTTCTCGTTGAAATTCGAGTAAGCCGACAGGAAGCCCGGATGGATCGTCGCCCAGGAACGCGAGCCACGAACGCCTATGCCGTAGACCCCGCCGCCAATGTCCTTCTGCAGCTTGGCAGCGGTGGTGATCATCTCATCCAGATTGCCGGGAACGCCGACGCCGGCCTTGTCGAACATGCCCTTGTTGTAGGTGATGTTGTTCTGTTCGAAAGCCCACGGAATGCACCACTGCTTGGCGTCTTCGGAGCCCAGCGCACCGCCCGGCTTGCCGTTCCAGGCGCAGGACGACTTCACGCCCGGCAGGATATCGTCCCAAGCATAGTTCGGGTTGGTCTTGGCCGGGTCCTTGATCCATTCGTTGAGGTCGGTGATCCAGCCTGCCGGACCATAGGTCCAGGTCATGTAGGCACCGGTCATGAAGGCATCGTATTCGGGCGAGCTTGCCGAAAGCGCCGCCGTGACCTTGTCGAAATAGACGTCTTCCGGGAACACGTCGTAGACGACATTCATGCCGGTCAGTTTCTTGAAGTTCTCGAGGTCGGCGATCATCGCATCGGCATAGGGATGCTTGTTGAGCAGGAGCTTGATGGTCTTGCCCTTATGCGCCTGCCAGTCGAAATCGGCGGCGAGTGCGCGGGTCTGCCCCAGATTGAGCAGCGTGCCGGCGGTGCCGGCCGCAAGGCCCATCGCACCCAGGCCCTTGATCAGTCCGCGACGGTCGACCTGTCCACGCAGGAAGGCGTCTATGAGGTCTTTCTCTTTCTCATGCATTTCGTCTTCTCCTCCACAGGGTAGTTTCAACCAAACTGATGCCGGCTACCCGACCGGCGTCTCCTCCACGAGCGATCGCGCCGTCCGCTCGTCTGTTATCAGGCCCCTGAGATAGCGGCCTTCGAGCACCGACTTGATGGCGCGAACCTTGATCTTGCCGCCGGCGACGGCGACGATCCGGCGGCTGGCAATGTCCTCCCGCGTCAGCGCCAGCGCCCGGTTGGAAACGGTGGTAGCCACCGCCTTGCCGGCCTCGTCGAAGAAATGACCGAGCAATTCGCCGACGCCGCCATTGCGGCGGATCTCCTCCATCTCGCCCTTTTCGATCATGCCGGTGGCAACCAGCGATGCCTCGCGCTCGGCGGTGCCGATACCGGCGAACAAGAGGTCGGCGGAGCGCGCGAGATCGAAGACCTCGCTGATGCCCTTCTGCCCGAGCAGCACGGTCCGGTCCTCGGCGGTATTGGCGAACATCGGCACCGGCATCACATAGGCTTCGGCGCCGGTGCGTTCTGCCAGGCGGTGAATGACATCATGCGGGTTGGCCGAGAATTTCCGCGTCAGGCCGCCAAGCAGCGAGACGAAGCGGATCTTGTCGGTCGAGGTGCGCGGCAGATACTCCACGCAGGCGGCCAGCGTGCGGCCATGGCCGACACCGATCAGCGCCTCCTCGCCGCGCTCGATCTCGCGCTTGAGGAACTGCGCGCCGGCAATGCCGAGCGCCTTGAGCGGCAGATCCTCGGGATCGAAATCCGGAACCACCTCGCAATAATCGAGGCCGTAGCGGCGGGACAATTCGTCCTCGAGCTGCACGCATTCGGAGACTTCGCCGTCGATATAGACCTTCACCAGCCCTTCCTGGTTGGCCTTGGTGATGAGGCGATGGGCCTTGAGGCTGGTCAGCCCCAGCCGCTTGGCGACCTCGGACTGGGTAAGGCCGCCGGCATAGTGAAGCCACGCGGCGCGCGTCGCCATGCTGGTTTCGTCGTCGCGCAGGAGGCCGTTGCCAAACCCTACCATTTCCACCCTTTGATATTTTTATCAGTTGTTGCAAAATTTTTCACACGACTCGATCAGAGTCAAGCGCCAGCCTTCCCCCGTCGTGCACGGAGGTTCAAAAGGGCTCCTGGCCGCCCAGGGACACGGAGAGCGCGCGCGAGTGCGCCGCGCCTGCGTTACTTCGCAGGCCGCCTGCCCGGTGGCCGGTCAATTCGAAGGAAAAAGATCTACTGCAAGGTCCTTGCGGCGGACGGCATGGCGCGGTCGTGCGCGACGCCCAGATCCTCCGCGCCGATCGCCCTATCGAGGCCGGTCGCCACGACGGAAACCCTGAACCGGCCTTCCATGCTCTTGTCGAAGATCGCGCCGACGATGATGTCGGCGTCTTCATAGACCTCCTCGCGAATGCGGGTGGCGGCTTCGTCGACCTCGAACAGGGTCATGTCGCGGCCGCCCGATATCGAGACCAGGACGCCCTTGGCACCCTTCATCGATACTTCGTCGAGCAGCGGGTTGGCGATCGCGGCTTCGGCCGCCTTCATCGCCCGGCTTTCGCCCGACGCCTCGCCGGTTCCCATCATGGCGCGGCCCATGCCGCGCATCACCGATTTGACGTCGGCGAAGTCGAGATTGATCAGGCCTTCCTTGACGATGAGATCGGTGATGCAGCTGACGCCGGAATAAAGCACCCGGTCGGCGAAGACGAAGGCATCGGCGAATGTGGTCTTGGCATCGGCGATCCGGAACAGGTTCTGGTTCGGGATGACGATGACCGTGTCGGCGCTTTCGCGCAGTCGCTCGATACCCTCTTCGGCCATCTGCATGCGGCGCCTGCCCTCGAAAGTGAAGGGCTTGGTGACGACCCCCACCGTCAGGATGCCGGCCTTGCGCGCCGCTTGCGCAATGATGGGTGCGGCGCCGGTGCCGGTACCGCCGCCCATGCCGGCGGTGACGAAACACATATGCGTGCCGGCCAGATGGTCCATGATCTCGTCGAGCGATTCCTCGGCCGCGGCGCGGCCGATCTCGGGCAGCGATCCCGCGCCCAGCCCCTCCGTGACGTGCGCGCCAAGCTGGATCAGCCGCGTCGCCTTCGACATGGTCAGCGCCTGGGCATCGGTGTTGGCGGCTATGAATTCGGTTCCCTGAAGCTGCTCCGCGATCATGTTGTTGATGGCGTTGCCGCCGCCGCCACCGACGCCGATAACGGTGATCTTGGGTCTCATCTCGGAGATTTCCGGCTTCTTGAACTCGGCCATGCCTGCTTCTCCTTCGCCAATTGCGCGCTTCACGACCCACCCGCGGATTGCCTGCAAGACATTGCAATCGAGCGGCATGACGCGAATCAGTCCGTTCGGATGGATGCCCCAAAAAGCCAGAGAGAGGCCGGACGTGCAAGTGCGTGGAAGCTCAAGATTTGTGATGAAGGGGCCGACATCGTGCGACCGGCTGTCCGATCCCGGGCGATTGACCCTGATCCGGCCTTCTTCAGGGCGCCTTGCGCTCTGGAACCTGGCTGGTCGCCCGCTCCAGGATCGGCATCATCAGCGCGAACAGCTCCGCCTGCGATGACAGGCTGCATCTGTTGTAGAGCTGTTTGCGGAAAACCTTCACCGTCTGCGGGCTGACCCCGAGGTTCAAACCGATCGATGGCGAGGAGTGTCCCTGCAAGATGAGGAGCGCCACTTCGGCCTGACGCTTGCTCAACAGCACATTGTGATGCGTCCGCATCGCCGCGATCAGGCTGTCGGTGATCGACATCGGGCGCGGAGCGACCGCGGGCGGGGCTTCGGACGCAACCCAATGCGCGCGCAGCAGCGACATGATCGCCGGCTCATGCGCGCGCAGGCAGTCCTCGGCCTTGGCCGCGAAGGCCTGGCCGGAAGAACCGTCCTTGCCCATCGAGATGGTGATGGTGGCGTTCTCCCCGATCGGCAACACGACCGATATTTCGTCGGTGATGCCGATCCGCCCGTAATACCACTTGAAATAGCGGCTGCGGCGAAACTGGTCAGGCGCCACGTCGAGAAGACGATAGAGCCCCGGCGCGCCGCGCCTCAGGTGAAAATGATAGATCGGATCAAGCAGATAGGCGGCCGGCAGATATTGTTCGGCGAGATAGCGAAACACATCGGGACCATAGATCTTCTTGTAGAGCACGTTGGGTACAGCGGTACCCGAGAAAACGATGACGATGACATTGTCGTAGCTGAGGCAACGCCGCAGATACTCGGTAACAGCCGGATAGAACTCGCGTTTGCCGATCGCATCGATGGCCAGCGCCAGACCTTCAAAGATGGACTTTGTCACCAATCATACCCCAATGGGGGTATATACCCCCAAGAAACGATGCCCGTAGTGTAAATCAAAAAAAACAGGGGTACGAGAGAATTGTCCAGCATGCCATTCAAGAGAGCGCACAGGCCGGGATCGCGGCGCGGATCTTTGCCGCGATGAAACGCCCCGTCGATCATGGCGCCATGGCCGTTTCGGGCTACACGGTTCCCTGGCACATAGCCGCCGGAGCGCCGGTCGCGCTTCATGTCTCCTCGTCCCGGCCGGTGCGCGACGTGCGGATCGTGCGGCTCGATACGCCCACGGCCGAATTCATGGACTGGCGTGTCGAACCGACAGGGAATGCCGCGTCGCATCGCGACTTCGACCACGGGTCCTTCCCCAGGATCGCGGCAACGGAACTGGCCAAGACCACTAAGATCAGCGGCGTCGCCTTCGAAGTGTATTTGACCCGAAATGACGGCGCCCGCGTGCTCTTCGAATGCGGAAATCTGCGCCTTGGGTTGCAGGACGGACGTCTGACATCGAGCCATGACGGCAAGCCGCAGGAAATCGGCGAGATTTTGCCGGCGAATACGTGGCTGACGGTCGAGATCTCGTCCGATGGTAATGCGACGATCCTGAAGATCGGCTCGGACGACCTCTTGTCGCCATATCGCCTGCATCGTCAATTCGATCGGCCCTGGTCTCCCCTCGGCGACATGGTCTTCGGCGCCAGCGCGGCGAACGATATCAAAACGCTGAATGCCAAGTTCTCGGCGATAGCGCTGCAGACCGCGACGGGACACATCGCCTGGTCGTTCCCCACCTTGCTGCCGAGCGGCCCGATCGCCTCGGCCGGCGGAGACAGCGTCCTCTTGCTGGAAACCGTCAACCAGCCGGCATTCTGCATGACCTCGCGGCGCTGGGATGGATCAAGTTTCGACCCCCGGCTGGTGCCGTCGCATTACGATGCGGTGCATTGCCATGACGACGACATGGGCGCGTTGCAGTGGCCGGCCTCGTACCATGTGCATGTCCCCGACGAGGCGCCCGCGGGCGTCTATGCCTTCGAGGTCGGCCATGACGAAGGAGCGGAGCGCATCGTCTTCTTCATCACCTCGTCCGTACGCCGTGCGCCGCTGCTGTTCCTGGTGCCGACGGCCACCTATCTCGCCTATGCGGATGAATTCCTGCCGGCGCATCTCTACGAATGGATGTGCGAGGATCGTGGCCACCGCTTCGCGATCGATAACAACCTGAAGTCGCTCTACGACTATCACAGCGATCTCAGCGGCGTGTCGATCGCTTCCTACAAGAAGCCGAAGGCGACGCTGCGCGACGACTATAATTACCCGCTCTGCGGTTGCCCGCACAATCTGCCGGTCGACCTGCATTTCCTGCGCTTCTGCCACAATAACGGCATTGCCTTCGACCTCATCACCGACCGCGACCTGCATGAGCGGGGCGTTGCCGGCTTGCAGGATTATCAAGCGGTCATCACCGGCAGCCATCCCGAATACATGTCGGTCGAGATGGAACATGCGCTGCGCCAGTTCGCCGCGACGGGCGGCGCCATCGCCTATCTCGGCGGCAATGGTTTTGCCGGCAAGGTGGCATTCCAGGACGATCTGATGGAGTTGCGCCGTTCGCCGCTCGAGGCGGGCCGCACCTGGGATGGCCCCATCGCCGAACAGTCGCTGTCGATCACCAACCAGCCGGGCGGCCATCTTCGCGCCAGCGGGCGTGGCGAATTCTCGCTGACCGGCGTCGCCATCTCGCTCATGGGCTTCGATGGTGCGCGGCCTTTCACGCGCACGCCGGACAGCCATCGCCCTTCAGCCGCATGGCTGTTCAAAGGGGTCGCCAGCGAGACCTTCGGCGACGAGGGCATCGTGCTTGGCGGCGCTGCGGGCTACGAGGTCGATGCCACCGATCCGCATCTCGGCACCTCTCCCGATACGACCGTCATTGCGCGCGCAACCGGCTTCCCGGACAGCTTCGTCCATGACGCGACACGCTGGTACGAGGGTGGTGCGGACGAGCGAGCATCGCGGCGCTGCGCGGAGATGACGCTGCGCCATCTGCCTTCGGGCGGTCTGATCTTTTGCGCGAGCTCGGTCGCCTGGTGCGGCGCGTTGCCGACCGGCGATGCCATGAACGACGTCGGCAGGATCACGAAGAATTTGCTGACGCATCTGGCGGCGGCAAAGAGCCGGACGAACCCGGACCGACAGCAACAGAGCGAGGGCCAACCCGCCGCCCGATCGGGTTCGACGGCATAGCGACATTTCAACATCACACTTTGGGAACAAGGACCAGGATCATGGGATTGAGAAAACATTTCATCGGGGCGGCCGCCCTGTTGGCACTCGCCACCGCAATGCCGTTCGCGACGCAAACGGCAAGGGCACAGGAGCTGCCGGTCGAACCGGGCGTGTTCAAGCTCGCAATATCGCCGTGGCTCGGCTACGGCATGTGGTACATCGCCCAGGAAAAGGGCTTCTTCAAAGCCAACGGGCTGGAAGGCGTCGAGCTGACCAATTTCGTCGAAGACAAGGACATGGGCGCGGCGGTTGCCGCCGGTCAGGTCGACGGCGACAATGAGTCCATCCAGCAGTTGCTGGCCAAGGTGCAGGCCGGCATTCCGATCAAGGGCGTGCTGCTGCTCGATGCCAGCACAAAGGCCGATGCCATCCTGGTCAACAGCGACATCAAGACCGTCGCCGATCTCAAGGGCAAGCAGGTTGCCTTCGAGCGCGGCTCGACCAGCGATCTGCTGCTGAACTACGTGCTGCAGAAGAACGGCATGACCATCGACGACGTCAACGTCCTGCCTATGCCGGCCGCCAGCGCCGGCACGGCTATCATTTCCGGCACCGTGCCGGCGGCCGTGACCTATGAACCGTATATTTCGGCCGCTATCGGCGCTGACAAGAACATCAAGGTGCTGGCCGAGGCCGGCGAGGCGCCAGGCTTGATCAGCGACGTGCTTTCCGTGCCGGAGGAGACGCTGAAGAAGAAGCCGGGCCAGGTGCAGGCCATGCTGAAGAGCTGGGACCAGGCGCTCGACTATTACCGCGCCCACACCGAGGAAGGCCGCGCGATCATCGCCAAGGGCGTCGGCGCCGAACCGGCGGATCTCGCCACGGCCTTCGACGGCGTGTCGTATTATTCGGTCAGCGAAAGCCAGAAGGCACTGAACGGCGTGTTCAAGTCCGACACCTATCCCGGCATCGTCAAGGCGGCGATCGCCGCCAAGCTGATCGACAAGGATATCGCCTACGACGCCGCCATCGACCCGACCGTGGCACATTCGAAGTAAGCGTTGCCAGACCGGCGGGCGAGCCAATGCGGCTCGCCCGTCAATGGCGGGAAGAAATCCAGACATGACCAGCACCGCCGTTCAAGTGGCCTTGACGTTCGATTTCGATGGCTATTCGACATGGATCGGCAGCCATCGAGCGACGTCGCCGAGCATGCTCTCGCGCGGCGAGTTCGATCCGATCGGCGCGCGCCGCATCCTCGACGTGCTGGAACGGGCCGGCATCCCGGCAACCTTCTTCGTGCCTGGCCATTCGGCGCTGGCCTTCCCGCCGGTGGTGCGCGCCTTCCGCGATGGCGGCCACGAGATCGGCCATCATGGCTGGGTCCATGAGAACCCCGTGCTGCTGACGCGCGAGGAAGAGCGCACCGTCCTGCTGAGAGGCCTGGAAGCACTGGACAAGGTCGCCGGCGTCAGGCCCACCGGCTACCGGTCGCCGGCCTGGGACAACAGCCCGTCCACCGTCGAACTGCTGCTCGAATTCGGTTTCGAATACGAGAGCTCGATGATGGGCAACGACCACGAACCGTACTGGTGCCGGATCGGTGACGCATGGTCGACCACGGAAGAATTCCGCTTCGGCCTGCCGGTCGACCTCGTCGAAATGCCTGTCGCCTGGCATCTCGACGATTTTCCACAATTCGAATTCCTGGCGACCGACAAGGGCTATCTGCCAGGCGGCCGCGCGCCGTCGACGGCGCTTGAGATCTGGAAGGCCGAGTTCGACTTCCTCTACCAGCGGATCGGCAGCGGCGTGATGGTGGTGACCATGCACCCGCAGATCATGGGACGTGGCCACAGGCTGCTGATGTTGGAAGAATTCATCCGCCATGTCGCCTCGCATGAGCGCGCCGGCTTCACGACTTGCCAGGACTATGTGCGGCATTGGCGCAAAGGGCGTTCGCCTTCCCTGCCCGCGGATGCCGGCGACAACAGGTTGGCCAGATGAAAACGGCAATCGTGACAGGAGCCGCCGGCGGGATCGGCGCGGCGATCGCGACGCTGTTCGCCTCATCAGGCGCGACCGTGATCGCGCTCGACCGGTCGTTCACCGGTGTAAGCGAACAGGCCACCGGTGCCGGCCAGATCCTGTCGGCCTCTTTCGATGTCGCCGATGAAGCCGATTGGACTGCCATTTCCGACATGGTTTCCGAGCGGTTCGGTCATCTCGATGCGCTGGTCAACAACGCCGCCATCTTCAATCCGGTGCCGTTCCTGGAAGAAAGCGTTGCCGGTTTCCAAGCCGTTACCGATGTCAACCAGCTCGGTACGTTCCTCGGCATGCGCGCTGCCACGACGCTGATGCCGGCGCAGGGCGGCTCGATCGTCAATGTCTGCTCGACGGGCGGGTTGAGGGGGTTCAGCGGCGCCTTCGCCTATTCGACCTCGAAATGGGCGATCCGCGGCATGACCAAGGTCGCAGCCCGCGAACTTGCCGGCCGCAACATCCGGGTCAACGCGGTGCATCCGGGCCTGGTCGACACGCCGATGCTTGGCGAGAACACCGCTGAAAACCTGGCTGCGATGACCGCCTCCGTGCCGCTCAACCGATTGGCCAGCCCGCAGGAAGTCGCGCATCTCGTGGCGTTCCTGGTGTCGCCCGGCAGCGAATACATCACCGGGTCGGAATTCACGATCGACGGTGGGCAGACGATCTAGAGACTTAGGAAAGAGCTGACGATGGAAAGGCGATTTCTGGGAAAGACCGCAGTGGTGACCGGCGCCGGCAACGGCATCGGCCTGGCCACGGCCAGGCGCCTGCAGGCCGAAGGCGCGGAGGTGCTTTCGGTCGACTGGAACGCGGACTACCTGGCGGATTGCGCGGCACCGAAACTGACGATCGATCTCGCAGAGGACGATGCCCCGACGCGGATCATAGCTGCCGCCAAGGCGCGGTTCGGAACCGTCGACATGCTGATCAACAATGCCGGCGTCGCCGGACCGAAGGCGCTGGCCGACAGCAGCGACGCATTGATCGACCATGTCATGGGCATCAACGTGCGCGCGGCGATGCGGCTGACGCGCGACATGCTTCCCCATCTGACGAAACCCGGCGGCTGCATCGTCAATGTCTGCTCGGTGTTCGGCGAGATCGGGTTTCCCAACACCGCGCCCTATGCCGCGTCCAAGGGCGCATTGTCGCAACTGACGCGCCAGTTGGCCGCCGACCTGTCGGCCGACGGGATCCGCGTCAATGGCGTGGCGCCCGGCGTCATCAACACGCCGATCGTCGCCGAGCGGATCGCTTCGGACGCCTGGTACCGGCGCGCCATGATAGAAACCACGCCGATCCGGCGCGTCGGCACGGCCGAGGATGTCGCCGGCGGCATCCTGTTCCTGTGCGGTCCGGACGCCCAGTTCATCACCGGCCATATCCTGAACATCGACGGCGGCTGGCTGGCCGCGCGCGTCGCCCCGTGAGGGGCGTTTCGACAGCACGAAGGAAATAGAATGTCACCTGTAGCAATCCACGACCTGGCCAACATGTCCTCCGAGGCGCGCACACGCCTGCTCGAGCGGACCGAGGCCGATCTCACCGACACGATCCGCAAGGTCGAGCCGATCATCGCCGCCGTGCGGACCAGGGGTGACGACGCCCTGGTCGAGCTTGCCGCCAAGTTTGACGGCGTGACGCTGGACCGCACGGCGTTGAAGGTGTCCGCGAGCCAGATCGCCGGCGCCGAGAAGGAACTTGATCCCGAGATCGTCGCGGCGATCCGGCTCTCGGTGGCGCAGGTGAGGCGCTTCCATGAGGCGCAAATGCCCGACAATCTCTGGCTGAGCGAGGAAACCGAAGGCGCGCTGATCGGCGACCGCTGGACGTCGATCGATTCCGTCGCCTGCTACGTGCCCCGCGGCAAGGGCTTCTTTCCGTCGAGCGCGATCATGACCGCCGTGCCCGCCAAGGTAGCGGGCGTGCCTAGGGTGGTCATCGTGACGCCACCCGGGCCGGACGGTTCGGCCGACGCCGCCACGCGCTTCATCGCGTCCTTGATCGGCATCGAGGACATCTATCTCTGCGGCGGCGCCCAGGCGGTGGCGGCGGTTTCCTACGGCACCGAGACCGTGCCGAAATGCGCAAAGATCGTCGGCCCAGGCAGTCCATGGGTCAGCGCAGCGCGCCAGCTTCTGTCGAACCGGATCGATCCGGGCAGTCCGGCCGGTCCGAGCGAGTTGCTGGTCTATGCCGACAGCTCGGTTCCGGCCGCACTTGCCGCATTGGAGCTGACGGTTGAATCGGAGCATGGCCCTGACTCATCCGCCTTTGTCGTGACGACCGATCGTGCCCTGGCGGAGGCCATCGCCGCCGCGGTGCCGCAGTTCTGGGAGGCAATGGGAGAGTATCGCGCCGATTTTTCCCGCACGGTGCTCAACGGCAGGAATGGCGGCATCGTGCTGGCGCCTTCGATCGAAGCGGCTTTCGACTTCATCAACGACTACGCGGCCGAGCATCTGGCCGTGCTGTCGACATTGGCCTTCGAGCTGCTGCCGCGGATCCGGAACGCCGGCGAGATCCTGCTCGGTCCGCATTCGGCAATTCCGATCGCGAACTTCGTGCTTGGACCGAGCCACGTCCTGCCGACGGGCGGGCGCGCCAACACCGCCTCGCCGCTCGCCGTCTTCGATTTCATGAAGCGCTCGTCGATCGCCTATTTGTCCCAGGCGGCCTATCAAAGGCTGGCGCCGGCGGCTCGCACCTTCGCCCAATATGAAGGCTTCATGGCGCATGCGAATTCGGTCTCGGAGATCCGCGACCGCATCCTGTCGAACAGCAGCCCTTTCACCGGCCCGTGAGACGACGATGACCCTACAGACCGACACAGCCGTCCCGAAGCAGACCATGCAACGTCCGCAGCGCAAGCCGTTGCTGAGCATGGCGGCGGAGATTTCCGGCTCGACCTATCTCTTCATCGCCATCTGCGCCTTCCTGCTCTTCATCGCGGCGTGGTTCCTGGCGACCGGGCTTGGCGTGGCGAAGCCGATCTTCCTGCCCTCGCCCGCCGCCGTCGTTGCCAAGCTTGGAAAGCTGGCCGCCGATGGAACGCTGGCCAGCGATATCGGCAACAGCGTCTACCGCATCATGGTCGGCTTCCTCATCGCCTCGGTGATGGCGTTGGCGACGGCCATCCTGATCGGCGCCTACCGCTTCTGGGAAGCGGCGATCGAACCGTTCCTCGACTTTGTCCGCTACATGCCGGTCGTGGCCTTCGTGCCGCTGACCATCCTGTGGAGCGGCACCGGCGACATCCAGAAGTTCCTGATCATCTGGATCGGCACCTATTTCCAGCAGGCGCTGATGTTCAAGGACAACATCAAGCGCGTTCCCACGGACTTCATCGGCTTCGGGCGGACACTGGGGATGAGCGATTTGCGCGTGCTGATGCGCATTGTCGTGCCCTCGGCGATGCCGCAGATCTGGGACACGCTGCGCATCTCGCTGGGCTGGGCATGGACCTGGGTGACGCTGGCCGAACTGGTCGCCGCCAATTCGGGGCTTGGCTACCGGATCACGGTCGCCCAGCGCTACCTGCAAACCGACATGGCGATCGGCTACATTCTGGTGCTCGGCATACTGGGGCTGGCGACGGACCAGATCATGCGTTTCCTCGGTCGGCATTTCTTCAAATATGAGAGGAAGTCCTGACATGCAGGCGCATCCCAAGCTGAAGATCTCGCATCTGCAAAAATCGTTCACGAACGGACGTTCGACGATCAAGGTGCTTGACGACATCAACCTCGAAGTCGGCGACAACGAGTTCGTTTCGCTGGTCGGCGCGTCGGGCTGCGGCAAGAGCACGCTGCTGTCGATCATCGCCGGCCTGCAGGACTATGAACAAGGCGAGATGCTGGTCGACGGCAGTCCGATCAACGGGCCGGGCCGCGACCGTGGCGTCGTCTTCCAGTCCTACACCTTGCTGCCATGGCTGACGGCACTGCAGAATGTCGAGTTCGCGCTGCGCGAGACCGGGCATGATGCCAAGGACATCCCCGAAGTGGCGCGCCAGCATCTCGACCTGGTGAAGCTCTCGCGCTTTGCCGACAGCTTTCCGAGCCAGCTTTCCGGCGGCATGAAGCAAAGGGTCGCCATTGCGCGTGCCCTCTCCTACCGGCCGAAGATGCTTCTGATGGACGAGCCTTTCGGCGCGCTCGACGCGCTCACCCGTGGCCAGATGCAGGAACTGCTGACGCAGATCTGGCAGGAGCATCGCCTGACCGTGATCTTCGTCACCCACGATGTCGAGGAGGCGGTCTATCTGTCCGATCGCATCTTCGTCATGGGCCTCAACCCTGGTCGCATCAAGGAGTGCATCACCGTGCCTTCCATAAGGCCGAGGCCGACCGGCATTCAGCATGACCGCGACGTCCTCGAACTTCAGGCGCAAGTGCTGAAGTCCATTCGCGAAGAGACCCGCCGCGCCGAGTTCGATTGAGCGTCAGGCCAGGAGCGGCCCATCGTTTCAACCAGAGCGGCGCGGCGAATTCCGGCGCCTGACGAAATGGACTAGGGTCGAGCCCGCCGCGATCCGCGAGGGCGGCGGCAACCTTTCTGCGACGGTGGCGATGATCATCTTCGAGCCAGCGAGCGAGGCGGTTCTCGAGAAAGCGAAAAAGGCCGCAGCCGCGCGCTAGAGCCTTTCACGTTTTGACGGAAGCGTAGCCTGCGTTTTCGAAGTAGTTCCTGCATTCGGCTGCCTCGATGGT
>NZ_JBWKRC010000021.1:0-38670 GCF_059419085.1 Mesorhizobium sp. GW821-FHT07A06
CCGGGCTAACCGCTTCAATCCAAACAACTTCAAATTCCCTTAGCGTGTATTAATGTAGAAATGCCCACGGAGCCCCTCCACGACGAACATCGTCACGACTGAAGAATCCCATGCCGATGGGACCTCGGTTTCCACGCGAAATACGACCGTCGCCGCCTTGGCGACTTGAGATTTCCACTGATCAGTGAACAGGAGCGTATGTACGCCACGCTCGGCGGCTATTCGGCTGAGCGTTTCGATCTCGCGTTCGTAGCGCCGGATGTCGAAGATTACCAGCACGTCTCCCGACTTCATGTTCAGGGCATAGTGCGGCCAAGTGCTGGGTGTGGGGGCGATCAGCGTGACGTTCGGACGGATTACCTGGCAGTGGGTAAAGAGGTACTCGGCCAGAGATTTGGTGATGCGGCCACCCACGATGTACACGTGGTTGCGCAGATCTTTCAGTAGATCCCGCGCGCGGTCGAAATCGCTCGTTCTGATCCCCGACAGCGTTTCGCGGAGGTTGGCGATCGTCGCGTCGGCGAAGCGGTTTAAGATATGAGTGTCCGGCGCGTCGTTGGCCCAACGATCGTGCTTGGCGATCGGGTTGGACAGGGTTATTTCGAGTTCTTCGTGGATGTGCGTCTGGAAGTCCGGAAAACCCTTGAAGCCGAGTTTGCGCACCATGCGTACGACGGTCGGGGTGGATACGGCGGCCTGTTCCGCGATGGTCGTGATCGATCCCAATGCCGACATCGGATAGTGCGAGGTGAGCGCATTCGCTAGCTGCCGCTCCGACCGGGTCAGGCGGCCAAAGTTGGACCGTATGATGTCTTGGACTGTCGTGTTGGTGCTCAAGCGCATCGTCCTCCCGCATCTCCCCGCCACCTTAGCACCGACCGCGTCTCGCGCCACGCACGGCAAATCAATGAGTGAAGAAAATTTTTCAGAACTTGTTTGACAGTCTAAAATTTCTGAACGATTATTTTCAAGATGAGAAGGACTCGGTGGAACTGTTGAACACGATCCTTGCCGCAGATGAGGGAAACCCGGTTGCCGTGGAGCGTCCGGAGGGCCGCTCGCCCGTTCTCCTGATTTGCGAGCACGCCTCGAAGCTGATCCCGCACAGCCTCGGCGATCTCGGCCTGTCGGAAGAGCTGCGATCCAGCCACATCGCCTGGGACCCGGGAGCGCTCGACGTGTCGCTATTCCTGTCGGACGAGCTCGACGCCTGCCTGATCCATCAGCGCTTCTCGCGGCTTGCCTATGACTGCAACCGCCCGCCGGATGCCGACAGCGCCATCCCGAAGCGGAGCGAAATCTTCGAGATACCCGGCAATGTCGCCGCGAATGCCGAGGAGAAGCAAGCGCGCGTCGACAGCATCTACCGTCCCTTCCAAGCAGCGGTCGCGCAGGAGATCGCGCACCGGAAGGCCGCCGGTAAGCCAACCGTGCTCGTTACGCTCCACAGCTTCACGCCGGTATTCAAGGGCGTGCGGCGCGACACCGAGATCGGCATTCTGCACGACAGCGACACACGTTTCGCCGACAGAATGATCTCCTCGCTCGATCGCGGCTCGGGCTTCGTTGTGCGGCGCAACGATCCCTACGGTCCCGAGGACGGTGTGACCCACACGCTGATCGAACACGGCGTGCGCAACGGCTTGCAGAACGTCATGGTCGAGATGCGCAAAGACCTGCTCGCCGGCGGGACGTCGAGGAAGCGGGTCGAGCAGCATCTGCTGCGGGCCATCGTCGAATCCCTGGGCTCCGAAGAAATCGCCTGAGTCATAGCGATCCCGCGTGATCGAGCACCCTAGCAAGGAAGAGAAATGTCCGGATATTCGTTTGACGAGCTAAAGGCCGATGTCCTCGCGGGACGGATCGACACCGTAATCGTCTGCCAGGTCGACATGCAGGGCAGGTTAATGGGCAAGCGCTTCCACGCGGAGTTCTTTGTCAACGGCGCATACGAGGAGACGCACAGCTGCAACTATCTGCTGGCGACCGATTTCGAGATGGAGACTGTGCCCGGCTACAAGGCGACGAGCTGGCAAGCGGGCTACGGCGACTATGTGATGAAGCCGGACCTGTCGACGCTGCGCCGCGTGCCCTGGCTGGAGGCGACGGCCATGGTTCTGTGCGACGTGCTCGACTATCACACGCACGAGGAGGTCGCGCATTCGCCGCGCGCCGTGCTGAAGAAGCAGGTCGCCAAGCTTGAGTCGATGGGCCTGAAGGCGTTCATGGCCACCGAACTGGAATTCTTCCTGTTCGACCAGAGTTATGAGGAGGTGCAGGAGCAGGGCTATCGCGACCTGCGCACGGTGGGCGGCTACAACGAGGACTATCACATCTTCCAGACCACCAAGGAAGAAGATGTGATGCGCGCCATCCGCAACGGCCTGCAGGGCGCCGGCATCCCGGTCGAGAACACAAAGGGCGAGGCTTCGGCAGGGCAGGGCGAGGTCAACGTGCGCTACGCCGACGCGCTGACCATGGCCGACCGCCATGTCATCATCAAGAACGCCTGCAAGGAGATCGCCTGGTCGCGCGGCAAGTCGATCACCTTCCTGGCGAAATGGAACGCCAAGGCGGCTGGCAGCTCGTCGCACATCCACCAGTCGCTGTGGAGCGCCGACGGTAAGACCCCAAAATTCCTCGACGAGGGCGCCGAATACGGCATGTCGCCGCTGATGCGCCACTACGTCGCCGGCCTGCTCGCCCACGCGTCGGAGATCACCGTCTTCCTCGCGCCCTACATCAATTCGTACAAGCGCTTCGTCGCGGGCACCTTCGCTCCGACCAAGGCAATCTGGAGCAAGGACAACCGCACGGCTGGATATCGTCTCTGCGGCGAAGGCACCAAGGGTATCCGCATCGAATGCCGGGTCGGCGGCTCCGACCTCAACCCTTATTTGGCGATGGCCGCGCTGATCGCCGCCGGCATCGACGGCATCGAGCGTGAGTTGCCGCTGGAAGCGCCCTTCGTCGGCGACGCCTATAGCGGTACGCAGGTGCAGGAGATTCCGCGGACGCTCCGCGACGCGACTGTGGCGCTCGACGAGTCCAGCCTGCTGCGCGCGGCCTTCGGCGATGAGGTAATCGACCACTATGTCCGCGCTGCCCGCTGGGAGCAGGAAGTCGCGGACAAGCTCATCGCCGACTGGGAAATCGCCCGCGGCTTCGAAGGCTGCTGAGGTTTAAGGGTAGGACCGTGACAATTCTGAAATGCATCTCGCCCATCGACGGTTCGGTCTATGCCGAGCGCCCGACGCAATCGTTTGAGGAGGCGAGCGCTGCCATCGCCAAGGCGCGCGCCGCGCGTAGAGACTGGGCCGGGCAGCCGCTCGACAAGCGCGTGAAGCTCGTCATGGCCGGCGTCGCGCGGCTGAACGAGATGGTCGACGAGGTGGTGCCCGAACTCGCCCACATGATCGGGCGGCCGGTACGGTATGGCGGCGAGTTCAGGGGCTTCAATGAGCGCTCCAACTATGTCGCGTCGATCGCCGGCGAGGCGCTGGCGCCGCTGGTCGTGGAGGACAACGCAAGCTTCACGCGCCAGATCCTGCGCGAGCCGCACGGCGTCGTGCTGGTCATCGCGCCGTGGAACTATCCCTACATGACGGCGATCAACACGGTCGCCCCGGCGCTGATGGCGGGCAACACCGTCGTCATCAAGCATGCGACTCAGAGCCTGCTGGTCGGCGAGCGTATGGTGCGTGCCTTCGTCGAGGCCGGCGTGCCCGAGGACGTCTTCCAGAACCTCTTCCTCGACCACCAGACGACGTCGGACCTGATCAAGGCCCGGCAGTTCGACTTCATCAACTTTACCGGCTCGGTCGAGGGCGGGCGCTCGATCGAGCGGGCCGCTGCCGGCACCTTCGTCGGGCTCGGGCTCGAACTCGGCGGCAAGGATCCCGGCTATGTGATGGAGGACGCCGACCTCAATGCTGCGGTTGACACGCTGATGGACGGCGCGATGTTCAATTCCGGGCAGTGCTGCTGCGGCATCGAGCGCGTCTATGTGCATGACTCGCTCTACGATGCCTTTGTGGAGAAATCAGCCGCATGGGTATCGAACCTCAAGCTCGGCAATCCGCTCGATCCCGAGACGACGCTTGGGCCGATGGCGAACAAGCGTTTTGCCGCCGAGGTGCGTACCCAGGTCGGCGAGGCGATCGCCGCCGGCGCGGTCCCCGTCGTCGATGCGGCGAACTTTCCGCAGGATGACGGCGGAGCGTACCTCGCGCCGCAGATCCTCACCAATGTCGATCACACGATGCGGGTGATGCGCGACGAATCCTTCGGCCCGGTCGTCGGCATCATGAAGGTCTCTGGCGACGACGAGGCGCTGGCGCTGATGAACGACAGCGAATTCGGTCTCACCGCATCACTGTGGACCAAGGACCCCGAGCACGCATCGCGCATCGGCGCCGACATCGAGACCGGCACCGTCTACATGAACCGCGCCGACTATCTCGATCCCGCGCTGTGCTGGACCGGCGTCAAGAACACCGGGCGCGGCGGCGGCCTGTCCTTCATCGGCTTCCAGAACCTGACGCGTCCGAAATCCTATCACCTCAAGAAGGTCACAGCATGAGCATCACCGCAAACTGGAGCTATCCGACCGCCGTCAAGTTCGGCGCCGGGCGGATCAGGGAACTTGCCGACCACTGCAAGGCAGTCGGCATGAAGCGGCCGCTGCTGGTGACGGATCGCGGCCTCGCGCCGCTGCCGATCACGCAGAATGCGCTAGATATCCTCGACGCAGCCGGGCTCGGCCGCGCGATCTTCGCCGATGTCGATCCGAACCCGAACGAGAAGAACCTCGAAGCCGGCGTGAAGGCGTTCAAGGACGGCGGCCATGACGGCGTCGTGGCCTTCGGCGGTGGCTCGGGCCTCGACCTCGGCAAGGCGGTCGCATTCATGGCCGGTCAGACGCGGCCAGTCTGGGACTTCGAGGATGTCGGCGACTGGTGGACGCGCGCCTCGGTCGAAGGCATCGCGCCGATCGTCGCTGTGCCGACCACGGCCGGCACCGGCTCGGAAGTCGGCCGCGCCTCGGTCATAACCAACTCGGACACCCACACGAAAAAGGTGATCTTCCATCCGAAATTCCTGCCGGCGGTGACCATCTGCGATCCCGAGTTGACGGTCGGCATGCCGAAGGTCATCACGGTCGGCACCGGCATGGACGCCTTCGCTCACTGCCTCGAGGCGTACAGCTCGCCGTTCTACCACCCGATGAGCCAGGGCATCGCGCTGGAAGGCATGCGGCTGGTGAAGGAAAACCTGCAGAAGGCGGTCAAGGACGGGTCCGACATCGAGGCGCGCTCGCATATGATGTCGGCGGCGGGTATGGGCGCGGTGGCCTTCCAGAAAGGACTCGGCGCGATCCACTCGCTGTCGCACCCGGTCGGCGCGATCTACAGCACGCATCACGGCATGACCAACGCGGTCGTGATGCCGCCCGTTCTGCGCTTCAACCGTCCGGCGGTGGAGGAGAAGCTCGCGCATGCAGCGGCCTATCTCGGCATCGCCGGCGGCTTCGACGGTTTTTACGATTTCGTACTCGGATTGCGCTCGGATCTCGGCGTTCCGGACAAGCTTGCGCCGCTCGGCGTCGGCACCGACCGCATCGACGAGATGGCGGCGATGGCGATCGTCGATCCGACCGCAGGCGGCAATCCTGTCGAGCTCACCCTGGATGCCGCGAAGAAGCTGTTCGCAGAGAGCATCTGATCGTTGGCCCCGGCGCAAGCCGGGGTCGACCCAAGCACTTCCGGTGAGCAGCAGTGCCCCTGGAAATACTTGTTTTTTTATGCATTTCCGATCGTGAGCGTGCTGTGACGGGTTAACTTGCGCCGAGGCGCCTTGATATCTCGCGGGCAGCCTCTGTGACGAGCAGGCCCATCTCGCGGATGCGTGCATCCGGCATCCTCGGGGTTGGGCCGGAGATCGAAATACCGGCGACAGCCTCGGAGTGGCCGTTCAAGATGCATGCCGCGACGCAGCGCATTCCGATCGTCCTTTCTTCGTCATCGAACGAGTAGCCCCGCTGGCGGGTAGCCTGCACTTCCTTGCGCAGACTGCCTGCCGTCGCAATCGTCTTGTCGGTGAATCGCGGGAAACTCGTCGCCTTGATGAAAGCTTCGAGCCTCTCCTCGTCAAAAGCGCTCAGCAGGGCCTTGCCGATGCCCGACGCGTGCAGCGGAGACCGGGCGCCGGGCGGAAAATAGGCGCGGATCGTCTCGTGCGATTCGACTTGGCTGACGAACAGCACATGGCCTTCGCGTTCGATACCAAGATTGGATGTCTCGCCTGTGCTGGACATCAGCTCGCGCATCACGGATCGGCTGCGCTCGACAATGTTGGTGCGGCGCACGAAGGCCGAGCCGAGCCTGAACGCCTCTGGTCCCACGAACCATTCTTGGCGCTCCGGGCTTGTCTCGACGTAACGGCGTTGCTCGAGCGTCGCCAGTACACGGTACATTGTGGCCGATGATTGGCCGAGATGCACTGACAGTTCGGTCAGGGTGATGCCGTCATGGGCGGCCAGCGCCTCAAGCACGTCGATGCCGCGATCCAGTGACTGGATGCCCATGGCCGGGGAGGGCGATTTTGTTCCCTTTGGACGTCCGCGCCTTCTGCCCACCCGCTCTGTCATCGCACCTTTCCATTATGCAGATTCTTATCTCGGAAATCGCATGTCTCAAAATGAAAAAATTTAAATCACTGATTGAAATGGTATTTCCTGAGATATCATGCAAAGCGAAAAAACATTTCAAAAAAATTTATCTAGATTTCGCTCCGTGATAGAGATTTCATCGAGCAAGGATCAGACGTCGTGACCAGCCAGAATCCTATTTTCATTCCCGGCCCGACCAATATCCCGGAAGTTTTGCGAAAGGCCGTCGACATGCCGACGGTCGACCATCGCAGCCCGCTGTTCACCAAGATCCTGCATCCCGCTCTGGACGGGGTGAAGAAGGTCCTGAAGACAGGACTTGCGGAAATCATCGTCTTCCCGTCGACCGGAACGGGTGGATGGGAAGCGGCGATCACCAACACGCTGTCGCCCGGCGACAAGGTGCTGGCGACACGCAACGGAGTATTTAGCCACCGCTGGATCGACATGTGTCAGCGGTACGGACTCGACGTCGTGGTGGTCGCCCAGCGATGGGGAGACGGCATATCAGCCGATCGCCTCGCGGAAATCCTCGCTGCCGACAAATCACATGAAATCAGGGCCGTTCTCGCAACGCACAACGAGACGGCAACCGGCGTCCGCTCCGACATCGCCGCCGTGCGCGGCGCGCTCGATGCCGCCGGGCATCCTGCCATGCTGTTAGTCGATGGCGTCAGCTCGATCGGGTCGATGGATTTTCGCATGGACGAATGGGGCGTCGACATTGCCGTCACAGGCTCGCAAAAGGGGTTCATGCTTCCGCCGGGGTTGGCGATTGTCGGCCTTTCGCCGAAGGCGATGGAGTCGGTTGCCGACGCCAGACTGCCGCGCACCTTCTTCGACGTGCGCGACATGATCAGCAACTATTCCGCCGGAGGGTTTCCATACACGCCCCCGGTCGGCTTGCTGAACGGCTTGAAGACCGCGACCGAGATGCTGCTCGATGAGGGGCTCGAAAACGTCTTTGCCCGGCATCGTCGTATAGCGGAAGGTGTCCGCCGCGCGGTCGATACTTGGGGGCTGCACCTCTGTGCGATGCGGCCGGAGCTTTACTCCGACACCGTCAGCGCCATCCGGGTTCCGGACAATTTCGATGCAAACAGGATCATCGCGCACGCGCTGAACGTCTACGGCGTTTCGTTCGGTACCGGCCTCGGGGAACTGGCGGGCAAAGTGTTCCGCATCGGCCATCTCGGCAGCCTGACCGAAGTGATGGCGCTGTCCGGTCTCGCCACCGCCGAGATGGCCATGGCCGACGTCGGCTTGCCGATCAGGCTTGGTTCCGGTGTCGCTGCGGCTCAGGAGTACTATCGTCTTGGGGCAGCCAATACCCGGCAGAAGGCCGCATGATGAAGGAAGTGTCCATGTATATTCCCACGCTAGTAGATATACGCGCCGCGCGCGCCCGCATCACCCCACATATCCACGTCACCCCGGTGCTGACCTCGCGCATGCTGGACGAGCTATCCGGCGCGGAACTGTTCTTCAAATGCGAGAATTTTCAGAAGGCCGGCGCCTTCAAGACCCGCGGGGCCAGCAATGCCGTGTTCGGCCTGTCGGACGAACAGGCGGCGAGGGGCGTCGCGACACATTCCAGCGGCAACCACGGCACCTGCCTGTCCTATGCTGCCAAGCAGCGCGGCATCCCCTGCACGGTCGTGATGCCGCGCACCGCGCCGCAGGCCAAGAAGGACGCCGTGATGGGATATGGTGGTCGCGTGGTGGAATGCGAGCCGTCGACCTCCAGCCGCGAGGCTGTTTTCGCTGAGGTGGTGGCTGAGACCGGCGCCGAATTCGTCCACCCTTACAATGACCACCGCGTCATAACCGGCCAGGCCACCTGCTCGGCTGAACTGATCGAACAGGTCGATGGCCTTGATGCCGTGATCGCTCCGATCGGCGGCGGCGGCATGGTGTCGGGAACCTGCCTGACGCTCTCTGGTCTGGCGCCGCACATAAAGGTCTATGCGGCCGAGCCGGAACAGGCCGACGATGCCTACCGCAGCTTCAAGGCCGGGCACATCATCGCCGACGACGCACCGAACACGGTCGCCGACGGGCTCAAAGTGCCGCTGAAGGAGCTGACCTGGCACTTCGTCCAGAAGCATGTGACCGACATCCTGACGGTCTCCGAAGAGGAGATCGTCGAGGCCATGAAGCTGATCTGGAAACGCCTGAAGATCGTCATGGAGCCGTCCAGCGCAGTGCCGCTAGCAACCATCCTGAAGAACCCGAAAACCTTCGCCGGCAAGCGCGTCGGCGTCATCGTCACCGGCGGCAACGTTGATCTCGACAAACTGCCGTGGAACTGAGGAAAGTAATAATGAACGCACCGACGAATTTCGCCAGCTACGAGGTTGGCTTCGACGTCCCGGCACTGCCCGGCATGGACGAAGCCGAGATCCAGACGCCTTGCCTGATCCTCGATCTCGACGCGCTGGAGCGCAACGTCAGGAAGATGGGCGATTACGCCCAGGCGCACGGCATGCGCCACCGCGCCCACGGCAAGATGCACAAGTCGGTCGACGTGCTGAAGCTGCAGATGGAACTGGGCGGCGCCATCGGCGTCTGCTGCCAGAAGGTCTCCGAAGCGGAGGTCTTCGCCCGTGCCGGCATCAAGGACATCCTCGTCTCGAACCAGGTGCGCGACGCCGCGAAGATCGATCGGCTTGCCCGCATGCCAAAACTCGGCGCGCGCGTCATCGTCTGCGTCGACGACCTTGCCAACGTCGCCGAACTGTCGGCTGCGGCGCAGGCCCACGGCACGGTGCTTGAATGCTTTGTCGAGATCGACTGTGGCGCCGGCCGCTGCGGCGTGAAGACGACCGATGAGGTAGTAACGATCGCCAAGGCGATCGCTGCCGCGCCGAACCTGAAGTTCAGCGGCATCCAGGCCTATCAGGGCGCCATGCAGCACATCGACGGCTATGAGGATCGCAAGGCCAAGCTCGACGCTGCCGTCGCGCAGGTCAAGGATGCCGTCGCCGGCCTGAAAGCAGCGGGCCTCGAGCCCGAGCTGGTCTCGGGCGGCGGAACCGGCTCCTACTATTTCGAGACGGAGTCAGGAGTTTACAACGAGCTGCAATGCGGCTCCTACGCCTTCATGGATGCCGACTACGGGCGTATCCTCGACAAGCAAGGCAAGCGCATCGACCAAGGCGAGTGGGAGAACGCGCTCTTCATCCTGACATCTGTGATGAGCCACGCCAAGGCCGACAAGGCGATCTGCGATGCCGGCCTCAAGGCACAATCGGTCGATAGCGGGCTGCCTTTCGTCTATGGCCGCGACGATGTGAAGTACATCAAGTGCAGTGACGAGCACGGTGTCATCGAGGACACGACCGGGGTCCTGAAAATCAACGAGAAGCTGCGCCTGGTTCCCGGCCACTGCGACCCGACCTGCAACGTTCACGACTGGTATGTCGGCGTCCGCAACGGAAAGGTCGAGACGCTCTGGCCGGTCTCGGCCCGCGGCAAGGCATACTAAATATGTACCGGGCCAGGCCCCGGTACCTTCACCGGCAGAGATATCATGATCATCATCCCCGAACGCGACATTGCCGGACTTGTATCGGCCGCCGATTGTTTTGTGGCGGTCGAGCAGACGTTCGCTTCCATGGCAAAGCAGTCGGCCCGCAACTTCCCGGTAATACGCGAGACCATCGGCCATGCCGATGCGCTCTACGGCTTCAAGTCGGGCTTCGACCGCGCGAGCCTCGCGCTGGGGCTTAAGTCGGGTGGGTATTGGCCGAACAATACGCAGAAGGGGTTGACCAACCACCAGTCCACGATCTTCCTGTTCGACGCCGATACCGGCCGCTGCCGCGCCATTGTCGGCGGCAATCTCCTGACGGCGCTGCGGACGGCTGCCGCTTCGGCTGTCTCGATCAAGCACTTGGCTCGAGCGGACTCCAAAGTGCTCGGCATCGTGGGCGCCGGACACCAGTCTACGTTTCAGCTCAGGGCCGCGCTCGAACAACTGCCGTTCGAGAAAGTCGTGGCCTGGAACAAGACGCCTGAAAAGCTGGAGCGTCTTGCAAGCGTGGCGCAGGAGAAAGGCCTGCCGTTCCAATCCGTGAGCCTCGAGCAACTGTGCGGCGAGGCCGACGTCGTCATCACCATCACCTCTTCGTTCAGCCCGGTCATCACGGAAGGGCTGATCCGCCCCGGCACCCACCTGGCGTGCATGGGCACCGATACGAAAGGAAAGCAGGAAGTAGCTCCCGAAATCGTCGCGGCATCGACGCTCTTCACCGACGAAGTGGCGCAGTCGACATCCATTGGCGAGACCCAGCACGCGTTCAGGCTCGGCATGGTCGACGCAGCGGCGATCGTGCCGATCGGCGACGTGGTCAACGGCGATCACCCGGGGCGTCAAAGCGCGGAGGAAATAACGCTGTTCGACGGCACCGGTGTGGGACTTCAGGACCTGGCCGTGGCTTCCGCCGCCGTCGACCTTGCCCTGGTCCGTGGCACGGCCATCGAAATCGACGCGTAGTTACTCGCCGGCCACTGCGGTCTGATGTTCTCGATTGAGCCTGTCGAGCGCATCCTGCGTCCAGATGACATTGTCGCGTGCTGCCCGTTCCGCTTCCCTATGATCGCGCCTGCAAATAGCCTCGGCCATTTGCTGGTGGAGCGGGACGGCATCGCGGAATGCGCCGGGCGTGGATGTCGTCATGGCGATCTGCTGCCGCATGATGTGGCCGATCAACGTCCCGGTGTAGACGAGCAGGCGGTTTCGCGACGCGCGAAAGACGGCGAGGTGGAACTGCAGGTCCGCGTCCTGGGCGTGTTCGTCGGAGCTTCTGTCCGAGATGCGGTCACTTTCTTCCGCCAGGATATTGTAAAGATCGAGTATCTCCTTGCGATCGGCGTCGGTCGCATTCTTGGCGGCCGCGCTTGCAGCCGCGGGTTCGAAGATCAGTCGGAACTCAACGAATTCTCGGATGTAATTCGTTCTCGGGCCGAATTCCCAAAGCCAGTTGAGAACGTCGAGATCCATGACATTCCAGTTGCGTTCGGGCTCGACGCGGATCCCGACTTTCGGCTGCGCCGAAATCAGGCCTTTCTGGCTGAGCACGCGCAGGACTTCGCGCAAGACGCCCCGGCTGGCGCCGAGCTGCTCGCACAGTTTGGGTTCCGGCGGGATCATTCCGCTCTCGCCGTAGTGCCCGCTGACGATCTGCCGGCCAAGCTGATTGAGCGTGTGTGAAAATAGGGAGGGCCTTCGGGCGAGCTCCGGCATTTCGAGACTCCGACATGCTGCGTGGACAACCTCCTACACATCAATCTTGCGGTTGACACAAGCTCTAATTATATGAGTAATGCGCCTACTCATATGATTAGAGGGACGATCCTCCCGTGCTCCTTCCGACGACCGAAGAAACAGCCATGCCCACGGCGCTTCCGAAGATGCCGAAAGACGGCCGTTCCTACGTCGTCGTGGTAGGTGCAGGTGTCGTCGGCCTCTCGGCAGCTCTTTGGCTGCAAAAGGCGGGGCATCCGGTCGCGATCATCGATCCGGAGCCGCCGCTGCCCGGAGCTTCCTATTTGAACGCGGCGAGCTTCGGCAATGCCTGCACCATAGCACTTGGCGCCTGCATACCCGTCGGAACGCCGGGCATTCTGCGCGACGTACCCGGCATGCTCTTGAAGCGTAGCAGCCCGCTGTCCATCTTCTGGGACGACCTACCGCGGCTTCTGCCTTGGCTCGTCGACTTCCTGCGCGCTTCCAGCAAAACGGAATTCGATCGTATCGTCGGCGTCCTCGGCCGGTTGATGAGGTTGGCGGAGGCGGGGCACAATCCGCTGTTCGAAGAGGCGCAGGCGACGCATCTGAAGAAGTCGCACGGATGCCTTTATCTTTACCGGTCATCGGCCAGCTTCCAGCGCGCTCATCGCGATATCGAACTGCGGCGGCGCGAAGGCGTGCGCATGGAGATACTCGACAGGAAGGCTGTCAAGGAGCGCGAGCCGCATTTGGCGCCGCTCTACAGCAACGGGCTGTTGTTCAGCGACGCATACCGGATAGACGATGCGCTGCGATACGCTCAGTCGCTGGCGGCATTGTTTCAGAAGAAGGGTGGCAAGTTCCTGAAGGGCCGTGCGCGGGCTATCGATCCGGGTGAGCAAAACATCGCTGTACACTGCGAGGATGGGCGCTCGGTTAAGGCGGATCAAGTCGTGGTCGCGGCAGGCGGATGGTCGCGCCAGCTAGCGCGTACCGTCGGCGACAGGATACGGCTCGATGTCGAGCGCGGTTATCACGTCCTTTTCCCGCGCGACGGGGACCTTCTGAGTGCTCCGACATGCTATCCCGAGTACGGCTTCTACATGACTCCGCTGGGCGAGGGGCTGCGATCGGCGGGCACGGTCGAACTGGGCGGGCTCGGCAAGCCCGCGCGGGCGGCGAGAACCGCGGTCATCGAGAAGATGAGTCGCGTTCTCCTGCCGGGATTGAGGGACGCCGGCAGGACGTGGCTCGGCTACCGTCCTTCCATGCCGGATTCGCTTCCCGTGATCTCGAAATCACCCACAGATCCGAGAGTGGTTTATGCGTTCGGCCACGGCCACATAGGGCTCACGCTTGCGGGCATCACTGGGCGGCTCGTCTGCGATCTCGTCGGCGGGCATACCCCCGTGATTGATCTGCATCCGCTGCGCGCGGACAGGTTTTAGGGGCGCTCGCGCTCTGCCGGTGGTGACTGCGGTGCAAGCCGTCAATTTGCCGACGCATGCACCTAGTCTAGAGCGAGTTACGCCTCTATCGCCCTTTGGATGAGGACCAGAGCGTCTTCCCAACATGCGTCATCCGTGGCCGAGCCTTTGTACAATCGCAAGGCATTGGTTTGCGCTGATCCGGTCGTGAATACAGTCGAAGGTACGACGCCGACCCCCTCCATACGCAGATACTCCGTCATCTCATGCGCCTTGATCTCTGGGGGCAGGCTCACCCACAAACAATTGCCTTCTGGCCTGCAGTGCTTGCTGATCCAATTTCCGAGAAGTTCAATGGCGGCCCTATGGCGTTTCACCAGCAGTTCTTGAAGGTCGGTAACGAGATCGCGAATACTGTCCCCCGAAATGATGTCTTGAACGACGCGGACCGTTATCGGGTCGACCATCCAAACCGTCGCGCGCAGGCCTTGCATGACATTTTCCCTGAAGACGGCTGGATAAGCGAGAAAACCGCACCGTAGTCCCGGGGCTAGCACCTTGCCAACGGACGAAACGTGAAACGTGCGTTCGGGGTAAAGCTCAATCATGCTCGGCAAATCAATCAACGACAGGGGACGATAAATGTCGTCTTCAATGATGTTTAAAGCGCATCTATCGGCAATCTCGGCAATCGCTTTGCGGCGCTCCAGAGGCAACGTGACGGATCTGGGGTTGTCCAACGTGGGAATGAGGTAGATCGACCTCACACGCGGATTGTGGGCATGACGTTCGATTTCTTGGACGATGATGCCTTCATCGTCGACATCGACGCCTATCAGACCCAAACCGAGCATCTGTGCAGCGCTCTTGATGCCTTGGTACGCAATACTGGGTACCAACACGACATCTCCGGGTTTCATCGTTGCTCCCAGCGCGACGAAGAGTGCGTGTTGCGCGCCTGCCGTAATTGCGATCTGCTCACAGGCAACGTTCACGCCAGCAGCGGTGAGCCACAATGAGCCGATGTGTCTGACATCGGTAGAGCCGGCCGACGGTTGATACTCGCGTAGCGACGAAATGGTTCGGGCGTTACCGACCACGCGTTCGATCGCCGCCGAAACCGCCTCACCAAACACTGCGCCCTGACGCTTTACGACCGACAGGTCGTTTCGCGGCAGGGTGCGCAGTCGCTCATATACGGGTGGCATATGGTCCAGCTCTTTCCCGCGCACGATCGTGCCTTGGCCTGCCTTGGCAGAGACGACTCCTCGATCCTTCAGAAATCGCACGGCCTTGGTCACTGTGGTGACGTTTACTCCAAGCGCTTCCGCCAAAACTCGGTGTGATGGAAGCTTAGCCCTGTGCTTGAGGTTGCCGTCACTGATGTGGGACGACAGCGCATTGGCTATTCGTACGTATACCGGCTGAGGCTGCCGGTCTTCGCGGACAGCCTTGCAGATTGCGTCGAGTGCACCATCCACAGCTGCGTTTCCTCCGTTCTGTCGAGTTATCAAGGCTCTCGTCCCATCCGGTTGACACTCCAATTATTGTATGTCACACATCTTTTATCGTGTGTCACATATCCGTGTTTCCAAAGGCTCCCAATGCTCGATGTACAAGCCCCTAAGTCGTATGAGGATTTGGTAGTAGTCGACTCGCTGTTGATTTGCCTTTTCGATCGACCAATTTTTCAAGAAATGCACAGCGCGGGACTCACGTTGGCGAATTGTACCTGCAGTGTGTGGGAAAATTTTTCTGACACGATGAAAAATGTAGCGCACTGGAAGCGGATGTTCCGTGAAAACAATGACATCATTCGTCAAGTCAAAACGGTTGGCGAGCTTGATCTTCCTAAAAAGGAAGGGAAGGTAGGCATAATACTCAGCTGGCAGAATACGTCTGGGATCGACGGGAATCTTGATTTTCTGGAGATATACAATGATTTAGGCGTAAAATGTATTCAGCTTACCTACAACACTCAAAATCTGATCGGCACCGGATGCTACGAGAGCACCGATAACGGTTTGACCGATTTTGGACGTGATGCCGTCCGCGAACTGAACCGGCTGGGAATCCTGATTGACCTCTCCCATGTAGGCGAGCGCGGGGCCGATCAGGCATGCGATATTTCCTCTAAGCCCGTTGCCTACACACATTGCTGCCCCACGTCGCTCAAATCACACCCCCGAAACAAGAGTGATGCCACATTGAAGAAGATCGCCAATAAGGGCGGCTTTGTAGGGGTAACCGTTTTCCCGCCCTTGTTCCCAAAGCGGGGCGATGTGTCTACAGTAGACGATTTCGTCGACACGCTAGAGTACATGATCAATCTCGTCGGCGAGGAACATGTCGGGATCGGGACCGACTTTTCGCAAGGCCAGCCTTGGTCGTTCCAGGAATGGGTAATGCATGATCAAGGCAACGGAAGAAGGCTCACCACATTCGGTGAACTGACGTTTCCGAAAGGTCTGGAGAGAATCTCCGAATTCCCGAATATCTATACTGCGATGCAAAGGCGCCGGTGGGCCAGCAGTCGCATAGAAAGGGTACTCGGACAGAACTGGCTTCGCCTGTTGCGGGACGTCTGGTAGACGACGATGTATTCTGAACGCCTGGATCGATTTAGGAACGTAGGCCAGAGTGTAACTTTTGCCGCTATGGTAGTCATCGGCTTCGGAGTTATATTGCTTCCGTTGCTGCTGATCATCTGGTTGAGCTTCTTCCAGAATGCGGTTCTGGCGCTGCCTCCGTCTGCATACACTTTGTCGTGGTATGCGCAACTCGCCGATCAGTCGGTATTCGTAAACGGCTTCGTCAACAGCTTTGTAGTGGCATTGCTTGCAACGGCGATCGGTCTAGCTGTTTCAATACCTGCATCCTTTGGCATCGTTCGTGGTAATTTTCTCGGCCGCGAATTGATGATGCATTTTCTGACGGCTCCGTTAACGGTCCCCGCCATCGTCATCGGTGCTGGGCTTTACGTGGCGTTCATCTTCGTCGAGATCGCTACGGATCTGCCATTGGTTGGCAACAGAAGCGGTTTGATCGCGGGTCACGTTCTCTTGACCATACCTTGGTGTGTCAGGCTGATCACGGCAAACCTCAGCGGCTTTGACATCACGATCGAGCACGCGGCCCAAAGCCTTGGCGCCTCACCGGTGAAATCTGTTCTACTCGTGACCATACCGGGCATTTGGCCAGGTCTGGTCGCTGCGGCGCTCTTCGGCTTCGTCGTCAGTTTCAGCAACCTCGAAGTTTCGCTGTTTCTTGTCTCCCCAGGTCAGACGACGCTTCAGATCGCGATACTCCAATACTTGGAATGGAAGATCGATCCGCTTATCGCGGCCGTATCCGTGGTTCAGACAGCCATCGTGGCCATCGCGTTGCTCATAACAAACAAATTTGTTCCACTTACCCGGGTTGTATGAATGGCGACGCTCAAGATCCAAAACTTGGTCAAGCGATACGGCTCCTTCACGGCCGTAGATAACCTTGATCTCGATGTCGCAGAGGGTGAGTTTGTCGTGCTGTTGGGGCCATCGGGCTGCGGGAAGACGACAACACTCAAAATGATCAGCGGCTTTATCGAAGCTGATTCTGGCAAAATCCTGATTGGCCCCAAAGATATCACCCGGCTGCCGCCATACCGGCGGAATTTGGGAGTTGTCTTCCAAAACTATGCTTTGTTCCCGCATATGAGCGTCTATGAGAACGTCGCCTTTCCGCTGAGGCGGCGTCGCTCGAACAAGTCGGAAATCGATCTGCAGGTAGTCGAAGCTCTACGCCTTGTGCAACTCGACCACCTCGCATCCCGCTTGCCGAAGGAGTTATCCGGCGGACAACAGCAACGTGTGGCCATCGCTCGCGCACTCTCCTTCAAGCCTGAGGTACTGCTCTTGGACGAGCCATTGTCTAACCTCGACGCGAAACTGCGGCTTGAAGTCCGCGAGCAGATCCGGCAGCTCCAAAGAAAGTTGGGCATTACAACCGTAATGGTCACGCATGACCAGGAAGAGGCGATGAGTGTGGCAGACAGGCTCGTTGTCATGAAGTCCGGCGTGGTTCAGCAAATCGGCAGCAGCCGGGACGTCTATCAGCGTCCCTTCAACCAGTTCGTGGCGTCGTTCATTGGTTCTGCCAACTTTCTGGAAGGAGGTATCCGCGACGGAATGTTTTGGACAACGGATGATGTTGCGTTTCCGGGATCACACCTCCCGAAATCGACGCGACGCGCAGTACTGCGCCCGGAGGCGATTATTTTGTCTCCGGTTGGAGACAGCGGCCTGGCACGCCCAACGGCAACAGTCGAAGAAGTCGTTTATCTGGGCGCGCACTCAGAGATAGCCCTGCGCATAACACCAAACCTGAGACTGATCGTGAGACAGCAGAACGATATGTCGCGCGATAGCAGCCAAGAACCGTGCCGTCCCGGACAAACTGTAAATTACGAGATAGGCACGGCGGCGATTCAACCTATCTCGGACTGATCGAGACACCCACAATAAAAAGGGGAGTAAGTAGGATGACTGAAAAAATATCGCGCAGAAACTTTACGACACTTTTGGCAGGGGCCAGCGTTGCGACGATAGCGATGCCTTCGATCGTCCGGGCGCAATCGCGACCTGTTGTCGTCGGTACGTGGGGGGGCGATTACCAGACGGGCCTGCAGAACTACATATCCGCGCCGCTTGTGAATCCCAAGGGCTATGATGTGGTCTATGATGGCGCGTCAGAAGCGCCACGAAAAGTGAAACTCTTAGCGGAGCGGCGCCTGCCGCGAGGTTCGATGGACGTAGCCGCGCTGACGGCAGCGGGATCGTTCGAGATGTTCAAAAACGACGCAATCACTCAGATCGACTATTCCCGGATTCCGATGGCCGCCCATATCCCGGAAAATCTCAAGTCTGAATATCTTATTCCGCAATATTATACGACGCGTGTCATCCTTTACAATCCAGAAAAAGTAACCACCCCGCCAACATCCTATGCCGACCTGTGGAAACCGGAATATGCCGGCCGGGTAGGCGTGATTGACATCCAGTACCAGACAACGATCGAGTCCGCCGCGCTCGCATTTGGCGGCTCTCTCACCGACTACGAGCCTGGCAAGGAGAAATTGCTCGAGCTGAAGGAAAGCGGCGTCCGCGTTTATCCAACGAACGAGGCGATGGCGCAGGCATTGCAGACAGGCGAATGCTGGGTTTGCATCATGTGGCATTCACGCGGCGTTCTCTGGCAAAATGCCGGCGTCCCGATCGAGATCGCGGTTCCTTCAGAGGGGTCTGTGGTCTATCTCACAGGCTTCTCGATCCCGTCGAATGCCCGCGAGGTGGACGGGGCCTATGAGTTTCTAAATGCTCAACTAGAGGAATCCGCGCAGATCGGCTTTGCAAAAGATCTAGGCGGCACCCCGGTAGTCGATGGAGTCACGTTGCCTCCAGACCTCGCCCGCCGCGTCATCTACACGCCCGAGCAGCAGAGTGCGTTCATGTTCCAGGATAATGAATATCTCGCCGCCAACGACTCCCAGCTCAAGAGTTGGTGGGACAGGGTGTTCAAGGGTTGATCGAGCCACGTTTCAACAAGTGAGGGAGATCATGGTCCGGCGTTTACATTCCACATCATTGGTCATGCCTGCGGCGATTGTGATCGCCGTGCTCCTTGTTCTCCCTCTCCTGCTCATGTTCAGGTACAGCCTGAACGCCTTCGTGCCTGGCCAGTTTATGGTCGAAAGCCTGACGATCGCCAATTATCAGATGGCTTTCACTGACCCTTACTACCGTAAGGTACTGCTTGAAACGATCCTGATGGCGGCGCTTGTAACCGCCGCATGCATCATTCTTGGGCTGCCCCTTGCGCAATTTCTATCGCGGACAAGTGCGAGGTGGAAATCCATTCTTCTGTTCTTTGTCATCACGCCATTGTTCATCGGCAATGCGGTGCGCTCCGCAGGCTGGATGATAGCCTTCGGCCAGCAGGGATTGGTCAACGAGTTCTCGATATTCGTCGGCATCATCGACACGCCGGTCGACATAATGTTTACACCGGTCGCGGTTTTCATCGGACTTGTTTCGGTGAATTTGCCGTTCGTAGCTCTGACCATGCAGAGCGTTCTGGACGGGATCGATCGCTCGGCGGAACAGGCGGCGCTGAGCCTTGGCGCAACTAAGCTTAGCACCTGGTATCTCGTGACATTGCCACAGGCGCGGCCAGGCGTAATCGCGGCCAGCATCTTATCTTTCATCTTGGCCATAAACGCCTATGCCACACCCGTATTGCTGGGTGGTCCGAGCTTTCGCATGATGGCGCCAGTGCTGGCGGACGAGATACTCCAACAGAACAACTGGCCGATGGGCGCAGCGCTGGCTTTGCTGATGATTTCAATCACTGTTCTGTTGACGTTGATGATTAGCTTCCGGATATCGAAGGTTGAAAAGAATAATTAGAGACGCTGGCACCCAGGTTTCTGAGTAAAACTTGTTAGTCGTCGTCTCAGCGACGTCGCCAGTTGATGGGCTAGTAAGCTGAACCGGCTAAGCGCCATCCCTATCAAGCTCTCGCCACTACGCTCAAGGACGGCCGCATAGTGCTGCGCCCGCTGTCGGAGAATGGGGCGGCTGCTCGATGCCGTGCGTAAGGACCGTATGTCCGCCTCTGCCGGTGAGGTGACCAGCCGCGCGCGGTCCGATGCGCCTCAATGGCCAACATGAGGGCGGCCGGATCCCGATGATCCATGCCGCCAATGCATCGACCGGGGCGAGATCGAGCATCGACAGGCTTTCAGTGGCGTGCTCGACCAGCTTGGACGCAAACGTCTGGGCGTCGATGATCTCGTCGATATCGGGGATGCGCTCGTTCTCCCGTTCTCCGTCACCGGAACCGGATTGATCGATTGATCGCATGGCCGGTGTGAGCGCGCCGTCGGCGAAAAGACCGCGAAGCCGTCATCGAGGTTGGAATGGACCAAAACCTTGACGGGCTGCGCCGCGATCAGCCCAGCGCCGTAACGGTCGCCTCGGTGGTGGCGACATCGTCATCCCAGTCCGGCAGGCGGAACGTGAAATACTGACCGAGATTTCCGATCGTGGTCACGCCGGCCGCCAGAGCGGCGCGCGTGTTCTCGACTGCGCCGGGCAGACCCAGCATGAAATCGCCGAAGTACGGCGCCGCCCGCACTCGCGTCTCCAACAACCCGCCCGATTTCCAGGACTCTCTCTCAAGCCGGAGGAGAAGAGGGTCTCAGGTCAGTGCCCTGTGGGGCAGCGACTGGCCGCATAGCCAAGGCCATCAACACGCCTCGCCCCGGTATATAAATGTTCTTTTTGCGCGGCCCCGAAAACTTGTTAATCGAAGTGCTCGAACGAGTTTCCTGAATGTGGTCAATCGCGACGTTTGACGGTGCCGTCCGACATCGCCAGCAGGGCGATGTCGGGCCATCCCAGAAACACTCGCAGGGCGGAGGAATCGAGACGGAATAACTTTACTGGGGTCACGCAGTTCGCTGCAGAAGCGGCTTGGCGCTGAATGCCACCGCGATGTCTGGCTCGGGGATTCGAAACGGCGCGCGCAAATCGATCGTGTATTTTCTGTTCAATTCTGCGGTTCTGACATGCATCAACATGTGGGCACCTCGGAGAGACCAGCGCATTTGCTGTTTCTTGTCCGAGACGACATCCAGGCTCCAGCGCTGGTTGAGGGCGGGGCACCATGCGCCGATCTGCGCCCGCGCAATCCAGCGGATCGCGCTGAATACTCCCACGCCGAACCGTGCCGCCTCTTGCCGTGCCGACATACCTTCCGCTGAAGCCTTCAGGACCCGCGACCGAAGCTCTACTATATCGATCCTACCTTTGGTGGCCTGGAAAACGATCGAACCCCATTATCTGGCTGTGGTCGAATGGCGGAACGCCGTTGTCGCATGGTTACAAAGCGTCTGGTAATTAGGACGCGCTGACCACGCTTTCAATTACCGTTCCAGCCCTCGATCGCGCGTCCGGCCCCGCTGAATATCGAGTTTCTGTTGTTGCGCCCGTTCGAGGGCATAGTCTCGCCGGATAACAATTTCCTTCGCCCGGTTCGTGATCCGCGCTACATCCTTGATCCGATCGACATTGCGGGCAGTTTCGGGAAGCTGTGATCGGGTGCGTTCCAGCGCCTTGTCTATATCGCGGTGATCGCTGCTGCCGAACCGGCTCTGCATGGCCTTGGCAATAGTTTTGGCTTCATCGAGCGCCTGCTTGCCCTCCGACGAACGTTCGAGCTGATCCATGAAGGCGTTTCGCTCCTTGGCATCCCTGATCTGGTCGAGCTGCTTCAAAAGCGCCTCGCTGCGCGGTGTCAGACCGGGAACCTCGACGCGATCGTTCTTGTCGCGCCGCCATTGCTCAGCTTCCTTTTCCTCGCCGTAGCGTCGGGACCATGTCTTTCCAGCCGCGTCCAGATGCGAACTCATCGCCTCGGCGCGTTTCAGGGCGGTCTTGCGCTCGGCATTGGCGCCGAACAGACCGGACTTGCCACGCAGCTCCCCGAACCGCTCCGGCTGGCGTTTGAGAACCATCGACATGTTGCGCTCGCCCTTGCCGCCCTCGATGGCGCTGCGCATCTTGTCGGTGACAGCACCGGGGTCTTTGTAAACTTCCTTCGCCAGCTTCTCGACCGACTGCCAATGACGATCAAAATCGGGCGCGGCCTTCTCGCGCGCCACAGCTTCAACGCTGCGCGCATGATTGGTCTGCGCTGGCACCAGCGGTGCGACCTGGCCACGCTCCTGCAGATCGACGCCAACGGCCGCCGGCGCAATCTCCTGGCGCACCTGTTTCTCTGAGGATGCACCAGAATGAGCGGCGAGATCCTGGGCGGAGTTTTCCCGTCCAAGATCCTGGGTGCGGGCCTGCGCCTCGCGCGGAATTGCGATGTCGCTCCTGATCCCGAAACGCTCGGCCAGGCCCCGCCGCTCTGCATAGGCCGCCGCATAATCGAGCGTCGTTTCCTTGACTCCCGACCGCGACAGACGAGATTCCATCTGCTGGCGTGCAAGGTCACGATCATTGTGAACGGTCCAGCTTTGACGATCGGCCTGCCGGCCATCCGGCAGACGAACGCTCTCCGATCCTTTCCGCTCAAGCCCGACCTGCGAGCCGATCGCCGGCGCGGCCTCGCGCATGGCGCGCTCAAGATCGACACCCCAGGCCGTGCTTTTCTGGCCGGACGCATCCTGAACCGTCACAAAATAGCTTTCGCTGTTGCCGGCCTGGTTCTCGAACGGGGCCTTGCCATGCGCGACCAGCATTCCCGTCTTACCCCCCTGTCCCGACTGCCCGGCAAACTCCTGCCTGTCACCATAGAGCTGCACAGCGTCCCGGTGACGGGTCATCGCCACATAGGTCAGATGCCGATCCATGGTGGCCGACGCCATGACAAAGGCTCGATCGACGGTCGCGCCCTGCGATTTGTGGATGGTGGTGGCATAGCCATGATCGAAGGCCCCGTATCGGCCTACAGGGACGCTCACAGCGCGATCCTTGCCGTCGAGGACGGCGACCAGCATGGGGCCGACACCCGGCGTTTCGCTGTCTACGCGCTCCACGGTGCCCAGCATGCCGTTTTTGACGCCAAGATCGCGATCGTTTTCCAGAAACACGATGCGATCGCCCGGTGCAAAGTCGCGCTTGCCGTCATTGGTCTGCAAACTGACCTCGCCGGCGTCATCGCCCTTGCCGGGCACATTGCCCTTGGCCAGCTCGCCCTTGTCCTGGAGCCGGGAGCGAATATCGGCATTGAGGGCGCGAACATCGGCACGGCGATGTGCAAGGGCAACGCGGCTACCGTCCGGACGCGCCGCGCGATCGGCCATATAGTCCTGAACGATGAAGTCGCGCGCCTCGTCTTTCGTCTCGAGCATTTTGACGTGACCGCGATCGGCATAGGCGGCAAGCCCCTCGGCCGTGCGGTTGGTGGCGAAGGAAACCGACGCGACACGCTGCCAGTCCTCGCGCTGCCGGCGAATGTCTGTCAGCTCGGCCGCACCGATCTGCTCGGTGACGGCCCGGAACGGTGCCCCTGCCCCGATCGCCTGAACCTGCTCGTGATCGCCGACCAGCACGACCTTGGCCCCTGCCTGCTGCGCCTCGACAATGATGCGGGCGAGCTGGCGGCTTTCGATCATGCCCGCCTCATCGATGACCAGAACATCGCCACGGCCCAGCTTGCCGCGTGGAGTGCCCCCACTAGGTGGGTGCCAACCATGCTCCCATGACGCCAGGGTGCGGCTTTTGATGCCCGACGATTCCTCAAGCCCCTCGGCCGCCTTGCCGGCGAGCGCGGCACCGTGAACGCGATAGCCTTGTGCTTCCCACGCCTCGCGCGCAGCGGCGAGCATCGTGGACTTGCCCGCCCCGGCGAATCCGACAACGGCCGCGATGCGCTCCGGCCCGGTGACATGGGCAATCGCTGCCCGCTGCTCGTCGGATAGACGCGCCGTACCGATAGCCTTGTCCGCCTCGCTGCGATTCAGCTCGCCAGCCTCGACCCTGGCCGCAACCGAACTGGCAACGCTGGACCGGATGGCCGCATCCTGCCGGCCCATCGCAACTTCGACATGCCGCGGCTCGACGCGATAGCTCCTGTCATCGGCCATCTGCACCGCGGCCTCGGCCATGCGCCCTTCGACCTCGACCATTTCGCGGGTCGAATAGCGGGCAAGCGTGCCCTCGCTCGCCGGCTGAAGCTCGACCAGGGCCTTTGATGCCATCACCGACGAAAACGCATTCTGGAAGGTCTGCGCATCGCCATCGAGATAACGATGCAGCGCCCGCGCTATATCGTGCCGGTCGAACACACTCTTTTCACGCGACACGACCGCCAGCACCTGTTCGGGCTTCTGGCGGATCAGCTCGGCATTACGCTCGGCCGCCTCTTTATCGAGACGCCCTCGTGAGACCTCCCCGCCCCGGCGCTGCATCTGCGTGGCATGGACGCCCATATGCTCGGTCGGCGAAAGCTCAAGGCCGCGCTCGGAATGGGACCGATGATCAATCCGAACATCCAGCCCCGCCCGTTCCAGATGCCGGTTGGCGCAAAGCTCCCAAGACTGCCGGATATCGCGAAGCTGCATATGTGTGGTCGGCCGGTCATTGGACAGCAGCCACTTGTTGTCCCGCTCGATATCTGTCTTGCCGCCCAGCCCTTCCGCGCTGACCGTTCGCGTCGTCATCAACAGGTGGGCATGATGATTGCGAATGTCGGTTTCGCCATTCGGCTCATGGATAGCGATATCGACCGCCGCGCCATATCTATTGGCAAGCTCGTTGGCGAACTCCCGCGCCAGCTCCCGGCGCTGGTCGCAATCCAGCTCATGGGGCAGCGCAATCTCAAATTCGCGAGCGACACGCGCATCCTTGCGTGGCTCGGCTGCCTCAGCCGCATTCCATAAAGCCGATCTGTCTTTCGCCCATTCTACGGACACCCCATCCGGCAATACGATCTCAGCATGCGCAATGCCCTGCTTGCGAGTAAAATCGTGAACCTGACCGTCGCGTTCATTGGTCAGCTTGTCGCCAGACCGATACGCGGCGGCGGCAACGGAACTGCGCCCACTGCCACGAGAAATCGGCTTCATGCTGGCGTGATAGATTGCCAACGACGATCTGGCTCCCTGTTATCGGCTCTGCTGCGCCTTGAGTTGCCTAGCAACTCGTAAGTGCGCCCTTAGTAACCTCAATCGCTTCGCTCAATCGGCCACGGTGTTGCGCTTGACGAGATGGCCGTCCTCAAAGAGAGAACTCATAATTCAGCAGAAATGTTGGCGGGAGAGTTGGCAGATGTCACAACCGCTAGCACATAAAGTATTGCCAATTTGTCATGTTTGTTTAGGGTACTGACAAATATGAGCGGATGGAGGGAAAGCATGGCGAATGACACGGCTGCAACGCTTGCTCTGCTGATCGACGGAGATAACGCTTCTCCAAAGATTGTCACGGGCTTGCTTGCCGAAATTGCCAATTATGGTGTCGCCAGCGTCAAGCGCATTTATGGCGATTGGACAGGCCCGAACCTCAAGGGCTGGAAAGAGTGTCTGCTGGAGCACTCCATTCAGCCTGTCCAGCAGTTCGCCTATACCACGGGCAAGAATGCGACTGACGGCGCAATGATCATCGACGCGATGGACCTGCTCTATACAGGCCACTTCTCCGGATTCTGCATCGTATCAAGCGACAGCGACTTTGCCAGACTGGCGGCGCGTCTGCGAGAACAGGGCGTGACGGTCTATGGCTTTGGCGAACGCAAGACGCCTCGCCCATTCATCACGGCGTGCGACAAGTTCGTTTATTTCGACGTGCTGAACGCCACAGCACCAGAGCAGGAAGCGGTGGCTATTGCCGTAGACCGGAAAGCTCGCCAGCCAGTCGTGGCAGCAGAGATTGCGCCGCCAGTCGTCAAACCCGCGCCAGCAAAACCGGCACTTGATAAAGCCGCGCTCGAAATGCTCGCCAAGGCCGTGACCGCTTCCGCTGATGAAGACGGCCGCGCCAACCTCGCGCGTGTCGGCGGGCATCTGGCGAAACAGGCTCCGGATTTTGACGCCCGCAATTATGGCTTCGCGCGGCTTTCCGAACTGGTCGAGGCTTCCGGCCTCGTGGACATAGAGCGCAGCGGCGATCATCCCAAAATCATCATGGTCAAACTCAAGGCCGCGCCCGCAACGAAGTGAAAGGATCAACAGTGGCAAGAAAATCCATCGAACAGCGTCTGGCTGAGCTGGACGCACAGCGCTCGGCACTGAAGGCCCGGCTTTCGAAACAAGATCGCAGCAACGATACACGCCGCAAGGTGCTGCTCGGCGCGCTCGTCCTGCATCGGCTGGAAAATGCCAACGATCCGGAATTCACCAAGCGTCTCGGTGACTGGTTGCGCCGCGAGCTGCCCGGCTTCCTTACCCGCGATAATGATAAGGTGCTCTTTGCCGATCTGCTCGGGCCAGCGCCGGAGAATTCTTCAGGGAACAGCAACAGCCCGGAGGCTGCTTCATGAACCAGGCGAGACTTGCATGGGCCGCTTTCAAGAATATGCTGCGCGCCGCCGCACGTGATCCGCTCTGGGCTTTCGTTGCATTGATCGGTCTGCCCTTCCGAATCTGGAAACCGCTTCTCGGTCTTCTCTTCATTCTCATCATCGCCCTGTTTCTAATCGGCATGGGCGGACGCTTCGCCCTTCAGAAAATCGGTTTTGGTCCCGGCACCATCCCATTCATCGCGCTCGATCTCGGCACGCTACTGGTGCTCGCCTGGATCACCTTCCGGTTCATCACCAATCCGCTGATTGTTCATTTCGGGGATATGGCCGACGACACCCATGGCTCGGCACGCTTCGCCACCAACAAGGAAGTCGCCCCCCTCACCCGATCCGATACCGGTCTGCTCATCGGCCGCGATCCGAAGTCGAAAAGCATCATGCGCTATGACGGGCCGGCGCATCTCCTGACCATGGCTCCGACGAGGACCGGCAAGGGCGTGGGCACCATCATTCCACCTGCTGACCGCCGATCGCTCCGTGATCTGCATCGATCCGAAGGGGGAGAATGCGAAGATCGCTGGCCGTGCGCGGCAAAAATTCGGGCCGGTCCATGTGCTCGACACCTTCGGCGTCACCGGCATGCCGTCGGCCGCGTTCAATCCACTCGACACGCTCGATCCGTCCAGCCTCGATGTCGCTGAAGATGCCGCCACCCTGGCCGACGCCCTTGTGTTCGATGAACCGGGCATGGTGGGTGAAGCGCATTGGAACGAGGAAGCCAAAGCGCTCATATCCGGCCTGCTGCTGAAGATCGTTGCGGTGGAATCTCCCGGCCGGCGTCACCTCGGCACGCTGCGCGAATATCTCACGCTCGCCCCGGAAGCCTTCGCGGCGCTCCTGAAGCGCATGCAGGAAGCTGACGAGGCGGGCGGCCTGATCGCCCGCGCCGCAAACCGCCACCTCGGCAAGTCCGATCGTGAAGCAGCCGGCGTGCTGTCGGCGGCGCAGCGCCACACGCACTTTCTCGACAGCCCGCGCATGACAGCCGTGCTCGGCCGATCGGACTTTCGCTTTGCCGATCTCAAACACAGCAACGTCACCGTCTTCCTCGTCCTGCCGCCCGATCGCCTGTCCACCTATTCGCGCTGGCTGCGCCTGCTCGTCAGTCAAAGTCTGCTCGATATGGCCCGCGATCCCGCAAAGCCGGCCGTGCCGGTCCTCTATCTGCTCGATGAATTCGCCGCCCTCGGCCACCTGGCTCCCGTCGAGCGCGCCATGGGCCTGATGGCGGGTTATGGCGTCCAGCTCTGGCCGATCCTTCAGGACGTCCACCAGCTGCGCGCTACCTACAGGCAGCGTGCCGGCACTTTCCTATCGAACGCCGGCGTGCTTCAGGTCTTCGGCGTCAACGATCACGACAGCGCCCGGCTCGTCTCCGATCTGCTCGGACAGGAAACCGTCGTCTTTCAGACCATGGCCCGCGCCCTCGATTCCGAAAAGTCAGGGATCTCCTACAGCCAGCAACACACCGCCCGGCCGCTGCTCACCCCCGACGAGGTGCGTAACCTGCCGGCGCAAGGGCAATTGTTGTTCCTGGCCGGGCAACGGCCGATCGTCGCCGGCAAGCTCGCCTATTACACCGATCCCGAGTTCAGAGGAGCGTTCGACCCGGCATGACAAAGCTGATACGACAAAAACCCGATACAGACCTCGGTCTGCTCATCGTCAGAAACATCGCGGCGACCATGGAACGGGAGCAGGAAAGGCGCGGCCTTAACAAGAAGCAGATCGCGGCAATGTGCCATATGACCAGCCCCTATTATCTCCGCATTCTCGACGGCTCGGCAAATCCGACCACGCAGGTTATCGCCAGGATCGCCAATGCTTTGAACGTCTCGCTGGAAGAGCTGCTGCTTGCCAAGAGAAAGGGGGCTCCGTGACGCTCCCGGAACGCCTCACGCATCTGCCCGACAGGAAGCGCCGCGAGCTGGAGAGGGTCGCCAGTATCCTGTTCGATGAGTTCGAGGATGCGCAGAAGAGCAAGCTCTCCGACAAGGAAAAGAAGGGCCGTATCCTCAAGCTGGTCCTCTTCGGCTCCTACGCGCGAGGCGATTGGGTCGAGGACCGCAAGAGCGGGTTACAGCTCCGATTTTGATCTGCTCGTCATCGTCAACTCAGAGAGATTTGCCGATCAGCATGAATCCTGGGAGAAGGCCGGCGAGCGCTTCGTGCGCGAGCTGACCGTCACCAAACATCTGGCGACACCGGTCAACTTCATCGTTCACTCCATCATGGACGTGAATGACCAGCTCGCCCACGGCCGCCCCTTCTTCATCGACATCGCCCGTGACGGTGTCGTTCTATACGAGGTGCCGGGACATACCCTCGCCTCCCCCCAAAAAGCTCACAACCGACGAAATGCGCGCCGAGGCGCGGCGGCATTTCGATCATTGGTTTCCAAGTGCAGCGCGGCGCTTCGAGCTGGCTCAGGAGGCTATCGGACGCGGCTATGCCAACGAAGCCGCCTTCGACCTGCACCAGACAATTGAACGCCTCTATCATTGCGTCCTGCTCGTTCTGACGCTCTACAGTCCCAAATCGCACCGCCTGAGCAACCTGCGATCACACGCCGAACGCACCGACCCACGGTTGATAGAGGTATGGCCGCGCGACACCCGCTTTGCCCGGCGCTGCTTCACCCGCGCCGATCGCGCCTATGTCGGTGCACGCTATTCCCCCGAATACGTCATCACCGGCGAGGAACTGGCCTGGCTGGTCGAGCGCGTGAAAGTCCTCATCGCGATCGTCGCCAGCATCTGCGCCGAACAGCTCCAAACCGGCAGCAAGGCCGGCGCATGGACCTATGACAACATCGTCGCGGCCGAAACCGCTATCGAGATCCTCAATCAGGCGCGCGCCATGATCCTCGCGCGACATCGCGAAATCAGTGAGGACGATCGCGGACTTGCCGCGAAGCTTCGCGCCAAGCGGCGCGAGCTGCTGGCGCTGCAAAAGACGATCTCGCCAGAAGGCCCGGACGCCGCCAGAACCATCACCAAGACATGGGGGCCGCTCGTCAAGGATCAGGGACGGTTCTGGCGCGAGCTGGACCTTGGGGAGCAAAATGCAGGTTAGTAGGCAATCCTCCAATACGCTCAATGAGTGTATTGCCTGTTCGCGCAAACACGGATTCGCTGATTTGCCCATCAGCGCAATCGCCTATTCACCGTTTCCCCTAAACGCCGATCGACGGAAGCGCCCATTCACCGATTCACTCAATCGCTGAAAAGCACAACGGCAGATTCACCTATTCGCTGATTTTCCGAGAGGAACCCGGCATTGCCAGTCGCTTGCGACGATCGCCCCTCGGGCGAAACGGCTATGGGTATACCAATAGCCTATCCTGCCATCTCTCGCGACGCTTGTTCAGCCAAAGCCGACATACTGAAAACACATGCAACAGTCCCGGCGCTCAGCGCCGGGGCATTGTCTCTGGCGGCCCTTCGGCTCTCTACAGCCCAATCGATAAGAGCGCTCGCCTCCAGGCCGGGCGCGGCCTCGGCCGCGCGAAATCGCCGTGACATGAGCGTGATACGCTTCCAAACCGGGTGTTGGAAACCTGAAGCTAGTCAGGCACGGAAGCCTTTAGCAAATGCCTGGACATGCGCAACCGTCACCCGGTCGTCGCCCTATAGTCCTATTCTGACAAGATTTCCACGCCCGGCCTGCGATCAATTCGGAGTCTCCCGAAATCCGATATCACGCAAGACCCTCTGTGTCCTCGCGTACGCCGAACGCATGGCAGCATCAGCTTTCTGCCATGGCTCGGCAAGTTCCGCGAACTGGACGTTGATCCGCATCAGTTCCGCCGCCCGAAGCTCAACGTCATGTTCTTCCAACAGGCCGGCGCGATGATCGGCCAGCATCGTCTCCAATAGCGCCTCGCGCTCAGCTTCAAGCGCGTCCATCTGCCACGTAAGACGCCTATAGGGTTCCTCTGCCCTCCGGTACGCCCGCCAAGCGAGCCACGCCCGTACCCGCAATAAAAAATTAGGTCGCCTTTCGATAGTCCAGCCTTCGCCTGGCTCCATTCTGTCGCCTCGTTGTCTAGCTTTGCAGGGTTTCCACGCCCTGGCCGGCAATTCGCCGGCGAGACAACTATAGCAGGTGGGCAGCGATCGGGAAAACTCTCGGCTGGCACTGACGGTAGCCCCCGGACGGCCCGCTCTTATCATATTGGGCCGTAGGGCCGTCCGGGGGCGGGTTACTGGCGTGCAACGCTGCAATTGTGCACAAACGCACTACCGATCACCGAATTTTCGGGCGGCCCCTTCCCTACTGTAAAGCTCTTCAATCGCACGTTTGATGAGCTGCGAGTTGTCGAGGTCGAGGCGTGCCCTCAAGATAGCAACCTTTTCCACGGTGTCCCTGTCGAAATAGCCGCCGATATGTTTAAGGCCGCTTCGGCTTGCTGCTCGCTCGCGTACGGCAGGGACAACGGGCGAGCTGGTCACATGTGGCTCCGGCCGTTCTTCCTGCTGCTCGGGCAAGTTCATTTTGGACAGGAAATCCTGTGCAGTCGCTTTTGTCTTCGCCATAAAGTCCTCACGCTATTTTGTGCACAGGTGCACTTGTGCTCAATTGCAATTCTGCGGCAACCCATTGCCATAGGGCTTGCAGTTCTGCGGCGGCTTTGCCCTCCGGCTCCATCTCAAAGGCAGTCAGCCCTTCCCGGCTCGCGTCCCGATGCACCTTGAAACGGTGAAGGACGGCCGGGACCATCCGAAGCCTGACCGTCTCGAACACCTGGCGGGCAATGTCTTCTTCGGTGCGGCTGTTTGGTTGCGCCATCGTCAGCACAGCGGCGGCCGGCTTCTCCGTCGTTCGCGCAAGGCGCGCGGTCCTCGGAAGCTGCTCATAGGCTTCAATGTCAGGCGAGCACGGCACAAGCACGAGGTCGCAGGCTTCCACGGCGGCCGGCGCTTCGGTGCTCCTTGCTGGCGGTGTGTCGATGACTACCAGGTCGCAGCCGGCTTCCTCTGCCTGCCGCAACAGTTTCGGCAACTCGATCTCGGTCGCGAAGCGCACAACGGGGAGCGGTTCTTTCCGGCGCTCGGCCCATTGGCCGGTCGATTGTTGCGTATCCATGTCCAGCACGAGGACGTTCAAGCCGGCCTTAGCCCCGGCAACGCCAAGGGCTTTCGCGAGCGTCGATTTGCCGACGCCACCTTTCTGCATGGCGATAGCTATAGTTTTCATGTGCAACACCGCATTTTTGCAAAAGCTCCATTGTGCACAATTGCAGCAACGAACATTGTCAGTCTGACGACATTCAGTCAATGCGCTTTGTGCAGTTGATCAATTGTGCACACCTGCACAATTAGTTTGGCCATTCCTCGGCCGGCCAATCCCGCGACGTATGGATAACGCGCAAAATGGCAACTACCTCCTGTCCGCCCAGACTCGTCAGCTCATAGGCGATAATGTAGGGATGACGTGCAAGGGACTTTTCATAGGTTCCGCTAACCCGCCCCGGCCGGCCGGTCGCAAACTCGCCTAGCTTGTTCCCGGCGTCTTCGATCTCGTCCACAACCCGTTCGGCAGCGAATGGGTTGTCCTCCGCGATGTAGCGCAGGATTTCGAGGTTATCCCGCTGCGCCTCGATCGACCAGACAACTTGCCTCATCCTTGCGCGGCTTTCCGGCGCTTCGCTTCCTCTATAACCTCACGCATTTCGGCGACCGCCTGCGCATGGGGGATCACGCGGCCGGCCGCTACGTCAGCCATTCCGCGTTTGATGCCGTCGATGATTTCAAGCTCGCGCTCGACGTAGGCGGATACGGCCTCGGCGGCGAGGAACGATTTGCTGCGCCGCGTGTCGGCCGCGATCCGTTCCAGCTTGGACTTGGTTTCCCGGGAAACCCGAATTGTCATGGTGGTGCTTGCCGGCATGGTGAAAGCCTCGTGTTGTGCTGTGTACATAGTAGCACAACAAGTAGCTAAGAAGCAAATGGGCTGTGCAACTGTGCACAAGTGCACGAGTCGGGCACGGCCTCTCCGCATCCTTTCCTCGAAAGCCCATGACAACGTGTCCGCGAGCTCAAGGCTTCGGTTTTTACTGTGGTGGAGCCGCTTGTCGGCCCGCACTTAACGCGGGCCGAACCGCCGCAGGGCTGCGAAAGCAGCCCGAGCAGCGGCGACCGCCTATGTTTTCCCTCTTAGATAAAGATCAGATGGGGATTCAGTCTGGTTATCGGACTCACATTTCATCAAACTCTTTGCTATGCGGACAAGAGCCTGTCCTACCGGGTTGTTGCCCACGTCGAGCTGCGTTCGCTCATCGAGGGGCAGGGCCTTCCTGTAGGCGTCGATTGCCTCGCTCCAAGCCCTCTGGTCCTGTCCGTGATCCGCAGGCGGGGGAGGGGCCTTGCCGAACCGACCAAGGAACTGCCGGGCCTTTTCCGGCAGAGACAGGCGATAGGCATTGCTGGCCTGCTGCACCTGGGGGCCACGCCCTTCGTTTCCGGTCGGCTCGTAGCGCCGCAGCCAGTCGATGAAGCCATGCGCCCGCAGCTTCTTTAGCGCCCGCACGATCGTATCGCGGGAGCGGCCCAAGCGGTCCATGATCGTGGTGATAGACGGCTCTAGCCTGCCGGTGCGGAAGTCGATGAGATTGACGAATAGCCGCAGGACGTCCAGCGCCACCGATCCGAGCGGCCCGCTGCGCTCGCCCTTCTCGTGCAATCCGGCCTCGTTGTAGATTTCGGCCGCCCTCAAGATCGCTTGCACGTCCTTACGTGTCGTCGGCCGCCATATCTGGCCCTCGGATCGCCCCTTGAAATGGCTACGCCGACGAACCGGCGTTGGGCACCGTGCGGCCGGGGGAGGGAAGACCAGGCCAAGCGCGGCCTGTCCCGATCCCTGCCAGACGGCCCGGCGCTCGTGGGCGAGCGCGGAGAGCTGGCCGGCGTCTTCCTCGGAGAGCTGGCCGGCGCTGAAGCGCGACCATACCTCTCGCATGATTTCATCAAGCGCGTGCCCGCGCGCGCAGCCGATCGCGGCCGCGATTTGCGTCCTCAACATTTGTCCTTCGTCCCTCCGTTTGGGAGGGCATGAGGGGGTGGACAACGGACAAAGATTCATCGTTCCCGCAAGAGGTGTCTCTTGCAGGCTTCCTTTTTAGCGGCTATGTTGGGAGCTGCTTATGGCGGTTCCAACGTAGCCGTTTCCGTAATCCGAAAACCCCTTGCCGCAGCGAACGGCTAGGGGTTTTTCATTTCATGCCCTCTGCTTCGCTTCGATATAAAACCTCACTGCTTCCTCGATGATCGGCGTTCGCCCACGCAAACCCGCCTCATCCTTCAAGCGGTCTAGCTCTGCCACCAAATCGCCGGGTAGATCAGCTTGCACAAGTATCCTCCCCTCCGCGCGCCAACGCGCCCGCAGGTTTCGGACACTTTCCAACTTTACTTGCTCTCGGGTTCGATTCGGCATGTCTACATGAAGAAGCGATTTGCCCGATTCTGCAACCCCGAAACTCTAAGTAGCGGGAATTACGCGCATATCGGATAATTTAGTATCGATCGGCACGGCCTTTTCGGCCGATCTGAAGCCGACTCGCCTTCATCCGTCTAGGTACAAATTTGTGGTTATGATCCGATCATTCGACCGCCACAATGATACATTCGACGTGCAAACATGCAGTTGTGCACAATTGCACATATAAAATTGCTCCCGTACGATACAATTTCAAGCGCCGGAGTCAGACGGGACGGCGAGGAAATGGACGATGAGACTTGATCCCCAGCCTTTCTACACGACCGTCGCGCCATCAAGCGCTCTGTAAAGGGTCGCGCGGTGCACGCCCAGGAGCCGGGCGACCTCGGCCGGCTTCTTGTTCTCACTGATGAGCTGGCGCGCGTGCGCGATCTGCTCGGCCGAAAGGGCAGGGGGGCGGCCGAAGCGAACGCCCTTCGCCTTCGCGGCTTCCCGACCGGCGCTCGTCCGCTCATGGGGCTCTGTGGTCATTTCTACATTAATACACGCTAAGGGCATTTTGCAGGTGACGGGAAACACATGATTTCCGCTCACCGTGATCGCGGGGCAAACTGGCCACGCAATAGGGCCATTTTTTGCGCGACAAACCCTGTCGGAATGTTAGGCTGTGCGGCAACACCTGATTTGAGGTTTGTCGCACATGTTGATCGGTTACATGCGGGTATCGAGTAGGCCCAGTCGGCCCGAAGCTGCGATTTTGGCCAAGTTGAAGAACGAATGTTGAACGTTCGTGCCTACCAGGACCGTTCGTCACCACCGATTTCGTGGATATCGACCTCGATGGAGCACCTGTAGCTCTCGGCGATGTTGAACATCTCTGTCTGGAGATTTTCGATTTCATCATCCAGGCTGACGCCATCGGGCTCGCGGTCATAGGTGATGGTCAGAGTGTAATCGCAGTTGCCGGTCTTTTGCATCTGATAATCACGCTCCAGCATCGCCTCGATGCGCTCACGAGCGGGCTTTCTGCCCCGGCCATGTTTGTTGAAGTTCTCGATGATCAGATGCAGGGCTATTGCGGCGGCCGGCGGCTTCTCCGGCAGCTCGGTCTTTGACGGAACGTCGAGCGCCCGATAGATGGTCATTCTCGAGACCTTCAGCTCGCGGGCAACACTCGCCTTGCTTGCTCCGGCGGCGACGCGGCGTCGGATCTCATCGTCATCGACGTTTTTCTTCCGGCCTTTGTAGGCGCCTTCGATCTTGGCGGCTTCGATCCCGGCGCGCTGGCGATCCTTGATGAACTTCAGTTCCATGTCGGCAACCATGCCGAGGATGGTGATCACCATCCTTCCCATGGTTCCGGCCGTCGTGACTTCCGGCTCAAGGATCCGAAGAGAGGCTCCCTTTTCCTCAAGCTCATGGACCAGGTTCAGAACGTCGCGTGTGGAGCGGCCGAGCCGGTCGAGGCGCAAGACGACAAGCTCATCGCCGGCGCGCAGGAACTGCATGATCGTCTCAAGCTCCGTGCGCCCGGTTCGCGATCCGCCGGAGCCTGTTTCCGAGCGAACGATTTCGCAACCCGCCGCCTTCAACCGAGCGATCTGGATATCGAGGTCCTGGTCCGTGGTGCTGACGCGGGCATAACCGACGCGGGTCATGGGCAAATCCGTCACATTAGGGTGGCTCCATTCTTGTATCGTCACATTGATGGCGAATCCACCCTTTTGTGACATGTCGCATATGTCACTTTCGATCGTCACGCTAAGGTGCACCCAAATGTGATGCCCGGATTGCCTCGGTCATGCCGCCAGCCGCCCAAAATCGATCCGGCTATTCAAGTCGAGGTCGAAACGGCCATAAGGATTGACGTGACTGTAAATCAGCGGCGTGAGGCCGCGATAATCCTCCGGTGTCATCCGGCCCGCCCATTTCGGTTCCACCAGCACGGTCTGAAGCATGCGGGTGTTCACGTAGACGAGCGACGCCTGCAGCAAATGCAGCGCAAGGGCGGAGATTTCCTGCTCGTCAATCCGGTTGGTGGCAATCTCGCCGCCCTTGCCGAAGAACACGAACCCGTTGGCGCTGTTCCAGTTCTCGACGACATTCAGCCCTTCATGGATTTCTCGACGAAACGTCTCCCGTCGAAGGTAGCGGCACAGGAATATGGTCTTGACCGCGCGACCGAGCTCGCTCAGCGCCTTGTAGGTTGGATGCATCACTTCGGCCCGTGCAAACCGGCGCAGGACCGCCTCCGGGTCCGCCGTTCTCGTCTGCATGGCGGCGGCATATTTGACCATCTCATCATATTGCTGCTCGATCTCCTCCCAGTTGATCGCGCCGGAAAGGATCGGCAGGAGATTCGGGAGCCGCGCGCGCATCGCCGCGTCCGGAATCGCCAGCTTCTGGCGACCAATGGCTTTCAGGCGCGGAGCGAGCTCGAAGCCGAGAAGCCGGCAAAACGCGAAGCCGACCGCGCTCTGACCATGACTGTCGACATATTGGCGCTGGATCTCCATGTCGGTGCAATGGCGAAGAACGCCTTCGATCATCGAGGCGACCTCCGAGGACGAGCAGCGCTTGAGCTGCGAATAAACGCAAGTCGCGCGTTTCTCGACATGCCAGTAGATCATGACGCCGCGCCCACCATAGCGGGCATGCCATTCCGTCATGAGATTGCGGTCCCACGCGCCGAACTTCGTGGAATCGGACGCGCAGGCCGTGCCCGCGTCACCCCAAACGGCTGCATTGCGGATCGCCAGCGTCGCGTTCGCAACCCGCGCGCAGGCCTCTCTCAGTGCCGGCGCATGGATGAAGCGGCGATGAACATGCAGCAATTCCTCGTAGCTCACATCGGATGTCGCGCCCGCGACCCGCTTGATCCCGGCATTCGTGCCGAGCGCATAGAGGCACAACAAAAGTCGTCGATCCAGCGTCTCTTTCGACAGGGAAACCCTCGAAGCCGACGTTTCGAAAGCATCCAGAAGACCGGTATCGAGTGCAGCCTCCTTCAGCACGTCGAGCAGCCCGGTCATCGGCCAGCGTCCGCCGATCTCGCCTTTGATCGCATCGAGGCCTTTCGGCTCGGGTGCAGGCTTGAACGGTGTGATCGAGATGCGGTTTTCGCCGCGCCACAAAAGCCGGACCTTGTCATTGTCCGGAATACTGGCGTTGAGAAGCAACAGTTCCCGCTCAAGCTCTGAACGGATGGCAGACGTAAATGTCCTCGCGTCTGGTGTCAGGTTGAGGTCGGAATAGTAGGCGTCACGCCGGACTTCGAAGTCCTTGGGAAGATCGTCGTCCGGGTTCCGGTAACGGTCCGCGCCAACGACCCAGATTTCCTTGGAGCGAATGCGGTCGCGCAACAACGTGAGAACGCAAAGCTCGTAGCTGATCCGGTTCACACGCCCATCGCCATCGATGACGGAGCTGCGCCACCTAGCGGGAATAACCTCATCGGTCGGAACGTCCTGCATCGGCACGAACCGGCAACCGTCATCCATCTTGCTTCGAATCCAGTCGAGCGCCGCAAGCACTGGACGCCACATCGTGTTGTTCGACCGGAATTCCAGAACGGAAAGCAAGTCGGGCAACATGCGCCGGTAATGATTGGCCCAGGATGAGCGCATCACCTTATATATACGCCGATCGAGCGCCCCTTTCGCCTGGCTTTCCTTGACGATCGCCGCCAGCTTGTCCTTGCCGACAATCGGGAAAATCACATCGCAGACGCGCCCGGACGGTTCCTCAATCGAGGCGCTGGCGATCTCGACCAGCAGCCGTTCCTTTCCGTAAACCCGCTCGATGTCCTTTGCGATATCGCCCACGACCTTGCGTTTCGAGCGCGTGCCGATCTTGTGGACCGTCTCGATCAGAAGATCGACCATCGCATCCGTCAACTGCGCCTCGCGGGACAGAATATAAATCGCATACAGCCCGATCTGCCGTGCAGGGGCATGCCGCCGCATCTCCGAGGCCTTTTCGCCGGCGACACGGCGAACAATCTGCTCAACCCATGCTTTTCCGGTCCCCGACAAGAGGTCCCGTGGCAGAACGAGTTTCTGAATGAAAGCGAGTTTCGCCGTCATGCCGAGGATGTTGTCGAGCGACGCCTGGCCAGCGTCACCTTTCATCGTATTGAACCCCGTCTGGCCGTCCGGATCGGCAATGGAAGCCCCCAGCAATGCGACCGTGCTCGCAGAAAGCCGGTCGTGCACTCCGGTCAACCAGCTATCCAGATAGTGCTGTCGTTGAGAGCGAACCAGGCGTTCCAGTTCCTTGCGCGAAGGTCCGTAAATACGCCGGTCCCGGCACCACAGGAAAACACGCTCGAGCATCGCGCTGACCGACTGCCCGGCCGGACACAGTTCACTGACGATCCAAGACGTCAGCTGCTCTCGATCTATGCGCTTCAGACGCCGAAAGTCGAGGTGCCGTAAAATCTCCGCGCAATGCCGGCGAGCGGTGCGACCGGCGAAATCATAGTGGTTCACCGCTTCAGCTTCGACGCCGAGCTGCTCGGCCAGATACGAAACACCATCGGCAGGAATAGCCGCGTGATCCTGCACAAAGAACCCGTGCGTAGCGAAGAATTTAAGCTGAACCGCCAGGCCCAGCCGCGCCGGCTCCGGTTTGCCGTTCAAAAAACCAATCTCGGAAAAGCTCAGGCTCCAGCGCCCGACCAGCTCCCCATTCGAAATATCAAAATTCATAACGCCACTCCGTTTAACGGAGCAGAACGTCATTCCCTGCCAAGTCCGCCGTCAACAACGGTCGCCGCGTTCCCACAACGTTCTTCAACTTGGCCAAAATCGCAGCTTCGGGCCGACCGGGCC
>NZ_JBWKRC010000022.1:0-32546 GCF_059419085.1 Mesorhizobium sp. GW821-FHT07A06
CGCCGTCAACAACGGTCGCCGCGTTCCCACAACGTTCTTCAACTTGGCCAAAATCGCAGCTTCGGGCCGACCGGGCCGAGTAGTGACGAGCGCCAGTCGGTTGCCTTGCAGCGCGATGCCCTGCTCGCGGCCGGGGTCGATGAGCGCCATCTCCATCAGGATCGCGCTTCCGGAGCGCGTGATGACCGGCCGGGTCTGAAGGCATGCCTCGGCGAATTGCGCGAAGGCGATGTCCTGGTCGTCTGGAAGATAGATCGGTTAGGCCGGTCACTCTCCCACTTGATCCGCATCGTCGAGGATTTGAAGGAACGTGGTGTCGCCTTCCGATCTCTCACGGAGGCGATCGACACCACGAATTCGCACGGCGCGTTTCTGTTCAACCTGTTCGGCTCGCTTGCAGAATACGAGAGAGTGCTGATCACCGAGCGGGTCAATGCCGGCCTGGCGGCGGCTCGCCGACGTGGCCGTAAGGGCGGGAGACCTCCAACGATCGATGCGGAAAAGGTCGAGCAGGTTCTAGCTGCTTTGGAAGCTGGCGCCAGCAAGGCGTCCGTGTGCCGGACGTTCAAGGTGGCGCGCTCGACCTTGATCGACACGTTGAAGCGGACTGGATGGACAGGCCCCGGCAAGACCGGCACGCCCGAAACCGTAGTTTGACGAGTGACCGTGGCTGATGGCGTTTCTCGATGAGCAATCGCGTGCCGTTTTATTCGAACCACCCGAAGCTTATGAAGATGCGCAAGCGCGCTATGCACTGACTTCCGAGGATATTGTCTTCGTCAAGGAGCATCGCCGGTCGCATAATCGGCTTGGCTTTGCGATCCAACTCGCACTGGTGCGTGATCTGGGCCGTCTGCTGCGAATAGGCGAAGTTCCACCTCAGGCGGTTGTCTCTGTTGTCGCCGACCAGCTGGGCATCGACCCTGCAGTGTTCGAGTTCTACGCCCAGCGCGACGAAACGCGCCGGGAACACGCGCGCGAGATCGTCTCTGCACTGGAGCTTCAGCCTGTCCGGACGAGTGACTATCGCGAGTTGATAACGGCGGCGGCACGCGAGGCGGCGGCCACTGAACAAGGTGCGCCGATCGCCAAGGCCGTGATCGAAGCCTTGAAGGAACGAAAGTTGCTCGTTCCTATGCCGGAGCTGCTGATCCGTCTGGCACTGGCCGGCCGGGCGGCGGCGCGTCGACAAGCCTATCGCGAATTGATCCGGGATCTGGAGCAGCCTTCGATCGAGGCGCTTGATCAGCTCCTCGCTGAGCGGGCCGGCGATCGGAGCCACCTTGGCTGGATTGCGGAAGCACCTGAAGGGGCGAAGCTGAAGAACCTCAAAGGCTTGATCGCCCGCCTCGAGGTATTGCGCTCAGCCGCCATTCCCGACGACCGTCGCAAGACGATCCATGCCAATCGCTACGGCATCATCGCCAGGGATGCACGCATTCTGCATGCCCGGGAGATACGACGCCTGACATCCGAACGTCGCTACGCCACGCTGGCCGCCTTCGTCATCGAGAGACAGGCGTCGATCACCGACCTGACGATCGACATGTTCTGCAAAATGATTGGGAGCAACCGCCGCAAGGCCGAGATCAGCCGCACGGAACGCCGGCTAAAAGAGGCCGAGGTTCTTGATGGGGTGGCGCTTGAGCATCTCAAGCTCGGCGAGGCGCTTCTGGCCGCTCGTGCGAGCAAAACCGATCTTGCATCGGCGATCGCAGCCTCCCTCGGCTGGGACGGATTGGTCGCCAGCATGGCGGCAGCCAGATCTGTCGTCCACCCTGATCGCAGTAACGAATTCGACGAGCTCATCAAGCGGCACAAATCGTTGCGCAAGCTGGGCAGACTGATGTTCCGCACGTTCTCGTTCCGGTCGTTTCGTGCTGATGATCCGATCCTTGTAGCAGTGGACCATCTGCGCGCGCTCTATGGCGGCCGGAAATTGCCGGCGCAGGTGCCGCTCGCCTTTCTGACCCGCAAATGGCGACGCTGCGTGCGCCCGAACAGTGCCGATATCGACCTGCGCGCCTGGGAAGTGGCGGTCCTCGTTCACCTGCGAGAGCGTCTGAGGGCCGGTGACATCTGGGTCGAAGGCAGCCGGGCATGGCGCAGTTTCGAGGATTATCTTCTGCCTCGGCCGATCTTCGAGCTGATGCGCGCCGAGGGGCGGCTCGGGCTCGCACTCCCCGACAGCTTTGCCGAATGGCGAGCAGAACGGACCGCCACGCTCGATGCGAAGCTGAAAGAGCTGGCAAAGGCGGCGGCTGCCAATGCTATTCCGGATGCAGCGATTTCCGACAAGGGCCTGTCGATCTCGCCGATCCGCGAGGAGGAGCGCGACAGCATCGTCGCGCTCAGCCGCCGACTATATGTTCTGGTGCCACGGATCAGGATCACCAGCCTGCTTGCCGAGGTGCAAAGCTGGACCAAATTCCTCGACAGCTTCACGCATTATCGTACCGGTGAGACGGCAAACGACGAGGCAGCGCTGATGGCAGCGATCCTTGCCGACGCCACCAATGCCGGAGCCGAACGTATGGCGGAAAGCTCACGCGGCGTCACGATCCACCAGATGATGCTGATGGTGGACAGGCATATGCGATCGGAAACCTACGCCACGGCGACCGCCGTGCTGGTCGATGCGCAGCAGGCCCATCCCTTTGCCGCGATCTGGGGTGACGGCCATATCTCCTCCTCGGACGGACAGTTCTTTCCGGCTGGCGGGCGTGGCGAAGCCAGCCTCGACTACAATGCAAAATACGGCAAGCGACCGGGGGCGTCGATCTATGGCTTCCTGTCCAACCGTTTTGCTTCCTTCTTCTCCCGCATGATCCAGGCATCCGAGGGCGAAGCCCCCTACGTTCTCGACGGCCTCCTTCACAACGAAAGCTCCGTCGAAATCTATGAGCACGCAACCGATACCGCTGGCGCCACCGAAACGACGTTCTCCATGTTCCACGCCTTTGGCTACAGGCTCATTCCCCGTATCCGCAATCTCGGCAATCGCAGGCTCTTTGTCATTGATCGCGATCCGGCTTACGAACCGCTCGACGCGCTGATCGCTGGAACCGTCAACATGGATGTCGTCGAGCACCACTGGGATGAGGTCTTGCGGCTGAAGGCTTCGATCGCTGCAGGTTTGGTGCCGCCTTCCGTCATCCTCAAGAAGCTGGCAGCGTCGCCGCGACAAAACCGGCTGAACCAGGCCCTGCGCGAAATGGGCCGGATAGAACGCTCGATCTTCATCTGCGACTGGCTGCTCGATACGAAACTGCGCCGCAGATCGCATGCGATCCTCAACAAGGGTGAAAGCCGTCATGCTCTCGCACGCGCCATCTTCCTCCACCAGCTCGGCGAATTGCGCAACCGCGTCGCCGAAACCATGGCTTACCGCGCGTCCGGTCTTAACCTCGTCGTCAACGCCATCATCCTGTGGAACACTGTCTATCTCAGCCGTGCTGTCGATTATATCAGCAGTCAGGGTATTATCATTCCGGACGAGCTGCTCTCCCAGGTCGCACCACTACCATGGGCGCATATCGCGCTCACCGGCGACTACCTCTGGAACGAAATTGACCGACCCCTCGAACGCTTCAGGCCAATCCGGGCTAACCGCTTCAATCCAAACAACTTCAAATTCCCTTAGCGTGTATTAATGTAGAAATGCCCACGGAGCCCCTTAACGATCTGCGCTAGCCACTCTTCATCAGTCTCAGTGTACCGCACGATCGTCCAGAGCTGCTCGCTGAAGATCGGAGAGGCAGACCGCGCCGCGTTGGGATCGGCCGTGATGCCTACCAGATATTTGGGCCGCGCTATTGTGCTGGACTCGACAATTTCGGTAATCAGGTCGATCGAGTGTCGGGCGTCTGGCTCGTCCTCTTCCCGAAGCGGCAGGAGGATATCCATGACTAGAAGGTCCCAATTGCCGCTGTCCAGCTGCGTCTGCGCACCCTGAGCCGAAGTGACGATGGTGACGTCACCGCGCTCAAATCCTTCGCCCTCAAGGCGCTCAATGAGTTTTGAATACGTTCTTGGCGCATCGTCTACGATCAGCATCTTCATTTCAGCACCACTCCGATTTCCGCAAAAATTCCGAGGAGACTGGTCTTCCACTCGTCCACGGCGGAGTTGTAGTGCAGAACGCCGACCACCAGATCCTTAAATTCGCCGTCGAGATCGTCCTTCAGCTGCCCAATGTTCAATTGCCCGCCATCACCCTTGGGAAATACCTCGTAGCCGGTTATGACCACAATCTTGCACCGGACGCCGGCCATCTGAATTTCGCGGACGACCTCGATCCCACCAAAGCCCTGGGGGCGGCCGCCACTTTCGTAATTGTCCTGGTCGAAGGTCGGCAACGACACGGAGCAACGCCAAGCGAGCCTTTGCGTTCACCTGAACCACATTCGGTTCGGCGCGGGCGCATGCTCGGCGGACCGTCATCGATCAATGCGCTTGTCAATCTCAGGGACCACCCGAAGGAGTCCGACGCTGGGCCAATGCCGCCATGCCGACTGATCCTTCGCCCATTGCCTCAGCTATTTCCGCAAGCACGACGGCTCGTCAGCCAGATCGGTACAGTGCCGGGTCATGGATACCTCTCCGCTTCGTGCTTTCCAGCACGATTGCCATCTATGGGGCGGGGAGGGGAGGCAGATCTATCCATCCTGGCATGAATGTGCTGGGCGTCTAACGACAGCCCGACACGGCTTGCACGCGCGCGCTACGAACTAGGCCGCCTGATAAGACGGTTGCGAGAGCTATCGACGGCGTATCCAAATTCAGCTCAATTGCGGAGAAGGACGTCGCGACCTCGCCCGGACCAACTTCCATGGTTCCATGGAGAGCGTGAAGAGCCGAGCCAGCATTACCGCGAGGGCCAGGACGATCAGCTCGGCCCGCTAGGAATCATGGTCAACGTTGTCGTGCTCCGGAACACGATCGCCATCGCCGATGGCCCTCGGTCGGCTCGTGCGCGAAGGCAACCCTGTCAAACCCGAAGACGTAAATCGCCTGTCGCCCCTCGGGTTCAAACATATCAACATGCTGGACCGATATGCCTTCAAGCTGCCGGATTCCGTCGCACGAGAGGACTTATAGGCCACTGCGCGATCCATCGGACGCCGACACCAATCAGCCATGAAGCCCTCATGTGATTTTCTGGTCCGTTACTACTCAGACGCCCCATGGATGCTTCAACCGAGTGACGAAGCCGGCCATTACGGATACAACAGCCGCAGTATTTCGACCTTGAGTGCTAGATAGCCAATTCGGAGGGCGACCGATCAAAAATAGCGGGCGAACCACTTGTGCACTCCGTATGCTCACGGCTATTTTGACGACTGCGAGATTGGTGAAATTATCTCGATGCGTGCTGCCGTGAGCGCCTTTTCTATCGCGCCTTCCGGCTTAATGTTAACGACAATACGATCGATTTCATCAAGATCGCAAATTTTAAAAACTGCCGATTTTGTAAACTTTGACCCATCTGCAACAATTGTTACAAAACTAGCTTGCTGAATCATCGTTCTTGCTATCTCCGCATGTCTTGATTCGAAATCCATTATTCCCTTTGCATTTATAGAACCTACTGTTATTACCGCTCCATCTACATTGAACTCCCTCAGTTGCGCAACAACCAGTGGTCCACTAGTCTCAGCGGAATCCGACGAGTACTCGCCACCAACAACGAAAACTTTATGGTCAGAATTTCCTTTCGACAGCGTTTGAGCGATTAGGAACGAATTTGTGATCACAGTCATTCTCGGCGAGGACGCGAGCTCCTCGGCAACAGCCAAGGTTGTGGTGCCGTTATCCATAAAGATGGCGTCGCCCTCTTTGAATAATCCCTTCGCTAGCTCAGCGACCACTCTTTTTTCACGGTAATTTTCATTAAGCCGATTGGCGAATGCCGCCTCCATATGGGAGTCAGGCGTCGTGGCTCCGCCGTGAAATTTACGAAGCTTGCCCTCCATAGCTAGCTCAGTTAGGTCGCGCCGAATTGTTTCGCGTGAAGTATCCAACTCTAACGCGAGTTCTTCAACCGTAACCTTCCCCGCAGCGCGAACCCGCTGCGCAATAGCTGCTCTACGCTTGTCTGGCCGCATGCTCAGTCAGGCCCCTTTGATGAGTTAAATTCGAATTGGAAGAAGGACTCAATTCTCTGGAATAAAGCGAGGGACTGCTTGTCCTCGCTCAATCGGGTGCCCAGTCTGCACACCGTGGAGGGGAAATCGCAATCTGCCAAGCATGAAATTTGTTTGCCCAATCCTGCGTTCGCGGCGGTCCGGCCAACGAGGCAATGGCTAGAAATTGATGAGTGGGGAATCAATACCGGTGATGACAATCCCAAGAAAAGTTCGGATCATTCGGCAAAGGAGTCGCGCAACCACCGCACATCGTCAAACGCCCTGAGTAAGAAAGCCGAAAGTCTATTCATCAAATCATGCTGACGTACCCTTCCCATCGATCACTTTCCATATGCCGCTCGGCTCGACTCAGTTTGAAAAATGCATAACTCCTGAAGTCAAAACCTATCTTACTGATATTATCTTGTATCAAAGCCCAGAGTGACCATTTAAGATCAGCAATAGCACGATAGACGCCGACGCGCCCCAGTGTACTTGGCAAAACGCTACCGAAGTACATTTCTATAAGCTCGTTTTGAATTTCTTCCGAGAACAACATTTCTGACGCGAATCCGCCCAAGTCGTAACATCTGTCGTTGTTGGAAGAATATTCGTAATCAATAAACATTATTGAATTGTCGCCGCCTAGCATAAAATTGCCCGGCATAGGGTCATTGAAACATGGTACTATATCCAAACCGCAAGCCTCAATCTTTCTGCGAGCATCATAATATTTCATAAGAGCCAAGTTGTACTTTATCAACTTATTACTATCTATCTGGCCTACCCAATCGATATAAAAATCGATCATGTCGAATACGGTATTAGTGTTCGACATGGCAGCGGAGGCGTGCAATGTCTGGTATGTCTCGACTGCTCCAGCTCTGATTTCAGGGCGCAAAAAATCCGCGATAGAGCACGGTCGGCGATCAATCAGAAACTCACTAACCTCGATGCCCCATTTCGCACCATATTCATAGACACGCGGGCCGATGCCCAATGAGTGAGCCCGCTTGCCGTTTTCAATCGCAATATGTCGATTAATGAATTTTTCCGTCCCATAACCTGGGAGCTTCACAAAAAAATCGTTTTGCTCACCCGCAATTTCGACCCGCCAATTAACATTCGTAATACCCCCTAACAGAGGCACACATCGCAAAACGCGCCCTTCCCAGTTCGCAATTTTGGCTAAAGCAGCTGATAGGTCCAACCCAGGATCGTATATTCGGTCTTCCGCGGTCACAGCTAGCTCACTGATACCCACCGCTTGCCAAGGCAATTCAAACGCTTCTCTCACAGAGCACTACTCGAAGCATAGAAACCGAATGCTACGCCTCAAACGCAATCTGATAACGCTAGATATCAAGGGTGGGAATGTCAATTCATAGAACCGCCCAGGGGGTTTGTCGCAGCCCGTTTCGGTTAGTCACACCGCCATGGCTGGGTGTTCGGGCATGGCGTAGTCGCAGTCGTCGGCTTCGGCCGGCAGGACGTTGCCGTGGGCTCAAGTAGCCAGCGATTGTCGAACCAGTTGGATAAAGTTTCACACGATGCTCGTTGAGCGCGCCCGAGAGATCTCGCGCGTGGGCGGCTATCAGCTGGTTGGTCCGCCTTGTAAACTTAGAAGCAGTCCGCGAAAAGCACCTTGGTATTCTCGAGTGTCATCGCAACCGGATTGCCGCCGGCACTCGGGTCTTTGATCGCCATGGCCGAGAGTTCGTCGATCCGGTTCGGAGCGATTCCCATTGCCGTGAGGCTTTCCGGCACGCCGAGCTCCGAGCGCAGCTGCAGCACGTAGTTGTAGAAGCCGTCAAATCCGCCGGAGATGCCGAGATAGGCGGCAGCACGACCGAACTTCTCCTCAATCGCCTTGCGGTTGAAGCGCAGAACTGCAGGCATCACAACGGCATTGGTCATTCCGTGATGAGTGTTATAGACGGCACCGATCGGGTGCGACAACGCGTGGATGGCGCCGAGGCCCTTCTGGAACGCGACGGCGCCCATGGCGGCGGCCGACATCATGTTGGTGCGTGCTTCAAGATCCGTGCCGTCCTTGTAGGCGCGCGGCAGGTATTCCTTGACGAGACGCATGCCCTCAAGCGCGATACCAGCCGACATCGGGTGGTAGAAGGGCGAGGAATAGGCTTCCAGGCAATGGGCAAACGCATCCATGCCGGTACCGGCGGTGATGATCTTCGGCATGCCGACAGTCAGTTCCGGATCGGCAATCACAACGCCCGGCAGGAACTTCGGATGGAAGATGATCTTCTTCACATGCGTTTCGGAATTGGTAATGACGCTGGCGCGGCCGACTTCAGAGCCGGTGCCAGCCGTCGTCGGCACCGCCACGATCGGTGCGATGCCTTCGATGCTGGCGCGTGTCCACCAGTCGTCGATATCCTCGAAATCCCAGACCGGACGGGTCTGTCCGGCCATGAAGGCCACGCACTTGCCGAGATCGAGGCCCGAGCCGCCGCCGAAGGCGACGACGCCGTCATGGCCGCCATCCTTGAAGGCCCTCACACCGGCCTCCAGGTTCTTCTCGTTCGGGTTCGGATCGACATCGGCAAATATGGCACGGCCGAGGCCGGCTTGCTCGAGAATGTCGAGCGCCGTCTTGGTGATTGCCATGGAAGCGAGGCCGCGATCGGTGACTAGGAGCGGCTTCTCCATGCCGAGGCTTTTGCAGGCGTCCGCGAGCCCCTTGATGCGGCTGGGGCCGAGCTTGACGGCTGTCGGATAGCTCCAGTTGGCTGTGATGTTGCTGCTCATGCTGTGACTTTCTTCAGATGATAGGATTTCGGACGTGTCAGGTTCTGGAAGCCGATGATTGACAGCGAGCCGCCGCGGCCGGTTTCCTTGACGCCGGTCCAGCAAAGCGCCGGATCGAGATAGTCGGCGCGATTCATGAACACGGTGCCGGTTTCGATTTCGCGACCAAGCCGCGCTGCCCGCTCGGCATCCTTGGTCCAGAGCGAAGCCGTCAGCCCGTACTGGCTGTCATTCATCAGCCCCAGCGCTTCCTCGTCGGACTTGACCTTCATGATGCCAACGGCGGGGCCGAAGGTTTCTTCCCGCATGAAGGCCATCGAATGATCGACATTGACGAGAATCTGAGGCGCGAGATAGGCGCCGCCGTCATCCTGCGGGAAGAGCGTCGGATCGACGAGCCCTTTCGCACCCTTGGCAACAGCGTCGGCGATCTGCTCGCGCACCACATTGGCAAAGCGCTTGTGCGCCATCGGGCCGAGCGAGGTTTCCGGATCGAGCGGATTGCCGAGCTTGTAATTCGAAACCCAGGCAACTGACTTCTCGACAAAGTTGTCGTAGATCGACTCGTGCACATAGATGCGCTCGATGCCGCAGCAGCACTGCCCCGAATTGTAGGTCGCGCCGTCCATCAGCGTGTCGACTGCCGCGTCGAGATCGGCATCTTCCATGACATAGCCCGGATCCTTGCCGCCGAGCTCGAGGCCGAGACCGGTGAAGGTGCCTGCAGCAGCCCGTTCCATCGAACGCCCGCCTTCGACCGAACCGGTGAAGTTGACGAAGTTGACGCTTCCTGCTGCGATCAGCGCCGAGGTCGTCTGATGATCCAGGAACACATTCTGAAACACATCCTCCGGAACGCCCGCCTCGACGAAGGCCTGAACCAGGCGCTCACCGACGAGCAGCGTCTGCGAGGCATGCTTGAGGACGACGGTATTGCCGGCCATCAGCGCCGGAGCGATGGTGTTGATCGCCGTCATGTAGGGATAGTTCCAGGGTGCCACGACGAAGACGACGCCATGCGCTTCGCGCTCGATGCGGCGCTCGAACTTGTCGCTCTCCTCGACGATCAGCGGCGCCAGCGCATCGGCAGCAATCGACGCCACGTAATTGGAGCGCTCGTTGAAGCCCTTGTATTCGCCGCCGTAACGGATCGGGCGGCCCATCTGCCAGGCAATCTCCGGCACGACGACATCGGACATCTCGTTGAGACGCGCAACACCCTTCAGTACCAATTGAACACGGTCTTCCAGCGGGCGCTTTGCCCATGCCTTCTGCGCGCTGCGCGCACGCACCACGGCTTCCTTAGCTGCATCTAGCGAGAGCGCCCGACGCTCCGCGTAAACGGATCCATCGACGGGCGATATGCATTGGATCGTCGACATGGTTTTCATCCTGCGTCGATGTGAATCAAAAAGGGTTTCAGTATGTGTCGGCCAAGCGGCTTCACGCCCGTTCAAAGCCTCGGGCAATTTCCCAATCGGTGATTTGGCGATCGTATTCTTCCTGTTCCCAGGTTGCCGCGCGCACATAGTGGTTGACTACATCGTCACCCAATGCCGCCCGAAGAAACGTCGAGTTGTCCAGCTGACGAGCCGACTGTCGCAAGGTATTGGGTATTTCGCGTGCCTGACGATCGCGATACGCGTCACCGGTGAAGGGTTCTTCCAGCTCCAGCTTATTCTCGATCCCGTCGATCCCTGCCGCAATGAGTGCGGCCATGGCCAGATACGGGTTAAGATCGGATCCACCGACGCGGCATTCGATCCGTATACCCTTGGTATTTTCACCACAGAGCCTGTAGCCTGCAGTGCGATTATCCTTGGACCATATAGCTTTGGTTGGCGCAAAAGTCCCGGCGACGAAGCGCTTGTAGGAATTTACGTACGGCGCTAGGAAGTACGTGAAATCACTGGCATGCGCGAGCAGACCGGCCACATAGTGCTGCATAAGTTTCGACATTCCAAACCGCCCGGCAGGATCGTAAAAAAGCGGTTCACCAGCCAAACTCCAAAGAGATTGATGTATGTGGGACGATGACCCCGCCGCGGCCGAATCCCACTTTGCAAGGAAAGTGATGGATCGTCCCCGAGCCCAGGCAATTTCCTTGGAGCCATTCTTAATAATGACGTGCCGATCGGCCATAGTAAGGGCCTCGGCGTAGCGCACATTGATTTCTTCTTGGCCCGGCGACGCTTCGCCCTTCGAATTCTCTACCGGAATCCCGGAGGCCTGAAGGCCGTTGCGTATAGCTCGCATCACATCCTCATCCTTTGACGTTTGAAAGATATGATAATCCTGATTGTAACCGCTGACCGGCTTTAGGCCACGATATCCCCCTTCACGAGCATCATCGTACGTCTGATTGAACAGAAAAAATTCGAGCTCTGTCGCCATGAACGCCTTTAGGCCCATCGCTTCAAGGCGAGCGATCTGCTTCTTAAGGATTGCGCGCGGCGAGTGTGGAACTTCCTCGTGAGTGTTTTGATCGAGCACGTCACACAGCACGAGTGCTGTACCTTCCAACCATGGGATCCTGCGTAGCGTTGAGAGATCCGGCTTCATGGTGTAGTCGCCGTAGCCCTTCTCCCAGCTCGTCGACACGTATCCAGGAACGGTCTGCATTTCGATATCGGTGGCTAAAAGATAGTTGCAGCTATGCGTTTCCTCGAAACCTGCTTCAATAAAGAATTGGGCATGAAAGCGCTTACCCATGAGGCGCCCTTGCATATCCACCAATACGGCGAGAACAGTATCGATCCTCCCCTCCTCGACTTCTTTCCTCAGTTCACCGAACGAATATACTGCAGGCATTTTTATTTTCCCGATTTTCATATGATGATTCTTTATTCATGCCGACGCCGGAGGCCCGCTAGGTAGAACTAAGCTGTCCCGGATCCTTCTCTGACGGACACTCGAGCAGGATGTTCACGAGGTGCTCGCCGTCTCCTCAACAGCGCTACGAAGGCTTCTCAGGAGCAATTCGACGAGAAATTCGGACACCGCCACCTGTCCAAGCTCATCAGATATCAAGTCGTTGCGAACTTCGATCATGACGTTCAGCAACCCTCGCGGCAGCGCATGTTCTTTCAATGTATGAGTGACCCCGTCATTCGGGCCGTACGGTTCGTTTCGCCGGACCACAAAACGACCCAATAGAGAAGACATTTGCAACATATAGTCAGCAAGTCTGGCGTCGGAATCATGGAGGATACCGATCTCTACTGAACGGGACCTTCCAAAATATACGGGTGTAAAGCTGTGGATGGTCACAAGAACGGGAGGCTGACCCATCTCAGATCTGCTTGCAATCAAGCTGGCCAGCGCGGTTTTGAATGGAATGTAAATCCCCTCGGTTCGTTGCTGGCGCTCTTGCTCTGACAGGTTCTCATTGCCGGGTATGCTGTAGATCTCGCTTTTGATTGGCATAGCGGATGGTGATTCCGGCGGTCGATTGCAATCATACGCGAGTCTCGAGAACCTCTGGTATATCAGTGGGGCATCCAAGGCTTTCGCCATTAGGCGTGCGACGGATAAGGCTCCCGGATCCCACGCTACGTGACTTTCAAGCACCAGCTCATCTAAGCCGAGGGCTCCGAGCTTCTCCGGAATTTTGCGAGATGCATGTTCACAAATCAAAAGAACCTGGCTTTGGCCACGACTGTTGTCGAAGCCAACAGGGTTACCCTCCAGGGGCGAAAGGATTGTGTTCAATTTTGGGATCCTGATAGTTTCGGGTTTTTCAGCGTAACAACGGTGCCAGCCTTTCGAATCCTAACCGGCCGTGATTTGAGCCAAGTAGATCTTGATCCGAATATTGAAGCGTCATTTGACAACGGCCCCGTCGCAGGCCTCGCCCGCAGACCGGCCATACCGTGCCAAAAGGCCTCGCTCTGGCGCTCTGGAAGCTACGACACGAACTCGCTTCGTTAGCTCGTCTACCGGGACATTCAAATCAAGTCTTCCCTGTTGGATGTCGATCGAAATCTGATCTCCATCCCGAACAAGTCCGATTGGTCCCCCGGATGCCGCCTCGGGACAGACATAGCCAACAGCCGCACCATGCGAGGCCCCCGAAAACCGGCCATCGGTCACCAGGGCGACGGTTTTGGAGAGACCCATTCCGATGAGAGCGGCAGTCGCTCCCAACATCTCGCGCATACCAGGTCCGCCTCTTGGCCCCTCATTGCGGATTACGATTACGTCTCCAGGCCTTATAGAATTCGAATAGAGCGACGTGATGGCGTCCTCCTCACATTCAAAAACCCGTGCTGGCCCAACATGGTTCAACAGGTTCTTGGCCACGCCTCCAGCCTTGATGATTGAGCCACTTGGCGCCAGGGAGCCGTACAGGACACGCAAGCCACCGGTGGAAGCATGTGCATTTTCGGGAGACATGATGAGCGAGTCAGCGTTGCTCGGCACACCGGTCCGAGCTTTGCGGGGTGCGATTGTGGGTGTGTCAATTATCAATTTACCTAGATTTTCGATCACCCGTTGCACGCCCCCGGCGCGATGGAATTCCGGCACAGAAATAACCCCGGAAGGCCGCAGCATCACCAACGTGGGGGTGGATCTCGAAAGTTCGTCGAACATCGTCCAATCGAATTTTACCCCAGCTTCATTGGCAATGGCGGGCAGATGAAGGGCGACATTGGTTGAACCGCAAACGGACAGCGCTACCCGCGCGGCGTTGCAAAGCGATTCTGTGGTTATCAGATCCTTGATCATCAGACCGTCTTCGAGGGCCTTCATGACGGCCAAACCGGTGTCGTAGGCAAATCGTAGATGTTCTGCGGAACCAGCCACCGCTGTCGAAGAACCAGACAAGGCCAGACCGAGCGTTTCCGCCACCATGGCCATGGTGTTGCCGGTATAAGCACTTGCGCCGCAACCTGGGCCCGGCATCTGGGCTGCTTCCAAGGCCGAAAGCTCATCATCGTCGATTTGATTGAGGTGTCGCTCACCGATCGCCTCGAACACCGTCTCCCATGAGATCTGGCGATCACCAAGCAGGCCAACTTCTGTTGAGCCACTGTAGAGATACGCAACCGGTATGTTGACGCGCAGGGCGCCCATCAGCATACCGGGAGTGGCCTTGTCACCAGCAGGGATAAGAACTGCCGCGTCGAATCCATGGGCTTCCAACATAGCCTCAACTGAATCCGCGACTAGATCTCGGGAGGGAAGCACATAGCGCATGCCAGCGCTCGCCTCAGCAAGGCAATCCGTCGCATGTATGATGTTGAATTCCATCGGCGATCCGCCGGCCGCGCGTATCCCGGCCTTCACACGCTCAGCAACATGGCGCAGGTGAATACCTTCGGGCCCGATCTCGGTCCAAGTATTAATGACCGCGATCAGAGGCTGCTCCAATTCAGCCTTCGTATAGCCAGAGCCCTCAAACCATGACCGGGCAAAAGCGCGATCATTTCCCCCGTACCGAAGAGCGCTTCGCTCGTTTTTCTTTTGGAAACTCGTCTTCTCGTCGCTCATTTGTGCGTCTTCCTTTCATGGTCATTTTCCAAGGCAGCGAAAGGCGGCAGATGCGATCAAATCGCACCTCATTCGCGTCTCGGTTAGAATAGTTTTTGCTTAGCACCAATGAATGGTACTTATTGAACCGGTGATGTGTGTCAGTGCCCCAAGATCTGGCTCAGGAAAAGCTTCAGTCGAGCCGTTTTAGGCAGACCGAAAATTTCAGAAGGAGGCCCCTCCTCGATAATTTCGCCACCGTCCATGAAGATGACTCGGTCTGCTACGCGCTGTGCAAAACCCATTTCGTGGGTTACGCAAATCATAGTCATTCCGCTGTCTGCAAGCTCCATCATCGTATCAAGTACTTCCTTGATCATTTCAGGATCAAGCGCAGACGTCGGCTCATCGAAAAGCATTATCCTCGGTTTCATGCACATCGCGCGAGCGATCGCTACGCGCTGCTGTTGTCCGCCAGAAAGTTGACCGGGGTACTTATGGGCTTGTTCGGGGATCTTCACCCGGTCCAAAAAGTATCGAGCCAACTCGGCGGCCGCTTCTCTGGTTGCGCCTCTCACCCTCATCGGAGCGAGCATGCAGTTCTGTAAAACCGTCAGGTGGGGGAAAAGGTTGAATGATTGAAACACCATTCCGACATCGCCGCGAACCGCCTCGAGCGATTTTCGATCATCTTTGAGTTCAATTCCATCAACGACAATCCGGCCCTCCTGATGCTTCTCCAATCGATTTATGCAGCGTATGAGCGTTGATTTGCCAGAGCCGGACGGTCCGCAAATGACAACCTTTTCGCCGGCGGCAATCGTGAGCGATACGTTCTTCAATACGTGATGAGGTCCGTACCATTTTCCAACGCTCAGCATTTGAACCGCGAGCACGTCTGTCTGTCCTTGCTGGCTGGAACTTTTCTCAGATGCCTTTGACATATTGCCGGACATTCCCTGATTCCTGTTTTTACGAAGCCCGCGCATTTGATCAACGAGGGGATCGGTTCACGCGACGCTCCAAAGCCTGCACGAACAGTGACGCTGGATATGACAGCGCGAAATAAATCCCTCCCACGATCGTATAAACGGTGAAATACTTGAAATTAGAAGCCGCCGTAACCTGGCCGGCGAACATCATTTCGTGAACTGTAACGGTCGATGCCAGTGCAGTATCCTTGAACAAGGCTATAAAATAATTCCCAAGCGGCGGTATTACTACGTAGATGGCTTGAGGAATTATGACAAAGCGCATCGTTGACGCGCGGGAAAGACCCAATGCCGTTGCAGCCTCGGTTTGTCCTCTGGGTATAGCCAGGATCCCTGCACGGTAGACCTCAGAAATATAGGCGGTATAGTTCAGCGTCAGAGCAAGCGTCGCCGCCGTAAAAGCCGGGATGGAAATCCCAAACGCCGGAAGCACGAAGTAGACGTAAAAGAGCTGCAGGATGAGGGGCGTTCCGCGCGCAACCTCGACGTACGCGCCGCTCAAAAATCTTACGAGAAGAAAGGGGCTGAGCCGACATAGTGCAACGAACATCCCAAACGCGAGAGAAAGGAGCGTTACCAAAACCGTTAGTTGAACAGTCACTAAAGCGCCATGCAGGATATCAGGGATATATTCCCAAGAATCCGAAAAGTCGAAGTAGTTTGAGAGGTTCTGCAAGGTATTTTTCCCTCAGAGTAAAGTGATCGAGTGCACTCTCTGATTATACCGAGCGGCGACACCAAGGTGAAAACTTTCTGCCACCTCGCTGCCACCGCGTGGGTATGTAAAGTCGCGCGGCGCCGAGCTTATTTAAGGGGGAAGTTGAAAAGGTTTCGGGTCGGAAGACCGACCATGGGCAGCATTTTCGCGATTGTGCCATCCGCTCTCATTTCGTCAATTGCTCGCGAAACTGCCCAATTGAGATCGACATCACCCTTTCGCACCACGTAACGCGCGTATCCGAGCTGCACATCAGCAGGTATGGCGAGGTTGGAGAGTTCGATAGAGAGGGCGGGATTCTTGGCGATGTACGCCAGAATCTTCATGTCGTCATCAAGAATGGCATCAACGCGGCCAGCTGAGAGATCGGCCATAACGGCATCACTGGTGGTGTAAAGCTGTAAAGACCCTAAATCTTTCCTACCTTCCAGCATAGACTGATAGATGCTGCCCCGGTATACCCCGACGTTTTTGCCGGCAAGCGACGCCCAATCCGATATGCCAGGCGGGTTCCCCTTTTGGGTCGCGAAGGCGCCGCCGTAGAAATACGCAGGAGATGTGAATGAAACGACTTCAAGACGCTTCGGATTTTCGTGCAGATTGTCGCCGATAAGGTCGACGCGCTTCGAAACCAGCGCCGGGATAACGCTGTCGATAGGCATCAGCTCCCATTTGAGGTTTGTGATGCCAAGGCGGCGCGCGACTTCCTTAAGAATTTCAACATCCATACCGGCCGGTTGTTTTGTCTTCTCATCCTGATAGTTGAACGGGAAGTCCGAGCAGATTGCGATCGTAATGCCGTCCTTTACCGCGCGCTCGTAAGACCCGTCACCGCCGGTGAACTGGACTCCAGGAATGGTACCGCTCGCGCCGTACTCATCGACTCCCGCGAATGAATGGCTCGAAGTGATTGACAGCGCCGCGGTTGCTATCAGCATCAAGGTACGTGACGTGCTTGCAAAGCGTTTCATATTGTTCCCCTTGTGACAATTCGCCTCTGACGAAACCCCAAAGCCATGGGACGCGTCAGATCATCGGTTATAGTCGATTGTCGACGATAGTCAATCTGTGCCATACAGGAATTCCTCCTGGGATGAGGAGCGAACTTGAGCACGTTGAAGATCAGCGGAAAAGTGGTAAACCGCCGTAGTTGGCATTTGGAATTGGATCCGACGCTATGAAGTTGGCAAGAGTCAAAAAAGTCCCTGCAGACATGCAAGTCCTGCACACTCTGCGCGAAGCCATCATCGCCGGCGCAATCCCGCAGGGGGCAAGAATTACCGAGGACGAACTCTCAAAGGAGATGGACGTGTCTAGGTCTACAGTTCGCAGCGCTTTGCAACAGCTCTCGGTCGAAGGGCTGACAGTTCTGAAACGTTATGCTGGCTGGTCTGTGCAATCTCTGTCCGCTGAGGATGTATGGGAGCTGTACACGTTACGGTCTGCCTTAGAGCGACTCGCAGCTAGACTTGTCTCGGAAAACATCGATCAAACGAAATACGGCTACCTTGAAAAGGCCTTAGAAAACCTTGTCAACGCCTGTCAGCAAGAAGATTGGGTAAAAATTTCTGCGGAGGACTATCGCTTCCATAGGCAAATCGTGCTCATGGCAGGAAATCAAAGGCTCACCTCTCAGTATAATTTAATTGAGCCACAGATCAGGATGTATATTACGGCTTTGGATCCTTTGTTTGAGGAAGTTGAAATTGTGATAAGTCAACACACTGCAATAACTCGAGCTATCCTAAGTGGAGATGTGGAGGCAGCTGGTCGATTGTCAGAAGTTCACAATCTTGTCGACGGGCGCAAGCTCCAATCTCATTTGGAGCGTGGCAGCGGCATTACGATTGCGGCAGCGGATCGTCCCATGACGATTTAAGGTACTATGCTAAAGCTTGCAGACGGCAGGCCGAAGAGTGCGGGCCGCCTTGGCAAGATCGGCAGGCTCTGGCCGGCACCCACCGCGCCAGCGACCGACATGGGCGTCGCGGCAGCGACGGCATAAGTGGATTCGGATGAAGAGAGTAAGCACTATCGCCGGCCAGCGAGAACGAGCAGGCTGGCGATCCAAAGGGCAGGATATCTCCAGCCCATTGGGTCGTGGGCCGAAAAAGTCGCGGTCTTTGCCGGAACCCTGGAGATCGATGGATATGGCGGCTATTGCGTGCGCGCAGCCAAGCGCGGCTTCGTGCTCGCGTCCTGCTGGACACATGTGCGCTGGCGCTTCCAGGAACTCGCCACGGCCGGTCCCGCGCCGATCGCCAGCGAGGCGCTCCGGCGGGTTCCTGAATTCTACAGGACGACCCGCCGAGCAGCGCCGTGCCACTCGCCAGGACAAGAGCCGTCCGATCTTCGTCGATCTCGAGCCTGGCTTAGCGAAGAGCTCGAGCTGATCAGCCAGAAGACAAAGCTTGTAGCGTGACAATTTGGGAGAGGAGCACTCGACAATCTGGATGAGAATCTTAGTCGCGGCGGTAGTCATAATTGCGCCATTCATCGTCTCGCGTAAGGGGTTTGACAGTTTGATTGTCGCCGCGGGTCAATCAGGAGCGACGTTTGCTGCCGTTGCGTATGACGCGGAGCGTCCGGGGCCTCGTATTCGTTCGATGGCCTCGCGCCGCCGAGAGCTCTCGACATTCAACTCGAAGATGGTGGCGTAGTGGGCGAGGCGGTCGACGGCGCTGAGCGTTATGGCGAGATAGGGGAAACTTGCCCCATTCGCCGAAGGGCTGGTTTGCAGTGATGTGCGTGGACCGAACCATCTGCCGTGTCACCTGCAGATTACGATGTCACAGCACTGCGGACGGGCCATCGTCTGGAAAGGAGTTTGGTTGGCTTGTTACGCAGATTGGCCGCCTCAGGCCGTCCAAGCTTCAGCATACAGTCGACAGGTTGGACGAAGGAGCGCTGTGCCACAGTTTGGCCTGCTCGCGACACTGTGTGTGCGATCCCAGCGGCAGCATATCGAAGAGATTGCGAGCTCAGCGCGCCAGCCGGTCGGTCGACGAAAATCGACCGAAAGCCACAAATAATTTGACATTCAGTCACTACGTGGCTGATATATGTGGCATATGCCGCCCGATAGGCGGTCAACGGTAGCTCATTTTAGAAGGGTGTGGGTACTAGCTTGGCAAAAATAGGCGACGATCTGGCTGGAAAATCCGCAGTTGTGACTGGTGCCGCTACGGGCATAGGTTATGCAATATCACAGCTTCTGACCGAACATGGAGTGCGGGTGGCTGTAGCAGACATTGATCGCGACAAAGCTGAAGAGGCGGCGGCGCGGCTGGGCGCCGGTGCAATTGCTGTCGAAATGGATGTATCAAACCGGGAAAGCGTTAAGGTCGGTATGGCCAAAGTGGTTGCGGGCTTGGGTAGCTTTGATTTCGTGGTCGCCAATGCTGGTGTTTCTTCGATGAGTCGCGCAACAGATATCACTGATGATCAATGGAACAATTGCTTTGACGTCAATGCGCGAGGTGTTTTCCTAACAAATCAAGCAGCTTGTAGATATTTTATCGATAAGAAAATTGCAGGTGTCATATGCAATACCGCGTCCATCTGTTCCAAGCAAGGCTTTCCGCTATTGGCCCACTATTGCGCAAGCAAGTTTGCGATCTTGGGGTGGACTCAGTCACTGTCTCGCGAAATGGCCGAATACGGCATTCGAGTGAATGCCGTATGCCCTGGGTTCGTAAAAACCGCAATGCTTGACCGCGAAGTCGAGTGGGAAGCGCTTTTGCGCGGCAAGGCCGCGCGTGAGGTTTTGGACGAATACGTTGGACTTACGCCTTTAGGGCGGCTTGAACTACCCGATGATGTCGCTGGAATCGTTGCGTTTTTGCTGTCAGGCGCTTCCAGTTTTATTACCGGAGAAGCCGTAAACGTGAATGGCGGCGCGCTCACTAGTTAGTTTTGTTCTATACAATAGAGGTATGAAAATAATATCTGAGGGCGCCATAATGAAAGCGGACTTACTCTTCGATTGCAAACAAGAGCTTGCAGAAGGAATTATCTGGGATGCTAAGGAGCGCCGATTGCTCTGGGTTAACATTCATGAAGGTGAGATATGGCAGTCTAAGGATGGTGCGGCCCCGACCTGTGTGAAATTTGATGAAAAAGTGGGATCATTCTGTATTAGAACGGCTGGTGGCTTTGCTCTGGCAACTGCCAGTGGTTTTGCATTAATAGATGCGGGGTTCCAGAGCTTTAGAAGTGTGGCTTTGGTTGAGCGCGACCTTAGGAGCACAAGACTTAACGACGGTAGATGCGACAGGCAGGGGCGATTTGTCGCCGGGGGCATTTGTGACGCCGAAGGGCGGCCTGCCATAAGTGCTGTCTACAGGCTTGATCCTGACCTATCTGTAGAAAAAATTATCAGCAATGTGAGTATTGGAAACAGTATCTGCTTTAGCTTGGATGGGGCGACGATGTACTTTACTGACATGCCTACGGGTAATATAATGATGTTTGATTATGACGTTTCTACCGGAAAGGTGAGCAATGGTCGCGTATTCACCGATGGAGACGGGGAGCCAGGCCTTCCAGATGGGTCAGTTATCGATTCCGAAGGATTTTTGTGGAACGCCCGCTGGGGGGGGGCTCGCGTGTCCAGGTTTAACAAGGAGGGGCGTGTTGACCGTCATGTGGATGTCCCGGTCAGCCAGGTTAGTTGCGTGGGGTTCGGCGGGGACACTTACAACGATATGTTTATTACGACTGCTTGGTATCAAATGACTCCTGAGCAGAGGGCCGCAGAGCCTCTAAGCGGCGGTATTTTCAAAACAAAGGTTGATGTTCCTGGAGTGGCAGAAGTTCGCTTCGGCGGATAATTTGTAAGCTCATCAGTTGCGCGCGCTGGGTGCGCGTTCTTTCCACGACTACACTATCGGGTGAGAGCGTAGTGAGGATCGCGGAAGGTGCGTAAGGTCGTATCGCGCGACCTGGATCCGGGCCTACCAAAAAGGAAAACCTCCTCGACTTTTCCCGATCGGGCAAGTCAACCGACAAGGGGCTCGTCAACCGTTTCGACCGTTTCGAAAGGTCGACCGTCTCCCTCGATCAACCACCTTAAGCAAAACGTGCCGGTGAAAATGCATTCAACCATTCCGGCACTTCGCCGTTTAGAAGGCCGGCGACAACCTGTCCTGTGACGGCAGCCATTGTCATGCCGACGTGTTGATGGCCAAAAGCGTAAACGACTCGTGGCTCGATTGGTGAGCGACCAATCACCGGAAGATAATCAGGTAGGGTAGGCCTCATACCGAGCCATGAACTGGTAACCGGGTCCGTTACGCCCATACGACCTCTAAATTGACGTTCAATATAAGCGGCACGGTTGATATTGAACGGCGCCTTCAAAGAACTGAGTTCGATCGTTCCTGCGGCTCTGATTTTGTTGCCTGGGCGAGGCGTCATGTAGAAACCGCTCTCGACCAAGCAGGTGGGGCGACTCAGCAATTGCGACGATAGAGAGAACTCTAGATGGTATCCTCTTTCTGCAATTAAGGGAATTCTGTCTCCCACTTGCCGGGCCAGAAGAGCCGACCAAGCGCCTGCCGCAATCACCACATTTCGAGATCGCCATTCAGTGCCATCGTCGCATAGCACTCTCATATTTTTCCGATCCGAAATTATCTTCGCCCCTGAACTAGCGTGTACTCTCCCCTCATTCACAAGTGGCTCGGCAAGAGCCTGGACGAAGGCCTGCGGATCTGAAAGATGGCGGGATCTGGGAAAGAAAATACCGCCGGCACTCCTGCCGGCCATCGCAGGCTCCAGCTCGGCCATTTGATCGGAATTGATTAATTCCTGGCTTATGCCGAGGCGCCAGCGCAGTTCTATATCAGAATGAGCCGCCGCCAGACCAGCTTTGGTGGCGTAAGAATAGATGCAACCCATCTCAGTTATCATAGCTCTGGCGTTCGGGTTGCTCCGTAGAAGCGCGTCATAGCTAGACATGGCGTTGGCGGCCATCAATGCAAGGGCCTGAGAATTGCGGATGTAATGCCATTCCGTGCACTGCGCTAGAAAGCGCATAAGCCAGGGGCTCAACGCAGGCAAGCAGCCCCACTTGAGTGTAAAGGGAGAATTACGTGAGAGGAGCAGCCTCGGTATTTTCGAAATAATCGATGGCTGCGCTACTGGCGTTACAGCATACTCAGCGAGCGTGCAGGCATTGCCGAAAGATGCGCCTGATCCGATAGCTTCTCCGTCAAGAATAACCACGTCGCATCCCTGAGCGCGTAGCCAAAGAGCGCAAGCCACGCCGACTGCACCTGCGCCGACGACGATCAGGTCGACATCACGAACGTTGTATTGCCCATCCACTTTGGTTCACACCAGTAAGAAGCTTCCGCCCGCCTGAAAACCGAAGCGGGCACATTACAGCCAAATATTGACCGCATATGCGTCTCAGGCAAGCCCTATCTGCTTCTATTTCGTGCAAATTTTTTGGCATTTCTGCCCGTTTACAAAAAAAGCAGTTGCGGCGCATCGCCATTCAGTCATATCGTCAGCGCCTATCGTGAATGATTGGAGGGTAAATCCGATGGGCTCAAAAGAACTTGAAATTCTAAAGCGCGATGCCGAGACCCTTCATCGACTTGGCTATGCCCAGGAGCTTTCGAGGCGCATGTCAGGTTTTGGCAGCTTTGCAATGAGCTTCATGATAATTGGGATATTCTGGGCGTGTTCCGTAAGCTTCCAGCAGGGCTTCAGTACGTCAGGGATGTTCGGTATTATTGGGATGTTTATTGTCGGCGCAGCCATCGCATATGTGACTTCCGCGTCCTTGGGCGAGATCGGTTCAGCAGTCCCCACAGCTGGCGGCCTCTACCACTGGGCGACTATCTATGGTGGACGTGGTTGGGGCTGGGCCACAGCTTGGATCAATCTTCTAGCGTATACGTTCGCTGTCGCTGGAACCGCCGTGTCCGCCTACCTCCTGTTTCAACAGATGATCCTCGGCGGAATGTTTAACATCGATACCTCAGGTTGGGGGTACTGGCAGCAGGCCATTGGCGTCACCATGATTGTTGGAAGCCAAGCGCTGCTTAATCATCTAGGTGTTCGAATGCTCTCGCGGATCGGCGAAATCGGCGCCTATCTGACGTTTGCAGCATCATTCGCACTCGTTGGAATAATGTTTTACAACATCCATCCAGCCAATTTTTCCCAACTGCTCGTTTTCACGAACAACACAGGAGATGCGGGCGGAGGCGTGGTTCCGTTGACGTCAAATCCACTAGTCGCTCTTGGTTACGCCATGCTTTTGCCTATGTGGATTATAACATCCTATGACGCATCGGCTCATACATCTGAGGAAACTGTGGACGCAGCGCGCGCGGTTCCAAAGGCTATGGTTAGCTCCGTCTTGCTCTCCGCCGGCGTTGGACTTCTGATGCTGACATCATTCGCATTGGCTATGGCGGATCCGTCAGCGGTCGCTAAGCAAGGAAGCAACGCCTTTGCCTTTCTTTTTGGACAGATAGAGGCTCCGTCCGTCGTCAAGAGCTATATCTCGATCACCATGGTTTTGGCTGCATACATTTGCGGAGCATGTGCGTTGACTGGTTATTCACGCGCAACATTCGCTTTCTCTCGTGATGGAGGGCTCCCTAAGCAATTTCGTCGCGTGTCAAAGCGGTTTCGCACGCCCGCCTACGCAATCTGGGCCTGCGCTGTTGTGAGTATTGCAGTAACTCTGTATTCGTCCGCATTCGCTGCTCTGGTCGGCGGAATTGCGCTTTTTTATCAACTTTGTTACGGTATGACCATCGCGGCCGCATTGTTCGCGAGGAACCGGTCATATGGCCCATACCGTCTTGGGATACTGTCCAAGCCCTTTGCAGTGATAGCAATCATCGGCGGCGTGGCCGTCATTTACATTGGACTGCAGCCTCCAACAGATATATTGATCAATTACTTTATCGGAATCATCGGTGCACTGGTGGTTTTGTGGTTTGCCTTTGAGCGCAAACGATTTCCCGGGCCGCCTGTCGATGCGCAATCCATTGCGGAGCGGCAAGAGGATATCCGTATTCTTGAGAAGAAGTCAGCCTAAAGAGCATCTCGGTACCCGGGACCGATGAAAAGCATATAGCGCAGAAGAAAATTCAAAGACTCATGAAGAGCTACTGTCTCCTTGCGTTCGCAAAAGGAAATGGCAATGTACGACTATATCGTTATTGGCTCGGGTTCATCCGGAAGCGCAGTTGCGGGGCGGCTCTCAGAGACCTCAGCCAATACTGTGCTGGTGCTGGAGGCGGGCGGCTCAGATAAAAGACTGCCCATTCTAATGCCCGCAGCCACATATCTTAAAGCGATAGGAAACCCAAAGTACGATTGGCGGTACAAGGCAGCGGCGGATCCGACACGAAACGGCCGAAAGGACTACATGCCACGGGGTAAAGTGTTAGGTGGCAGTAGTTCAATCAACGGCATGTGCTACGTTCGTGGTCAGCGGGAAGATTTCGACGATTGGGCTGCTCAAGGTTGCTCCGGATGGTCATTCGACGATATCATACCATATTACAAAAAATCGGAACGAAACGAGAATGGCTCGAGTGCGTTTCATGGTGGAAGTGGGCCGCTTTCCGTTTCCAATATTCGTGACAAGCACCCAATGTCGGACGCGTTTTTGACAGCTGCTGGCAATGCAGGCTTTCGGGTCACAGATGATATCAATGTTCCGCCACAAGACGGCATCGGCTACATACAAGCCACCCAAAAAAACGGATGGCGTTGTAGCGCGTCTAGAGCTTATCTATGGCCAGCGACGCGTAGAGGTAACATTGACATCATAACTCATGCGCATGTATCGAAAATTGTGTTTGACGGGCGACGCGCTAACGGCGTCGAATACATGAGAGATGGCCTTAGACACGTTGTGGAAGCAAGACATGGTATAATAGTGAGTGCGGGCGCTATCGCATCTCCACAATTGCTCATGTTGTCTGGGATCGGACCCGCGGATCACCTCAAGAAATTTGGTATAGATGTGATTTTAGACGCACCCGGCGTCGGCCAGAATTTTCACGACCATCCTGGAGCAAGCATCAGTGTAGAGGTTACCGCAAAAACATATAACATGATGAATTCGCTATGGCAGCATCTTTACCTCGGATGCCGGTGGCTGCTCACAGGGAGCGGTCCTGGTTCAACTCCAGACGCTCATGTTATCGGCTTTGCGCGATCGAACGATAAAATTAGACGAAGCGATATACAATTTCACTTTACACCCGCTGGCTACGACTTAGCGGAGAGCGGACCGGTCCTTTTGGATAGACCAGCTGTAACCGCGTATGCAAACGTGCAACGGCCTTTCTCAAGAGGTGCCATTAGTTTGCGGTCCGGTAACTACTTAGATCAACCGATAATACAGCCGAACTTATTTGGTGATCGACGCGATCTGAAGATTTTGATTACTGGGCTGAAGAAACTAAGAGCTATATTTGAGGCGCAGCCAATTTCTCGCTTCGTAGTGAATGAGCTCGCGCCCGGAAACAATGTGAACAACGACAATGAGTGGGAAGCCTACGCCCGCGAGTCTGCTATGGGAATTTACCATCCTGCAGGGACCTGTAAAATGGGAGTTGGAGATCTTGCAGTTGTTGATCCTAGTCTGCGGGTAAAAGGCGTAGAAAACCTATTTGTCGCCGATGCTTCGATTATGCCGAACATTGTCAGCGGAAATCTGAATGCTACATGTATGGTCATTGGGGAAAAGTGCGCGGATATGATAAAAGCCAGAGGCAGATATTCTGAACCGACATTCGATCATGGTCGTCGACGCACTTCGGTAACGAAGACGTGATCCTGTTAGCAGAAACGGTGTGAAACCAAGCTTGGCTTCTTGGTTGGCCTCTTAGGGGCACCTACGGTGCCAAGACATGGCCATGTAAGCCAATCAGAAACGGAATTTCGACTGCCCCTCGTCAAGCACCGCCTTTCTGATGGCTTTTACACGCTTCAAGCTCCGGTATTCCGCCGGAGAGCCAGTTAAGCAACGCTCTCAAACGCGTAGCGAGCACCCAAACGCCATTGCGTCCGATAGCAGTCGCTTAACGATTGATTTGACATGATTTCAATGCGTTACGATCTTGCCAAACTACCCATCCGGAGGGCCTTGTCGCAAATTCTTCAGGTTAACTCGATGTTGACCATGGGGAGAGAAGTTGCCGCTCCTGATATTGCGGAGCGAGCCGATGATTTTGAATACCATTGCCGAAAAGCTGAAGCGCCAGTCGAAGGATGATTTCAAGGGCAGGCATTTCGAGGCCTGGCTGATTGTACAGGCGGTTGCCTGGTACTTGCGCTACCCGCTCAGCTATCGTGACTTGGAAGAGATGTTTCGCGAGCGGGGCTTCGAGGTCGATCATAGCACGATCAACCGCTGGGTATTGGCTTATGCACCTGTCATCGAGAAACGGCTGCGGCAGTTTCGTCGACCCCATTGCGGCTCGGTCCGGATTGATGAGACCTATGTCAAGATCCGCGGCAAATGGCGCTATCTGTACCGAGCCATCGATAAGCATGGCAATCCGGTGGATTTCCTGCTGACCGCTAAGCGCGATCTCGACGCTGCCAAGCGGTTCTTCCGAAAGATGCTTAAAGATGAACCCTTGTTGTCGCCGAACAGGATTGGGACGGACGGGGCCAACACCTTCCCGTCAACGATCAAAACGTCGGTTGATGATGGGCTTCTCCATCCCGATCCCGTGCATTATGTGACCAAACATCTCCAGCAGGGGATTGAGAGCGACCATTTCCGGGTGAAGAAGAACATGCCGAAGATCGGCGGTTTCCAATCCTTTAACACGGCGCGGCGAACCATCGCGGGTTTCGAGGCGATGCTGTGGCTGCGGAAGGGCTTTGGCTTTTCAGGCGGCTGGACCGTCAATGACCAGAATGATTTGCTTGCGCGCCTCTTCGGACTGCAAAAGGTTAACAAAGCATGAAAATACCGGCCTTGGCTGGGTGATAGCTGCCTCCAGAAGTGTTTGCGACACGCCCGTTGGAACCCCATGCCGATCTTCGCCGGGAACTGCTCAAGCGCGGCATACAGGCCGCCGCCGATGATCCCCGTCCGGGCATTCCAGATGAAGAGGTGATTGAGCGCTTGCGCGAGGAGCTCAAGGGGCCGCGTCCCGAACCGGCCAGATGGGGAAAGGCGGTCTCGGCGCTGATGCACCTGGGCATCGTCACTGGCGGCCCTTCGGCGCTCTACGGCGCGATTTGGGAGCGCCTATGCCTTCTCAAGTTGACAGAATTGAAATCTTCCTTGATATCAATTTAGATATCATTACACATCGCAATTTTGATTGCTCTCAAGATAGATTGCTATCTAGCTTTCATTCAGAAAGCGTTCATGATTGCATGATAAAAAAACTCCTAAGTTTCCGAGGAGCATTCCAATGCCCGTGATATGCGCAGCCAACCCGAAAGGCGGAGCTGGAAAATCGACAACCATTCTTTCAGTTGCCTCCACCCTTGCCCAGCAAGGGGGGTCCGTTGTCATCATCGACGCGGATCCAAATAAGCCGATCACGGATTGGCGATCTGGAGAAAGTAAGCTTCCGATCAAGGTTATCAGCGATGCTACGGAAGCGAATATTCGAGACTTGATCAATACCGCGGCTGCGGAAGCGCAGTTTGTGTTCGTAGATCTTGAAGGAACGGCCAGCCGGCTTGCATCAAGGGCAATCATTCGGGCGGACCTCACACTTATCCCACTTGGAGGAAGCGCCCTGGATGCGAAACAAGCTGCGCGCGCTGTGGGTCTGGTTCGGGAAAGTGAAGAGGACATCGGGCGGCGATTAAATTTCACTCTTGCGTTCAACAGAACCAGCCCACCTCCATTCACCCGCCGGATTGAGCGAGAAATCTCGGTCCAGATGCGCTCGAACGAGCTTCCGGTGTTGAACACCCATCTCTACAGGCGTGAGGCCTATAACGCGATGTTTATGGAGCGCCTGAGTCTATTCGAACTAGACCCGCTGAAGGTGAATGGCCTTGATGCTGCCGTTGAGAACGCGATCCAGCTCACGGCAGAAATCCTGGAACTATTGCGATCAAGTTCGACGGAGAGGGCGGCCTGATGACAAACGATCTCGGATTTGGGAAAACCAATAAGCTGGATTTATCGGGCTTTGCTCCTCGCCAGGAGGAGAAGGTCAATACAATGCAAGAACAGGAGGCAGCCGATCGTGCAGCTGACCGGGCCGGCTTCCAAAGCCGAGAACCGGTCCAACGCATAAAGCGCGTGAGAAAGGCCAGCGAGCCATTGGATCAAGCATTTGTTCGGGCCCCGATCGACGTCATCAACCGCTTCAAGCAATATTGCAATGAAACGGGCTTTTCCTACGGCGAGGCACTAGACGAGCTTATGCGGAAATCCGGAGTCTAGCTTTCGGGCGGCCATTGCTGCGCGCCATGCAGAACACGGATCAACTCAACGTTCTCGGACACCATATACACGACGATATAAGGCGTTCCTGACACCACCAGCTCCCGTGTTTCCGGTATTCGCCCCGCACGGCCCGAACGGGGAAAGTCTCGCAATCGCTCGACCTGCCGTTCAATATCATTCCACATGTCGAGCGCTGCCGAAGAATTGTCCAAGGCAATATGGTCAACGATCCTGTCGAGGTCGATAGAATAGGAATCACGCCGGATAATCCGCATGTATCAACGATCCAGCGTGCCAATAATACGCTGGAGATATGCTCGCTTCAACTGCGCCTTTCCCGCCCATTCCTCTTCGGAAATTGAACGGTTCGAGCCATCCTCGATACCATTGAGCGCCTTTTGCACTTGGCCACGGAACCATGCATCGTGTTCGCCGGCCTCGTGTAACTGGCGCTGACGTTCCGCCGTATCGGGCCGTTTGCGTTCCACGGCGGCCGGATCATGTTCGGTCATGTCGATTTCGAACCTGGCAAGTCCGAGCTCGTCGCTAACATAAGCGGCGGCCGTGTTCAGATTCCGCCAGATGCGCATGCGGCGGGACCGTTGGGCAGCCACAGCTCTTTCATTCGCCCCGTATTTGACGAGAACGGCAAAGCCTCCTGGCTGGCCAATGACGACAGCACCATTGAGGGCGTGGGCGATAGCGAGATTTTTGACGGTTTTGCCATCAATCGTGTCCGGCTGCATGCCAACCTTTCTGATAAGAAATACGCGTTTATCCAATAGTTGCACAAGACCTCCAATCTCGCAACGGCTTTGCTTCTTTTCTTTTTCAAAAGCCATTGGACGCTTACCGCAAGTGGAGTCAGTGCGGTTTAAGGCTCAGAGAGTGCCGCGCCGACCCGCGTTTTATGCGGGTCGGAATCGTCGCAAGGCTGCTCAGGCAGCCCGAACGGCGACGTCCGGCTATTTTTCTCTATCTTTAATAGAACTAGATGGGGATTCAGTCTGTCTGGCGGACTCACGTAGTTTCATCGAACGCGCGAGCTTGGCCAATGCCTGCCCAAGCGGATTATCGCCAACTTCGAACAAGGCCAATTCGTCCCTGGGGAGGCTCGCCCGGTGCGCCGCCATCTCGGCCATGCGCTCGGCCTCGGCTTGTGCGTAATCATCGGGTGGAGGAGGGGCTTCGCCCCAACGGCCAAGGAACTGCAGGGCACGTTGTGGCAGGGACAGGCGGTAGGCATTACTGGTCTGCTGCACCTGGGGGCCGCGTCCCTCGTTGCCGGTCGGCACATAGCGCCGGAGCCAATCGAGGAAGCCATGCGCCCGCAACGCCTTCAACGCCCGCACGATCGCGTCACGCGAGCGCCTGAGATGGCGCATGAGGGTTTCAATTGAGGGATCGAGTTGCCCGGTGCGGAAGTTCACCATATTGGCGAGCAGCTCGACCAGCTCGATCGCCACGCCTCCAAGAGGTCCATTGCGGCTACCAGGCTGTTTGTTCGCCAGTTCATAGCGTCGTGCCGCCAGCACGATTTGGCGGACCTGCTTCCGATCTGTGCGCCGCCAGAATACACCCTCGCATCGTCCAGCGGCGCGGCTATGCTTTCGAACGGGCGTGCGTTCCCGTTCGGCCGGCGCTCCATCGAGCACCGCCCCTAAAGATTCAAACATGGTCTTTTCGTCCTCCGTCCATGGAGGGCATGTCCTGTGGAAAGCGGGACATAGCTTCGCTGTTTCCCGCAAGACTCACTCTTGCAGGACAGGCTTTGCTCGACTATGTTGGGATCAATTCAGGGAGATGCCCAACACGGTCGTTTCCGAAATCCGAAAACCCCTTGCCGCGGCTAACGGCTAGGGGTTTTTCATTTTATGCCCTCGCGCTTCTTCTCGAAATAAAACCTCAAGGCTTGCTCTATGATGGGCGTGCGTCCTCGCACCCCCTCTGATTCCTTTGTCTGATCGATCAGCTCGATCAGTTCGTGAGGAAGATCCGTGTTCACATAGACACGTCCAGCAGCCCGCAATCGCTCTCTATGAGCGGAAACTCTGTCGCGGATCGCTGTTTTCTCCACATGACTCATCGTTACAGGAAACGGATATTTGCCCGATTCTGCAACCCCTTATGTTAAGACGCTGAAATATCGTGCTTTTACCCGTCACATCGCAGATATGGCGAGGGCAATTCCCTCCGACTCACACATTGACCGGTCGCGATACTATTGACGGCAAGATCCAGCGCGCAGCGCGCAGCGCCAGCGCAGTCGGACGGGACACCGAGGCCGAGCTGATCTTGCGCCTTCAGAGCGACAAAGGTTGGCTTCGGCATGAGATCTTCGTCTATCGGTCGGAATGACCGGCTGCCCTCGACCCACACATCGCGCGAATGAAGCCGGTCCCGTAAATGAGCGAACGTGGCGATTTCATAAAGCCGCCGATCCGGCTTGCCATCCTCGAAGATCAGTTTCTTTTCGTTCGCACCCAAATGGCCGACCGGCACGCGATCCGGCAGGACACGACGCCCTTCCATATAAAGTATTTTCAGGATCGCGACCGCCGCAAGCAGCGGATCGTGCCGGCGGTGCGAGCGGAATGTGAATGCCTGAAGGAAGGCCCCCGCGAACTTGCGGATGTTCCCATATTGCTCGGTCGCCAGCACCAGCGGTGACATGTCGCCGTTCTCCACCATGGCTTCAAGGCTGGGTTTGATCTGCAGCAGCCGATGCCAGCCCACGCGCCTGTCCAGTATCATCATGGGATCGACATCATTGTCGTTCGCTGCCTGCAAGGCAACGATCGTGTCGAGGAACAGTCGCAGCGCCTTGGATGTTTCGATGCGGGCGTTCATGTGACGCTGCTTTTTTCGGTTGTTGGCCTGGGAGAATAGCCGGCCCATCAGCTTGATGAACATCATTACCGCATCATCGGTGAGCTTCTGGCCGAGCTTGATCACCTGGGCCACGATTGTCGCACGGCGACGGCTGGCGTTGAAGTCGCTGGCGAGCCAAGCCGGTGTGGCATCACCTTCGCGGATCATCTGCTCCCATCGTCCGGAGGGGATACGGGCCTGCAAACGAGGATCGATCCCAAGCGAGCGCAGGAACGCGATCCGTTCCGTCAAGCCGACCAAATTGCCCGCTCCAGGGGCGTCGGGAGCGGAGCGCAGCCAATGAAAGCGCGTCTGTCCGATCGCCGGATCAACGTTCAGCAGTGCATCGAGGTTTTCAAGCTTTTCCGGATCGAGATCGGAGATCAGCGCGTGCTCTGCGCGGCGGCGAGCAACAGCGCGCGCTGCCAACCCCATGCGTTCGATCATGTTCACCGCCGGCAGGAGAACCCGGCGCTCCCGGAACGTGGCGATGATTGCCTTTGCAATCACCGCCCCCTTATCTGTTGTTGAGGCTGCCTCGATGGCTGCCATCAGCGCCGCACGACGGGCATCGGCTGTCGGGTTTCTCATTTCCAGATAGCCGAGCAGGTGTGCGATATGATCGCGGCGAGTTTCCTCACGCCGGGCGTAGAGATCAAATAGTCTGGGATCAGCGTCGATCTGCTCGGCGACATAATTGAGCATCGCGCCCGGAGGGGTCTCGTTCGGCATGAGCGACCGGCCAGGATAGCGCATCAGGCAGAGCTGCACGGCAAAGCCGAGCTGGTTGTGCTTGCGCCTGCGAAGCTCGATTTCCAGCCGATCTGCCGGCGACAGCGAATAATGGCGGATCAGGCTGTCTTCGTCGGCTGGTATGTCGAAAAGCTCCTGACGATCCTGCACTTTAGAAGCGTCCGTTTGGCCATCTTTTACTCCCGCAACTCTGTACCGCTGGCCCAAGCCTCTGTTCGGAAACGGACGATTCCGTACAGGGGCAAAAAAGCCTGTCCACAAACTATCTTGACAGGGTTTCGAACAGGAAAGATATTCCGGACAGCCTATTCGGACAAAATTGACCCCTATGCCACGCACCTTCGCCTATGTGGCCCGGTCGGCCCGAAGCTGCGATTTTGGCCAAGTTGAAGAACGTTGTGGGAACGCGGCGACCGTTGTTGACGGCG
>NZ_JBWKRC010000023.1:0-23638 GCF_059419085.1 Mesorhizobium sp. GW821-FHT07A06
GTCTTGCCATGGTCAACGTGACCAATCGTGCCGATGTTCACATGAGGCTTAGTGCGCTCGAATTTACCTTTTGCCATGTGATGTCTCCATTTCCTGCTCGCCCATGCGGGCTTTGAATTGCGTTACCGCGGCAGCTCTTTCGAGTTACGCGTACTTTTTCTGGACTTCCTGGGCGACCGCGGTCGGGACCGGCTCGTAGTGATCGAACTGCATCGTGTAGGCCGCGCGGCCCTGGCTCATCGAGCGCAGGTTGTCGACGTACTTGAACATGTTGGCGAGCGGCACCATCGCGTTGATGACGACAGCCACGCCACGCGCTTCTTGACCCTGGATCTGGCCACGACGGCCGTTCAGGTCGCCGATGACGCTGCCGACGTAGTCTTCCGGCGTCACGACTTCGACCTTCATGATCGGTTCGAGCAGCTGAACGCCAAGCTTGGGTGCGGCTTCACGGAAGCAGGCGCGGGACGCGATTTCGAAGGCCAGGACCGAGGAGTCGACGTCGTGGTAGGCGCCGTCGATCAGCGTCGCACGGACGCCGATCATCGGGAAGCCCGCGAACGGACCAGCGCCCATGACGCTCTGGATGCCCTTTTCGACACCCGGAATGTATTCCTTCGGCACGGCGCCGCCGACGATCTTGGACTCGAACACGAAGTCTTCGCCCTCTGTATTCGGCTCGAACACGACCTTCACGCGGGCGAACTGGCCGGTACCGCCGGTCTGCTTCTTGTGGGTGTAGTCCTGCTCGTGCTTGCGGGTGATCGTCTCGCGATAGGCCACCTGCGGAGCGCCGACATTGGCTTCGACCTTGAACTCGCGGCGCATGCGGTCGACGATGATGTCGAGGTGCAGTTCGCCCATGCCGGAGATGATGGTCTGGCCGCTTTCCTCGTCGGTCTTGACGCGGAAGGACGGATCCTCGGCAGCCAGGCGGTGAAGGGCGAGGCCCATCTTTTCCTGGTCGTTCTTGGTCTTCGGCTCGATGGCGATCTGGATGACCGGATCGGGGAATTCCATGCGCTCGAGGATGACCGGGTGCAGCGGATCGCACAGCGTGTCGCCGGTGGTCGTGTCCTTGAGGCCCGCCAGGGCAACGATATCGCCGGCGAAAGCTTCCTCGACGTCGGCGCGCGAATTCGCATGCATCTGCAGCATGCGGCCGATGCGCTCCTTCTTGCCCTTGACGGTGTTGTCGACCGAGATGCCCTTGGTGAGCTTGCCCGAATAGATGCGGGCAAAGGTCAGCGAACCGACGAACGGGTCGTTCATGATCTTGAAGGCGAGCATCGAGAGCGGCTCGTCGTCAACCGCATGACGCTCGATCTCGGCGTCGGTCTTGGCATCGACACCCTTGATGGCGGGAACGTCGGCCGGCGACGGCAGATATTCAACGACGGCGTCGAGCAGCGGCTGCACGCCCTTGTTCTTGAAGGCCGAGCCACAGAACATCGGGAAGAACTTGACCGCGATCGTGCCCTTGCGGATCAGCGAACGGATCTCGTCATTCGACGGCATCTTGCCTTCGAGGTAGTTCTCGAGGGCCGTCTCGTCCATTTCGACGGCGGCTTCGATCATCTTCTCGCGGTATTCCTCGGCGCGGGCCTTGAGGTCGGCCGGGATCTCGACGATGTCCCAGGCAGCGCCCAGGGTCTCGTCGCGCCAGACAAGCGCGTTCATGTCGACGAGATCGACAACACCCTTGAACTCGGTCTCGGCGCCGATCGGCAGCTGCATGACGACAGCCTGCGCACCGAGGCGCGAACCAATCATCTCGACCGAGCGGTAGAAGTCGGCGCCGATCTTGTCCATCTTGTTACAGAAGATCATGCGCGGCACGCGGTACTTGTCGGCCTGGCGCCAGACGGTTTCCGTCTGCGGCTCGACACCGGCATTGGCGTCGAGCAGCGCGATGGCGCCGTCGAGCACGCGCAGCGAACGCTCGACCTCGATGGTGAAGTCAACGTGTCCGGGGGTGTCGATGATGTTGAAGCGACGCATCTTGCCGTCACGGCCCTTCCAGAAGGTCGTGGTGGCCGCGGACGTGATGGTGATGCCGCGTTCCTGCTCCTGCTCCATCCAGTCCATGGTGGCGGCGCCGTCGTGCACTTCGCCGATCTTGTGCGACTTGCCCGTGTAATAGAGGACGCGCTCGGTGGTCGTCGTCTTGCCGGCGTCAATATGCGCCATGATACCGAAATTGCGGTAGTCTTCGATTTTGTATTCGCGGGCCATCGTAGCTGCCTCTCAGTCCTGTTCGCGCTTTACCAGCGGTAGTGTGCGAAAGCGCGGTTGGCTTCAGCCATCTTGTGGGTGTCTTCACGCTTCTTGACGGCGGTGCCGCGGTTGTTGGCCGCGTCCATCAGCTCGCCCGAGAGGCGGTCGACCATGGTGGTCTCGTTGCGGTTGCGAGCAGCCGCGATCAGCCAACGGATGGCCAACGCCTGGCGGCGCTCGGGACGCACATCGACCGGGACCTGGTAGGTGGCGCCGCCGACGCGACGCGAACGCACTTCCACATGCGGCGCGACATTGTCGAGCGCCTGATGGAAGACGGTGACCGGCTCCTGCTTGGTCTTCGACTGGACCTGATCGAGCGCGCCGTAGACGATGGTCTCGGCGACCGACTTCTTGCCGTCATACATGACGGCGTTCATGAACTTGGTAACGATCAGATCGCCGAACTTCGGATCCGGATTGATCTCACGCTTTTCTGCACTGTGACGACGCGACATGGCTTTTGCCTCTCAATCTCGTAGCCCGACGCGTTGAAGCAGCGCCAGGGCCGGAAAATCTTACTTCGGACGCTTCGCGCCGTACTTCGAACGGCGCTGCTTGCGGTTCTTCACGCCCTGCGTGTCGAGCACGCCGCGGATGATGTGGTAGCGGACGCCCGGAAGATCCTTGACGCGGCCGCCGCGGATCATGACCACGGAGTGCTCCTGAAGGTTGTGACCTTCGCCGGGGATGTAACCGATCACCTCAAAACCATTGGTCAGGCGGATCTTGGCCACCTTGCGCAGCGCCGAGTTCGGCTTCTTCGGCGTCGTCGTGTAGACGCGCGTGCAGACGCCCCGCTTCTGCGGGTTCTGCTGCATGGCCGGGACCTTGTTGCGCTTCACCGGCGCAATGCGCGGCTTGCGGATCAGCTGGTTGACGGTAGGCATTAAACCCTCTTGTCTCTCAATTCCGTGTCTCGCCCGGTCAGGGCCGCTCAAAGCGTCATTTCCATACGCAAATTCGGGCCACAAACCGCGCCTCGCGGTCTTGCCCGAACAAATGGCAGAGGAAGCGGAAGCCGCTTCATGCACGCCGGAAATGTCTTTTCGCTCGTAAAACGAACCCTGTTTGAGGCAAACTCCAAAGCGTGTCGCTTCGGAAAGGAGAGCCTCACATCGGTTCTGACTGGGCGGCTTCTACTCGCAAGCCCGCGAAGCGTCAACCCCGCAACGGCAAATATTGCATTGAAGCCCTGGCTTGGCAGCCATGCGAAAACCGCATGTAATTTTCTTTCGCCAATTTGCAAGGACGAGGAAGAAAGTGCCAAGCCTTTGCCAAAGGGAATGGCTTTTGGCTTTTGCGCGACCCCGCTTCATGCGAAAAGCCGCCTGAGCAACTCAAAATCCCCTCGCCTGCCCTTTGCCAGGAGGAATCAGTCCGTGAACGATAACGAAGAACGGCCGGTCACCATCATTACCGGCCGGGTGTGGAAGCGCAAAGGCGGCAAAGCGGAAGGCGTGCACATCATGCTGGTCGCTCCCGATGACGATTCGGCGGTGCGCCGCGCTCTCGAATCGCTTGCCGCGGAAGGTTACGCGGAGGCCGAGCTCGACCAGATCGGCGACATGGAAGGCGTGCCCGATGACGAGCCGCATCTGTCGGCCTACCAGGGCGCGCTTGAAGGCGAAGTTTCGATCGTCACCTTCGACGCGCCGATCTGAGAATCAGGCGCGGACGCGGCTGAGTCGGCCGGACCGATTCTCCATCCACTGCAACTTGCCCAGCTGTCGCTCACGCCTGGAAAAATCTGCCCTTCCCATTCTGGAGCCCCCATGTCCTCGAACAGCAATCCCATCAAGATAGGCATCGTCGGTGTCGGCAAGATCGTGCGCGACCAGCACCTGCCGGCCCTGGCGAAGGACGAGAACTATCGTCTCGCCGCCGCGGCAAGCCGGCACGGCAAGGTCGACGGCGTCCCGAATTTTCCCACCATCGAGGCGATGCTCGACGCGGTACCGGAACTCCACGCCATCTCGCTCTGCATGCCACCGCAATTCCGTTACGATGCCGCGCGCACCGCGATCGAGGCGAAGAAGCATGTCTTCCTGGAAAAGCCGCCTGGCGCCACGGTCAGCGAGGTCGAGGACCTGAAGGCACTGGCGGCAGAGAACAGCGTCTCATTGTTCGCCAGCTGGCATTCACGCTATGCGCCGGCGGTTGAGGCCGCGCGCACCTTCCTCGGTTCGACCAGGATCAGGTCGGCCGCTATCAACTGGAAGGAAGATGTGCGCCGCTGGCATCCGAACCAGGAGTGGATCTGGCAGCCCGGCGGCTTTGGTGTCTTCGATCCCGGTATCAACGCGCTGTCGATCGCGACCTACATCCTGCCGGCAATGTTCATCAGCTCTGCGGTTCTCGATTTCCCCGAAAACCGTGCGGCCCCGGTCGCGGCGCAAGTGACCTTCCGCACCTCGAATGGATTGCCGGTGACGATGGACCTCGACTGGCTCCAGAGAGGTCCACAAAGCTGGGACATCCTGGCCGATACCGACAAGGGCGCCATGGTGCTTTCGGGTGGTGGTTCCAAGCTCATCGTCGATGGCCATGTCGTGCATGATGAACCGGAAGCAGAGTACCCGATGCTCTACAAGCGCTTCGCCGAAATCGTGCGCGCGGGTATCTCCGACGTCGATCTCGCACCGCTGCAACATGTCGCCGACGCGTTCATGCTCGGCAAACGCAATGTGGTCGCGGCGTTTTTCGACTAGGCGGCGACAACGGAACGCCGCACCGCCTTCGTGCGGCGTTCACGGCTGAAGCAGTGGCGTGATCACTCTCAGGGGATTGGCTGTGTCAATCCTTGATCCGGCAGCCAGCGCGCTTCACCATGTCGGCGACAATCAACGGCGTTGCCGGCGTTTCGGACCAGTTGCTCCGGCTGGGCGCGCCCGTCTCAAGGGCGGCGCGCACGCTCCCGGTATCCAGCCGGAGCGCGGTCTTGCAAGAGACCATATGCGAGCCGCCGATCGTATCGACGATCACACCGGCCGCTTCCCCGACCCCGGCGACATAAGCAACCAATGTCTGCTTCGCTATCGGGCTCGAGTCGACCTTGGCAATCATCTCCATGACCTGTGCGACAGAGACCTGCCCCATCGCGGTGGACGGAAGGGCAACGGCGGCAACGGGCAGTGCGAACGCCACCGTGGCGCCAATAGCCGCCACGGGAATCTGGTGTACGAAGGAACGCATTGAATTCTCCTGTCTGGAATGTCATCTTGACAGAGCGCATCATGACGCATAAATTTATTATTGTAAAACGATAATTGTTTTCTATTTTGCGAGACCTATCATGACCGACTTTACCGTGACGGTTCCAGCCTCCGACCCCAACCGCCTAGCGAGGTTGAACCGCATCCGGCTTTTCAGCCTCGCCCTGGCGAGAGGCTGCATTCTTCTGGCGGCGCTTCTGGCGGCCGGGCTTGTCTTCTATTGGTTTTCAGCATCCCCCAGTTCTATCGCGGCGGACGCGCTGATGCCGCCGGAATGGCTGGCAGGTCTGGGTATGGGGAGACGAGCCGCGGGATTTGCGATCTCATTCGTGCCCCTCGCATGCCTGATCGTGGCGCTGATGTCCGCAAGGCGCTGCTTTGGTGCGTTCGCGGCCGGAAATTTCTTTGGCCGGGATGCGGTGAAGGGCCTGCGGGACTTTGCCCTGGGCCTGCTCGCATCCGCGTTGCTGAAGCCATTTTCGGCGACGGCGCTGTCTGTCCTTCTGAGTTCAGACGCACCCGCGGGCCAGCATCGCCTGACCCTTGGCTTTGGCAGCGACACGATACTGGCGCTGTTGGCGGCCGGCATAATCGCCGTCATCGCCTGGGTGCTGGCCGAGGCGGCGGCCCTTGCCGACGAAAACGCGCAGTTCATCTGAGGAACCGTTCATGCCCATAAGGGTCAGGCTCAACGTCGTCCTAGCCGAACGCAATGTGAAGTCCAAGGATCTGGCCGAGCATGTCGGCATCACCGAGGCCAATCTCTCCCTGTTGAAGCAGGGAAAGGTCAAGGGCATCCGCTTCGACACGTTGGAGCGTATCTGCGAATATCTCGACTGCGAGCCAGGCGATCTGCTGCGGTTCGAGAAACCATCCGAATAAAGCAACAAAAAAGCCGCCGGGTTACCCCGACGGCCTCGTTGCCTGAGATTTCAAGGCGGCCGTTTCACCGAAACGACCGCCTTATATTTTTATTCTGACGCAGTTCCAGAAGAACGGTTTCTCCCGGATTGCGTTGCCGCCGCGCTTACTGCGCGGCGGTTGTCATATCGGCCAGCATCGGCTCGGCGACTTCCACACCGGAGGCCTTGCGGCGCTCGTCGATGATCAGTTCGTCGCGCGAGGTGGCGATGCGCCGGATCTGGCTCATCGTGCCGCCCGTACCGGCCGGGATCAGCCGGCCGACGATGACGTTTTCCTTCAAGCCCTGCAGCATGTCGGTCTTGCCGGCAACCGCGGCTTCCGTCAGCACTCTGGTCGTCTCCTGGAAGGAGGCGGCCGAGATGAAGGACGGCGTCTGCAGCGAGGCCTTGGTGATGCCGAGCAGCACCGGCTGGCCTTCGGCCGGCTTCTTGCCGTCCTCGATCAGACGCTCGTTGACCTCTTCCAGTTCGATCACGTCGACGTGGTCGCCCGGAATGTAGGTCGAGTCGCCCTGCGTGGTGATCTCGACCTTCTGCAGCATCTGGCGAACGATCACTTCGATGTGCTTGTCGTTGATCGAAACGCCCTGCAGGCGGTAGACTTCCTGGATCTCGTTGACGAGGTAGGACGCAAGTGCCTCCACGCCCTTGATCGCCAGGATGTCGTGCGGCGCCGGATTGCCGTCGAGGATGTAGTCGCCCTTCTCGATGACGTCGCCGTCCTGGAGATGGAACGGCTTGCCCTTCGGGATCAGGTATTCGACCGGCTCCAGCGTCGAGTCATGCGGCTCGATGATGATGCGGCGCTTGTTCTTGTAATCGCGGCCGAAACGGATCGTGCCATCGATCTCGGCGATGATGGCGTGGTCCTTCGGACGACGTGCCTCGAACAGTTCGGCAACACGCGGCAGACCGCCGGTGATGTCCTTGGTCTTGGCGCTTTCCATCGGGATACGAGCCAGCACGTCGCCGGGACGAACCTGCGCGCCCGGCTCGACCGACAGAATGGCCTCGACCGAGAGCAGGAAGCGTGCATCGCCACCCTTCGACAGCTTGCCGACCTTGCCCTTGGCGTCCTGAACGACGATCGCCGGCTTCAGATCGTTGCCGCGCGGCGTCGAACGCCAGTCGATGACCTCACGCTTGGTGATGCCGGTCGACTCGTCGGCCGTTTCCTGGACGGAAATACCGTCGACCAGATCCTCGAACGCCACCTTGCCCTCGATTTCGGTGAGGATCGGGCGGGTATAGGGATCCCACTCGGCGATACGCTGACCACGCTTCACCTTGTCGCCATCGTCCACGAAGATACGCGAACCATAGGTGACACGGTGCGTGGCGCGCTCCTTGCCGGCTTCGTCGAGGATCAGCACCGCCATGTTGCGGCCCATGACCATCTGCTGGCCGTCGGAGTTGCGCACCACGTTGCGGTTGCGGATCTCGACCTTGCCCTCATAGGAGGCTTCAAGGAACGAGCTGTCCACCACCTGCGCGGTACCGCCCATGTGGAAGGTACGCATGGTGAGCTGGGTGCCCGGCTCGCCGATCGACTGCGCCGCGATGACGCCGACGGCTTCACCCTGGTTGACCGGGGTGCCGCGCGCCAGATCGCGTCCGTAGCAGACCGCGCACACGCCAACCCTGACCTCGCAGGTCAGTGCCGAGCGGATGCGGACCGACTGGACGCCGGCCTTTTCGATCTGCTCCACGTCGCGCTCGTCCATCAGCGTTCCGGCCTTGACCAGCAGGTCGCCGGTCACCGGATGGTTGATGTCGTCGAGCGCGGTGCGGCCCAGCACGCGCTGGCCGACCGAAGCAACGACCTGACCGGCATCGACGATCGGCTGCATGGTGAGGCCCTTGTCGGTGCCGCAATCCACGGAGTTGACGATGCAGTCCTGCGCCACGTCGACCAGGCGGCGGGTGAGGTAACCCGAGTTCGCCGTCTTCAAGGCGGTGTCGGCCAGACCCTTGCGGGCGCCGTGGGTCGAGTTGAAGTACTCGAGCACGGTCAGGCCTTCCTTGAAGTTCGAGATGATCGGCGTCTCGATGATTTCACCCGACGGCTTGGCCATTAGGCCGCGCATGCCGGCAAGCTGACGCATCTGGGTGGGCGAGCCACGCGCACCGGAGTGCGACATCATGTAGATCGAGTTCATCGGCTTCTGACGGCCATTGTCCTCGAACTCGACCGCCTTGATGCGGGCCATCATCTCGTCGGCGACCTTTTCCGAGCACTTGGCCCAGGCGTCGACGACCTTGTTGTACTTCTCGCCCTGCGTGATCAGGCCGTCATTGTACTGCTGCTCGTATTCCTTGGCCAAAGCCTCGGTGTCCGACACCAGCTTGATCTTGCTGTCCGGGATCAGCATGTCGTCCTTGCCGAACGAAATGCCAGCACGGCAGGCGTGAGCGAAACCGAGCGCCATGATGCGGTCACAGAAAATGACCGTCTCCTTCTGACCGCAATGGCGGTAGACGGTGTCGATCATCTTGGAGATGTTCTTCTTGGTCATCTCCTGGTTGGCGGTCTCGTAAGGCACGTTGACGTTCTTCGGCAGAAGCTCGCCGATGATCATGCGGCCAGGCGTGGTGTCATGGATCTTCGACACGACCTTGCCTTCGGCGTCGACCGTGCGGAAGCGGCCCTTGATCTTGGCGTGCAGGGTCACCGCCTTGGTCTCGAGCGCATGCTGGAGTTCGCCCATATCGGCAAACACCATGCCTTCGCCCGGCTCGTTCTGGTTGACGATCGAGAGATAGTAGAGACCCAGAACCATGTCCTGCGACGGAACGATGATCGGCGCGCCGGAAGCCGGGTGCAGGATGTTGTTGGTCGACATCATCAGCACGCGGGCTTCAAGCTGCGCTTCCAGGGACAGCGGCACGTGAACGGCCATCTGGTCACCGTCGAAGTCGGCGTTGAAGGCCGTGCAAACCAGCGGATGCAGCTGGATCGCCTTGCCTTCGATCAGGATCGGCTCGAACGCCTGGATGCCGAGGCGGTGCAGCGTCGGCGCGCGGTTCAACAGCACCGGATGCTCGCGGATGACCTCGTCGAGGATATCCCAGACCTCCGGACGCTCCTTCTCGACCAGCTTCTTCGCCTGCTTGACCGTCGAGGAATAACCCTTGGCGTCAAGACGGGCGTAGATGAAGGGCTTGAACAGTTCGAGCGCCATCTTCTTCGGCAGGCCGCACTGGTGCAGCTTGAGCTCCGGACCGGTCACGATGACCGAGCGGCCGGAATAGTCGACGCGCTTGCCGAGCAGGTTCTGGCGGAACCGGCCCTGCTTGCCCTTGAGCATGTCGGACAGCGACTTCAGCGGACGCTTGTTGGCGCCGGTGATGACGCGGCCGCGACGGCCGTTGTCGAACAGCGCGTCAACGGCTTCCTGCAGCATGCGCTTTTCATTGCGCACGATGATGCCGGGAGCGCGCAGCTCGATCAGCCGCTTCAGACGGTTGTTGCGGTTGATGACGCGGCGATAGAGGTCGTTCAGATCGGACGTGGCGAAACGGCCGCCGTCCAGCGGGACGAGCGGGCGCAGGTCCGGCGGGATCACCGGAACCACCTTCATGATCATCCATTCCGGACGGTTGCCGGATTCCATGAAGTTCTCGACGACCTTGAGCCGCTTCAGATACTTCTTCTGCTTGAGCTCGGACGTGGTCGAAGCCAGTTCCGAACGCAGGTCGCCGGCGATCTTCTCAAGGTCCATGCCGGCCAGGAGGTCATGAATGGCCTCGGCGCCGATCATGGCGGTGAAGGAATCCTCGCCATACTCGTCAACGGCGATCATGTACTCTTCCTCGCTGAGCAGCTGGTGCTCCTTCAGCGCGGTGAGGCCAGGCTCGGTGACGATGTAGTTCTCGAAGTAGAGGACGCGCTCGATATCCTTCAGCGTCATGTCGAGCAGCGTGCCGATACGCGAGGGCAGCGACTTCAGGAACCAGATATGGGCGACGGGAGCGGCGAGCTCGATATGGCCCATGCGCTCGCGACGGACGCGCGACAGCGTGACTTCGACGCCGCACTTCTCGCAGATGACGCCCTTGTACTTCATGCGCTTGTACTTGCCGCACAGGCACTCATAGTCCTTGATCGGGCCAAAAATGCGCGCGCAGAACAGACCGTCACGCTCCGGCTTGAAGGTGCGGTAGTTGATGGTCTCCGGCTTCTTGATCTCGCCGAACGACCAGGACAGAATCTTCTCAGGGCTGGCCAGTGATATCCGGATGGAATCGAACACCTGCGCAGGCGCCTGCGGATTGAAGAGATTCATGACCTCTTGGTTCATGCCGTTCTCCTTTTCGGGGTCCTCGAAAACCCCTTGCATCTAGTCGCGGGCCAAACGCCCGCCGCCTTTGTCGGCCACTGGCCGACGAATTGGTTGGCGCGCCACAACTTCGTGCGGCGCGCCGTAGCCTTACTCGGCCGCGTCGGGCAGCCGAACCGGGGCGTCGTCGAGCTTGGTGTTCTCCAGCTCGACATTGAGGCCAAGCGACCGCATTTCCTTGACGAGCACGTTGAAGCTCTCGGGAATGCCGGCCTCGAACGTGTCGTCGCCGCGCACGATCGCCTCGTAGACCTTGGTGCGGCCGGCGACGTCGTCCGACTTCACCGTCAGCATTTCCTGTAGCGTGTAGGCGGCGCCGTAGGCTTCCAGCGCCCAGACCTCCATTTCGCCGAAGCGCTGGCCACCGAACTGCGCCTTGCCGCCCAGCGGCTGCTGGGTGACGAGCGAGTACGGACCGATCGAACGCGCGTGGATCTTGTCGTCCACCAGGTGGTGAAGTTTGAGCATGTAGATATAGCCCATTGTCACCTTGCGATCGAACGGCTCGCCCGTGCGTCCGTCATAGAGCTGCGACTGACCGCTGGTGTGCAGGCCCGCCTGCTCCAGCATGATGTTGATGTCAGCCTCGTGCGCGCCGTCGAACACCGGGGTCGCGATCGAGACGCCGCGGCGCATCTGCTCGCTGAGGCGAACAATGCTCTCGTCGTCATACTCACGGATCGGTTCGTTGCGGTCATTGGCCGGCATGAAGCTTTCCAGCGTCTTGCGCAGCGGCTTGATGTCGCCGGCCGCCTTGTACGTGTCGATCAGCTCGCCGATCTTCTTGCCCATGCCCGCGCAAGCCCAGCCCAGATGCGTTTCCAGGATCTGGCCGACATTCATGCGGCTCGGCACACCCAGCGGGTTGAGCACGATATCGGCATGCGTGCCGTCCTCGAGGAAAGGCATGTCCTCGACCGGAACGATGCGCGACACGACACCCTTGTTGCCGTGACGGCCGGCCATCTTGTCGCCCGGCTGCATCTTGCGCTTCACCGCCACGAAGACCTTGACCATCTTCATGACGCCCGGAGGCATTTCGTCGCCGCGCTGCACCTTCTCGACCTTGTCCATGAAGCGCTGCTCGAGCGCCTTCTTGGAGTCGTCGTACTGGCCACGCAGGGCTTCCAGTTCGCTCTGGAGCTTTTCATTCTCCACGGCAAACTGCCACCACTGCGAACGCGGATACTCGTCGAGCGTGTCCTTCGACAGCGTCGAGCCCTTCTTGAAGCCCTTCGGTCCGGCGATCGCTTCCTTGCCAACGAGCACGTCGGAAAGACGCGCATAGACGTTGCGGTCCAGGATGGCCTGTTCGTCGTCACGGTCCTTGGCGAGGCGTTCGATCTCCTCGCGCTCGATCGCCATGGCGCGCTCGTCCTTCTCCACACCGTGGCGATTGAACACGCGCACCTCGACGACGGTGCCGAAAGTGCCCGGAGGCATGCGCATCGATGTGTCGCGCACGTCGGAAGCCTTTTCGCCGAAGATGGCGCGCAGAAGCTTCTCTTCCGGCGTCATCGGGCTTTCGCCCTTCGGCGTGATTTTGCCGACCAGGATGTCGCCCGGCTGCACTTCCGCGCCGATATAGACGATGCCGGCTTCGTCGAGGTTCTTCAGCGCTTCTTCCGAAACGTTCGGAATGTCGCGCGTGATTTCCTCCGGACCGAGCTTGGTATCGCGCGCCATGACCTCGAACTCCTCGATGTGGATCGAGGTGAAGACGTCGTCGGCGACGATGCGCTCGGAGAGCAGGATCGAGTCCTCGTAGTTGTAGCCGTTCCACGGCATGAACGCGACCAGCACGTTGCGGCCGAGCGCCAGATCGCCGAGCTCCGTCGACGGACCGTCGGCGATGATGTCACCCTTGTTGACCCGATCACCCATACGCACCAGCGGACGCTGGTTGATGCAGGTGTTCTGGTTCGAGCGCTGGAACTTCATCAGCCGGTAGATATCGACGCCGGACTTGCCCGGATCGAGATCCTCGGTGGCGCGGATAACGATACGCGTCGCGTCCACCTGGTCGACGATGCCGCCGCGGCGGGCGCCGATGGCGGCGCCCGAGTCACGGGCGACGATCGGCTCCATGCCGGTGCCGACGAACGGCGCCTCGGCGCGCACCAGCGGCACGGCCTGACGCTGCATGTTCGAGCCCATCAGCGCGCGGTTGGCGTCGTCGTTCTCGAGGAACGGGATCAGGGCCGCGGCCACCGACACCATCTGCTTTGGCGAAACGTCCATAAGGTCGACGTTTTCGCGCGGCGCCATCATCACTTCGCCGGCACTGCGGCAAATGACGAACTCGTCGACGAAGCCACCATTCTTGTCGAGCTCGGCATTGGCCTGCGCGACATGGTGCTTGGCTTCTTCCATCGCCGAGAGATAGACGACATCATTGGTCAGCTTGCCGTCGACGATCTTGCGGTACGGGCTCTCGATGAAACCGTATTTGTTGACGCGCGCGAAGGTGGCCAGCGAGTTGATCAGACCGATATTCGGGCCTTCCGGCGTCTCGATCGGGCAGATACGGCCGTAATGCGTCGGGTGCACGTCGCGCACCTCGAAGCCGGCGCGCTCGCGGGTCAGACCGCCCGGTCCAAGCGCCGACAGGCGGCGCTTGTGGGTGATCTCCGACAGCGGGTTGGTCTGGTCCATGAACTGCGACAGCTGCGAGGAACCGAAGAACTCGCGCACGGCGGCGGCGGCCGGCTTGGCGTTGATCAGGTCCTGCGGCATGACCGTGTCGATCTCGATCGAGGACATACGCTCCTTGATCGCGCGCTCCATGCGCAGCAGGCCGACGCGGTACTGGTTCTCCATCAGCTCGCCGACAGAACGCACGCGGCGGTTGCCGAGATTGTCGATGTCGTCGATCTCGCCCTTGCCGTCGCGCAGTTCGACCAGCGTCTTGACCACGGCCAAGATGTCTTCCTGGCGCAGAACGCGCACGGTGTCCTCGGCCTTGAGCTCGAGGCGCATGTTCATCTTGACGCGGCCGACAGCCGACAGATCATAGCGCTCGCTGTCGAAGAACAGCGAGTTGAACATGGCTTCGGCGGTCTCGAGCGTCGGCGGCTCGCCGGGGCGCATGACACGGTAGATGTCGAACAGCGCGTCCTGGCGGCTCTCGTTCTTGTCGACGGCGAGCGTGTTTCTGATATAGGCGCCGACATTGACGTGGTCGATGTCGAGGATCTTGATCTCCTGCTCGCCGGTGCCAAGCAGCACCTTGAGCGTCTTTTCGTCGATCTCGTCGCCGGCCTCGAGGAAGATCTCGCCGGTAGCGTAGTTGACGATGTCCTCGGCCAGGTAGTTGCCGAGCAGATCCTCGTCGGTCGCCTTGATCGCCTTCAGACCCTTCTCGCCGAGCTGGCGCGCCTGACGTGCGGTGATCTTCTTGCCGGCTTCGACAACGACCTCGCCCGTATCGGCGTCGACCAGGTCGCCGACGGCCTTGAGGCCGCGGAAGCGCTCGACGTTGAACGGAATGCGCCAGTGGTCGCCGGCGCGCACATAGCTGATCTTGTTATAGAAGGTCGACAGGATCTCTTCGCCGTCCATGCCGAGCGCCATCAGCAGCGACGTCACCGGAATCTTGCGGCGGCGGTCGATGCGGGCGTGCACGACGTCCTTGGAATCGAACTCGATGTCGAGCCAGGAGCCGCGATAAGGAATGACGCGCGCGGCGAACAGAAGCTTGCCCGACGAGTGCGACTTGCCCTTGTCGTGGTCGAAGAAGACGCCCGGCGAACGGTGCATCTGCGAGACGATGACGCGCTCGGTGCCGTTGACGATGAAGGTGCCGTTCAAGGTCATGAGCGGCATGTCGCCCATGTAGACGTCCTGTTCCTTGATGTCCTTGATCGACTTGGCGCCGGTATCCTCGTCAATATCGAACACGATGAGGCGCAGCGTCACCTTCAGTGGCGCGGCATAGGTCAGGTCGCGCTGACGGCATTCGTCAACGTCGAATTTCGGTCCTTCGAACTCGTACTTCACGAACTCCAGCATCGAGGAGCCGGAAAAATCGGAGATCGGGAAGACCGACTTGAAAACAGCCTGCAGTCCCTCGTCCGGACGCCCGCCCTTGGGCTCGTCCACCATCAGGAATTGGTCATAGGATGCCTTCTGAACCTCGATCAGGTTCGGCATCTCCGCAACTTCCGGAATCTTTCCGAAGAACTTGCGTACGCGTCTGCGGCCATTGAAAGTCTGGGTCTGGGCCATCGTCGCTCCTTAGCTCTAAACTCGGGACGGACCTCGCCGCGGTCCGCCTTGCATACCGAGCCGCCTGGGCGGCGGCTCTCTGTCTGTTCTCCGTTCGCCTTTCGGCGGCCGGCTAAAACGGGAGAAAACCCGTTTCCTGAAGGCCGGTCGCGGCCCTCAGGAAAGAGGTTCTCGTACATCTCGCGCTACGCGTCCTCCCTCCAGGCGAAGGGAGTGGCGGACGGCGCGAGGCCGCCCGCCGCTTTTACGCTTACTTCAGGTCGACCTTGGCGCCGGCTGCTTCCAGCTGGGCCTTGAACTTGTCGGCGTCAGCCTTGGAAACGCCTTCCTTGACCGGCTTCGGAGCCGCTTCGACCAGGTCCTTGGCTTCCTTGAGGCCAAGACCGGTGATGGCGCGGACTTCCTTGATGACGTTGATCTTCTGAGCGCCAGCGTCGGTGAGGACGACGTCGAATTCCGTCTTTTCCTCGGCCGGAGCAGCAGCAGCGGCAGCGCCGCCGGCAGCGGCAACCGCCACCGGAGCAGCAGCCGAAACGCCCCACTTTTCTTCCAGAAGCTTCGACAGCTCGGCCGCCTCGAGGACGGTCAGCTTCGAAAGGTCGTCTACGATCTTTGCGAGATCAGCCATTGTTGTATTCCTTCGTTAGGTTCGAACGTGTGTTTTTGATAGCGAGGAACGGCCTCATGCCGCCTCGTCCTTCCGGGCGTAAGCGCCGATGACGCGCGCGACCGAGGCCGCTGGCGCATTGACGATCTGGGCGATCCGGGTTGCCGGCGTGGCGATCATGCCAACCAGTCGGGCGCGCAGCTCATCGAGCGACGGAAGTGTGGCGAGTGCCTTCACACCGTCGGCGTTGAGCGAGGTGGTGCCCATCGCGCCGCCGAGAATGACAAGCTTGTCATTTCCCTTGGCGAAATCGGACGCGACCTTCGGCGCCGCAATCGGATCCTCCGAATAAGCAATCAGCGTCTGTCCCTTGAACAGATCGATGATCGATGCGGAGTCCGTGCCCTGAAGAGCGATTTTGGCGAGACGGTTCTTCGCGACTTTAACGGTGCCACCGGCAGCGCGCATTTTCGACCGAAGGTCGTTCATTTGCGCGACGGTGATACCGGCATAGTGGGCCACGACGACTGAACCTGCGTTTCCGAACGCTTCGTTCAGGCCCGTGACGAGTTCGCGTTTTTCCGCTCTGTCCACTGCCTATCTCCAGTTGACCCCTGCCCTGTTTCGAGGACAGGCGTCGGGTTGCCTTTTGCCGGCCGGGCCATCCAGTAACGGATCTCCCGAACGACGCTCGAGGATCCTGCCCCCTTTCGCCACACCGGCGGCAAGCCGACGATGCGCAGACAAAAGGCAAACACGGTTCGAACCTTTCATTGGAGCACTTGCTCCTTTGTCGGGTCTTCACCCGTCTCATGCAGGCCCACATGAATTAAGGCTTTTGGGCCGCCTGCAATCTCGGACAGGATGTCCGGAAGCCTTTCGACTTCCGGCACCGGGCCCAGGATAAATCCGGGGCCCGGAATTCAGTCTCGGATCGGCCTTTCAGCGGCCGATCCAAATTGTCTAATCAGGACGCAGCGAGCGTCGCGACGTCGAGCTTGAGGCCCGGGCCCATCGTCGAGGTGACCGACACCTTCTTGACGTAGTTGCCCTTGGCGCCAGCCGGCTTTGCCTTGGTCACCGCATCGGCGAAAGCGCGGATGTTCTCTTCGAGCGCCTTGACGTCGAACGAGACCTTGCCGACGCCGGCATGAACGATGCCGGCCTTCTCGACACGGAACTCGACCGCGCCGCCCTTCGATGCCTTGACGGCGGCGGCGACGTCGGTGGTGACGGTGCCGACCTTCGGGTTCGGCATCATGCCGCGCGGGCCGAGCACCTTGCCGAGACGGCCGACCAGCGGCATCATGTCCGGCGTGGCGATGCAGCGATCGAAATCGATCGTGCCCTTCTGGACGATGTCGACCAGGTCTTCCGCGCCGACGATGTCGGCGCCGGCGGCCTTGGCTTCCTCTGCCTTGTCGCCACGGGCGAACACGGCGACACGAACCGAGCGACCGGTGCCGTTCGGCAGATTGACCACGCCGCGGACCATCTGGTCGGCATGGCGCGGGTCGACGCCGAGATTCATGGCGACTTCGACGGTCTCGTCGAACTTGACCGAGGAACGGTCCTTGAGCAGCTTCAGCGCTTCACCCAGGGCATAAGCCTTGTTGGGATCAATGCCTTCGCGGGTCTTCGATACACGCTTTGCAATCTTTGCCATGATCTCAGCCCACCACTTCCAGACCCATCGAGCGGGCGGAGCCCTCGACCATGCGCATGGCCGCCTCGACGTCGTTTGCGTTCAGATCCTTCATCTTGGCGGTCGCGATTTCGCGCACCTTGTCGCGCGAAACGGTGCCAGCCTTGACCTTGCCCGGCTCCTTCGAGCCCGACTTCAGGTTCGCGGCCTTCTTCAGGAAGTAGCTCACCGGCGGCGTCTTCATGACGAAGGTGAACGACTTGTCCTGGTAGTAGGTGATGACGACCGGAACCGGCGATCCCTTTTCCATTTCCTGGGTCTGCGCGTTGAACGCCTTGCAGAACTCCATGATGTTAATGCCACGCTGACCAAGCGCCGGGCCGATCGGGGGCGACGGCGTAGCCGAACCCGCGGAAACCTGGAGCTTGAGCTGGCCTGCAATTTTCTTAGCCATCTCTTTTCCTGCCTTTGTCTATGCCGGCCCCACCATCAGGGAAAACACCGGCGGTTGCAGTCTGGTGGTGCGGTTCACGTGGCCGGCTAAAGCCACATTCGCCTCCCACCGTTCTCAGGCCGTGCGTTTCCGCACCGCCTCCCCCGATCGCCGAGCCGGCGTCGCCGGCTCAACATCGGGGATTTCGGCTCAGCCCTTTTCGACCTGTCCGAATTCCAGATCGACGGGCACGGCGCGCCCGAAGATCGAAACTTCCACCTTGAGCCGCGCCCGCTCCTCGTCCACTTCCTGGACGAAACCGTTGAACGACGCGAAAGGACCATCCGAAACGCGGATCGCCTCGCCGATCTCGAACGTGACCGACGGCTTCGGCCGCTCGACGCCTTCCTGCACCTGGTTCAGGATGCGCTGCGCTTCCGCCTCGGTGATCGGCACCGGCTTGGAGTCGCCAAGAAAGCCGGTGACCTTCGGCGTGTTCTTCACCAGGGAGAACACGGCATCGGTCAGGTTGGCCTTCAGGAGCACGTAGCCCGGGAAGAACTTGCGCTCGGCATCGACCTTGCGGCCACGACGAACCTCGACGACCTTTTCGGTCGGCACCACGATCTGCTCGATATCGGCGGACAAGCCCTTCTGCTTGGCCTTGTTCTCGATGTCCTCGGCGACCTTCTTTTCAAAGTTCGAATAAGCGTGGACGATGTACCAGCGCGCAGCCATTTTTTTAGACTTCTCCGTATTCGCCGGACTTAGCGTCCAATGCCCAGAATCTGTTCGATCGCGAGGCCCATCAACTGATCGGCGCTGAAGAAAAAGATCATCGCAATCACAGCGAAGGCCAGAACCATCACCGTCGAGATCATCGTTTCGCGCCGCGACGGCCAAGTCACCTTGGCGGTCTCCGAGCGAACCTGCTGGAGAAAGACGAAAGGATTTGTGGTTTTCGAAGCCATATGCCGCCTGTCTTCAAGACCCGTTGGCCGGGCCTCCTGGATGATCCCGCTGGCCGGGACGTGCCGCCTGAGCCCAGTCTCGCGCCGAATCAGCGCAATCATTTCGCCCATGCAAATCAGACGCGTAAAGCCGGCTTCCCAGCTCCACGCGTCGCGTGCCTGTTCCGTCTACATAAAACCGATTCTTGATCCACGCAAGTGGCAAGTGTCCGCTTTATGACCAAACGCCGCCTCGGAACCATCCAGTCGTTCCGTCCCGGCTATGGCGCCCTTATGCCCCAATCGGGCTAATATGGCAAGCGTGTCGCCGGTTTTCAAAGGCCGGTCCGCAGAAATATGGTTCTTGATGGCCATTTCGAGAATGGGAGGAGTAGCGGGGTTGAACCTACGACCCGCGATTCTTCAGGCCGATTGTCCTTACTGCATCGCGTGCCCCCCCGGTGCACATTCGGTATTCGACGAGGAAAATTGGATCAACGGCTGGGCGGAATGTCTTGGGGCCTTTTACAGAGGTCGGCTTGACGCAGTTCGGCGGAGCTCGACCCGCCTCGCCCATCGCCACCCTCGGAACCATTGTTCGTTCCGTGCCGTTGGGTGTTCGGAAGGGGCATCATCAAATGCAAATGTCGGAGGATTTAGGCAAATCGCCGGAAAAAGGCGGTGACGGCGTGGTGCGCCGTTTGGTCGAAGAAACCGGCATTACCGAAAACCAGGCCCGCGAGCTAATCGTCTTCCTTGGGCTAAATTGGACATCGCTTCTGCGAGAGGCCAGGATCTTAAAACCGAGGCATTAGATCCGTACGACCTTATCGAGACCAAGGCGAAGTCGCTGACCTTCCGCAAAGGCTAGAGCGAACGATTCCAGTTCGAATGATCGGGTAATTTCCTGATCCGCCTCGATCACGCGCACGAACCATTCGCCGCAGGCTTCGACCACTTCGACCGCTGGTTGGCGTATGCCATCTGGGAGCACGTCATCCATCGCGTTGCCTCGCGAGCAATGGGGAAACGCCTATTGTCATAACGCTCAGCCAAGGTGGCTTTCAATATCAAATGTGGTTGACCCGGATCCAGTCCTAGCCGGGTCTGATCGCCTTCATTTTCCAGGGAACATTTTTTCAAGTTGGCACTTTTTTGGCCGTCAGACCAAAGGAGGCTGTCATGAAGCGGCGCGTCGATCGCGAAAAGATTGAACGGGCGAACCGCGAGAGCAAGGTCGTGCTGGATGCGGAACGCAAGGCCAGGGAAGATAAAACGGCGCGCCTACGAGAACAGCGATTGGCTTTGCAGGCAGGCAGCCCACAAGTTACGGCGCAACGCCGGAGCAATCCAGATTAGAGCCGGAAGCGGCTTTGCGATCGGCAGACCCGGCGCCGTCCGCTTTCAGAGAGCCTACTTGTGCTCCTGACGCCTTTCGATCTCGTATGTTAGCCATCGGCAGAACATGCCAGCAATTGACGCTGCGGCGCCGCCAAGTAGGCAGGCGATGAGCAGCGGACTTTGTGAAGCGCTTTTCCAACTCACGATGGCGAGGAGGACAACGCTCAGCGTTGAAATCAAATAGCCCACACCCTTGAGCATTTGCAGAGCAGCTTTTGTCATGCCTGAAATCTCCTTGAAGGCTGCACTTCGGAACATTCTTCACGCCCCGAAGTTCCAGAGCCGACCCACATCTGCGAGGCGTCTTGATGCCCAACTTTCTAAAGCTGCCGACAAAGGCGAATGCCCTGATCAGAGTGGTGATCGAAACCCCACGTGGTGCCGCGGCGAAATTGGCCTATGATCCGGCGACGCAGGTTTTTGGATATGTCCGCCCTTTGCCGGTTGGAATGAGTTATCCTTACGATTGGGGCTTTGTTCCCTCCACATTGGGCGAGGATGGTGACCCTCTTGATGGGCTCGTCATTCATCAGGCGGCTACCGCGCCAGGCGTGATCATCAAATGCCACTTGCTGGGTGCGTTGCGTGTCAAGCAGAAGGATCGGGACGGCAAGGCAATCCGCAATGATCGATACATTTTCTGTCCTCACAAGGAGGATGCGGAAGACGAGCCCGCGGTCGCAGACCAAGTGCCCGAGCACCTCAGGCGGGAAATCGAGCAGTTCTTTCTCTCATCGGTGCTTGGGACCGGAAAAACCATCAAATTCAAGGGCTGGCAATGCGCTGACGAGGCATTACGAGCGATCCGCAAGGGCATGAAGGCCTTTGCTGCTCGCGGATCAAGCCGTATTAAGGGCTAATCGTTCGGCTGGCTATTCCCGCCAACCGAACGGCATCCAATCCTTTGTCGCGATTTTCCTGGGAAAATGGCACGGGCAGCAGGGCTCGAACCTACGACCTGCGGTTTTGGAGACCGCCGCTCTACCAACTGAGCTATGCCCGTATCGTGTGCGCCTCGGCGCAGCAGGGGTTTCCTAAAAGCTTCCGCGCTCTGTGTAAAGAGTGGTTTGCACGCAAACGCGCCTTCATCCCCTCGCCGGAGATCCGGACCACCGATGACTGGCCGCCGCTTCGGCCTGTTCTGGACGTCTACGACTACGATTTCACGGCCGGCGGCTTGTATGGCCCGCCAGGCACGCCCCAACCCCAGGCCGGCATCGGTTCGGTTTCCGGATCGCAAGTCTCGCCCAGATTGGAATTCATCTTGGCCAGCCGCGATCCCCATTCGACATAGCCCATGAAGGCCGAACGGAACTCGGGATCGTCGGGCAGGCCAACGGCATCGGCGGCATCGGCGAGCAGGTTGATCCAGCGGCGGCGCTGCTCCTCGGTCAAATGCTTGCCCAGATGATGCATGACCATCTCGCGGTGGCCGCCGAACTTTTCGCTGTAGGTCTTCGGTCCACCGAAGACCTCGCCGATGAAGGCCGCGACATGGGCGGGATGGTCTGGCGACATGGCCTTGAACACCGGCCCGACGACCGGGTCCTGCGCCACCTTGTCATAAAAGGTCCGTGTCAGCCGGTTCAGGGCTTCGCTGCCGCCGGCCCATTCGTAGAGTGTCGGAACGTCCTTGCGCATGGTCACCTGTCCTCGATGCCGCTGACGGTAGCGGAAAGACCCGGCCGGCCTCAACCTGCCTCGATGGCCAGTTCAACATACGCGACGTTACAGTTTGGCCGGCATGTCGGCTTCGGCATTGGCAGACGGCACGACCCGGCAATTGTCGGGCCTCGGAACCGATCTGCATATGGTGGCGCCTGTCATTTCGTCAGCAGACTGACGTCCGGTCGCCAGCCCGAATTTGAGTATCGTCTCACGATCAAGCTGCTGTTGATCCGGGGAAATGGCGAACAGGCCAGGCCTGACCGCCATTTCCTCGAGATACGCATCGACCTTGTCCTGAAAGCCAAGGGATCCCACGCTTAGGCGCACGGCCGGACCAATCAAGCGTCTGACGCCACCGGCAACCATGATCGGACAGGCCGAAGCACATTCGCCCTCCGATTCGATGGTGAGCCCGCCATGGACGCCCTCCTTGGCCAGGCAATCCGCCGAGGGATCGCAATCCACGAAATCGGTGTGAGCGACGACAACGTCGAGCCTGCGTTCCCGGATGAGCCTGCCCGCCGCAAGCGCGCCCTCGACATCTCCTCCTCGCGAGCTGATGACGATCGGCAGCCGCCGGCCGGCGACGGCATCGAGCGCCTGGCGCAGGCTTTCCGGCGTCCGCGCGGTGATCGTACCCTCCGCCGAGATCCATTCCGGGCAGTCGGGATCGCACAGCGGGTTGCTGCCGCGGACGAGCACAAAACGCATGTCCGCTTCCTTTGGCGCCGTAGTCCTGGCCGACGAGGGTAGAGCGGGGCCTGCCTGGGCGGTCGCGACATTGGCCGGCCTTGTCCCTTTGTCCTTGTCCGTCAATATCTCCCGGCAATTCGCCGGCATCGGATCTGCCTTGCAGATCGTGCTGGCGGTGAAAAGCTCGACGGTGTCCAGGGACGTGACGAGGTTCATCCGAAGCATGTTTTGGAGAACCAATTGATGGATATCGGTGGCCGGCGTGTTCTTCATCGTCAGGAGTACGCCGTCGCCTATCCCCATGCCTTTCAGATAGGCCGAAAGCTTCTTCTCGACCGCCTTGCTCATTTCGTAGGTCTTGTAGCTGCCCGCGTTCCTCCGGCTGACAATTTTGGTGCTGATGATCTTCTTCCTGCCGTTCACGATCCGGTAGGTGGTCCGATAGAGCAGCTTCTCGCGCTGGTAGGTGGTGGTGATCTGGTGGACGCCGAGATAGGCGAAGTCCCCGACCACGCGGCGAATTCCGCCGGAAAACATCAGCGGGCAAGCAGAGTTGCACATGGCGCCGTTGTCATAGGCTGTGCCAAAGTAGTCGGTGCCCTTGTCCTTGCAATCCTTCATCCGCGGCTCGCAGCCGGAAAACGCCGTCGTGCCGACGGCGATATCGAGCCTGTTCTTGCGGATCATCCGGCCGAGGGTCACCGCAGCATCGACGTTACCGCCGGGGGAATTGACGACCACGGGCAATTGGCGGCCTTTGAGCGCCTTGAGCGTGCGCTTGAACAGCGATGGCGTGCCCGCCTCGATGGTGCCTTCAGCCGATATCCATTCGGGACAATTGGGCTCGCAGCCCGGCACATTGCTGCGCACGACCGCGAACCGCATCGACGGTATGTCCAGCGACTGCTCCTGAGCCTGCGCCGCCGAGACCGACAGCACCATGGCCGTCAACAGCACGACACGGACCAGCGCCCGCAACCACCATGCCTCGAAACAGCGCCCTGGAACCACTCTTTCGCCAAGCTCCCGCAATGCAAGCCATACTAGTTGGCGCGATGGCGCTTGCAACAGCTTTGAAATACCCACCGCTTGCGGCTGCCCCCGGCTGCCCGGAAACAAAAAGGGCGGCCCGAAGACCGCCCTTTCCCTGTCGATCCGGCCAATGCCGGCGTCGATTATTCCTTGATGGTGACGACGATGCCGGCACCGACGGTGCGGCCGCCTTCACGGATGGCGAAGCGCAGCTTCTCTTCCATGGC
>NZ_JBWKRC010000024.1:0-17120 GCF_059419085.1 Mesorhizobium sp. GW821-FHT07A06
GTAGCTAACAGCAGGCAAGGTCATGACAGCCGTGCCTATGCCACAATCGCTGAGCCGAAGTTAATGTGACAAGCCCCAACATTTGAATATGGCGACGACTTGCTTAACGGGGTTAATGTGGCGGCAGAGTCGGGGCTGTGCGCCGACCACCTTATTGGCTTCGCGAATGGCTGCAGATTTGTGGCGGCTCAACACCGGATCAGATCGGAACCGATTAGTGGCTAGAGACAAGTTGGATCGCGTCGATCGGTACCTTCTAGTAACACTCAAGACCCTTTTGGCTGAAAAAAGCATATCGCGTGCGGCGGAGATACTTGAGCAAAGCCCGCCAGCAATTAGTTTGGCACTGCGTAAACTGCGCGAATTGTTGAAGGATCCCCTACTTGTCCGCAGCGGATCAAAAATGGTGCTCACGGAACGGGGGGAGCGACTGCTTCAACCTGTAATCGAGGCACTTGACGGCATCGATCGCGTTTTCCTCGAGGAGGGGCCTTTCGATCCTTCCACCGCAGCGCTCACGCTGAATGTTGCCTCGGCAAACAGCTTGGCAGCCCTTTTTCTTCCGCCTTTGATCGAACGGGTGAGGCGAGAAGCGCCAAATGTCAATCTTGTCGTCCGCACGATTGATCCCCAGTTTGATTACGAAAAAGCGCTCGGCGACGGAACGCTCGATCTGGTGATTGGCGATTGGCCTCATCCTCCTCAGGCTTTGCGCATTTCGCCACTACTTGAAAATGAGATATGCTGCATGATGCGGGCGGATCATCCGGAGGCTAAGCCGGAAGGGATAACATTGCAGACCTATCTTCAGCTGAACCACCTTTCGCCGACCTCTACCTCTGCGACCTATCTTGGCCCGATCGGAGCGAGGCTTGCGGAATTGGGTCTGAAACGACGCATCGCCGTCGCGGTTCCGGAGTTCAATATGATCCCGTTTTTGCTGCTTCGCAGTGACCTGGTGTTTACGTCAGCTCGCTGCTTCTGCGAATTCTGGGCAAGGGTGGCACCGCTGACCGTTGTTCCAGCACCTGACATATTTCAGCCAATACGCTTTTACCTGCTTTGGCATGATCGCGTCCACATGAGCACACATGGACAGTGGCTCAGGTCGATTTTGCAATCGCTTGCCCGTACCTTCGTTACATCAGGGCCAGACACCGCCGAACCTATTGGAGATTATGCGATTCAATAAAGACTCATTATCTTCTTTATCTATTTCGTAATGGTCGCAACCATGTTTCCGTCCGACTTGTGAATGTCCATTCGAGGGAGGAAGTGATGGATAAGGCACGTGGAAATATCGGGCGCCGTTCGGTGCTTATTGCAATGGGCGCGGGTATTGGCGCGTCGCTTTTGCCTATCAAGCTAAGAGCTGAAGAAGGAAAACGGATCGCTCTGGTCATGACCGGATCGATTTCCGACGGAGGTTGGAACCAGCTTGCGTTTGAAGGTCTCTCCGATCTCAAGCAGGAAGGCTTCGAAACCGCCTATGTGGAGAACGTCACTCAGGCGCGTATCCCGGAGGTCGTCAGAGGGTATGCTGATGACGGTTACAAGCTGATCATCGGGCATGGGTTCGAGTTCGGTAGCGCTTTCACGGAGATTGCCCCGGACTATCCCGAGACAAATTTCTTCGCCACGACGTTCCAGTCGGATGCCGAAGCAGTTCCAAATCTGGAATTCATCAATCTTGCCTATCTTGAAGCCGCTTATGCCGCCGGCACGCTGGCTGCCCTGGTTTCGGAAAAGAAGAAGGCGGTCGGATTTGTTGGCGGCGGTGACAACCCGACACAACAGGCGATGAACAAGGCTTTCATCGGTGGCGCCGAAAAGGCCGTCGAGGGTCTGAAGGGTCTAGGGGTTGTCACCGGCGATTACAACAATCCGGCCAAGGGCAAGGAAGCCGCGCTGACCATGATCGGCAACGGCGCCGATGTGATCTGGCACGCTGCCGATGTTACCGGTCTGGGAGCGTTGCAAGGCGCATCCGCGGCTGGTGCCAGAGTGATCGGCTGCTATGCCAACCAGACGGCGCTGGCCCCCGAAGCGATGGCTACAAGTTTTGTCATGAATCTCCGCTGGATGGTCAATGAGCTTGGCCATAGCGTAGCTGCCGGAACATTTGCCGGCGGGACGGAATGGAGCCCCACTGTCAAACAGCTTTGGGTTCCTACCTATGGGACAGGCAGCCCGATAACCGAGTTCAACTCCAAACTGGTCGACGATCAGGCGAGAGAGAAGTTCACGGCGGTCTTCGAGGACCTTGCCGCAGGCAAGATCAACCTGAACCAATACCGATAGCCCCTTCGGGGCTATCCCTTTCACTTTCTAATGTGAGGTATCATGCTGATCCATCAGTTGATTGCCGACGGGGCGTCCCGTCGGCCGGACCGTGTTGCGTTCAATTGGGTTGATCGCAATCGGGCCTTGACCTACGCCGAGGCCGCTTCTGCAATCGACGCCGCCGCAGGTGCATTGCATCATCTCGGCGTCCGCAAGGGCGATCGCGTTACGATCTTTGCCCACAACGGGCTCGACTATCTGGTGGCGATGTTTGGCTGCTTTCGGATCGGTGCGGTTGCGGCTCTGGTCAATGTCAAGTTTGCCGGCGAACTGGCTTACTATCTGGCCAATCACAAGCCGACTGTGATTGTCTATACGCACGATATGCGTGACGCAGTAGTCCAAGCTTGCAAAGCCGTCGATACGGTCAGGCATCTGGTTTGCATGGATGGAGAGCAGGAAGGCGCGCGTTCCTGGCCCGAATTGATGAAGGCGGCCTTTCCGGCGCCGGCCGATCCGTCGGACGAGGACGCGATCGCGCATCTTTCCTACACTTCGGGCACGTCCGGGCAACCAAAAGGCGCCTGCCTGCCGCATGAGCCGGTAGTGCGCGCCACGCGATGCATTGCGGAACGACTGGCGATTTCGTCTGATGATGTTTCTTTTGGACCCACCGCCTTGTCCAGTTCTTACCAGCTCGTAAGCAATATTCTTCCGCTCCTGCACCATCAGTGCACCGTCAATGTCCTCCGTTTCTGGGAGCAGAAATCCGGATATGATGCGCTTGAGGCCGCTGGCGCGAGCATCTTTGCTGCCAATCCAACCTTCCTGGCCGAAGTGCTTGAGGAAAGCCGCAGTCGTGGGCGCACTCCTCCCCGACTGCGCCTGGGACTTTCGGGCGGCGGACCGGTGCCCCCGACGCTGAAGAAGGGTTGGCGAGACGATCTGAACCTGCCTTTGGTCGAAAGCTATGGTCAGAGCGAACTTGGTGGCTTTGTGGCACTGGGGGGAATAGACCTGCCATCAAACGCAAGAATGGGCGCCATCGGCCGGACCTTGCCTGACAAGGAAGTCAGGATATTCAATCATGACGATCAGGAAGTTAAGCCAGGCGACGTCGGCGAGATCGTATTGAGAGGCGGCTTCATGAAAGGCTACTGGGATATGCCCGAGAAAACAGCAGAGGCATTACGCAATGACTGGCTTCACACTGGCGACCTTGGGTTCCTGGACTCCGAAGGTTATCTGACGTTGCGTGGGCGACGGTCCGAGTTGATCGTAGTGGATGGCGAATCGTGGTTCCCTCGCGACGTTGAAGAAGCGTTGATGTTGGAACCCGGTGTGTCCCAGGCCGCTCTGATAGGGATTCCCGATGACACCTGCGGACAAAGGCCCGCAGCGTTCCTCGTCTCCGCCCCAGATGCAAAAGTGGACCCGGAAAAACTGCGCTTGTCAGCTGCCGAAAATTGCGGACGCGATCTGGCGCAAATGACGATCACCTTCCTGGACGCGCTTCCGATGACACCGACAGGAAAAATATCAAAGGCGCAGCTGGCTGAATTGGCCTTGGGGGGCGGCAATGGTGGAACGTAACCTCGCCCGCATGACCTGGATGGAAATCCGGGACATGGGAAAGATCGAAGGGGCGGTTGTCGTCCCTTTCGGCTCACTGGAGCAGCACGGTCCGCATATGTCCATCGACACGGACCTCTATTTTGCCGATCGTTTCCTTCATCTTGCGCTGGACCAGCTTCCTGAAAGCGTTGCATGTTGGCGGTTGCCGATCTTTCCGATCACACGCAGCGTAGAGCATGTAGGGTTTCCCGGCTCGTTGTGGCTAACCAGCGAAACCCTACTCAAGGTCATTGAGGAAATCACCGCCGGCATAGCCGCTTCCGGCTTCCGGCGCGTCGTGTTCCTGAACTGCCATGGCGGCAACATGGCCATCCTTGAGGTCGCAGCTCGCGATGTCAGGATAAGGACCGGGATGATGGCCTTCACGCTTTTCCCGCCGGCGTTGCAGCCGGACCCGGTGGAGGTGAGCGAACGCGAGCGTGTTTTCGGTATTCACGCAAATGACTGGGAAACAAGTGTGATGATGGCGCTTTCCCCCGAACGGGTTCGCCCTGATCTGTTGAACGTTGCCTATCCGCAATTTGAATCCGAGACGCTGAGGCTGGAGTTTTCCGCCGCAAACGTGGCGTGGGCATCTCGCGATCTGACCAGTTCGGGAACCTTCGGCGATGCGCGACAAGCAACGCCGGAGCGTGGATGGCAGCGGATTGATCCAATGATCAAGAAGCTGGTTGCCGTACTGACTGAAATTAGCACCTTCGAAATGCCCACCCCTGCGCAATAGACTGCCGCACGGGCCGACGGCTGTAGGAGTCACAGCATGCGACCGGCAGTAGAGCTACGAGGCATAACCAAGCGTTTTCCGGGCGTATTGGCAAACGATAAGGCCAATCTTCTGGTTGAGAAGGGCGAAGTCCACGCCCTTCTTGGAGAGAATGGGGCGGGCAAGAGCACCCTCATGCACATCCTTTACGGCTCTTACCAGCCGGATGAAGGTGAGATCGTGCTTGACGGGCAGCAGGTTCGGTTTGCCAGCCAACGCGAGGCGATCAAGCACGATATCGGCATGATCCACCAGGATTTCATGTTGGTTCGTCCATTCACGGTTGTCGAAAACGTCGTGCTCGGATTGCGAGACGAACGGGGCGGCATTCTCGATCTTGCCAGTGCAGCTTCGCGCATAAAGGAACTTTCGGACCGTCACGGACTAAACGTCGATCCGTGGGCGAAGGTGGAGCACCTTCCGGTTGGGGTCCAGCAACGCGTGGAGATAATCAAGCTTCTCTATCGCGATGCCCGAATCCTTATTCTAGACGAGCCGACCGCCGTGCTTACACCTCAAGAGACCGGCAAGCTCCTTTCTACCTTGCGCTCGCTCGCGTCAGAGGGCCGTTCGGTGATTATCGTTACGCACAAGCTGCACGAGATCATCGAGGTGGCGGATCGGATCACCATCATGCGCGATGGCCGGACCGTCGCGACAGTAGACAAGAAGATTACGACGGAAGCGGCGCTGGCCCGCATGATGGTTGGGCGAGACGTTGCTCTAAAGGTTCAGCGCTCACCGTTGCGCAAGGGTAAGCCGATCCTGCGCGTTTCCGATCTGCATGTCGCGGATGACCGGGGTACAACCGTGGTCAAGGGCATCGACCTGACCGTGCATGAAGGCGAGATTGTCGGCATTGCGGGTGTCGACGGGAACGGCCAATCGCAGTTGGTGGAAGGCCTGATGGGGCTGCGTGCCATCCGGCAGGGCAGCGTCAAGTTGGAGGCCGTCGAAATCGCCAATGCGTCCCCCTCCGATCGCTCGGAGAAAGGGTTGATGTATGTACCCGCAGACAGGCGCGGTGTCGGTTCGATAGCCACGCTCGACATCGAAGATAATTCAATCCTTGGCAGTCAGCGCCAATTCTCCGGCGTGGGGTCGCTGTTTCGTGACTGGTCAAAATCGCACGGCCACGCCCAGACCCTGATCTCCCGTTTCGGCGTGCGGACGCCAGGTACTCGATTTCCCGCCGGCAAGCTGTCGGGAGGGAACCTGCAAAAGCTCATTCTGGGCCGCGAAATCATGCGTGACCCCCGAATGTTGATTGTCGAGCAACCCACGCGAGGCCTGGACGTCGGGGCGATCGAAGTTATCTGGTCAGAGCTCCTGGCCGCTCGCGAAAAGGGCAAGGGTATCCTTCTCATCTCCGCGGAACTTGAGGAAATCCGAAACCTGGCGGACCGAATTCTGGTGATGTACGGCGGCCGGTTCATGGGCGAATTGCGCTCGGAAGATGCGGCAGACGAAGTCATCGGATTGATGATGGCAGGCGTTCCCGCGTCAGACGCTCAGAAGGTGGCCCATGTGGATCATGTTTGAACGAAGGCTTGCTCCGACGGAGTCGCCGTGGACAATCGCGATCATGACGTTCGGATCGATCGCGCTGGCCTTCCTGATCGGCGCGATCCTTTTCCTGCCCTTCGTCCCCAACCCGATAGAAGCTTATGCCTCGCTGTTCGAGGCAAGCCTGGGCAGCATGCACGGACTGGGCATTACACTGAACCGCGCTGCCCCTTTGATCCTTATTGCTCTCGGCACCTGTGTGGCCTGGCGGGCAGGATTCGGTTACCTTGGCTTTGAGGGGTGCCTTACGCTTGGCGCTGCAGCCTCGGCTTGGTTTGCACTGCTCGCCCTGGATGGTGGTTTGGCATTCGTTCCCACCATTCTTTTGTTTGCCATTGCGATCTGTCTGAGTTTTGCAGTTGGCGGAGCTTGGGCGGGAGGCGTCGGCCTGCTCAGGAGCAGGTTCGGTGGCAATGAAGTGCTCATATCGCTTATGGCGAACTACATCGCTGCTTTCATCGTCCAGTATCTGGTGTCAGGGCCGATGCGCGCCCCTGGCAGTTTGCCGCAGACGCCAAGACTACCGGCGGAAACCTGGCTCCCAGGAATTATTCCGGAAACGCGAGCGCATGCGGGTATCCTCATCGCCTTGGCCGCCGCAGGGCTGGTGTGGCTCCTTATGAGCCGGATGCGGCTTGGCTACGAGCTTATCGTAACCGGGCTCAATCCTTTTGCGGCCCGGTATGGTGGCATCAATGTAGAGCGCCGCTATGTACTTGCCGCGTTTCTGGCAGGTGGGCTTGGGGCGTTGGCCGGGCTGGTCGAAGTTCTCGGGACGCAGCACCGCCTTCTGGACGGGTTGAGTGGCGGGATTGGGTTCATCGGTATCGTCGTTGCTCTGTTGGCCAAACTCAATCCGCTTGCAGTTGTGCCGACCGCCATTCTTTACGCCGCCCTGTCAGTCGGGGCTGACGCTATCCAGAGAAGCACTGGCGCGCCTTCCTCGATCATCTTCATACTCCAGAGCCTGATCGTGCTCTTCGTCATGGCCAGCGACTTCCTGCGCTATTGGACAATAAGGCTGCCTTTCAAGTCCTCGGGCAGTGAAAGCGGGAGGGTCTAGGGTGTTTGACGATTTTGTTGTCAGCTCATTCCTCGTCACCTGGCTCGCAGCAAGCGTGCGCTTGGCTGGTCCCTTGCTTCTGACCGCGTTGGGAGAAATCTTTGCCGAGCGTTCCGGGGTCCTGAACGTCGGCATCGAAGGTACAATCCTGATTGGCGCTCTGGCCGCTTATCTGGTCACCTATCAGTCGGGAACACCTTGGACCGGCTTCGCAGCGGCCATTCTTGCAGGTTTTTTGGCCAACCTTCTTCTTGCGTGGATGTATGTCACCGTGCGAGCCAACCAGGTCGTCGTCGGCATCGTCTTCAATATACTGGCGTTGGGTGCAGCAAGTTATGGGTACCGGTTGGCGCTCGGCTCGGCCAGTAATCCTGAACTGATACCCATGATCGGCTCCGTCAACATCCTCTACCTGTCGTCCATACCGTATCTTGGGCCAATCCTGTTTTCGCAGTCCGTTCTGCTTTACGTTACGATTGCCGCAGTCCTGGTGGGCGAGTTTGTTCTGTTCAAGACACGCTTCGGCCTTAACGTCAGAGCTGTAGGTGAGAATCCACATGCGGCGGCGAACGCGGGCATCTCGGTATCGCGTATTCGCTATGCAGGTGTCCTGTTGTCGGGTGCGGGCGCTGGTGCGGCTGGTGGTTATCTCGTTCTCGCCCAGATAGGACTCTTCAGAGACACCATCGTCGTAGGCCAAGGTTTTATCGCACTGGCCATCGTCATTTTTGGGCGCTGGCGACCGGTTTACGCCGCCTTTGCTGCGCTGGCTTTCGGCGCCGCGGACGCTCTTCAGCTTTCGCTGCAGCTATTTTCCTTTGATCTTCCTCCACAGCTTCTGCTGTCGCTTCCCTATGTGCTGACGATCATCGCCGTCTCGGGCCTTATCGGACGGGCCGCACAGCCTGCCGCCCTTATGGAGCCATATCGACCGAACTGATTTTCGCTGGACGTTCTACGGAAGCGCCAACTTGTGATCGAATTTGTGAGGGGCTGATGGTCCGGATATTACACAATGCCTTGATCGTCACGATGAATGAAAACCGCGACGTGCTCGAAAGGGCGAGCCTGTGCGTCGAGGCGGACCGTATCCTTGATGTCGGTAACGCGTGTGACTTGCATTCTCGACACCGTGGCGCAGAGGTCATCGACTGCACCGGGAAACTCATCATTCCCGGCATGGTCAACACCCACACCCACCTCTTTCAGACCTTGCTGAAGGGGCTGGGCGACGACATGGAACTCAAGAAGTGGTTCGCCTGCATGACCGGGCCGGCCGCTGTCCATCTCACTCGCGACGACATCCTTGTCGCCGCGCAGCACGGTTGCGTCGAATCCATCCGCTCAGGCGTGACGACGCTGGTGGACTTTCAATATGTGCACGTCCAACCCGGAATGACCGACGCTGTCGTCGAAGCGTTTGAGCAAACGGGAATGCGGGGTTTCGTCTGCCGAGGGTTCATGACGAGTGGCGCCGAATTCGGCGCGCCGGTGGAACTGATCGAGGATATCGAAGTCGTCATGGCTGACGTTCGGGCTGCGGTACGCAGGCACAACAGGCCTGGAGGCCGCGTTCAGGTCGGGATCGCGCCATGCATGGTGTGGACCGTTGATCGCGAGGCTTATCGCAAGACACGCGAATTAGCGGATGCTGAGAACATCCTGATTACCACCCATCTTTCCGAAACGGATTTCGAGATCACGCGCGCGCGCGCCGATTACGACTGCACAGATACGCAGATGTTGAGCGAACTGGGTTTCTGGGGCCCAGATGTGCTGGCTGTCCATTGCGTAAACTGCAACAGCCACGACATTCGGACCCTCAAATATCATGGGGTCAAGATATCGCATAACCCATGCAGTAATCTCTACCTGGCCTCCGGCATAGCACCGATTCCGGAGATGCTGGCGGCTGGGCTGACCGTGGGTCTGGGGTCTGACGGTCCGGCGAGCAGCAACAACCACAGCCTGTTCCAAGCGATGAAATTTGCTGCGTTGGTACAGAAAGGCGTTCACCGCGACGCGACCATCATGACCGCCGAAAAGGCGCTCGAAATGGCGACGATCGAAGGCGCCCGAGCTGTTCGGCTCGAGAGCGAGATCGGGTCGATAGAGATTGGGAAAAAGGCCGACGTGGTTGTGATCGACATCGACAGCGCGTGGTTGACACCCTTCCACAATGCGCCTTCGGCGCTTGTCTATTCTGCACTGGGGCACGAAGTCTCGACCGTTATGATCGACGGCCGATTCGTGATGAGAGACAGGCAAGTGCTGACTGTCGATGAAACGCAAACAAGGCAGTCGGTCCAGAAGGCAGCAGACGAGTTGAGCCAACGCGCATCCATCTCGCATTTAAGAAAGAGGCCGTGGCGTTCAGTAGCGACCTGATATGCCGCCATGCCACCTGCCTAATTAATCGCTGCCGTCGGTAGTGGCTCAGGCGCGGGCGAGCCCTCAAAGCCGTTGGTATTACTTCCTTGCCTCGTGGAAACGCCTGAGGAAATTACGGGTCCTTTCTTCTTCGGGATGCAGGAGCACGGCATCCGCCTTCCCTTGTTCGACGATTTTGCCGTCGTCGAGGAAGAACACCCGATGGGCGATTTCGCGCGCGAACTCCAGTTCATGCGTGGCAATGATCATCGTCATGCCGTCGCTGGACAGTTCCCGCATGACATCGAGAACCTCACCCGCCAGCTCGGGATCAAGCGAGGATGTCGGCTCGTCGAAAAGCAGAGCCACGGGCCGCAGCGCCAACGCCCTGGCGATGCCCACGCGCTGGCGCTGTCCGCCGGAAAGCTCGGAAGGATATGCCAGTTCACGGCCCGCCAGTCCGACCCGTGCCAGGTTCTTGATCGAGCGCTCCAGCGCCTCGTCCTTGCCGACGCCCAGCCCCTCCGTAAGGCCGACCATAATGTTTTCGACCGCCGTCAAGTGCGGGAACAGGTTAAAATGCTGGAACACCATACCAATGCTGCGGCGGATTTTCAGCAGATTGTGCCGCGAAGCCGCGCCGGTCGCGCCGAAGACGGGCACCCCGCCCACTGTTATGGTGCCTGAATTCGGCGTCTCCAGAAGATTGATGCAGCGCAGCAGTGTGCTCTTGCCGGCGCCGCTGGGGCCGATCAGGCAATAGATCGAGCCGCGCGGTACGGAAAGGTCTATGCCGCGCAGCACCTCGGTCTTCCCATAGGATTTGCGCAGTCCGGTTATCTCGACGACTAGGCCGTGTTCCTGCCGGCCGTCGCCGCCGAGCGGTTGGTGCGAACCCTTCGCAAGACTTGGCTGCGCGCCGTTCATGTCCGGCCACCCTCAATGCCGGTCTTCGCCTGATAGGCGCGAACCTGCCGGAACAGTTTGCGCCTTGCCGGCGTCAGCGGAACGCCTTTCCTAAGACTTCGTTCCAGCACAAGGACGCAATACGACGTCGGATAGCAGAGCGCGAAATAGATCAGGCCGATGACGCTGTAGACTTCCAGCGACTCGAAGGTGACGGATGTCAGTATCTGCCCTTCCGTCATCAGTTCGGCGCCTGCGATGGTGACCAGCAGCGATGTGCCCTTGAGGAGATCCACGAGTAAGGTAGCGGTGCCGGGAAGAGCTAGTCGAATGGCTTGGGGCAGGACGATGCGGACCACGGTGCGCGTCGCGCTCAGGCCAACCGCTTGGGCGGCCTCCCGCTGGCCCTTGTCTATTCCGCCGATGGCAGCTCGGAATATTTCACCGATGTAGACGCCGTAGAACGTGCTGAGCGCCAGCGAGCCGGCAGCAAACGTCGTCAGCACGATCGAGAATTTCGTAAGGCCGTAATAGAGGATGAACAGCCAGGTCAGCAGCGGCAGGTTCTTGAGGGATTCGGAAAAGACGGCGGCCGGGATCGACAGTAGCGAAATTCCGGAGGTTCGGCACAGCGCCAGTACTGATGCGATGGCAATCGCCCCGATATAGCTGACCACCGTGAATTTCACCGTTTCCAGCGTGGCCCAGGCCAGGTCGCGGTAATATTCGTGCCATGGAACGTTCATGGTCGGCCAAGGTAGCTGGGAAAGATACGAAGTTATATGATCCACACGGCTACCTTTGAATAGCGGGTTCGTCGGGAGGCCTCAAGGCGAGCATAGCATCGCGCCCGCATCAGGACGTTCGTCGCCTGGCGCGAGCGATCGCCCCTTGCCGAATGTCCATCGTCAAGGCGCGGGCCGGGCCATGCGGACCGACAACTATGGGGCCAAGCCTCCCGGTACGGAGGACAAACCGCCGCATTGCCTATCCGGCGCAACAAACAGCGCATGCATGTTCGCGCCGGAGCAAGCGAGACGGCGGCCGACGTCACTTCGAGGCGGGAACCCAGTCGTCGGGGCGATCCACGCCGACCCGGTCGCGGACATTGGCACTGGGGGTCATCCAGGTATCCGTGTTTTCCACGCCCCATTTCGTCAGCAGCTTAGCCGTCGTGCCATCCTTGTAAAGTCCTCGAATGGCTTCCGTGGCCGCCTTTTCCAGGTCGCCGCTGTCCTTGCCGAGGTAAAAACCGCCCGGACGCGGGAACAGATACTTGTAGTCGGGATGTTCGACCAGTTGCGCCGCAGTCGGCGGCGTCATTGGCGCTGCCTTCAGGACGCCCGGCTTTTCCTTGGCGTAGGCAATATTCACCAGCGCATCCGTGAAGACGGCATCGACCCGCTTGGCGACGAGATCTTCCAGCATGTTGGCGGGCGTCGGGTATGTCTTCAGCGTCGTATTGGGAATCGCCTGGATCGCGGGGATATAGCTGTACCCAATTCCGGTTCCGACGGTCAGGCCCTCCAAATCCTCGATCTTGTTCACATTCCCGTCATTGCGGATCAGCACGACCTGATTGGAATAATAGGGCGAGTCCGTGAAGATGCCGGCCTTCGCACGGGCCTCGGTCCAGCCGATGGAACCGACGGCGATGTCGGCCCTATTCGTCTGCACGGCCGCCAGGATTCCCGCGAAATCGGAAACCCGGGTTTCCACCTTGAGGCCCAGTCGGTCCGCCACGGCTGTCACCAGGTCGCCATCCAGCCCGGTAAGCTTGTCGTCGATCATTCCCGAATAGGGCATGTACGACGCGATCGCCACGGTGAGCACGCCGGGCTTGACGGTTTTGAGGGTGCTTTCCGCGGCGCTTGCCTTCATGCCAAGCGGGGTCATGGCGGCGAGCATGCAGAATGCGGCTGTGGCGAGGAGGCGTCTTCTGTTGGCACTGTCGATAGTTTTCATGTCGTTCTCCATCTAGAGTTCTAGGAAAGCTCTCTGGACCTCGCCTTGCGACTTGCACGAAAGCGCCAGGGCCAGTCTCAGCCGTGCCCGGTGAGGATCGAGCTGTGCCGCACCGATAAGTCCCTGCTCCAGCAGTTCGTGGGAGGTGCCCGTGAGGCCGGGAAATCCCGCCTTGATCCGCCCCGGCCGGGAGCGAGATGTTAGAACGACGGGTCGGCCCCTCTTGACAATCTCCACCAGGGCGGCTGCGGTTTCGGGAGGCACGTCGCCGGAGGCGTAGGCCTCGATCACCAGACCGTCGAACTCGCCGGCGTGAAGGCATCGGGCGTGCCATTTGCCGGAACCTATGCCCACCGGCAGGATCGGAACGGCCGGCATGACCGCGTCCAGCACCGCCTGCGGCCCGATTTTCCAGGGCGCGAGGTGTTGCGTCCATTCCATCGGCCGGAAGTGCCAGTTCTGGTCCCACACCTTCTCCAGCGAGGAACCTTCAATGATCCGGGCGTCGCCCCAGCACAGGGCGATGCCCGGAGATTCAGCCGCCAGCCAGCCAAGAGCGTCGTCAAGACCGTCCGGCCTTGGATTGGACGGGGATGCCGTCCGCATCGCGACCATGACGACGATGCGCGCCGCAGCCGGCCGCACCATGTCCAGAAAATAGATCAGGTCCTCGACGGAATCCGTTCCGGTGAGCACCAGGAATTTTCGTTCGCCCGACGCATCGGCCGCCACCAGTTCCTGTCTCAACCGCAGGAGATGGGGCCATTCGAGCGCATAACTCTGAACCGGGTCGATCTCCTTCAGGCGAAGCACGTCGGACCCAAGCACCTGAGACCCGGACAACGTTACGGGAGCCTCATTTATGTAACTCAGCGCAATCGTTCCGCCGAGATTCAATGCAAGGACCACGTCCACCTCCGCGAACTCTTCTGAACTGGCAGCTAGTAATACCCATTTCTATAGACTTATATTTCGATAATTCTCCAAAAAATCGAACCTATGGTACAAAACTAATTACAAGGTTCTCCATAAGGATTGTATATACTTCCTTTTGGAAGACGATAGCGTAAGTCTGTTTGTCGCTAGTATGAAAGTCAAATGAATAATAATACGTCGTCCATACCCTGCAGTTATATTCGTCCGAGCGCATAACCCGCGGCACGAAGCACCAGGCGCGGCAATCGGCGACGATTCCAACCGGCCTTCGAGGCACTCCGGCGGGAAGGATGGCGAGACGGGACATTCGGGCCCGTTGAAACACGGAGCGGCCCATGCCCGGATTCGGTAATGTGGCCAAGTATGACTGTAGGTTATGCGCTAGCCAATTTTTGATATTTGACATTCACGGTCCGGCTGAGGCCAATTCGTGCGCGGCATCTCATCCCTTGCCTTGAGCCAATGCGGCTGGACGAAACTCTATCCGTTAAGGAGCCACGGTGGCTGACGTATTGGCGAACTCTGAATCGGCGCTCTCCGACCTGCGCGTCTTGGAAATGGGCTCGATGCTGGCCGGGCCATTCGTCGGCACGCTGCTTGCGGACTTCGGCGCCAGGGTCGTCAAGGTCGAGAAGCCCGGAAGCCCGGACGCCTTGAGGGAATGGCCGCCGCACAAGGACGGTGTGTCGCTGTGGTGGAAGACCATGGCCCGCAACAAGCACGTCGTCACGCTCGACATATCGCGCCCGGAGGCCCATGAGCTTACGCTGAAATTGATCGCCGAAAGCGACATCGTCATCGAGAACTTTCGGCCAGGCACCCTCGAACGCTGGGGCTTCTCGCCCGCCGAGCTCCGCGAGAAATTCCCGCGCATCGTCTGGGTGCGGGTGAGCGGATGGGGCCAGACCGGCCCGAACAGCCGACAGGGCGGCTATGCGACCATTGCCGAGGCGTTTTCCGGCCTGGCGTCTTTCACCGGTCATCCCGACAAGGGGCCGATGGTCTCCGCCTTTCCGATGGGAGACTACATGGCTGGCGTGTTCGGCGCCTTCGGCGCGCTCGCGGCCCTCCATCACCGCGATCGTTTGGGTCAGGGACAGATCGTGGATGTGGCGCTTTACGAACCGCTCCTGCGGATCATCGAATCCGTCATCGTTCGCTTCGATCAGACCGGGCAGAAGAAGCCGCTGCTGGGCAATCAGATGGAAGAGGACGTGCCCCGCAACGTCTATCCCACTGCGGACGGCGGCAACATCGCGATCAGCTGCGGGTCGCAACGCATCTATGACGGCCTCGTCGACGCCATGGGACGGCCCGACCTGAAGACCGATCCACGTTTCGGGTCGATGGCCGAAAGGGTCAAGAACCGCGACGCGATCGATCTCGAGGTCGCGAACTGGCTGTCGACGCAGAAGACCGACGAAGCGCTCGAAAAGCTGCTGCAGCACAAGGTCGTCGCCGGGCGCATCAACGATATCGAGGATGTGCTGGGGGACGCGCATGTGGCGGCGCGCGAAGCGATAAAGACAATCTTCGACGAGCAGCTGGGTCCGATGCGCATGCCGGCTCCGGTCCCGAAGCTCAGCGACACCCCAGGCTCGATCCGCTGGACGGGACGCGATCCGGGTGCGGCGAACGAGGAAGTCTTCGGCAACTGGCTCGGCCTGTCCAGTCAGGACCTTCATGCGCTGCGGCGCGCCAACATCATTTGAGGCAGGCATGGTCAGCGGCAACATCGGAATTTCGGGCTATGGGTCTACCGCCTACGAGAAGCGGACCACCCGCAGCCTCTTTTCCTTCCTTTCAGAGGCAGGAAAGAAGGCGCTCGATTCGGCGGGATTGAAATTCAGAGACGTCGATGGCCTTGCGATCTGCTCCTTCGAGCTTCATCCCGACAACGCCGTCACCGCGGCCGAGCAACTCGGCCTGTCGATCTCCTGGGCCTATCTGGGAACCGCGGGAAGCGCAGGGCCGGTGGCAAGCATCATCAATGCCGTCCGCGCGATCGAATCCGGACAGGCGACGACGGTGCTGTGCATAGCAGGCGACAATTACGATGTCGGCGGACATTTCAAGCTGATGGACAATTTCAGCCGCGGCCTGCGCAACTACGGCACCCCGCTCGGCTTCGGCGGCGCCAACGGGCTGTTCGGGATCATCCAGCGCAAGCACATGGAGACCTACGGCACGCGGCTGGAGGACCTCGGCCGCATCTCGGTCGACCAGCGGCGCAGCGCCGGGCAGAACGAATATGCGCTTCTGCGCGGCCCGTTAACAATCGACGACTACCTCAACGCCCGTATCATCGCCGACCCCATCCGGCTGTACGACTGCGTGCTGCCCTGCGCCGGCGCGGAAGCCGTCGTGATCACGGCGCTGGACCGGGCGCAGCCCGGCAAGGGGGTGCGCATCCTGTCGGGCTTCGAGCGACACAACCACCCGCCGATGGAGATCGCTCCGCTGCGGGGCGGATGGGAGACGTTCGCCGACAAGCTCTTCGTCACGGCCGGCTATGGGCCGGAAGAGATGGACTTCGTCCAGCTCTATGACGACTACCCGATCATGGTCGCCATTCAGCTTGAGGATCTCGGTTTCTGCAGGAAGGGCGAGGTCAGCCGATTCCTGGCGGACAACAGTTTCGCCTGGGACGGCTCGCTGCCGCTCAATACCGGCGGCGGACAATTGTCCTGCGGCCAGGCCGGCATCGCCGGCGGGCTTTTGAGCGTCACCGAAGCGGTGCGGCAATTGCGCGGCGAGGGAGGTGGGCGGCAGGTCGCCAATGCCCGGCGCGGCCTCGTCGCCGGCTATGGAATGGTCGGCTACGGGCATGGCCTTTCGGCAAGCAGTATCATCCTCGAGGCGGTGCAATGACCATGAAGCCGGAGTATCCCCGCCCCTACCGCGACGAAGACAACGGAACGTTCCTCGACGGCTGGCGCGACGGCCGGCTTTTTCTCCAGCAGGCACGGTCGGGAGGCCCCTTCTTCTTCTATCCCCGGCCGGTCTGTCCCTATACCGGCGAAACCGACCTGGTCTGGAAAGAGGTCTCCGGTCACGGCCGGCTGGTTTCCTTCTCCATCGTCATGCGTCCAAACCACCCATCCTTCAACGACGAAGTGCCTATCATCCTGGCCGAGATCGAGCTGGACGAGGGCGCGAGCCTGCTGGCCCGGATCGTCCAGGCCGACCCTGCCCTGGTCGAAAGCGGCGCCAGGGTCGAGCTGTTGCCGATGCCGGAGGCGGCGCGCTATCCCCTGCCGACCTTTCGTCTGGCAGCGTGAGCCTGGACGGTTGCGCGAATTCAGGCACGCCGACGCGTTTGCGCAGCCCGTCTCAAGCAGGAGACCATAATCGTCATGCGCATTGGAGTCGGCGGCTTTTTCCACGAGACCAACACCTTCGCGCCCGGGCTCACAGAACTCGATGACTTTGTCCATCCGGGGGACAGGCCGGGATTGAAGGCCGGCGCCGCGATCCTGGAGGATCTTGCGGGGCCCGCCTTCTCCATAGGGGCGGCGATAGAGGCGATCATCGACGCCCATCATGAACCTGTGCCGCGGCGCTGTCACGTTGTTTGTAGCAATACAGCCTGAAGCGCCGGGAGCAGATATCAGGCGAGCGTTCCGGTTACGG
>NZ_JBWKRC010000025.1:0-14912 GCF_059419085.1 Mesorhizobium sp. GW821-FHT07A06
TATCCAGCCAGCATCTTGAATCACAAACATCCGACTTTGGGAATCCTACGATTCCCCCAAATTAGGAAACGCTCTAGTGACCGTCGACCGCCAATGACAGCAGCGGCAGCGTGGGCGCGTAGGATTCGTAGCCGTCCCCATCGGCAACGCTGAAAGCGACAATCGGATCGATGCCGTTGGCGCTGAAGGCGACCGTGCCGTCGTTCTGGTCGCGCCAGAATTTCGCCCGCTCGATGCCCGGCAAGAGCCGGCGGCAATTTGGAGCCACCGTCAACAACGACAGCCCATCCGAAATCGCGGCTCCGCGCGTCACCGCGCAGGCCCCCTCGTCGCCATTGGCGACCAGTTTGTAGGTGTTGGATGGCACGGCTTCTTCGGCAACGCTTTCACCGCCGCCTTGAAACATCTGAACGCCGCCAAACAGCGCGGCGGCAGCGATCAAGACGGAAAGCGCTTTCATCATCATTCATCCATTCTTGCGTACGGGATGAACAATGAATTCAAAGGGTTAAGCTGTCGTTAATAAGTGTGGCAAACTGCCACTCAGCCGCGATCCTTGACATGCGCCGTCTCCGGCACCGGTGTCAGCGCCCGGCGTTCGGTGAACCAGGAAACCAGATTGTCGACGCACAGATCGGCCATGGCGCGGCGCGTGTGCTCCGAGGCGGAGCCTACATGCGGCAAAAGAGAGGTGTTGGGGGCGTCGAGCAGCACCTGGGGCACGTTCGGTTCGTCGGCGAAGACATCGAGCCCGGCTGCAGCGATGGTGCCGTCGGCAAGGGCTGCCGCCAGTGCTGCCTCATCGACCGTGCTGCCGCGGCCGATGTTGACGAAGACGCCGTTGGCGCCAAGCGCCGACAGGATCTCGGCATTGACCGCCTTCTGCGTCGAAGCACCGCCGGGCGCCACCGAAATCAGCGTGTCGACCGCTTCGGCAAGGCCTTTCAGAGTCGGGTGGTATTGGTAGGAAAGGCCTTCGACACGGCGCCGGTTGTGGTAGGCGACCGGCAGTCCGAACGCCTCCAGCCGCCGGGCTATGGCCCGTCCGATGCGGCCCATGCCGAAAATGCCGACGCGGCGCGCGCGCAAGGTCAGCCGGCTCAGCGGATAGTTGCCCTTGCGAACCCAACTGCCATCACGCAGCCAGTTTTCCGCGCGCGGCAGGTCACGGATCGTGTTGATCAGCAGCCCGATCGCGGTGTCGGCCACCTCCTCGGTCAGGACGTCGGGCGTGTTGGTGACCATGATGTTCTTGGCCGCCGCATGGCCGACATCGACCGAGTCATAGCCGACGCCGAAGGAAGCGATGAGCTCGAGATTGGGCAGCGCGTCCATCATCGCCGCGCCGATGCCGGCAAAGGAGGCAATGCCACGCACCGTTCGGCGCATCTCCTCGGTGACCAGCGCCGGATCGGCGCGCTCGATCCTCACCTGTTTGAAGGTACGGTCGATACGTCGGACGGCATGGTCGCTGAAGTCCGCCGGTACCAGAATGGCAACGGCCTGCAGTTGGTCGACCCTGGTCATGTCCGCTCCACCGGCCTGCCGGTCGACTGGCGTACATGCAACTCCGGCTTGATCAATTCCTGCGAGGGCCGCACCGTCTGTCCGTTGAGCTTGTCGAGCAGCGCGCTGGCGGCGCGGCGGCCGACCTCGCGCTGGCCGTTCCAGACGGTGGTCAGCGCCGGCGTGGCGATCGCAGCCTCCTCCAGATCGTCATAGCCGGTGACGGAGATGTCGATGCCCGGCACCAGACCGGCACGGGCGATGCCGTTCATCAGGCCGATGGCGACGAGGTCGTTCCAGCAACAGGCGGCGGTCGGCCTGTCCTTCAGCGCCAGGAACTGTCCGGCCGCCTCGAAGCCGGCCTGCTTGGTGCGCGGGCCGGCGATGCGCCAGGACGGTCTGACCTCGAGCCCGGCCGCCTCCATGGCATTGACATAGCCCTGGTAGCGGTCGCGGCCGGTCGAGGTCTGGTCGGTGCCGCCGATCATGGCGATGCGCTTGTGGCCGAGCGAGATCAGATGGTTGGTGGCAAGCCCTGTGCCATAGGCGTCGTCGCCGCGAAAGACCGGCACGTCGGCGCCCTCGACGGTGCGCGCGATCAGCACCGCCGGCAGGCCGTTCTCCTCGGCCATCAGGATGTCGGAAGCAGGCGTGCCGATGGCCGGCGACATGATGACGCCGTCGGCGCCAAGCTGCAGCAGCGTATCGATGAAGGTGCGCTGCTTCTCGAGCTGGTCGTAGTGATTGGACAGGATGAAGGTCTGCCGGCTGCGGTCGAGTTCGCTTTCGATCGAGCGCAGTATCTCGGCGAAGAACGGGTTCATGATGTCGTGCACGACGACACCGACAATGCCCGAGCGCGAGGTGCGCAGGCTGGCGGCGCGGCGATTGTAGATATAGCCGATGGCGCGCGCATGTTCCTTGATGCGGTCGCGCGTGGAGCCGGCAACCAGCGGGCTGTCGCGCAGCGCCAGGGACACGGTGGCCGTGGACACGCCGAGTGCATCGGCGATCGTCGAAAGCTTGATTTTTTGTGCCAGCGCCTTGCGCTCCCCGAACGACCCGAATTGCGACCTAAACTGTTTAAAGGCGGCGTTATGCCACCGATCGGGAGCAAATCAAAGTTTTTTTGCCAGCGCTTCCGCCTCGACATCGGAGGCGGCGCGGCTCTGCAGCCGGAGCCGGTGCTCGCGATGGACGATGTAGAGGCCGCTGGCAACGATGATGGCCGCGCCGACCAGCGTCCAGCGGTCGGGAAACTGCTTGAAGACGATCCAGCCGGAAATGATCATCCACACCATCTGCGAGTAGGGATAGGGGGCGAGCGCCGTGGTCGTCGCCAGCCGGTAGGCCTGCACCAGCAGCCAGTGCCCGACACCGCCGAACACGCCAAGCATGAGCAGGACGAACCAGTGCCAGCCATCATGCGGCAGCGAGAATGAGAACGGCAGCATGGGCAAAAGCAGCACCGCCGGCGCCAGCGCCGAGAACAGGATCAGGCTTTCCGACGTCTCGGTCGCCGACATGCGGCGCGTCATGATGACATAGAAGCTGTTCGACAGCATCGAGCCGAGCGCGAAGAGATGCCCGATACCGAAGACGCCGACACCCGGCCTTGTGATGATCAGAACTCCAGCGAAGGCGGCGAGGATGGCCAGCCAGCGCCGCCAGCCGGCCCATTCGCCAAGCAGCGGGCCGGCAAGTGCGGTGATCACCATCGGCCCGAAGAAATAGATCGACGTCGTCTCGGCCAGTTGCAGGGAGCGGAGCGCCAGGATGTTGCACATGGTCGAGCCGAACAGGAACACGCCGCGCAGCACATGCGCCGGCAGGTTGACGGGACGAAACCGCATGGGTTGCCGCCAGCCGCGCAGCAGTGCGCCGACCAGCACGACATGCACGGCAAAGCGCACCCAGGCGACGATCAGCGCGGAAACGCCGGCCAGGACGAGATATTTGCTTGAGGTGTCGAGGAAGGTGAAGAAGACATAGGTCGCAAGCATGCACAGGATCGCCACCGGCGGCGTCGCGCTTTCGACATATCTCTGGGAAGCACTCACTTGCAGGCCGGGGAAAAGCTGGGCTGGAACCCACCTTTGCGGGAATTGTGGCTTGCCGGCAAGCCAATTGTCGCCCGCCGCCGCGCCAAAACCGGCTGGCACAACAACAGAAGCCGGCAGGCTCAGTTCAGCCTTCCCCTGCTATGCGTGCATGCGGGCGCCCTTGGTGATCTTGTCGACGAGCTTCTTGTCGGCGCGCAGCGCGACGCCGACCACCTTGGCGTCCTCGGGCGCGAACTCGGCGAAGACGGCGCGGTTGGCGGCATCGAATCCGGTCGAAAACATCTCCTCGACATAGAGTGAAGTCGTCACGCCGCGTTCCAGCGCGCGCCGCTGGATCGCGCTTATCGTCGCCTGGTCGGCCGACAGCACGATGACCGGCTGTATCGACAGGGGGTTGTAGAGATTGCCGGCGCGGTCGCGATAGGGCTCGCCGATGATGTCGGGAAACTGCGCGACGATGCCGCTGGTCAGGAAGGCGGTGACGTTGAGTTTCTGCCAGACGGGCAGGTCTTCCCGCAGGACGATTGCAAATTTCGTATCGAACATGAGAAAATGGACCATTCGAGGTTGAGCCCCCACCGCGAGGCTGAAGGAGACGATGCGTTGGAACTAGACCGCCAAGCCTTCGAGGGTCTTGGACGTTTGTGCGCCGATGCGGCTGAGAACTGCATCATTTCCGCTTCCGACCCCGCGGGGATGGAGCGGATCGAGGCGCGGTTCCACGGCAGTGCCTTCGACCTGCATCGCCATGACACCTACGCGATCGGGGTGACGCTGCAGGGTGTGCAGACCTTTCGCTATCGCGGCGCGGCGCGGCAAAGCCTGCCCGGCCAGATCATCGTGCTGCATCCCGACGAAATGCATGATGGCGGCGCCGGCACCGAGGACGGGCTGCGCTACAGGATGCTCTATCTCGAGCCGTCGCTGATGCTGGATTGCCTTGGCGGCGCGTCCCTGCCCTTCCTCGGGGAGGCCGTCGTGAGCGACGACGCCTTCTGCGCAACGTTGCTCTCGGCACTGGGGCCGCTGCAACAGGAACTCGACGAGCTGTTTGTCGACGACTTCCTGACGCAATTGATGCAGAGCCTGGCGCGGCATGCCGGCCAGCCGGCGAAGCCGATGGCCAGGACGGCCTGGCGGGCCGCCGCACTGGCGCGGGACTATCTCACGGAGAACGTCACGCGCCCCGTGCGTTCCGGCGAACTGGAAGCCATCACCGGGCTGGACCGCTATGCCCTGTCGCGGCATTTCCGCGCCGCTTTCTCGACCAGCCCGCATCGTTTCCTGGTGATGCGCCGGCTTCAGCGCGCGCGGCGGATGATCATTGCCGGCGAACCCTTGGCGCAGATTGCCGTCGAGGCCGGCTTCACCGACCAGAGCCACTTCAACAGGCAATTCAAGAAGGCGTTCGGCATGACGCCGGGACGCTGGTCCTCGCTGATCCGGGACTCTGCCCCGGCGGCGGCCTGACCGTTTCGATCAGTCGTCCGACTCGGCGTCGTCGTCGATCAGCACCAATTCCTCATTGGAGAGGTTGGCCTCGATGCGGGCAAGCAGCTTGAACAGGGCCTTCTGATCCTTCTTGTCGAGGCCCTTCAGCGCCTGTTTTTCAGTCTTCTTCACCGACTTCTCGATGGCGCGGATGGTTTCTCGGCCGGTGTCGGTGAGAAAGATGTGCGCCTGGCGGGCATCGGCTTCCGACGCGCGTTTTTCCAGAAAACCCTGCGCCTGCAGCCGGTTGATGGTCTTGGTGATGGTCGGCGGGCGCACGCCAAGGCGACCGGCAAGATTACCCGGCGTCTGGCCATCCTCGCGGTCGAGCGCCAGCATGATCTGGTCCTGGCCGGCATAGAAGCCGTGCGCCAGAAGCCGGGCAGCCAACGCGGTTCTTGCCAGCCTCGCCGCCGAATGCAGCCGGCTCATTGTTGCAGTCTTGTCCGCCTTGGCCATGGTCATCCCTCTTCGGCCGTACCGGTGCGTGGAGCATAGACGCAGCCGGCCGGTTGGCAATCGACGATCAAAAAGATTCCGGCGCTCCAAACAGCTTTGCCGGCAAGCATTGCGGTGTCCGCCGTGGTGATGCCAGATGTTTATTTCAGTTAGATGACAAACGAGTTTCCGAAATACCGGATTCACAGCGGCCGCGTCCCAGGCACGACGTTACATTGACAGCACCTGCCAAGACGCCTCCTTTGTCGTTCCTGGCTTTCAGCATCGCCGAGCGCGGAGCTTTCCCCCAACAATAACCACATGGATACTCCCGGCCGGCCGCTTTGGCCCATTGGTTTGCCCCGTGCAAAAGCCCGGAACACACCCTATATGGGACCGACAATCCCTTTTCACGGCCTGGATTTTCAAGGCCCGGTCACTTCGAGGCAAGTCATGAGCGACGCACAGACACAGATCCCCGTAACCGTTCTCACCGGCTATCTCGGTGCCGGCAAGACGACGCTGCTCAACCGCATCCTGTCGGAGAACCATGGCAGGCGCTACGCCGTCATCGTCAATGAATTCGGCGAAATCGGCATCGACAACGACCTGATCGTGGAATCCGACGAGGAAATCTACGAGATGAACAATGGCTGTGTCTGCTGCACGGTGCGTGGCGACCTGATCCGCGTCGTTGAAGGCCTGATGCGCCGCCCCGGCCGCTTCGACGCCATCGTGGTCGAGACCACGGGTCTCGCCGATCCGGTGCCGGTGGCACAGACCTTCTTCATGGACGACGACGTGCGCTCCAAGACCAAGCTCGACGCCGTGGTGGCCCTGGTCGACGCCAAGCATCTGCCGCTCAGGCTCAAGGATTCCAAGGAGGCCGAGGACCAGATCGCCTTTGCTGACGTCGTCGTGCTCAACAAGACCGACCTTGTCACCCCGGAAGAACTCGCCAAGGTCGAGGCGACGATCCGCGCCATCAACCCGGCGGCCAGGATCCACCGCACAACGCGCGCCGGCGTCGCCCTGTCGGAAGTGCTCGACCGCGGCGCCTTCGACCTGTCCCGGGCGCTGGAAAACGATCCGCATTTCCTCGAGGCGCATGACGACCACCATCATGACCACGACCATGACCACGATCATCATGACCATGACGGGCACGACCATCATCACCATGACCACGCGCACCCTTCCGACATCCATGACGTGACGGTGCAGTCGGTGTCGTTGCGCGGCGGCGAGATGGACCCGAAGAAATTCTTCCCATGGATCGAGAAGATCACCCAGATGGAAGGTCCGAACATCCTGCGGCTGAAAGGCATCATCGCGCTCAAGGGCGATGACGAGCGCTATGTCATCCAGGGCGTGCACATGATCATCGAAGGCGACCACCAGCGCGCCTGGAAGGATGGCGAGAAGCATGAGAGCCGGCTGGTCTTCATCGGCCGCGAACTGGACGCCGAGCGGCTGAAGAAGAGCTTTGATGCCTGCCAGGCGGCTTGAGCATTGGCCAAGGGCAGGGATGTCGAAACTCATTGACACGAGGACAGGGCATTAGCGAAGCTGCTTAGGGCGATCAAAGCGTTGCCGAATAACCGGTAGCAACAGTTCGACGCCAATGCTGGTATCCTCCAACGGCCGGCGCCGCCCCTCATCCGCCTGCCGGCACCTATTCTCCAGCGTTGGGGATTGGCGAAACCACCCGCGACAGCGTCTTTCTCCCCGTCACTATACGGGGAGAAATGTCCGGCAGGACAATGAGGGGCAGCGCCATCATTGGCGATTGGAGAGAGCCTATTGTTCCGACTTCGCGACCTCATGGTTGCCGGACGTGCAAACGTCGAGTAAGCCGCCCTCTGCACTTTCATTGAAACAAAGATAGTCATGCCCACAGTCGCCCCCCTCGATCTCGAAGGCCATTGCCTCGCCGCCGTCTTCCTTGGCGACGTGCCGCATTTCGCGCTCGCCGATGGCGCCATCCATCGGCTCGACAACGGCCACAAGACGACGCAGGCCAATGACGGGTTGCTCGCCACCTTCCACGATGCGGCGAACGATCGGCTGATCACCGGCGGCGAGGACGGCAAGGTGTTTTCCGTTGCCGCGGGCGGCAATGTCGGGGAATTGGCCAGCGCCGGAAAAAAGTGGATCACCAGCGTCGCCGCCGGGCCGCAGGGCGCCATCGCCTATGCCACGGGCAAGACCGCCTTCGTGCGCTTCGCCGATGGCAAGACCAGGGAATTCGCCCATCCGCGTTCGGTCGAGGGTCTGGCGTTTTCGCCCAAGGGCATGCGCTTCGGTGTCGCCCGCTACAATGGCGCGACGCTGCATTTTCCGGCCGCCGAGGGCAAGCCGGTTGAGCTCGAATGGGCCGGCGCCCACACCGGCATCACCTTCTCGCCCGATGGCGCCTTCCTCGTCACAACGATGCAGGAGAATGCCCTGCATGGCTGGAAGCTGGCCGACGGCAAGCACATGCGCATGACCGGCTATCCCGGCAAGGTCAAAAGCCTGTCATGGAGCATCAAAGGCAAATGGCTTGCGAGTTCCGGAGCACCGGCGGCGATCGTCTGGCCGTTTTCCGGCAAGGACGGGCCGATGGGCAAGGCGCCGCTGGAACTCGGCACACGCGGCAATACGATGGTGACCTGCGTCGCCTGCCATCCGACCCAGGATGTCGTGGCGATCGGTTATGACGACGGCATGGTGATCGCCGCCCGTTTCGCCGATGCCAAGGAAGTTTTGTTGCGCCGGCAAGGCAAGGGCGCCATCACCTCGATGATGTGGGACAGGGAAGAACGGCGCATCGCCTTCGGCAGTGCCGCTGGCGACTGCGGCGTCATCGACATCACGGCATAGTTCACATCGGCGGTCACTCGGCGCCGCAGGAAACCTTGCCGGTCAACTCCGTGGTCTTGCCATCCTTGTCCTTGTCGGCGGTGCTGTCATAGACGGCAAGCGTGTACTGCCCGTCATAGATGCCTTCGTCGCTGGCCTTGGTCAGGATCGTTAGTTCGACTGAATCGAAGGTGTCCGCCACCTCGTGCTCGTGGTAGATGTTCAGACGCAGTTCCTTGTCGTCCAGCCAGTACTGGGTCAGGTTGGAATCCTCGAACGCCGTCTTGCGCAGATGATCGCCAAGCGGCCTCGCCTTGATTTCGAGATCGCCGCGAAAATTGAAGGTTGGGCCGCCCATGCCCCTGGTGACGCCGGCGCCGACGTCGATTGTCACCGCCGGATCGTCGACGTTGCACCAGATGCCGCCCGAGGCGAGGGACGGGACGGCCGACGCCAGAAGCATTGCCACACAGATGATCGTCCGCATCCTTGGCCCCCATGCCAATTCCCGCTCATATTGGCGCTGACTTCGACAGCACGGTCAAGCAGCACTGCCAGACGCTGAGCCAATGCAGAACAGACACGCGGCCAATTGCGGTTGCGGATGAGGATTGGCTAAGAGGGACCAGCCAGAGGGGTTTCCATGCACAGCAGCGACAGTTCAACGACGTCCATCGGTGGCATCAGCCGGGATCGCATCGCGCAATTGCGCGAAACCGAGGGCGCGGCCTTCCGCGCGGCGCGGCCGAAATCGCAAGCCAAGGTCGGCAACGGCCTGCCGGGTTTCTTCGGCGGCGTGCCGATGCATTGGATGAACGACTGGCCGACGCCGTTTCCGATCCTGGTCGACAGTGCCAGGGGTGCCACCATCACCGACATAGACGGCAACAGGCTGGACGATTTCTGCCTTGGCGATACCGGTTCGATGTTCGGCCATTCGCCGCCGCCGGTGGCGCGCGCCATCCGCCGCCAGGCCGGACGCGGCCTGACCTACATGCTGCCTTCGGAAGACGCGCTTGCCATAGGGCCGTTGCTGCAACAGCGCTTCGGCCTGCCGTTCTGGCAGATCGCGACCACCGCGACCGACGCCAACCGCTTCGCGCTGCGCGTTGCCCGCGCTGTGACTGGCCGGGAAAAAATCCTGGTCTTCAACGGCTGCTACCACGGCTCGGTCGACGAGACGATGGTGCGGCTGATCGACGGCAAGCCCGTCAACCGGCCTGGCCTCGCGGGCGAGTTCCGCGACCTGACCCGCACGGCCAAGGTCATCGAGTTCAATGATGTCGCCGCGCTGGAGACAGCGCTCAAGGACCGGGACGTCGCCTGCGTCATCGCCGAGCCGGTGCTGACCAATTCCTGCATGGTGCTGGCCGATCCCGGCTTCCATGACGCGCTGCGCAGGCTGACGCGCGAAACCGGCACGCTGCTGTTGATCGACGAGACGCACACCATCTCGACCGGTCCCGGCGGCTACACCAGGAAATACGGGCTCGACCCCGACTTTTTCGTGCTGGGCAAGCCCATCGCCGGCGGTGTGCCGGCAAGTGTGTGGGGCATGAGCGAGGAGGTCGCTTCCCGCTACGCCGACTACAACCGGACGAAAGAACCAGGCTATTCCGGCATGGGCACGACACTGTCGGCCAACCCGCTGCAATTCGCCACCATGCGCGCCACGCTCGAGGAGGTGATGACGCCGGAGAATTATGACCGCATGGATCATCTCGCCCGGCGCCTGGATGCCGGGCTGACCGGGGTGATCGACCGCTACCGCCTGCCCTGGCATGTGGCCCGTGTCGGCGCCCGCGTCGAGTTCATCTGCGCACCCGGCCCGTTGCGCAACGGCGCGGAGGCGGAAGGCGCGCACGCGCCGGAACTGGAAGCCGCCATCCATGTAGCGCTGGTCAATCGCGGCGTGCTGATCGCGCCCTTCCACAACATGATGCTGATCTCGCCGGCGACGTCAGGCGCCCAGGTGAACCGGCTGATCACCGCCTTCGGCACGGTTGCGGCAAAGCTTGCGGCATGAGACAAGCGGCCATGGACAATACCATCGTGACCTCGCCTTCGGGCTCCTCGCCCACCGAGGCGCAAGCCTTTCTCGACGCCCATCCCGAGATCGAAGCCTTCGATATCGTGCTGACCGACGCCAATGGCGTCGGCCGTGGCAAGATCGTGCGCCGGCATGAGCTCAAAAGCATTTTCGAGGGCGGCCGGCACATGCCGATCTCGATCCTCGGGCTCGACATCACCGGCGAGGATGTGCACGAAACCGGGCTGATCTGGACCACCGGCGACGGCGATCTCAGGGCCTGGCCGATCCCCGGCACGCTGGTTCCGCTTTATGGAACCAGCCCGCCGCGCGGCCAGGTGCTTATGGCGATGTACCACCTCGATGGCCAACCAATGTCTTCGGATCCGCGGCTGGCGCTGGCACGACAGGTCGATATCCTCGCGGCCAAGGGCCTTTATCCGGCCGGTGCCTTCGAACTCGAATTTTTTCTCCTGGCCAACGAGCGCGATGCCGACGGCAAGGTGCAGCCGGCGCGTGCCGTGCTCGACGGCCGCGTCTCCGGCAAGACGGAAGTCTATTCCGTCGACCATCTGCACGGCATGGAGCCGCTGTTCTCGGACATCTATGCCGCGGCCAAGGCGCAGGGCATTCCGGCCGAGACGGTTATTTCCGAATATGCGCCCGGCCAATACGAATTGACGCTGAACTACCGCAAGGACGTGATGCGGGCGGCCGACGATCTGGTCATGCTGAAGCGGCTGGTGCGGGCGCAGGCGCGCCGCCATGGCGTCACCGCCTGTTTCATGGCCAAGCCGATCGAGAAATATGCCGGCTCGGGCATGCATTTCCATGTCTCGCTGCAGGACAAGGCCGGCCGAAACGTGTTTGCCGAGGCCGGAGGCGAGAGCTGGTCGCTACCCCTCCTGCAGGGGCTCGGCGGCCTCATCCAGACGATGGCCGAATCGATGCTGGTGTTTGCGCCGCACGCCAATTCCTGGCGGCGCTTCGTTTCGCAGTCCTATGCGCCGGTGGCGCCGACCTGGGGCGTCAACAACCGCTCGGTGGCGCTGCGCGTGCCGGCTGGCGACGCCAGGAACCGGCGCATCGAGCACCGGCCGTCCGGCGTCGACGCAAATCCTTACCTGATCGCCGCGACCGTGCTCGCAGGCATCATCAAAGGTATCGACGAAGGACTCGATCCCGGTCCCGAAACGACTGGAAACGGCTATGAGGCGGCCGTCACCCGCACGACGATGCCGGCGGACTGGCGCGCGGCGATCGAAGCGGCCAAGGCCTCCAGCTTCCTGAAAGGCGCGCTCGGCGAGGACCTGCACCGCACCTTCGTTGCAATCAAGCAATCCGAATATCTGCGCGTGGCGCGCACGGTCAGCGAACTGGACTATCATCTCTACCTGCACGAGGTCTGATGGCTGAGGATCGAGCGGCGATCACTTTTTCGCCGCCTGCATCAAATGAGGTAGCCTATTGCCTTTAAAGAACATATCATGAACATATGAGCGCACTCCCTGTTCGTGAAAAACTTGCGATCCTGTCCGACGCCGCCAAATATGACGCTTCCTGCGCCTCTTCCGGCTCGGCGAAAAAGGATTCGCTGACGTCCGGCGGCATCGGCTCCACGGAGGGGATGGGTATCTGCCATTCCTACGCGCCGGACGGGCGCTGCATTTCACTCTTGAAAATCCTGCTCACCAATTTCTGCATCTACGATTGCAGCTATTGCATCAACCGTTCGTCCTCGAATGTACGGCGCGCCCGCTTCAGCATCGACGAAGTGGTGACGCTCACCATGGATTTCTACCGGCGCAACTATATCGAGGGCCTGTTCCTGTCGTCAGGCGTCATCCGCTCGCCCGATGAGACCATGGGCGAGATGGTGGAGGTGGCGCGGCGGCTGCGGCTGGAAGAGAAATTTTCAGGCTATATCCATCTGAAAACGATTCCGGAGAGCTCGGCGGAACTGGTCGAGAAGGCCGGCCTCTATGCCGACCGGCTGTCGATCAATGTGGAGCTGCCGACCGACGAGGGCGTGAAGAGGCTGGCACCGGAAAAGAAGCCGGAAACGATCCGCCTTTCCATGGCGAAGTTGCGCCAGAAGATGGAGGAGAAAGCCGAGCCGACACTTCGGACCAAAAAGCGCGAACGCTTTGCTCCCGGGGGCCAGTCGACGCAGATGATCGTCGGCGCCGACAAGACGTCCGACGACGGCATATTGCATACCAGCGCCCGGCTCTATGGCAGTTATCATCTGCGGCGCGTCTATTATTCGGCCTTCAGTCCGATCCCGGATTCATCGTCGTCCCTGCCCTTGCAGAAGCCCCCATTGATGCGTGAGCATCGGCTTTACCAGGCCGACTGGCTGATGCGGTTCTACGGCTTCTCACAACCGGAAATCCTGGCCGGCTCCAGTGACGGCATGCTCGATCTCACCATCGATCCAAAGCTCGCCTGGGCACTGCGCAACCGGGGGCGGTTCCCAGTCGACATCAACCGCGCCGACCGCGAAGCGCTGCTGCGGGTCCCCGGTCTCGGCACCAAGGTGGTGGCGAAAATCCTGGAAACCCGGCGCCACCGGCGCATGCGGCTCGAGGATGTCGGGCGGATTTGCCAGTCGATCGCCAAGCTCAGGCCGTTCATCATCGCCGAGGGCTGGTCACCCGGAGCGCTCACCGACAAGCTGGGCTTGCGCGGCAAGATCGTGCAACCTTGCGAACAACTGGCGCTGTTTTGACCATGCGGCCGGCCGAGTTCAACCTGGCCCGGTATAGTGTGCGGCTCGACAGCGAGACTGATTTTGCCGGCTGGCGCGACGCGACACGGCGGCTGGCGTTGAACGAGGTCCGGCCCGAAGACATCAGCTGGCATGTCGTATCCAACTCGGAACAGGGCCAGACAGACTTGCCGACCGTTCCTGCGGGTACCCAGCTGGTCGTGCCACGCGACTTCATCGCGCGTGCCGAAACCGCCTTCTGCCATTCCGATCCCGGCCGGTTCGCCCTTCTTTACCGGATGCTTTGGCGATTGCGCACGGAGCCGAAGCTGCTGTCGATCGCATCGGATCCCGATACCAGGCGGCTCGAAGCCATGGAAAAGGCTGTGCGGCGCGACAGCCACAAGATGCATGCCTTCGTCCGCTTCCGGAAGATCGGCGACGGCGACGAGGAGCGCTACGTCGCCTGGTTCGAGCCCGATCATTTCATCGTCGAGCGCAACGCGGATTTCTTCGTCAGGCGCTTCACCGGCATGCGCTGGACGATCCTGACGCCCCACGCCTCGGCAGACTGGGATGGCGAAAGGCTGGCGATCGGGCCGGGCGCCGCCAAGGCCGATGCCCCGGCTCAGGACGATACCGAGGCGCTGTGGCGCACCTATTTCGAGAACATCTTCAATCCGGCACGGCTGAAGGTGAAAGCCATGCAGAAGGAGATGCCGAAGAAATATTGGCGGAACCTTCCCGAGGCCTCGCTCATTCCAGACCTGATCGCAGGAGCGGACAAGGCCGCCAAGGAGATGATTGCCAGAATGCCGACGACGCCCGCGCCGCATCACGCCAAGGTGCAGGCAAAGCATTGGCCGAAGCGTGAACCAACGCAGACGCCGGAAGATGACGACGCCAGCAGCATTTCAGGGTTGCGCGAGGCCGCGAAAGGCTGCCGCCGCTGCCCGCTCTGGCGCGACGCCACGCAGACCGTGTTCGGCGAGGGGCCTGATAAGGCCAAGGTCATCTTCGTCGGCGAACAGCCCGGCGACCAGGAGGACCTCGCCGGCAAACCTTTCGTCGGGCCGGCCGGCAAGGTGTTCGATTCGATATTGGACGATGCGGGCGTCGATCGCCAGAAAGTCTACGTCACCAATGCGGTGAAACATTTCAAATTCGAGCCACGTGGCAAGCGCCGCATCCATTCCAAGCCGAATGCCGGCGAGGTGCAGGCTTGCCGCTGGTGGATCGACAGGGAATTCGCGCTGATCAAGCCGGAGCTTGCCGTGGCGCTCGGCGCAACGGCTGCACTGTCATTGCTCGGCAAGGCGATCCCGGTGACAAAAATGCGCGGCCAGGTCATCGAACGCGAGGACGGCTTGCGGGTCTTCATCACCATCCACCCGTCCTTCATCCTGCGCATCCATGAACCAGCGGAGAAGGAGGCGGAGAGGGACCGGTTTTTGGCCGATATGAGGCAGGTGAAGCGGCTGATGGCCGCCTGAACCGGTGTTTCGTGCGGAACTTGGCGCAGCAGGCAAGTCGGATAGTGCTTGCGCTGGAGCGTCACATATCGTTGGAGGTTAGCCGAAACGTCTCCCTCCATCGTCATCCTGGGGCGAAGCAAGGAGCGAAGCGACGCGGCGCAGACCCCGGGATCCATGCCGCGACTTCAAGGCGCCGCTGCGGTGCAGAATTCTGCTGCGTTGCACCCACGACCAAGGTCACGGAATGGATCCTAGGGTCTCCGCGACGTCGCTTCGCGACTGCTTCGCCCTAGGATTGTTTGAGAAGGATCGCGTAGTCTGGCGGCCGGGACTGCGGCCCATCACAGCCAGCAGTC
>NZ_JBWKRC010000026.1:0-7979 GCF_059419085.1 Mesorhizobium sp. GW821-FHT07A06
CTCGGCGCGTTATCTGAACAGTCAAGCTGTCTCAGACGACGTTCCTCCTGTGGAACTGGCGAGGTTCGCGGGCATCTTCGGCCGGTCGGCCACGTGAGACAGTTTTTGGGTTGGCCGCTGCGGCTGGGGGCATCTTGCCTGTGCTTTCTGCCTCAGCGTTTCGCAGGCTTTGCGCTATTGCGGCTGATACCCCTCAATGCGCGTCAGCAGTTCACTTTCCACCCAGCCTCTGTCCCACTCGGTTGACCATCCGGGGCAGCCACCTGTCTCGCCCGGAAAGTGAACCATCTCGTGAAGGAGACTGTCAGCGTCAACGCGTCTTGTGCGCTACAGGATCGAAAACCCCCGCACGCCAAAGACGATTCGCTGTCCGGTAACGAGCTGAACCTCCAGAATGGGCCCGCTTTCATCTCTGTGCTGGATTGGGGGACCGGCGACAAGGAGATTGTTCTTCAAGATCTCGTGCCAAATGCTGGGGAAATCCGCGCCGCTACGGCGTGCGGCGTTGCATGCCTGTAGGAGCTTGCTTGCCTCGTCGTCGAATTGTCTTCTCTTCATGTGCTCCGCGCCACTACCCCATGGCAAGATATCTGCTTAGGACAGAGCGCGCTCATTGATCCAGATCAATGCGGAATTGAAAGTCGCTGATTCAGCGCTGACGGCGAGCCCGTTCGATCACCTCTCCGTCGCCTTGTGACGGGGCGCCTATGCGGCGCCCCTCTCGGGATGTTGGCGAGCACTCGCCTGCCGGGCGTGCATCCAGTCGGCGATCTGCTGCGCCTTGCTCGCGGCGGTGAAGATGGCGCGCTTGTCGGAGCGGAGCACCTCGAGCCAGGAGGCGATATAGCGGGCGTGATCGGGCCGCGGCTCGACGCTGAGGTTGAGGTCGGCGCAGATCATGGCGCTGAGAAGCTCGACCGTGCATTCCTCCATGGCATAGGCGGCCGAGCCAAACCGTCCGGTGAGATCGCGGTCGAGGCGGTGCCTGGCGCCGGAAGCGTGCCCGCATTCGTGGAGCAGCACGGCGTAATAGGCAACGGCGTCCCGGAAACAGGCGAACTCGGGCATCTGCACGTGATCCCTGGAGGGGATGTAACAGGCCCGCGAGCCGCCGTGGCGGATGTCGATGCTCAGCGCCGCGCAGAAGCGCTCGGCGCGCTCGATCCGCTCGGCCTCGGGCAGCAGCGGCACTGTGGGTGGCGTATAGCCGTCGACCTGCGTGCAGTTGAAGACTGTGTAGCCGCGGGCGAACATGCGCCGGGCGGGATCGTCGCGGTCCTCGTCGCCGTCCTGGGCGTCCGCCGCGCCGTGGCGATCGGCGATCTTCCAGAACACGACGAGGTGGCCGCGCTCGCCCTTGCGAACCTGAGCGCCGAGTTCATGCCATTGGCGATAGGTGCCCCAGATGCCGGCGGGATAAGCGGCCGCGTGCGCCGCAGCCCAAAGGGAGATGACGTTGACGCCGCGATAGGCCTTGCCTGAAGCGATATTGACGGGTGTGGTGATGGCCGCTCCGTCCTGATGCCAGGGCATCCGGTAGTTGCCGGCGCCGGCCTCGATGGCGGCAATGATCTGGTTGGTGACGCGCTCGTAGATATCGTTGACGGTCCGGGCCTGGCTGTTGCGATCGGTGGTCATCGGTGCCTCCTGTGCTCGCCCTCTCCGTCGAGGGCGAAGCGGCAGGGGCAGACGCGGCGAGCCGGGCCGTCACACCCTGTTCTCGGTTACTGGTGCGGAACAGGGTTGAAGGGCCGGCAGCGTCTGCCACAACCGAGCCCTGCCTCGACGGGCGAGCTCAGGAGACGTTGGCCATGACCGATGGTCGCAGGACCGGCCGGCAGTGAGGAATTGCGTGGCTCTCAGCCAGCGCCGTCTCGCGACCGGCGCCCCAGCGCAACGACCTTGGCCTCATTCGATCGCGCCAGTTCATCCTGCAAGCCGGCAATCACCGCATCACGCTCGGCGACCTGCAACGTCAGCACCTGGATATGCTGCGCAAGCGTGCGGGTGAGCGCGCGCAGTTCGGCCATCCCGGCACCACGCACGGCGCGGAGCTCGGCTTCGAGGGAGCGGACGCGGTCCTTCAGTGCTTGAGGAGATGATCGCCGGTGGCGGGCTTCGGCAGCACGAAACTCGGCGAGAAGATCGACCGCACGGTTCGCCGTTGCCCGGCTGACGCTGGCCTCGCGCGCCAGGTTGGAGACGGTGAGCGCGCCGTCGGTGCGCTCGGGCCGACCGTCGAGCAACCTTGCCATGGCCGCCCTCAACGCAGCCTCGCTCTTCGGACCCAGAGCGATCATGCATCATCGTCCATGAGAGGCGCGATCAGCCGACGCTTGCGTTCGTTGTCCTTCATGATCGCTGTGCGCTGAAGCAGTGACAGGCGACGATCGGCAAGCAGCGCTTCGCCTTCGGCGATTGAGGCCTGCCAGGGCTCGCGATGCCGGACGGTCAAGCAGGCGTTCGGGCAGCGATCAGGGCTGCATCGGGACAAGGCCGGCGCCGGTCGCTCGGTCTCCGGCGCTTCCGTAAGGCAAAGCGCAGTCGCGGCTTCGAACAGGCAGTCGTTGAGGAAACCCACGTGCAAGGTCCGGCCGAGATGGGCCAGCATCGTGCGCAGCCGCTTGCGGTCCATGACCCGGCCGGGAAAATCGCCAAGCTCGTCCTGCACGCGAGCGAACTCCCGTCGCAACCGCGCAGCACCCGGTCCGGCGGGGCCTTCACACCGAAGAAAGGCCTCGTAATGGACGACGATATCGTCGAGCTGGCCGAGTGCGCGCTCACGCTCGACGGCGAGGCGGAAGTCGGCCTGGGCCGATCCGGCATAGCCCTCGAACATGGCGACGGAGGCGTGTTTGTACTGGATCTTGCCGGCGACGGTGCCGAACGGCCGATTGGCGATGTACCAGGCGATCGTGCGGCGCAATTGCCGCGTCGTGAACTTCCAGGGTTCGTCTGCGATGCGCGGGATCGCCGGAGTGTCGGCGGCGCGCGCATCCAGGCCGTCGCGGAACAGGTTGAGCGTCATGGTCGCGCCCATGCCGAGATGGTCAGCGCTCCAGGGCCAGTCCTTCAGCGCCACCCACAGGGATGACAGCCCCTTCTCCCGGCGATTGCGTTCGGAGAGAACCTCCATTACCGCGACGGCCCGGGCGACGGGTTCGATCGTGATCCAGTCGGCCGTGACGCCGCGCGCGCCATGACGTTTGTAGACGGTGCTGCGCACCCGGTAGCGCTCGACCAGGCCGTCAGCGCTGCGCACCGCCGACACGCAACCCGGCTGCATGGCCTGCACCTCGCTGTCGCGCATGCCGGTGAGATAGGCACAGACCACATAGCAAGCGCCTTGCAGCATGCGCTCCTCGCGGGCGAGGCTGAGGGCGTCGAAGCGCTCGCGCCATGGCAAGCCGGTGTCGGGATCGCTCGAGATTGGCGTGTCGAGGCCGCCAACCTCGATCCCGAGTTCGGCAGCCGCTTCGTCGATCAGCTGTGCGGTCCGATCGGACTGGCTTACGCGACCGCTCTCGGGAGCGCCAGCATGCAGGCGCATCAGGTGGAGATTGTAGGGCGGGATCACCTGGCCGGTCAGCGGATCAATCCGGCGGGCGGCGTTGGGCGCGCGCTCCCAGATCGGCACACCCCGGCCGGCGGCCCGGCGCGCGTCGAGCCACTTCGCCACGCGGGAGCGATAGGTCTTGGCGATGGCCCGTTCGGTCCGTGTGTCCCGCGCGATCAACCGGGCGCAGCGGGCTTCCAGAGCGTCCAGCTCGGCTCGCGCCGCGAGAATATCGGACGCGTAGACTTCGACATATTTGAGCGCCCAACGCAGCATGGCGCCGATGATCGGCTCGGGAATGCGCGGCGTGGCGTTCTCGGCGGGCGCCGGCGGACGGCCGGCAACGCGGTGAGCCGCGCGCCCACGCCAGGGAAGAAAACCGATCCCGCCGCCGGTCAGCCATGGCGACAGGTGATGCAGGTCAATCGGCACCTCGACATACTTCACCGTCTCATGGGGCGTTCGTCGCCCGCCGTCACGGGCATGGATGAGATAGGCGTTGAGCAAAGCCTGATCGACACGGCGGAGATCGACGGCGCCGGTCTGTGCGCCGAGGAACGCGGCAAAGTTCTGGACGTAGCGAAGCAGTCGGATCGCCGAGGTCGCGCCGCAGGGCGCCCGATATCCCGGCACATGGATGCGCAGCCGGGCGATCACATACTCCTTCGCGAGCCGCCGCGTCACCGGATCGGGGATGCGGGCGAAGTTCAGCCGGTAATTGGAATAGCGCGCGTTCACCCGGAAAATGGCAGCGCCCAAATCCCAGTGATCGTCACCGAAGCGAGGAAGCTGCGTGCTGTCGGCGTCCTCCCTGATCGGAATGCCAGCGAGCACCGGCTCGCCGTCGCCATAAATGACCGACGGCAGCGAGGCGTGCTGCGGCAGCTTGATCGGTGCCGGCATCATGGCGCACCCGCTTCGGGCGGCAGGTAGATGAGCGCCGCGTCCGAAGCGGCGACCTGACGAGCCCGCTCGATCTCGGCATCACTGAACCGGGGCAGGATCTGACCGGCGATACGGCCGTGAACGCGGCCGAACTTGGCCGCCCAGTCATGTTCGGTGAGCGCCTGCCGCTGCGCCCGGATGAAGGCAAGGAACGACAGGAGCGCAGGCAGCTTGCGGGCGGTGATCACCGCGTTGCTGCATTCAAGACAGCCCCAGAACGGCGATGGACAGGCCTCGCCTTCGGCGCTGAACGGGCTCTTGTAGAAGCCGCCGCAGCTGGCGAGCCATACGTCCTGCTCGCCGCTCAACAGGGACTGAATGCCAGCCGCTCCCGAGACTGGCAAACCGATGGCCTGGTCCGGATCGGCGCGGACGGCAGCTTCCTCGTCCGACGACAGGACGCACGGGAGCAGCGCAGCGTCGAGCGCATCGCTCATGGCGTCGGCGATCGTCGCTTCGTGCAGATGGCGAAGTGCGGGGATGTCGGCATAATGATTGGCCGCGACCGCGACGCTGTGGCCGACGGCGAAGCGATCGAGCTGACCGCCGGTGCGCCGGTACCATGCCGCCTTATGCGTTTTGCGCAGGCGCGTCAGGTTGAGACGGAACGGCCGGCTGCGCCCGTCGAGAATGCCGTGCCGCCCGGTCCACGAGACGACGACTTCCTTCATGCTGAGGATGCGTGGGGTCAACCGACCCCAGGCGCAGTGAACCCAGAGTGTGTCCGCGCCAAGCCGGCTTCTCGCCGGAGCGGTCCACTGCAGCACCTTGCGGATCAAGCCGCCCGGCGTCGAGGAACCGCCATCGCGCACGCGCAGCCGCTTCCACTCGGCGCCGCGCGCCCGTCGCTTGCAATACTCGATCTCGACATAGCCGCCGGACGGGTTCTTCAGGCAGTCGGCCCGCAAGCCCTTGATCGCTTCGATCTCCAGGCCGGTGTCGAGCGAGATTAGGACAATGAGCGGCACGAGATCGGCGGCGAGCAGGTGCCGGCGGCCGTGCAGACCGTGGATTAGGCGGTCATTCGGCAAATCGCTCTCACGGCGAAGCGTATAGAGCCGCTTGAAGAGAGGGTGTCGGTGCCCGATGATGCCTTCCGCATCGATCACCGCCATGGCCTGTTCGTGTGCCGTCGCCAGAGCGCGGCTCCGATCGGCATCGTCGATCGTCGGGATGCGATCGGCCTCGGCAAAGCGACGCATGATGGTGGTGAGATCGGCCCGAGCCGCGTTCCGCAATGCCCCGGCAACATCATCGCCATAGGCATCGCGCGGCCGTGCGCGCACGCCGGGCCGGTCACTCGTATACATCAATCGGCGCGAGGCATCGGACGGCAGATGGCCGGGCTCAGCAGCGTCGGCGAGCCGGAGCAGGTTGAGCACCTTGCTCATCCGGTGCAGCCGGTGATTGGGATGGAGGCCGCTCTCCTCCATCCAGCCATCGAAGCCGTCGATGCAGGCAGCACTCACGTCCGCAAGGCGTGCAACGCGCGGGCTGGCGAAATCGAGATAGCGCCAGAAAAGCTTGAGCGCATTGGCATAGGCGGAGGCTGTCGAGATCGAGCCCGCTGGACCGCCGACCTGGCAGGCGCGCCAGAGCGCGCCTGCAAAAGTCCGGGCCAATGCCGTTCGACCGCTCAGCGTCGTCAGGTCGATCGTGATGCTGCGATCCGCCAGTGTGACGGTGAAGCGGAGCGACGCGATCGCAGCATCGGCTTCGCCTTCCGGATCGGGCAACGCCTCGGGAAAGAGGGCACGGCGGCCCGGCCGCCGCACCGACGCAGCTACCGTGGTCATTCCACATCACCGGCCGTATCTTCGGCCCAGCGATCCGCCGCCGCATCGACCAGCTCCTGCGCTTCGGCGAGGCTGTCGAGATAAATGTAGGTGCTCGTCACGCTAGCGTGCCCCAGGAGGTGCTGGAGCTTTTGCAGCGGATCGCCGAGAATCCGGCGATAGACGGCGCCATGCCGATCCTGCGGATCGAACACCGATCCGATCTGCTCGCGGATCAGCATGGAGAGCATGTTGACGGCGAAGGTGTGCCGCAGGGTGTGCGGTGTCACGTCGAGATCAATGCCGAAGCGGCGGCAGCGGACACAGGCCCGGCGAAAGGCGGCTTCCCAGGTGGCCGAAGGCACAGGCTGGCCGCCTTCGGTGAGCCAGAGCAAGGCGTGCTGCGCCTTGCCAGGCGCACCGATCAGCACACGCCGGCGCTCGCCCGGCGTGAGCCGGTCGAGCCGGACCCGTTTGCCTGCCGCATCGACGACCTTCGTGCCATCCGGCGTCAACCAGAGCGGATCAGAAACCGAGGGTTCCGAGCGCGCGGACGAGACGGCGCGCTCAAGATCGATATAGTCGTTGATCATTGCCAACACGCGGCGGGGAATGCGAATGCGGCGCGGCCGTCCGCCCTTGGAGATCGGACCCGGAAGGTCAAACGGGACCGAGCACGACCCAGCATCCTTCGCGCGGGGAAGATCGGCCAGAAGCAGGCTCCCGCCTTCGGTCAGCCGCAATCCGGTCGTGACCAGCAGCTCCGCGAACAGTGCATTCCGTTCGCCATTGCGGCCTCGCCACGTCGGATCGTCCGTGCCGTTGGGCAGTCGGCCTATCAGCCCCACGTCGCGGAACAGCAGGTAGCGGCCGAGGTCGATGTAGCGCATATCGTGCCGCCGCGCCGCACGCTCGCGCGACCGGTTCATCGTAACGGCCAGCACGGCGTGCGTGCCCGCCGCCCTGCGAAGGGTGACGCCGTAGCTGAACGGCGAGGTCGTGATGATCCCTTCTTCGATGGCCCACCGATAAAGCTTGTCGAGTGCTGCGACACTCCGGTTCCAGCTCGCTGCCGAGTTACGGAACGCGGCATCCGATAGGCGGCGTGCCCTGTGAAAGGCCAGCACGTCATGACGATCTGCCCGCCAGACCGTCTTGCCGCCGCGCTGCTCGCCGAGAAAGCGCGCCCAGACGAGAATGTCCCGGGCGTAGGAGCGCCACGTGTTCGGCGAGCGCGCGCCCATGCCCGGACAGGCGCGGAAGAACCTGTTGAGATCGCGATCGTAACTCCCGTCATCCGCCAGGATGAAGGGCATGCCATCAATCAGCCCGGCGCGCTCGACCACGTCGAGTGTGCCGGGCGCGATGCCCACTGTGAGGTCGTTGATGGAAAGCGGGCGCGAAACAGCGCCAAGATCGGTAAAATACAACTGCACGCACGATACCTAAACGGAGCGCCTTCGGCGCAACTTCATTATTTTAGAATGCGAGGGGTTCCCCTCGCGCTCTCCCGCTCGCCGCGTGGCAGGGGTGCAGGACTTCGCCTGCACCCCATGAACAGCTTGTCGTGCCGCCGCCGCGTCAAGCGTTGTCCTCGCTACGCTGCGGGAACGCTTGACCCGGACGTCTGAAGAGCTTCACCGGAACAGTCGGTGGGGCGCCTCAATGCCTGATTCTGAGACAGGATTACAGAGTCAGGATAA
>NZ_JBWKRC010000027.1:0-4398 GCF_059419085.1 Mesorhizobium sp. GW821-FHT07A06
GGCGATTATCGGTTTGACAAACCCAATCGATTATGCGATAACGAATCCAAGGAGTTATCGCCATGCCCGTCCTGTCCCGCCCCGAATTCCACGACGAAGCCAAGGCTTTCGAGCATGTGGAAGGCATTCTTTGGCCGAATGGTCCGGTTTGCCCCAAGTGCGGCTCTGTTGATCGCCACTATTCCCTGAAGGGCGTTCGTACCAAGCCTTCGAAGAAGAACCCCCACGGCGTCGAGCGTCATGGCCTGTACAAGTGCAGCGCTTGCCGCTCGCAGTTTACCGTCCGCATGGGCACGATCTTCGAGGAAAGCCATTTGCCGCTGACCAAGTGGCTTCAGGCTATCCACCTTATGTCGTCTTCTAAGAAGGGTATCAGCGCCCACCAGATGCACCGCATACTCGAATGCACCTATGAGGCCGCTTGGTTCCTGTGCCATCGCATTCGCCTTGCAATGGCGTCTGGCGACTTTTCCCCGCTTGGCGGCAACGGCAAGACCGTCGAAGTTGACGAGACTTATATCGGTCGCCTGAAGGGTACGCCGGTTAAGTCAGGCGGCGGCGCTCACAAAAACACTGTCGTTACGCTTGTCGAGCGTGGTGGCCGTGCCCGTTCCTTTCACGTCGATACCGCCCGCATGGGCAACGTGATGCCGATCGTTCGCGCCAACATCGCCAAGGAAAGCGCCTTGATGACCGACGAGAGCGGCATCTATCGCCGCGCGGGCCAGGAATTCGCTTCTCACGATGTCGTCACGCATTCCAAGGACGAATATGTCCGCTACGAAGGCGAAAAGACCATCCACACAAACACCGTCGAAGGCTTCTACAGCGTTTTCAAGCGCGGCATGAAAGGCGTCTATCAGCATTGTGCAGAACATCACCTGCACCGCTACCTCGCCGAATTCGATTTCCGTTATTCGAACCGCATCGCCCTTGGCGTTGATGACGGCACCCGCGCTTTCATCGCCTTGAAGGGCGCTGCTGGTAAGCGCCTCACCTATCATAGACCTGCTTGACGAAAAGCGGACGCACTTCCGAAAGCCGGTTCAACTCGAACTGCCTTACTGGCGATATGCGAAGGGCAAGAAAAAGCCGGGGACCTAATCCCCGGCAAGTTGCGTTGGTCGGAAGGCTAAGCGGCTAACGCCGCCGTCGCCTTATTACCGGCTACGGAAATGGCCGCACACAGATTCGGTGCGACCAAAGCGGAAGCGCTGGTAGGGGCTAACCCAGACCATTTCTTCACCTCTTCGAGGGGGTGGGCCTTGAAAAGAGGCGGCAGAAATGCGATTCTAGGGTGTGAACCTCTAGTGGTCGCGAGGCCTACCGCCTCTTCCCGACTGCTGGTCATCTGGGCCGCATTCCCGTGTCACCGGGTTTGCGGCCTTTCGCTTTCTCCTGCCCCTCCGACGCCAATGGCCAGAGCGCGAGGGGCTAGGCAGGTCTTATCATCGTCGTCCTCTTCCATGTTGGGCAGCACAAACAGCCGCCACGAATCTGTATAACGAAAGAAGCCCGAATTCACAATACGCGCCTTTTCGTTTTACGCGTTCGCTATGCACTAACCTTGCGGGAGGAGTAATGTTCCTGTAGTGTGCCGCCTAGTAGAAAGGCGCGAGGTGTCTCCATGGTAGGCGAGAAAGTTGATTTTGATGCAGCGGTGAATGCTGCCAAGGGGGCAGACGCCGAGGCGGCCAAACGGGAACGTTCGACAATCGATTTCCCATATGTGTCCCTTGAGGGTGCAATGGAAGTTGCGCGAGCTATCTACGCGCGGTGTGCGTTCGGCTCGTGCGACCAAGACGAGTTAGCCGCACAAATGGGCCAAACTCTCAGTGGTGCGTTTCGCATGAAGACGGGAGCGGCAAAGACGTTTGCTCTTGTCGAGAAAGATGGGCGAAGCGCGTTTAGGCTAAGTGAGATAGGGAAACGTGCTGTAGCTTCAGAGACGGAGCATTCGGCTAAGGTCGAGGCCTTTCTAAGCGTCCCGCTCTATCAACAAATCTACGAGAAGTTTCGTGGACACAATCTGCCACCTGCCAAGGCCCTGGAGCGCGAAATGGAGACGCTGGGCGTCCCACGCAAGCAAACAGACCGGGCGCGTCAGTCCTTTGAACGTTCGGCTCACTACGCAGGCTTCTTTGATAGTGGGAAGGACCGCTTAGTCCGCCCCAAAATGGAAGGGGCGCAGCACGTAATTGAGCTTAAGGAGCCTGTGCAGCCAACCCCGCCCGCCGTTGAAGATAGAGGCCGCAAGGGCTCTGGCGGCGGTTCTGAACCGCCTGATATTGATCCGATTATTGCGGGGCTAATCAATAGGCTTCCGCCTTCGGGAGCGGTATGGGCGAAATCAAAGCGGAAGCTTTGGCTTCAAATCCTCGAAAACAGCTTCGATCTGGTGTACGAAGAGGAAATTGATGAGGCAAAGAAACTGATTTGATGAAACCTAAAGGCAAAACCCAACGAGAGAAATTCGAGGAAGCCGCCCGCGAGCTAAAGACGGATCAGTCCGACGCTGCCTTCGAAGCCGTGGTCAACAAGATCGCCCACGCGCCGAAGCTCACCAACGAGCAGATAAAGCACCTAGTTAGGCGAAAGCAAACACGGGAGTCTGAGCCGACCCCCAAAGAAGAACCTTAAATCGCTTCTACGATGGTTTTCCAAATCTTTGAAAGGCCAAGGCGCGCATAGGCTTCTGGAATACCAGCTAGCGTAGCTACATCTTCGACGCTTAGCTGACCTTTTTCAAACTGCGGGATCAAAAGATCCAGTGCATCTCGTGGCAACAAAACCATCAATGCATGTAGCGCACCATTATGGTCTGAAATAAGCGACGCTGACATGCCTGACGATGGCGGCACCACAATGCCCTCGATTAAAAGGTCAACGGCCTTCATCGATGTGGCGCTCTGAGTTTCGTTATCGTAAGTGTGCAACAATTCCTTGCAGCAAACGAGCCGGCGCTGCGCGAGCATTCTTTCGCCGTCTAGAACATCGCTATAATATATATGGAGTACTTTTTGCTTTGACCCGTCCGCGTTAACGCGGGAAAACAGCCTGTGCATCCCAAGCAAAATCTCGGGATTGATTTTACAGCTGATGAATTCTACTTCATCAATGCCGCAATCTTCCATCACCTGCGCCAGCACCCAATCGATCCTGATTGGAAGCGTAGTGTATGCAGAAAATTTTTCGTAGAGGGTCATATCCATGTCATGGGGTTTAGCTAACCCCATGACATTTGTCTAGAATTTAGGCAAACATCGTTTTTACATCGACGCCTAAATCTGCATTATCCCCAAAATTCGGGGCGCCTTGGACTAGGCCTTTCTCAAACTGGAAAATCGCAGCGTTAGCCTCGCGGCACAAATCTTCCGTAGAGATGTCGTCAGAGAGCCCACGGAAAAATTTGATGTTAAGATGCGACAGACCTTCTGTCTCAAATAAAGATTTGAGCAGCCTATCTTTTTCGCTCATCGCCTTTCTCCTTTCTGTTCACCACAAATGCCAAAACTCGCCCCGATGAACGGCGGGCGAGTTTGGGTTCGGTCATCTGGTACTATGTCAATGGCAAAATCGGAAACGATTCCGCCAAACGAAGTTCCAGACTCTTGTCAAGAGGAATGTAGCGTTGCCAGATGGCAACATCAAGGCGGCCCCTACAATCTCCCGACAAAAATGTCAACCGCATTCTGCCGTACGTCGTGTGAAGGGGAGATTAACAAAACGGGAACATTTTGGAAGGGGGCGCATATATTATTTTCAAATTATGTTGTCAAGGATTTACGTTCACCTCTCGTTCACGTCGAAAACAGACATAACTAAGAGCTAGGGTTTCCCTCTAGTAAGCGATTATAGCGCAGCCATTCCCCTACGGCTGGGTAGCACGAGTTTGAATTTAACTCGTGCCCTTGGGCGCGAAGAAACACGTCCACCTGAATCTATGGTAGGCCTCGAACTTCATATGGGGAATGATCGTTCGGTAGAACGTCATTAGGCGTTCGCAGAGATGGTAGCGGTCATCTAGGGAGGCTTGGGCGCGCTCCTTGGGGATAAACCACTCTGGCTCTTGTGGCTCATTCATATATGCAGGGCGAGGCAGCCTGACGAAGTAGCCGTCTTTCGTCTCTCTGACATCGCCAGGGTCTATAGGATGGCAATCCTTGCCGCCACAGCAATCAGCCTGCGTAATCGGGTCTTTCTTGCCGCTGTACCAATCGTGGGCATCCGCGTGGCCAGATAAGACAAGGCACGCCAGCGCGATCCATCCCCGTGGCTGTTTCATGATCCCCTCACTTTTGAGGGATAGAATATATTAGCTAGCTCTAATTGTCAGCATGCCGGCCTGTCAGGTTTATATTCCTATTTCACTTTGGGTTTGTCAACCAGATAATCGCC
>NZ_JBWKRC010000028.1:0-3798 GCF_059419085.1 Mesorhizobium sp. GW821-FHT07A06
GGACAGGACGGGCATGGCGATAACTCCTTGGATTCGTTATCGCATAATCGATTGGGTTTGTCAAACCGATAATCGCCACATTTTTCGTATAAGAAATTATCCGACAACCACATATGCATACGGATTTTATGTCTGCGTGTTGTTGGTTGAGATGGTGTGCCACACCGTTCAGTACGCAGCCGTTTCGTCGATAAGGTCTGGTGGAGACGCATTCGACATAATTCAATACGGGATTTTCTATGGATCATTTCTGGGTGTGGCGGCACTTTTGCCGAGGCTCATTTTCAAATCGCCGGCGGAGGTGGAGTTTCCCGAGACGGGTAAGGCAAATTCGATCTCCATCAGGTTTTCGATAGCCGTCTCTTCACTCTTCGCCCTCCTTCCCATATCCCTGAACAATTTTGTCGACGAACTTGCCGCTTTTATTCCTGCCGCTGTCATGTCGTTCTTGTTTGCCTTTTCGACAGGATCCAATGTCTCAAAATCAAGGGTGACGTTTGGTGCATTCATCCTGTTCTGGCAGATAACGATATTTTTCCTTTTTACCGACATCGCAAATTCAATCATCTACAAATTTCCCGACAGCTACTATGAATATTACAAGATTCCATTCTATATCGCGATTTGCCTTCCTCTGATCGGAACTGCTCCCTTTGTAGGCGAAAATTCTATAAATCTGAAACGCGTCCTCTTCGTCTTCGGCTCCACCACGTCGGCGGCCTTCGTTTCACTGCTGTATTATCGAACGTTTGCCTCGACTGCGGCCTTGTCGATCCTGGGTCTCCTGGCGAGCGCCATCGTGCTCGGTTGGTACCTCGTTTTGAGGAACCGGCGTATCGGGCTGCGTCTGGCGATATATGCCTTGAGGTTCCTGACACTCGGTGCGGCCGGCCGATTTGGGTCCGCCTGGATCAGCCTGTTCCTCAAGGCTGTTCTAGGCGGCACCGTCGTTGCCTTTGTCGCCAATGCTGTCGTTGCTCTCCTGCTGTTGCGAACTGGCATAGTGTCCACCACGCAGCCGATGCGGTCGCCGGGCTTGGCGTCGAAGGTTGACCCGCAACTGCCGGCACAGGCCGCCGCCGTGATTTCGCTCCTCCTGGCCAGCTACGTCCTCTGCCGTCTTGCGATGAAGATCTATCCGGTAGCGAAGGCACCTGTCGCGGCCTTGGCGCAGAGACAGCAGCAACCGGCCGTTGCGCGATGGTTGGTGGTGCTTGCCCTGTGGGCCGTCGCTATCCTGCCGCCGTCCCTGCACGACTGGCTCTCGACCGCTGACCTGATGAACATCGGGGCACTCAGCAAGCTTGGCGCGCAAGGCTTCGGCGCGATCGATTCGACGACAGCGGCGCTTACCTGGATGCTGCAGGTCCTGTTCTGGCTCGGCGGCTCGACATGGTCCTGGCTGGCCTATCTCGCCTTGCCGGCGGCATTCGGCCTTGGCCTGCGCAATGGGCCCGTTGCGGATCGGGCGATCTTCCTCGGATTGTTGCCCTTCCTGCTGGCCGTGACCATCCCGCCAATGTCGACGCCCGGCGGGGTCTGGATGGTTCCTCTCGTATTCCTGCTGCTGCGCCTCGCGCGCGAGCCCGCTCTGGCGCAGCGCCTGCTGCGCTTCGGTGGAGGTTTTGGCGGCCAGCCCGCCAATTCCTTTGTCATCTTCGCGCTTATCTTCTCTTTGGTGCTGCTGCTGTCACCGGCTTTGACCAGCAGATCCGAGACCAGCGGCTTGACGGTGAGGATCGATCCGGACCTGGTGAGAGTGGCTGTCCTCGTGTTGATCGGCGCCATGCGATTGCCCCGCTGGCCCGTGCTCGTCGCCCTTGGTCTGCACGTCGCTCTCGCTGGCTTTCCTGTCGGCAAGTTCAGCCATGCCTTGGCTGACACCAGCATCGACCTCGGCCTTGGATTATCCCCTGGCGAGGCGCTCGATCTGGTGCTCGCCTACTTTGCCATGCCGATGGCCAGGAGGTTGCGGCGCGCGCCGCTGGCCGCAGGTGCGATCCTTCTCGGCGCGATGATCGCGGCGGCAATCGTCCTGAGCTTCGGCAATGGCGGGGTGTCCGTGGGCACGTTCATTCAACTGCCGACAGGGGTTCTGTACAAGCCCACGGGAGCAACCGTAGCCATACTATCCCTGACGATCGGCCTGTTGAGCCCCCCTGGGGAGCGGATGCGGTTTCTTCTTCTTGTCGTTGGCTCGATCATGGCCGCCGTCACTGCACTGGCGCCGTTCTATGCGGCGCTGGCAAGCAGCGGCTCATGGACCGGAGTCGTTTTCGTGACCCAGCCGGAGGCTCTGACGTCGCCTCTCGCCGATCTGGTGGCCTCGATCCCCGCCATGGCGCTTGCCGCGGCCTTTATCCGGTTCGGTCAAACCGCGTCGGATATGATGCTTGCCCGCCGCGAGGAAAGCAGGTGGTCGTTGTCGGGCGCGCCCCGCCGCTTGAGCGAAGCCATTTTCGGAAGCGTGCGAGAGGAAGTGGCCGGCCGGGAAGCTGTCTTCGGATCAGACAATGAGGCTGTCTCGAATCCCGCGAACACCACCAGGGAAGAAGCGGTGCGCCAATGACTGAGCTGACAACACCGGACCCCGATCGGGATGGCCTGCCGGCAACTTCATTTCCAAATCTCCTGGCCTTCCTGCTGGCCCTGCTCGGTCCTTGGGGAATTACAACCGCTACGGGGGCGCTTGCTCTGGTGCTTCTTTGCTTTGGCCTTGGCGTGGCATGGCAAGCTTCACCCCGGCTGCCCGCGAATTCCGCCAACGACATTGTCCCGCCTCCGATCGATGGCGCAGTCGGTTCGGACTCAGCGCAACAGCCATCGCCGGCCCCACCCCCGACGCCCGGCGGCCAAAAAGCAAAGTAGGGTCAGATCCTACAGACCACCTCCTTGTTTTGACGCAATTCCCTAGGGAAAGCGCTACGCGCTTTTCCCGGGAAAACCGTTTCACGCCTTTCCTGGAATTGCTCTAGTAGTGTATCGGCCCGATGATCCCGCCGCCGCAGGCGATCGCATCGCCGTTGATGGCGACGCTTCGCGGCGAGGCGAGGAATGTGACGACATCAGCGACTTCGGCCATATCGACCAGGCGGCCGATCGCGACATTGGCGGCAAGTCGCCGTTCGATTTCCTCGGGCGAAACGCTTGCCGAAGCCGCGCGGGCGGCGACCAGGGGAGCGGTCTTTTCCGTGCGCGTCAGGCCAGGATGGACCACCGTCACGTTGATCCCCTTCGGGCCCAATTCGTCGGCGAGATTCTTGGTCAGGGCAGAGACGGCAACATTGCGGATCGAGCCAATGATCGAGCCTGTCTGCCGGGCAGCGAGCCCGCTTACGTTGATGATCCGGCCCCAGCCGGCGGCGGCCATATGGGGAGCGGCCTCACGCGCCGTACGCAGATAGCCCATCACCTTGACGTCCACGTCATCCCAGAACAGGTCGTCGGTGATCTCGGCCAGCTTGGGCGGTGGTGTCTGCCCGCCCGGCTTGGCCGCGGCGTTGACCAGGATGTCGAGGCCGCCGAGCGCCGCGATCGTTCCTGCCACTAGCGCTTTGACCGAACTGTCGTCCTGTGTGTCGACGCCTAGTCCGACGATCTTGCGCCCGGTTTCCGCAGCCAGTTCGCGCTCGGCGATGTCCAGATCGGCAGCGTTGCGGGCGGCGATGACAAGATCCACGCCTTCCAGGGCCAATTGCCGGGCGATGGCGCGGCCAATTCCTTTGGCGATTATCTGGTTGACAAACCCAAAGTGAAATAGGAATATAAACCTGACAGGCCGGCATGCTGACAATTAGA
>NZ_JBWKRC010000029.1:0-1050 GCF_059419085.1 Mesorhizobium sp. GW821-FHT07A06
TAGAGCGTGTTGCTGTTGATTTGAATCGGTTGGGATTCACGCCGAGGTGATTTTGTGATTCAAGATGCTGGCTGGGCGGAGGCCAGCATCGGATGCCAAGACCCTATTCAAACGATCTTCGTGAGCGCGTTGCGGCAGCGGTTGCGGCTGGCCGGACATGCCGGGAAACGGCTGCATTGTTCGGGGTGAGCGTGGCGAGTGTTGTGAAGTGGTCGCAACGCCAACGATTGAGCGGAAGCGCATCGGCGTTGCGCATGGGGCGTCAATCCGGCCGGGATTTGGAGCCACATCGCGTGTGGCTGCTGGAGCGGGTAGCCTCACAGTCGCATGTGAGCGTGCGAGCGCTGTCGGCGGAGCTTGCCGAGCGCGGCATCGTGGCAGCCCCGGTGTCGGTGTGGCGGGTGCTGAAGGAGGCCGGGTTCAGCTTCAAAAAAAACGCTGTTCGCCAGCGAGCAGGACAGGCCGGCGATTGCGCGGCGCCGGGCGCAATGGAGGAAGTATCAAGGCAGGCTTGATCCACGGCGCCTGGTGTTCATCGACGAAACCTGGGCAAAAACCAACATGGCGCCGCTACGAGGCTGGGGGCCTCGTGGGCACCGATTGGTCGCCAAGGCTCCGCATGGCAAATGGCGCACGCTGACCTTCCTGGCCGCGCTGCGCTGCGAGCGCATCGACGCGCCCTGCGTCATTGATGGTCCCATCAACGGTGCAAGCTTTGCGGCCTGGGTTGAGCAGTTCCTCGTGCCGACGCTCTCGCCCGGTGACATCGTCGTCATGGACAATCTTGGAAGTCACAAGGGGCAAGCCATTCGTCGTGCCATTCGCGCGGCCGGAGCCAAGCTTTTCTACCTGCCACCCTACAGTCCAGACCTAAACCCGATCGAGCAGGTCTTCGCCAAGCTCAAGCACCTCATGCGAAAGGCTTCAGAACGGACCGTCGAGGCCACATGGCGACGTATCGGAACACTCCTCGAAAGCTTTCAACCCGCTGAATGCGCCAACTATCTCGTCAACGCTGGATATGCTTCAATGTAAGTGAAACACGCTCTA
>NZ_JBWKRC010000030.1:0-979 GCF_059419085.1 Mesorhizobium sp. GW821-FHT07A06
TAGAGCGTTTCCTAATTTGGGGGAATCGTAGGATTCCCAAAGTCGGATGTTTGTGATTCAAGATGCTGGCTGGATAGGAGGCCAGCATCTGATGACGCGAGCGCTTTCAAATGATCTTCGTGAGCGTGCAGTAGCGGCAGTTCGCGATGGGGAGACCTGCCGTGCGGTTGCCTCGCGCTTTGGCGTTGCGGTTTCCTCAGTGGTGAAGTGGTCGCAGCGTTATCGTGCCACCGGCTCGGTGGCGCCGGGCAAGATGGGCGGACACCGCAAGCGCGTTCTGGAGCCGCATCGGGCCTTCATCGTGGAGCGGATCAATCAGACCTCTGAACTGACGCTGCATCGGCTAAAGGACGAGTTGGATGGGCGCGGGATCAAGGTCTCGCACAACACGGTGTGGCTGTTCTTGAGGCGCGAGGGCCTGAGCTTCAAAAAAAACCCTGTTCGCTCTTGAGCAGGCACGCGCTGATGTTGCCCGCAGGCGTCAGCGATGGCGATCCTGGCAGGCCGGCCTCGATACGCAGTGCCTGGTCTTCATCGATGAGACCTGGATCAAGACCAACATGGCTCCGCTGCGGGGTTGGGGGCCAAAGGGCAAGCGGCTGCGCGGCTTGGCTCCGCACGGCCACTGGCGCACGCTGACCTTCCTCGGCGCGCTGCGCTGGGATCGGCTCGCAGCGCCTTGCGTCTTCGACGGTCCGATCAACGGCCAATGCTTCCGCGCCTATGTCGAGCAGCAGCTCATCACGGTGCTGAAGCCCGGCGATATCGTCGTCATGGATAATCTGGGAAGTCATAAGTCGGCGGCCATCAGGCAGATGATCAAGGCTGCCGGCGCCAGGCTTTGGTACCTGCCGCCCTATTCTCCAGACCTCAATCCGATCGAGCAGGCCTTCGCCAAGATCAAACATTGGATGCGCCAAGCTCAGAAACGTACCGTCGAGGACACCTGGCGCCACATCGGCCACCTCGTCGAAACCAT
>NZ_JBWKRC010000031.1:0-809 GCF_059419085.1 Mesorhizobium sp. GW821-FHT07A06
GGGCTTGTCACATTAACTTCGGCTCAGCGATTGTGGCATAGGCACGGCTGTCATGACCTTGCCTGCTGTTAGCTACAAGAACCATCGCTTTCCACCCCACATCATCGCGAATGCGGTTTGGCTGTATTATCGGTTCCCGCTGAGTCTGCGCCTGGTCGAGGAGATGCTGCTCGAACGCGGGATCGTCGTGTCCTATGAGACGATCCGTCGATGGGGCAGGAAATTCGGCCCCGACTATGTCCGTCGTCTTCGCCGCAAGCAGCCTTCGCCGAACGATGTCTGGCACCTCGATGAAGTGGTAATCTCCATCGCTGGCAGGAAACACTGGCTGTGGCGAGCCGTTGACCAGGATGGTTATGTGCTTGACGAGATCGTCCAGACCCGCTGCAATACCAAGGCCGCCAGGCGATTATTGATCCGGCTGCTGAAGAATCAAGGGCTCGCGCCGAAGCGCATAGTTACCGACAAGCTGCGCTCCTACGGAGCGGCAAGGCGTCAGGTCATGCCCGGTGTCGAACATCGCTCACACAAGGGGCTCAATAATCGGGCCGAGAATTCGCATGTGCCGCTGCGAAAACGAGAGCGAATGATGCAAGGTTTTCGATCGCCGGGCGGCCTGCAACGCTTCGTCTCGATCTTCTCGGCCCTGCGCAACCTCTTCGTCTCACCCCGTCCCAAACGTTCAGCCTTTGCTATCCACCTTCACCGCCAGGGTGCCATGGCGCAATGGAAAGCCGTAACCGGAACGCTCGCCTGATATCTGCTCCCGGCGCTTCAGGCTGTATTGCTACAAACAACGTGACAGCGCC
>NZ_JBWKRC010000032.1:0-490 GCF_059419085.1 Mesorhizobium sp. GW821-FHT07A06
GCCTCGGTGCAGGCGTTGGCCGCAGGCGCCAGCGTCACCGATGTCTTCAGCTACACCAACTCCGACAACCATGGCGGTTCATCGACCGCCAACCTGACCATCACGGTGAACGGCACCAATGACGGCCCGGTGATCACCTCGGGCGTGCAGGCCGGCTCGGTCACGGAAGACACGCAGCTGACGGCGACCGGCCAGGTCCAGGCCTCCGACGTCGACAATGGTGCCACCCAGGCCTATTCGGGCGACACCACCGGCAGCTACGGCTCGTTCGCCGTCGATGCGGCCACCGGCGCCTGGACCTACACGCTCGACAATGCCGCGCACCAGAACCTCGCCCAGGGCGAGAGCCACGTCGAGATCTTCACGGTGACGGTCACCGACGACAAGGGCGCCACCACCACGCAGGACGTCACCATCACGGTGAACGGCACCAATGACGGCCCGGTGATCACCTCGGGCGTGCAGGCCGGCTCGGTCACGGAAGACACGC
>NZ_JBWKRC010000032.1:587-736 GCF_059419085.1 Mesorhizobium sp. GW821-FHT07A06
GACGGTCACCGACGACAAGGGCGCCACCACCACGCAGGACGTCACCATCACGGTGAACGGCACCAATGACGGCCCGGTCGCGGTCGCCGACATCAATTCGGTGAAAGAGGACACGGCGCCCAATCCGGTGAGCGGCAATGTGCTGACCA
>NZ_JBWKRC010000033.1:0-708 GCF_059419085.1 Mesorhizobium sp. GW821-FHT07A06
TGTAGCTAACAGCAGGCAAGGTCATGACAGCCGTGCCTATGCCACAATCGCTGAGCCGAAGTTAATGTGACAAGCCCTGTGCCGCTGCTCTGGGCGGCGGCCATCCCCGGCCCGATCGTCTCACGATCCTGCTTCGAGGCCGTGAGCACGCGCCTCGTCGGCTGCATCGAGGACGCCGGCCCGCTCGACGCGCTCTATCTCGAATTGCACGGCGCCATGGTCGCGCTAGGGCAGGAGGATGGCGAAGGCGAACTGCTTGAGCGCATCAGGTGGATACTGGGTCCGGACGTTCCGATCGTCGCCAGCCTCGACTTCCATGCCAATCTGTCGCCGAGGATGGCTGATCTCGCCACGGTGCTGGTCGCCTATCGCACCTACCCGCATATTGACATGGCACGGACCGGGGTGCGGGCGATCGACGCGCTGCTGACGCTTGCCGGCGGCGGCCTTGCCTGCAGGGCTTTTCGGCAGATCCCCTACCTGCTCGACCTGACGGCGCAATGCACCACGCTCGAACCGGCCGCCGGCTTCTACCAGAGACTCGCGGAAATCGAGGCGTCAACAGGATGCACGTGCTGCATGACGTTCGGCTTCGCCGGCGCGGACGTCCATGACTGCGGCCCTGCGTTCGGGGCTTGTCACATTAACTTCGGCTCAGCGATTGTGGCATAGGCACGGCTGTCATGACCTTGCCTGCTGTTAGCTACA
>NZ_JBWKRC010000034.1:0-662 GCF_059419085.1 Mesorhizobium sp. GW821-FHT07A06
CCAGCCTGGCCCTGATCGAGCAGCTTGCGGAACATTTCCACGCCCGTGCAGGTCGTCTTGGTCGTCGGACGGATGCCGATGATCTCGAGTTCCTCGCCAACCTTGACCACGCCGCGCTCGACGCGGCCGGTCACGACCGTGCCGCGGCCCGAGATCGAGAACACGTCCTCGATCGGCATCAGGAACGGCTTGTCGAGCGGACGAACCGGGGTCGGGATGTAGGCGTCGACCTGAGCCATCAGCTCGCGGATCGCGTCCTCGCCGATCGTCTTGTTCGAATCCTCAAGAGCGGCCAGCGCCGAACCCTTGACGATCGGAATGTCGTCGCCGGGGAATTCGTTCTTCGACAGAAGCTCGCGAACCTCGAGCTCGACCAGCTCGAGCAGCTCGGCGTCGTCGACCTGGTCGACCTTGTTCAGGAACACCACGATCGACGGCACGCCGACCTGACGGGCGAGCAGGATGTGCTCGCGGGTCTGCGGCATCGGGCCGTCGGCGGCCGAAACGACCAGGATCGCGCCGTCCATCTGCGCGGCGCCGGTGATCATGTTCTTCACATAGTCGGCGTGGCCGGGGCAGTCGACATGGGCGTAGTGGCGGTTGGCCGTCTCGTATTCGACGTGGGCCGTCGAGATCGTGATGCCGCGCGCCTTCTCTTCCGG
>NZ_JBWKRC010000035.1:0-606 GCF_059419085.1 Mesorhizobium sp. GW821-FHT07A06
ACCAGCACCATCCTCAATCAGCGCAGAGCTGTCCGTGCTTTCCTGAAGAGCTACAAACACATCGACCTTGTCGTGTGCGAGCCGACAGGCGGCCATGAAAGCCTGCTGCTCGAAGAGTGCCTGCGCGCCGGCATCGCCTGCCATCGCGCCGACACGCTCAAGGTCAAGAGCTACATCCGCTCCTTCGGCACGCACGGCAAGAGCGATGCCATCGATGCCGCGATGTTGAGAGCCTACGGCCGTGAACGCTGGGCAAAACTGTCCCTTTGGCAAGCTCCGGACCCCGACGAGACCCGCTTGCGCGCCCTGGTTCGCCGCCGCCAGGAACTCATTGCCATCAAAATCGCAGAGAAGAATCGTGCCAAGGCACCTGGCGGCCGCAAGCTCGCGACCTCTTTCGAGGCCGTGGTCAAAGTCGTCGAGCGCCAGCTCCAAATCATCGATGTCGAGATCCGCGAACTGATCGCCAACAGCAGCGCCCTCAAGCATCGAGCCGCCATCTGCACAGCCATGGACAGTCTCGGCCCGATCGTGGCGGCCAAGCTCTTGGCTATCCTGCCCGAACTCGGCTCCATGACACGCCGTAAAGCTGCAGCCCTTGCTGGC
>NZ_JBWKRC010000036.1:0-602 GCF_059419085.1 Mesorhizobium sp. GW821-FHT07A06
AGATAGGTGATCGAATTGGTGAAGGGCGCCAGCGCGATGGCGTCGGACCCCAGAAACATCTCGCCGTCGCCATGGCCGACGGCCAGCGGCGGGCCGTTGCGGGCGCCGACGATCAGGTCTTCGTCGCCCTTGAACATGATGGCCAGCGCAAAGGCGCCTTCGAGCCGCTTCAGCGCCTGGTGCGCCGCCTCGACCGGCTTCAGCCCCCTGGCCAGTTCGCGCGCCACCAGATGGGCGACGACCTCGGTGTCGGTCTGCGAGGAGAAGGAATAGCCGTCGCGGGTCAGTTCATCGCGCAGCTCGGCGAAATTCTCGATGATGCCGTTGTGGACGATGGCGACACCGTCGGAAAAATGCGGATGCGCATTGGTCTCGTTGGGCACGCCATGGGTTGCCCAGCGCGTGTGGCCGATGCCGATCGTGCCACCGAGCGGCTCGTCCTTGAGGCGGCGTTCGAGGTTGATCAGCTTGCCCTCGGCGCGCCGGCGGCCAAGCTCACCCTTCTCGATGGTGGCCACGCCGGCCGAGTCATAGCCGCGATATTCGAGCCGCTTCAGCGCGTCGACGATGAGCGGCGCAACCTGCGAATGGCCGACGATTCC
>NZ_JBWKRC010000037.1:0-527 GCF_059419085.1 Mesorhizobium sp. GW821-FHT07A06
GTCGACCTCGCCGAGCGCTACAACGCCATGACCTATATCGACGAGGTCCATGCCGTGGGCATGTACGGACCCCGCGGCGGCGGCATCACCGAGCGCGAAGGCCTTGCCGACCGCATCGACATCATCCAGGGCACACTGGCCAAGGCGTTCGGCACGCTGGGCGGCTACATCACCGGCACCAGCGCGGTGATCGACGCGGTTCGCTCCTATGCGCCGGGTTTCATCTTCACCACGGCGCTGCCGCCGGCGATCGCCGCCGCCACCACCGCCTCCATCCGCCATCTCAAGCGTTCGCAGGCCGAGCGCGACGCGCAGCAGCAGCAGGCGAGCCGAACCAAACACATCCTGGCGGCCGCCGGCCTGCCGGTGATGGAATCGGCGACCCATATCGTGCCGGTGCTGGTTGGCGATCCGGAGCTTTGCAAGATGGCGAGCGACCGGCTGCTTGGCGTCCACGGCATCTACATCCAGCCGATCAACTACCCGACCGTGCCGCGCGGCACCGAGCGGCTGCGCATCACGCCGAC